>NZ_JAAQTO010000038.1 GCF_011742165.1 Billgrantia bachuensis | reverse complement strand
ATCTTGACGTTGGTGAGGTCGACGTCGGAGTGATCCGCCTTGACGCGGATCTTGACGTTGTAGTCGATGACGCGTTTAACCGCGACGAGGATCTTCATTCCATACTCTCCCGGATTCTTGGTTGATGTCTTCCAGCATGCTCTGGAACTGGCGCTGCACCGCTTCGCCAGGCGCACGTGTCAGCAAGGTCACCAGCACGCTGGCCAGCGCCGACAGGATGAACGCCGGCACGATCTCGTAGACATCGAACAGCCCGCCGCTGAGCTGGGCCCATACGATGACGGTCAACCCGCCCACGACGACGCCCGCCAGGGCGCCCCACTGGTTCATACGCGACCAGAACAGCGAGGCGATGAGCGCCGGCCCGAAGGCAGCGCCGAACCCGGCCCAGGCATAGGACACCAGCCCCAGCACGCTAGAGTCCGGGTTCAGGGCCAGCACGACGGCCACGCTGGAGACTCCCAACACCGCGATACGGCCAACCATGACGAGTTCGGCCTGCGACGCCTGCTTGCGGAATATGGCCTTGTAGATGTCATCGGCGATGGTCGAGGAGCAGATCAGTAGCTGCGAGTCTGCCGTCGACATGACGGCCGCCAGCACCGCCGTCAGCAGGACAC
The DNA here is from genome assembly GCF_011742165.1 of Billgrantia bachuensis. GTDB lineage: Bacteria > Pseudomonadota > Gammaproteobacteria > Pseudomonadales > Halomonadaceae > Halomonas > Halomonas bachuensis. The sequence continues at coordinate 29,339 of NZ_JAAQTO010000038.1, read as the reverse complement.
CGGCCACCAGCGGGTTGAACATGATATCGATCATGAACATGAAGATGCGCTCGGGGTCGTCAAGTCCTTCGGGGATAAAGGCGTTGCCCAGGATGCCGATAAGCAGCGCACCGACCAGCCCGACGGCGGTCCAGGTCACCGCGATGATGCGGGCCGTGGGAATGCTCCGGGCATCATCGATGCCGGCGAAGCGCGCCAGGGCATGCGGCTGGCCGAAATAGCCCAGGCCCCACGCGAGCGAGCTAACGATCGCCGTCCAGGTCAGCAGCTCGCCGGTCGAGGCATCCCGCAAGGCATTCATGATGCCGGCCTTGGCTCCCTCGGCGGCCGTGAAGGCCTCGCTGGCTCCCCCCAGCTCGTGAATGGCCACGGCGGGAACGATGATGAGGGTCAGAAACATCATGATGCCCTGCAATACATCGGTCCACGACACGGCGAGGTACCCACCGAAGAAGGTATAGGAGATGACCGCCAGGGCACCGAGCAATACCGCCAACGAGTAATCCAGGCCGAAGACAGTATTGAGCAGCTTGCCGCCGGCCACCAGACCCGAGCTGGTATAGAAAAGATAGAAGGTAATGATGAAGACCGCTGCCACCAGCCGCAGGATGAGGCTGCGATCGTGGAAGCGCTCGGCGAGATATTCCGGAATGGTCAGGGAGTTGTTGGCGATGAAACTGTAGATGCGCAGACGCCGGGCGACGATCAGCCAGTTGAGCAGCGTGCCGGCCAACAGGCCAGCCGCCACCCAGAAGGAGGACATGCCCATCAGGAAGGCCGCACCGGGCATGGCGATCAGCAGCCATCCCGACATTTCCGAGGCTCCGGTAGAAATCGCCGTCGCGAAAGGCCCAAGCGTTCGGCCTCCGAGCACGTAATCGGCGAAGTTCGAGGAGCGACGATAGGCCACGATACCGATCGTGAACATGACAAGGAAATAGGCCAGGAAAGTGCCGATGACGACACTGTTGTTCGTATCCAGCATGGTTCAACCTGTTTATTGAGATTGTTCTAACCAAGAACAAGTCCCATGCCTTTCGTGGCATGACCTGGTCTTGGGTTCAGCTCATTCTTGCTTTGCCTTACCTCGGGGAGCTTGCTGCCCGATGCGCCGCATCGAGGCCCCGATGAATCGCCTGGCCGATGTCCTCATCGATCATCGTTCTCAGCCCCTTGGCCGTGGTGCCGTCATAGGCGATCAGCCGGTCCACCATGTCCCCGGGTTCGGCACCCAACTTCTCCAGCAGCAGGCTGCCGCCCACCAAGGTCTGCATGACGGCCTCTTGAGCGATCTCGTCGGAGAGCCCTGCGCTCCGGGCATGCTCCAGCATCGACTGTGCCAGCAGAGCGGGATAGGCCGGTCCGGCGCCGCTCAGGGCCGTCAGGTAATCGAGATCGCTCTCGTTGGGAAGCTCACGCGCCGTGCCACAGCTTCCTAGCAGCGCCTGGACAAGCCGCTTCTCCTCGCCGGTAACCTGCGGTGCGCCAAACCACGGGAAGTAAGCCCGGCGGATTTCCGCCGCTGCGTTGGGCATGGCGCGCACCACCCTGCGGCTGCCTACCTGGCTTGCGACTTCCTGGAAGGAAGCCATTGCCAGAAGCGAGATCACCAACTTGTCATGGGCGTCGATATCGAGGCCGGCGAGATCTTCCGGGCGCACGGAGAGCACGATGACGTCCGCCAGGGCGACCAGCTCACGGTTGTCTTTGACGCAACGCACCTCGGGCCAGTCGCGGTAGGCCTCACCACGGCCGGAGCGCGAGGAGATCACGAGTCGTTCGGGAGAGACGACGTTTCGCTCCAGCAGAGCCATGCCGAGCGCACGCCCCATCCACCCCTGCCCGCCGATGATCCCGATCACAGCATCTTGCGACATGTTTTCCGCCTCCTCTGGTCACTAGCCGACATTCCGGGGAAAACCTTTCAGCGCTGTATGACAGCCGCCTGCATTCGGCCTTTCTTTTTCATGTACACCGTTGTACATTGAATTGACGAGTGTGTACACGCATGGCTAACGTTGTCAAGCACACAACAAGACGGAGACCCGACCATGGCTAACGATCCGCTGCTGCAGCCCTTCCAGCTCAAGCACCTCACCCTAAAGAACCGGATCATGATGACCTCACACGAGCCCGCCTACCCGGAGGACGGTATGCCCAAGGCACTTTACCGGGCCTACCACGTCGAACGGGCCAAGGCCGGCATCGGCCTGACCATGACCGCAGGGTCCGCGGCGGTGGCAAAGGACAGCCCGCCGGTGTTCAACAACATCCTGGCCTACAAGGACGAGGTGGTACCCTGGATGAAGGAGCTCACCGACGCCTGCCACGAGCACGGCACCGCGGTGATGATCCAGCTGACCCACCTGGGCCGACGCACCCGCTGGGACAAGGGCGACTGGCTGCCAGCGGTGTCGCCCTCTCATCGTCGCGAAGCGTCCCACCGCGCCTATCCCAAGCAGGTCGAGGACTGGGATATCGAGCGCCTGATCCGCGATTACGCCGATGCCGCCGAGCGCATGCACGCTGCTGGCCTCGACGGCATCGAACTGATGGCCTATGGCCATCTGATGGATCAGTTCTGGTCGCCGTTGACCAACACCCTCGAGGCGCCCTACGGGGGCGATCTGGACAACCGGCTTCGCTTTACCTTCGACGTGCTGCGTGCCATTCGTCAGCGGGTCGGCGAGGAGTTCATCGTCGGCATGCGCTATACCGGCGATGAGATGTTGCCGGGCGGGCTGACGGCCAGCGATGGTATGGCGATCTCGCAGCGCCTGAAGGATAGTGGCCTGGTCGATTTCCTCAACGTGGTCCGCGGGCATATCGACACCGACCCGGGCCTCACCGACGTGATCCCCATCCAAGGCATGCCCAGCGCCCCGCACCTGGACTTCGCCGGCGAGATCCGTCGCGAGATCGACTTCCCCACCTTCCATGGCGCCAAGATCCAGGACGTCGCCACCGCCCGCCATGCCATCGCCTCGGGCAAGGTCGACATGGTCGGCATGACTCGTGCCCATATGGCCGACCCGCACATCGTGCGCAAGATCGTCGAGGGCCGCGAGGAAGAGATCCGTCCTTGCGTCGGCGCCAACTACTGCCTCGACCGCATCTACCAGGGCGGCGCCGCCTACTGCATCCACAACGCCGCCACCGGGCGCGAGACCACCATGCCTCACACCATCCCCAAGGCAGCGCAGAAGCGCCGGGTGGTGGTCATCGGCGCCGGGCCCGCCGGGCTGGAAGCCGCCCGCGTCGCCGGCGAGCGAGGCCATGAGGTGGTGGTACTGGAAGCCGCCAGCGATGCCGGCGGCCAGGTGCGCCTCACGGCGCAGAGCGAGCGGCGCCGCGAGATGATGGGCATCATCGACTGGCGCCTGGAGCGCTGCGAGGCGCTCGGCGTCGAAATCCGCTACAACGTTTGGGCCGAGGTCGAGGACGTGCTCGCCGAAAAGCCGGACGTAGTGATCGTGGCCACCGGCGGCTTCCCCATGGAAGACCAGCCCGCAGTCGGGCACGATCTGGTGGTCAACACCTGGGACATTCTTTCCGGGCACGTGCCGCCGGGAAGCCGGGTACTCCTGTTCGACGAGGCCGGCGATCATGCCGCCATGCAGGCATCTGAGATCATTGCTGCCAGCGGGGCCGAGCTCGAGATCATGACGCCGGACCGCACCTTCTCGGCGGAGATCATGGCCATGAATCTGGTGCCCTACATGCGCTCCCTGCAGCGTCCCAACGTCACCTTCACCCCCACTTACCGGCTGAAGTCCGTGCAGCGGGACGGCGGTGAGCTGCTCGCCAAGATTACCAGTGATTACCAGGACCTGGACCATGAGCGGTGTATTGACCAGGTGGTGGTCAACTACGGCATTACGCCGATGGCGGACGTCTATTTCGAGCTTAAGCCCCACTCGAGCAATGGTGGCGAGGTCAACTACGAAGACTTGATCGTCGGCCGGCCTCAGGCCGTCATTCGCCACTCGGGCGATGGTTTCCAGCTATTCCGGATCGGCGATGCGGTGTCGTCCCGCAATACCCATGCAGCGATCTACGACGCCCTGCGGCTGGTGAAAGATTTGTGATGCGCAATGACTGGTAACTGTATAAAGAAAGCTCATCAGCTAGGTTGCTTGATAAACAAGCGTCATAACATTACCGACAGGTTCAAAGAGGTTAGAAATGTCTTTCAAGAGAACCATACACGCCATAGACACGCATGCAGGCGAGCCGATGCGCGTTGTCACCGGCGGTGTCCCCAACATTCCCGGCAAGACGGTACATGAGAAAATGGTATGGCTGAGAGAGAATGACGACCAGCTGCGCAAGTTGATGCTACGCGAGCCCCGCGGTTACCCACCTCTCTGCTGTAACGTCATTGTGCCACCATGCCATCCTGAAGCTGATGCTGGCTACATCATCATGGAGCAGATCGAGTATCCTGTCATGTCTGGCGGTAACACCATTTCAGTGGTAACGGTGTTGCTTGAAATGGGAATGTTGCCGATGCAGGAGCCCGTTACGGAACTCGTTCTCGAGGCACCGGCCGGGCTCATTCGCATCAAGGCAGAATGCAAGGATGGCAAAGTAAAGAGTGTCACCTTCAAGAATGTACCTGCGTTTGCAGCCTATCTGGATACAGAAATAGATGTTCCCCATCTCGGCAAGGTAACGGTGGACGTAGGATGGGGAGGAATGTTCTATGTCATCGCCGATGTCCGCCAGTTCCCTTGGATAGAACTCGCACCCGAGCATGGTGCGGAGATAACCCGCATCTCGGCCATGATCAGGCAAGCAGCCATCGAGCAATTGCCTGTCGAACATCCTGATTACCCAGGGATTGGCATTACGATATCACAGCTTTCCGGACCGCCAAGCGGTCCGGATGCAGACTGGAAGAATGTCGTGACAGTGGCATCTGGTGATTTCGATTGGGACAAGCCCAGCACCTGGACAGGAGCCATCGACCGCTGCCCGTGCGGTACAGGGACATGCGCAAAAATGGCGGTCCTTCATGCCAAGGGCGAGCTACCGTTGAATCAAGATTTTCGCCACGAGGGAATCCTGGGCAACGTGTTCACGGGCAGGCTAGTCGAAGAGACGGCGATTGGTGAACGAAAAGCAGTCATTCCTACCATTTCGGGAACGAGCTGGATTTATGGGATAAATACATACGTACTGGATAATGACGATCCCTTCACAGAAGGGTTCTGCGTGCAGGACATCTGGGCCTGAACGCAAGAAGCCTTCCTTACCATCCGCCGCTTACAAGAAGCGGCGGATTTTTTCAAGCACTACCGCGTCGATGATAATGCGCCCCTCTTCCGAACTATTGCTTCGTACCGGGCGACGGTTGGGCACGTAGGTACCACCACGTTCGGCGATTCGGTCAAGATGCCGGGTCAGGCGGGAAGAAAATTGGTCGTCAATAACGGTGGGTTGAATCGCAATGATCGTCATCCCGGCGTCGATCACTCGATCCCCGTTCTGGAAATCCGGCATGTCGAGGGACCATGAGGCACCTGATAATCCGGCCGCGAGGCACTCAACCATCAGCGCCACGTTTGCGCCTTTCATACCGCCAAATGCCAAAAGTGCACCGCGCAGGCCGGCTGCTGCATCGGTGGTCACGTTGCCTGTCTCGTCGATTGCCCAGCCTTCGGGAATCTTTCGTCCCTCTTCCGCCGCTTTTACCAGGTTAACGAAGGCCGTCGCACTGGACGCCTGGTCAATAACAAGCGGTGCATCGACATCGGCCAGGGGCACGGCAAACGCCATCGGGTTGGTGCCGAAAATAATCTTGCCACTGGGGGAGCCCACCACCACGGCGGGGCTGTTGGACACGGCAAAGGCGATCACGCCTTCCAGGGCAAGACGGCGAACATAGTAGCCCAGTTCACCGGTAGTATAGCTATTGCCCTGAGTAAAAATCGTAACGCCCAGCTTCCTAGTGTTCTCGACAAGCGTCGGCATTGCCAAGTCAAAGCCGAGTTGTGCAATACCTCCATTCGCATCAGAGTGGATGATAGCGGCCAGGGGCGAAGTGATTTTTGGCTCTGCTTCTTTGTTGATGCGTCCCTCATGAAAACTGGAAAGATAATCCAGAAGATGCGGAAACCCAACACCGGGGTGTCCGAAAAGCGCCGCCGAAACCGTTGCCTTTGCCAGGGAACATGCGGTGGCAGAGTTGGCGCCAACAGCAAGACAGGCCTGTTCAGCCAATGCCTCTGCATCGTGGGTGGAAAATGTTTGCTGACTCAAGGAAAGATACCTCTCGTGTTCGAGATATTGGTTTCCGCTACCGCCCCTGAAGGTGAATTTCTCCCAATGCTGGACAGTTCACCTTGGGAAGCACCCGAAGGTCGGACACGAAATCCAACTCTCGGGGTGCAATACAAGGAGCGAGGCTCAATACTGACATTGCTCACAGGAACCGATTAATTCACGTACCCAAACAACCTTGGCAGGAAGAGCGACAATGCCGGCCAGTAGGTGGTGATCAGCATCACTGGCAATGCAGCCAGCAGCATGAAGCTGAAGGCGGGCCGAATGACCTGTGACATTCCGACCCGGCCAATTCGACAGCTCATGAACAGGATGGGCGCCATGGGTGGACTATTACAGCCAATGACTACGCTAGTGCCCACGATGGCGGCAAAATGTACCGGATGGATACCAATACTCTCCATGACCGGAAGCAGCAGAGGGCTGAGTATAGCTACGACGCTCACGTCATCCATAATCATTCCCATCAGGATTAAGAAAATATTGACCATGAGGAGAATCAATAGCTTGTTCTGGAACAACTCGAGTAGCAGCTCGGTCAGTTGTTGAGGCACGCGCTCGAAGGTGAAGATACGACTGGCCACGAAGGAAAAAAGCAAGATTATCATGATGACGCCAGTGGTAGTGGCAGCATGGATAAAACTCTGCACCAAGGCCTTCAGGTCGAGGTCACGATAGACGAACAAGCCAACGGGAATGGCGTAGACGACGGCAATGGCAGCCGCCTCGGTGGGCGTGAAGATGCCACCGTAAATACCGCCCAGAATGATGATCGGTAGCATCAGCGCGGGAAGGGCTTTCCAGCCGGTACTGCCAATATTTCGAAATCGCTTACTCAGCGTGATCGGCTCTGGGTTGTAAGCAGGATTGTTGCGCATCTTGATAGCATTGATCACACAAAGGAATATGATCAGAAGAATACCCGGCCCAATGGTAGCCAGGAACACTGCCGCGACGGACTGCCGGGTTACCACGGCATACAGAATCATGGTGATGCTGGGTGGAATCAGCAGCCCAAGCAGCGAAGATATACCGACCAGGGCGGTGGAATAGGGGCGGTTGTAGCCGTGCTTTTCCATTGGGTCGATCATGATGGTGCCAATCGAGGCCACCGCGGCTGAGGCCGTCCCCGAAATTGCACCAAAAACGCCGCAGGCCATCACCATGGAGGTTCCCATTCCACTACGGGACGAACCGACAATCGCCTCGACAAAGCGTATGAGGCGGGCGGCAATTCCCCCGGACTGCATCAAATACCCTGTCATGATGAACAAAGGGAGGGCCAACAAGATAATGGAGTTGATGGACCAAAACCCCGTAGTCATCAGTGATGATATATTAACATCGTAGGCTAGAGCGAGAACGAGAGTCATGGCAGCGAACGAGAACACGACCGGTACGCCTATGACCATTAATACTATGACAGCACCTATCGCTAACAAGGCACCCATGGGCTTCTCCGATTATTGTCAAGGGATTCTCTTTATGCGAGTTTCCTTAATGGGCCACAGCTTCAGCTTTACCGACTAGCTTGCTGACATCATGAACGAAATCCCGAAGTACGTAGAGCAGCAGCAGAACACTCGCAACAAGAAGGCTCGCCTGTGAAAAATATTGTGGAATACTGAACACAGGTGTTACTTGCCCTTTCTCGAAGCCCCAGGAAAAAATACTGTAGCTCCAGCGAACGAAGAAAACCGCCAACAACAGCGATAGGGTCGTGGCGATAAGGCTCATTGTATTATGCAAGACCTTATTGTCAGAAAAGGCCTGAAAGAAATCAGCACTGAGATGTGTCCTTTCCCGAGAGGCCAAGGCCGCCCCAAGCATGTACAGCCACATGGCAGCCATCAAGACTAACTCTTCAAGACCAAATACCTGAATGCCAAGCAGCGTCCGAAACAGGATGCCGCCTACCATGGCAAAAGCGATGAAAAGGCCCAGCACCGTTACGGCAACCTTTATGACAAAAGCGAACGCATTATCGACACGAACCAACAAATCTAAAATTTTCATATTGTTACCCCAAAGGTATTAGCATGGAGTGGCCCTGATCAGCAGAAGCCACTCCATGTCACCCGACAGGTATTATTTACTGGGGTTCTGATGCATGCTCGCGGACGGCGGACATGACTTCTTCACCCAGAGACTCTTCCGCCTCGACCCATACGCTCTCGCGGACACGCTCGACCCAGGCAGCCATCTCTTCATCGGAAGGCACGATATATTCCATGCCATCTTCCTGCGCTTTTTGAATCCACTTTTCGTCCTCGGCCCTGGCATTCTCGAACTGCTCATTGGCAACGACTTCCACGGCATTCGCGATAATGCTGCGATCTTCCTCGTCGAGTTCGTTCCAGGAGTCCTGGTTCATCAGGAAAGTGTAGAAGGAGAAGTTATGCTTGGAGTGGACGAAATAATCGAGCAGGTCGTTGAAGTAAGTATAGTCCCAATAAATCACATTACTGGAATCGCCATCGACGACCCCTGTCTGAATGGAGGTGTAGACCTCGGACCAGTCGATAGGGACGGCCTGGAATCCCATGGCCTGGATGGTTTGGGGCAGCGGGAAGATGGGCTGCGAGCGGAGCTTGATCCCCTGTGCATCCTCATAGTTGGTCGCGTACGTGTCCTTGGTGGCAATACCCCCGAAACCTTCCGGGAACGGCCCCAGGTATTCCAGGCCGACGTCCGAGAGGATGGGACCGATGACCTCCGATACCCAGCCATCCTTGCCATAGGCTTCCAGTGCTTCATCCCAGCCCAAGGTCAGGTAGGGTAACTGCAGAACGCCAAGTCGCTCATCGTAGGAGGTTTGCGGCCAGCCAAGGAAAAGATCGATATTCCCCATGACTAGCTGATCGAATAGTTCCTGCGGTCCACCAATCTCCCCCTGATAGAAGACGTTAATGGTAATTCTACCATCAGTCTGCTCTGCCACGAGATCGGAGATTCTTTTAACCGCCATACCTTGAGGAGATTCCCGGTCACCCGACTCCGTGACCATATTAAGCTTTAACTCCTCGTCGCTTGCCCAAGTGGAGGCGGAAAAACCAAGAGCAGCGATAACAGATACTGCAGCCATGCTCGTGCTAATTTTCATTGAGCATTTTACTTTCATCACACATCTCCAGCGATATTTTATAGTTGGGATTCATCTTTTCTTGGTCAATCGATAACGACCAAGCATTCTTTCAAGCTATAGCTGTGGCAAAGGTAATGGAAACGACTTTTCCTCCGTACAAAACAAAACCTGAAGTTATGATTGGTGCACGCCATCGTGCGCTGTCGCGAGCCATCGCCATCCGCAGTACGTCGGATGGCGAATAACGTTTACGATCTGATGGTTAACTGACTAGCATCAAGACAGCTGGATCCAGGTCGTCTTGAGCTCGCAGTACTGGTCGTGGGCGTAGACCGACTTGTCTCGGCCACCGAAGCCGGACTGCTTGTAACCGCCGAAGGGCGTGGTGATGTCTCCCTCCGAGAAGCAGTTGACGGAGACGGTGCCGGCCCGAATCGCCGCAGCCATGCGATGCACTGTGTTGAGATCGTCACTCCACAGCGAGGCTGCCAGGCCATAGCAGGTGTCGTTGGCGATGGCGACGGCCTCTTCCTCGGTATCGAATGGAATCACCGCCAGCACCGGCCCGAAGATCTCCTCCTTGGCCACCGCGGCATCCCGAGGCACCTCGTCGAAGACAGTTGGGGCGACAAAGTAACCGCCGCTCTCCTCGCGCACGCGCATCCCTCCGGTCACCAAGGTCAGCCCATCGGCCTTGGCCCGCTCGATGTGGCCCAGCACCTTGTCCATGTGATCCTTCTCGATCAGCGCGCCGAGATTGACCTCGGGATCCAGCGGATCGCCGGTGGCCCACTCCTCCTCGAGCTGGCGCTGCATCTCGTCGACCAACGCATCCTTCACCGACCGGTGCACGATCAGACGGGAACCCGCCGAGCAGTTTTCCCCCATGTTCCAGAAGGCAGCCGCCAGAACGTTGCTCGCCACATTAGAGAGGTCATTCACGTCGGGCATGACCACCTGCGGATTCTTGCCCCCGCACTCCAGCACGATTCGCTTGAGATTGCTGGCCGCCGAATATTCGAGGAAACGGCGCCCGATTTCGGTGGAACCGGTGAAGGCGACCAGGTCGACATCCGGGTGCAGGCCGATGGCCTTGCCGGCAATGTGGCCCAGCCCCGGCACGACGTTCAGTACGCCGGCCGGAATGCCGGCTTCATGGGCCAGCTCGGCAAGCCGCAGCGTGCTGAGCGAGGTCAGCTCGGCGGGCTTGAGCACCACGCTGTTACCCGTAGCCAGGGCCGGCCCCAGTTTCCAGCCGGCCATCATGGCGGGGAAATTCCAAGGCAGCACCGCACCCACCACCCCGATCGGCTCGCGGGTGACCGTGGCTACCACGCCTTTCTCGGTGGGCGCCACGGCGTCGTAGAGCTTGTCGACGGCTTCGGCATGCCAGCGGATGGTGTTGGCGGTATCGGGTATGTCGACGTTGAAGCACTCGCTTACCGGCTTGCCCGCTTCCAAGGATTCGAGGACGGCCAGCTCTAGGCAGTGCTCTTCGATCAAGTCGGCAAAACGCTGCATGATGGCCTTGCGCTCGCCGGGCGCAAGCCCCGACCAGACGCCGGCCTCGAAAGCGCGGCGGGCAGCCTGAACCGCCAGGTCAACATCGGCGGAGTCGCAGGCGGCAACCCGCGTCAGGCACTCCCCGGTCGCCGGGTTGAGAGTCTCGAACGTTTCGCCGGAACTCGCGGGGACGAAGCGGCCATCGATGAAGGCCTGGTTGCGGTATTCGAGTCGCTCGATCTGACTCTTGATGGCATCTCGCGTCAGGTTCTCGGACATTGTTGTTCTCCTCGTGTGGGTTTGGTCAGAGTTCGGTTCCGGCTTGCCACTCCTTCCAGGCAAGGGTTGAACGCACCCCCATACCGAGCAGTGGCTCGGGGGGATTTAGCTGCGGCTTAGGCTGCTTGAGCATGATGTCGAGCAGTTCGCTCTCGACGCCGAGTGCGTACTCGGCGATCAACTTTCCCGAGATCGTGCCACGCGTCAGGCCCAGTCCGTTCTGGCAAACGGCACTGTAGATGCCAGGAGCGATCTCACCGAACGGCGTGCCTCCATTACGGGATAGGCACAGGGCGCCTCCCCAGGTGTATTCCAGTTCGACATTCGGCAGCATGGGGAAGCGCCTTTCGAAGGAACGACGGTGAATGGCACGCACTCGTGCCAGCCGGTTTTCGCTAGTACTGACATTGGGGTTGTATGTGAAGCAATTACGGATGCAGATGCGCCCGTCTCCCATGCGCCGTACCGTCGTGCCCATTGGATCGGCCGGAATCAAGCCCCAGCTCCTCTCACCACCCAGCGCCGCCTGCTCCTGCGAGTTGAGAGGTCGGGTCAGGCTACCGTAGGTGTAGACGGGCAGAAGCCGACCCTTGAGCCCGAGCTGACCGAACTGGGCGGCATAGGCGTTATTGGCCAGCACCAGCCGGGGCGCCCTGAGTCGCCCCATGTCGGTGACCAGTGTATGTGGCTGGCCGACCTCGATCTCGCGGACGGGGCTGTCCTCGTAAAGGCGCACGTTCTCCGGCAGGGTGGCGCCGAGCCCGCGGACCAGCGCAGCCGGCTGTACCAGCACGGCGCCGGGCGCGTGCACTCCGGCCCGATAGAAGTCGGTTCCGGTGATCGCTTTCATCTCGCGGGCATCGAGCTCTCTATAGGGCTCGCCGAGAACTGACAGTCCCTTGGCGAAGGCTTCCAGAGCCTGTACCCCACGAGCCTCGACCGCTCCGTGCAGCTTGCCCTGTTCGCGCCAGTCACACTTGATGGCATGCTGCTGCACGATCGACCGCATGTAATCGATCGCGCCCCGATTGAGCCGGATGAGATTTCGATCGACGGACTGTTCCCCGGTGTAGTTATGCGAGTTCAGGTCATGCGGCAAATCCACCATAAAACCGGAGTTCCGGCCGGCGGCACCGAAGCCGACACGCTTTGCATCGACGACAGCGATAGCCGCGTTCGGCTGCAGCTCGGCCAGCCGGCGTGCAGCGGCCAGGCCGGCCAAGCCTGCCCCCAGCACTACCCAATCAGCCTTGGCCTCGCCCCTGAGCGGTGTCGATGCGGGCGGCGGCGGCAGTATCTCGTACCAGCCGCAACGACCGTCGTTCTGGGGCAGGAAACGACATTTCAGCTGCATGGATCGAATCTCCGGCGCCGAGTTTCAGCCGCGGTGTTGAACCAGGGCGTCATAGGTACGCTTGAAGCTTGCCTTCTCGACTTCATTCAGCGGCATGAGCGGTGAGCGCGCAGCCCCCACGGGCAGTCCGGCCAGTTCGCAGCCGTGCTTGATGTACTGACAGAATTTTCCACCCTGCTCGAGCAGGTTCAGCATCGGCAGCAGGCGAGCGGCGAGTTCACGACCGGCCACGAAGTCCTGGTCGACAACACAGGCCTGGTACAACGCCACGTGTTCTGGCGCCAGGAAGTTGGAGGCTCCCCCGACCCAGCTGCGTGCCCCCCAGACAAAGAATTCCAGTACCTGATCGTCCATGCCGCAGCTCAGCTGGAGCTGGTCGGAAAATTCGTTGGCCAGAGCGTGCATGCGCTCGATCGAGCCGGTGCTCTCCTTGATGGCTTGGAAATTCGGGCGCTCGCGCAGGGCTTCGATGAATTCGAAGCTCATCGTGGTGCCGGTGCGGTCGGGGAAGTTGTAAAGCATGGTCGGCATATCGAGGGCGTCGTCGATACGCTGAACATGGGTCAGCAGTTCTTCCTGAGTCGGCTGGCAGTAATACGGAGCTGCCACCAACATGGCATCGAAACCGGCAGCCTTGGCATGTTTTCCAAGCTCGAGGCTGTCCTCGGTAGTCGTGGCATTGATGCCCGCCATGATAGGAATACGTTTACTGGAATGCCCTGCGACGAAATCGAGGACCTGCTTGCGCTCATCCTTGCTCAGCGCATAATACTCGCCGGTCGTACCGCCAATGATCAGGCCATGCACGCCCTGATCGATCAGGGTATCGATCACCTTTTCCAGTATGTCGAGCTGGATGGCGCCATCTTGGTTGAAAGGAGTTACGACGGGTGTCCAAATACCATCGAAGTTCATAAGCCACCTTTGTGATTATTCATAAAAAGGAATAGACGCTAGAAAAGATGGTACGCGGGCCACTCCGTCGCGAAGAAGCAACATTTAATCCAGGCAAAGCATGACCAGATGTTATGCTCATACCTTCGTAGCAAAGCGGCATATGGTGCCGACAGGCCAGGCTGGTTATGACGACTCCCACCGATCCCGATCAGAAGCTGCTCAAGATGCCATCGCTGCGCGCGGTGAGGTCTTTCGTAGCGGCAGCCAAGTATCAGAACTTCACCCGGGCCGCCGAGGCTCTATGTGTCACCCAGGCGGCCATCAGCCGGCAGATTCGTGAACTCGAGAGCCATCTTGGCACTCCCCTGTTCAAGCGAGCCGGGCGTTCGGTCGAATTGACCAAAGCTGGCTCAATCTTCTTCGATGCGGCACAACTATCCTTTAGCAACATTGCTCAGGCAGCTGAGCGCATTCAGAAAGACCATGGAAGCGATGCCAGGCGCACCCTTACCCTATGCTGTTCCCCAGCCTTTTCGGCGCTGTGGATGTCACACCGACTGCCCAGCTTCTTTAGTGACAATCCGGACATAGACCTCAACCTGGTCACGACCCAGAACTTCCTGACCATGGAACCGGGGGTCAATCCGGATATCTTCATCACCAAGATGTCGCGGGTACGGGATGGCTATGTCAGCATCCCGCTGTTCCATGACCGCATCTATCCGGTGTGTACTCCGAGCTACCTCGAAGCCCATCCAGAGATTCGTACCCTCGAGGGATTGCGAGATGGCGTGCTGCTCAACCTGAGCCCCTATGGTCGCTCCCAGGTGGCCGAACATGTGGATTGGGGGGTATGGCTCGCCATTCATCATCTAGATATTGAGGACCGCCTGCCCCAGGGCCCCCACTACTTCAATGCCAACGATTACAACCTGCTGATCCAAATGGTGCTCAATGACCAAGGCGTCGCCTTGGGCTGGCACCACCTTGTCGGTCCGCTAGTCGACCAAGGCCAGTTGTCCAGGCCCGTCGAGCAAGAGGTTGTGCTGGAAGAGACGCATCATTACATGGCCTACCGTGAGGACAAGGGAGACGAAGAGGCCATGATTCGATTCAGAGAATGGTTTCTGCAGCAGAGCGGGGCGACTCAGCAGTCCGGCTCTGCTACATAACAGACCCGTTAGTGCCTCTCGGGCCGGCTGTCACTCGGCAAGGCTCTGGGCCTTCTAGCTCTAGCAAATAAGTTATCGTGGCGCATCCACTCCTGTCGGATTGCCAGCGATAGCATGCCTTTTGTACATAAACCAGACACCAGTGTACACTGATGGCTTTTACTGGCGTCTCCCTCGCGGCGCTCCGGAACAGGAAGATCCTCTGATGCCGTCTGGCTCTGACAGTATTACCAAATGGAAAGGCTCACGCGATGCCTGGCTCGACGCCGCCTTCGGGCTGCTGCTCGAGTCCGGCGTCGACAGCGTGCGGATTCTGCCACTGGCCAAGCGGCTCGACGTCTCGCGAACCAGCTTCTACTGGTTCTTCAAGGATCGCGAAGCGCTGCTGGACGCTCTGATCGAGCGCTGGCGAGAGAAGAATACCCAGGGCCTGGTGCGGCAGACCGAGGCCTATGCCGAAACCATCGTCGAGGCGATCCTCAACGTCTTCGACTGCTGGCTGGATCCCGAGCTGTTCGACTCCCAACTGGAGTTCGCGATGCGCAGTTGGGCGTTGCAGTCGGAGGAAGTCGCGAGGGAGATCGACAATGCGGACGAGACGCGCATCGAGGCGCTGACGCGCATGTTCAAGCGCTACGGCTATGAGCCGCTGGCGGCCAACGTCCGCGGCCGCACCATCTATCTCACCCAGATCGGCTATATCTCGATGAAGACCCAGGAAGCGCTGGAGGTACGCATGCGGCGCATTCCCGCCTATGTCGAGATCTTCACCGGGCAGCCGCCGCAAGCCCGGGAACTGCAGCGCTTCCAGGCCCGGCATGGTTACGCGGCGGAAGCCGTCTCCTAGTCACGCCTTCTCGCCCATGAGTTGCCAACCGAGAAAGGCGAACGACAGCGCCTGCATATGCGCGCGCTGGCGGTTGTCGGCCGCGCCGCCGTGGCCGCCTTCGACATTCTCGTAGTAGAGCACCTCATGCCCCTGCTCGCCCATGCGCGCCATCATCTTGCGCGCGTGCCCCGGGTGGACGCGATCGTCGCGAGTACTGGTCATCAGCAGCAGCGGCGGATAATCGGCCGCAGGGTCGAGGTTATGGTAGGGCGAGACATCGCGCAGGAATTCCCAGTCGTCGCCCTCGGGATCGCCGTACTCGGCCATCCACGAGGCCCCGGCCAGCAGCAGGTGGTAGCGGCGCATGTCGAGCAGCGGCACCTGGCACACCACGGCGCCCAGCAACTGCGGATAGCGGGTGAGCATGTTGCCCACCAGCAGGCCGCCGTTGGAGCCGCCCTGGATACCCAACCGCTTCGGCGAGGTGACGCCGCGCTCGATCAGGTCCTCGGCCACCGCGGCGAAGTCCTCGAACGCCTTGTGGCGCTTCTCGCGCAGCGCCGCCTGGTGCCAGCGCGGGCCGTACTCGCCGCCGCCGCGAATGTTGGCCACTACGTAGACGCCACCCTGGGTGAGCCAGGCGCGCCCCACGCCGGGGCTGTAGCCGGGCAGCAGCGGTACCTCGAAGCCGCCGTAGCCGTAGAGCAGGGTCGGATGCTCGCCGTTTGGCTCGAGGCCGCGCCGCGCTACCTGGAAGTAGGGCACCGGCGTGCCGTCCTGGCTGGTAGCGAAGTGCTGGGTGATCTCGAGGCCCTCGGCGTCGAACAGCGCGGGGGCCTGCTTGAGCGTTTCCAGTGCCTGGCCGACCCGGCCATGCAGCAGTGTGGTCGGAGTCAGGTAGTCGCTGACGATCAGGAAAACGTCGTCGCTCACCTCGTCGTCAACCGCGCTCACGCTGACGCTACCGAGCGTCGGCGCGCCTATCAGCGGCTCGGGCTGCCACTGCCCGGCTTCGGGAGTCAGCACGAAGAGCCGATGCTTGACGTCGTCGAGCACGTTGAGGATCAGGTGGCGGCGGGTCCAGGTCACGTCGGAGAGCGAGGTGCGCTCGGTGGGGGTGAACAGCACGCGCAGCTCCCGCTCGCCACCCATGAAGGCGTCGAAGTCGGCGATCAACAGCGCACCGGCGGGATGGGTGGTGCCATCCACTTCCCAGGGTTCGCGCAGCTCGACCAGCAGCCACTCGCGGTGCACCTGCTTATGGGCGGAGTTGGGCACCTCGATGCGGCGTAGGCGACCGTCCGCCTCGCGCAGGTAGAGCTCGTTGTCGTAGAAGGCGCGGGCGCGGCTGACGAAGTCACGCTCGAAGCCCGGCGTGGAATCGTGGCCGGCGCCCACCGCCATGTCGTCGGGCTCGCCCTCGAAAATCGTCTCGGCTTCGGTAAGCGGCGTGCCGCGCCGCCACTGCTTGACGATGCGCGGGTAGCCGGAGCTGGTCATCGAGCCCTCGCCGAAGTCGGTCTGGACGTAGACGTTGTCGCGGTCGATCCAGCCCAGGCTGCCCTTGGCCTCGGGGCGGAAAAAGCCCGCCTCGACCCAGCACTTCTCCACCAGGTCGAATTCGCGGGTGACGTCGGCGTCGGCACCGCCGCGGGAGAGCGACACCAGGCAGTGCCGCCAGGGCGCGTCGGGCGATTCGGGGCGCAGGCAGTGGGCGCCGTGCCACACCCAGTTCTCATCCTCCTCGGCATTGAGCGCATCGAGATCGATGAGCAGCTCCCACTCGGGACGCGCTTTGCGGTACTCCTCGAGCGTGGTGCGCCGCCACAGCCCGCGGGGATGGTCGCGATCCTGCCAGAAGTTGTAGAAGTGCTCGCCGCGCTTGACCACGAAGGGGATGCGATCGTCGGCTTCGAGGATTGCCTGGAGATCATCGCGCAGCTCAGCGAAGCCGGGTGAATCGGCAAGCCTGGCCTGGCTCTCGGCGTTGCGCTCCGCCACCCAGGCCAGGGCGCGCTCGCCCTCGACCTCTTCCAGCCACAGATGGGGGTCGTGTTCGTCGTGCGGGGCAGCCATGCGAGTCTCCTGGTGGGCGTGGTTTGCCCACCAAGCTAGCCTGCCCCGGCCGCGGGCTCAATGCGCATATGGCTTTGTCCGAAAAGTTGGCGAGCGAAGGCCAGACAAGGCAAAAATCAGCGAAAAGACGGAGTTTACGTGGTGTAAATGAGTACTTTGAGCTGATTTTTAACGCCGCATGGCCAAGCGCAGACAGTTTTCGGGCAAAGCCTAGCGCTCGAAGATAACTGTGCGGCTGGTATTCAGGAAGACACGCCGCTCCACGTGCAGGGCCACCGCACGAGCGAGGGTGAGGCACTCGATGTCGCGACCCTTGGCAACGAGATCCTCCGGGTAGTCGGCGTGGCCGACCGGCTCCACGCCCTGGGTGATGATCGGCCCCTCGTCCAGGTCGTCGTTGATGTAGTGGGCGGTGGCGCCGACCAGCTTCACTCCCTTCTCGTAGGCCTGGTGATAGGGACGCGCACCCTTGAAGCCGGGCAGCAGCGAGTGGTGGATGTTGATCGCGCGGCCGGAGAGCCTGGTGCACATCTCGCTCGAGAGCACCTGCATGTAGCGCGCCAGGATGACCAGCTCGGCGCCGCTGGCATCGATCACTTCCCGCACCAGGGCTTCCTGCTCGGACTTGGTCTGCGCCGTGATCGGGAAGTGGTGGTAGGGAATGCCGTGCCACTCCGCCAGCGACGCCAGGTCGGGGTGATTGGAGACGATGGCGCGAATCTCGATCGGCAACTGGCCGGTGCGGTAGCGGTAGAGCAGGTCGTTGAGGCAGTGGTCGGCCTTGGAGACCATGATCACCACCGGCATCAGCCGCCCTGGCGGCGTCAGCTCGAAGCTCATGCCGAACTCGGCGGCGCGCTCGGCGAAGGCCGTCTGGAAGACGGCGGCATCGAAGCCGGCCTCCTCGGGACGGAATTCGGTGCGAATGAAGAAGCGACCACTCAGGCGGTCGTCGAAGGACTGCTGCTCGGTGATGTAGCAGCCCCGCTCCTTGAGAAAGCGAGTGACCACGTCCACGGTGCCCAGGCGGCTGGGGCACTGCGCGGCCATGATCCAGATGTCGTCGTATCGGTTCATGCTACCCCTCCGGCGGCGAGTGCAATATAGGCTCGTATGAAAAAAGGGCCGGGGAAACCCCGGCCAAACGCGCCTGGCAAACGAGACGTCGAGTCACTTCTCCACGCCGATGGCGTACTCTGCACCGGCATCCAGCAGCCAGCGATAGAGATAATCGGCGAAGCTGCGGCGTATCACCAGTTCCCAGCGCTCCTCGGAGGGACGGCGGATGATGGCGGTGGCCTTGGCGAAGACCGTGGTCACGCCCTTGCCCACCGGGAAGTGGCTGGGGTGGACGTCGTAGATTGCCGACTTCATCAGCAGCTCACGGGCCGCCTCGCCGGAAAGCTCCAGCAGGGTCTGGCCGCCGCTGACGTCGCTGATGGCATAGTGGGCATCCGCGAGGCGCTCGCGCAGCCGGGTCTCCAGCTCGAACTCCTCGCCGCCGGGCACGATCACCAGCCACTCGTCCGGAGAGAGCCACTGAACCGAGCGTTCGCCGCTGGCGTCCACGACCAGCCCCTGGGGCTGGCCGGGCAGGCCCAGGCCCAGCACCTCGCGCACCGCCTCGTCGAGGACGATGGCACCGCCGCGCAGGATCAGGTGGCCCAGCAGGGCGCGCTCGCGCAGGATCACGCGGCTCTGGGGGCCGACCCTTGGGGTACCGCTGCGGTGGTAGCTGTAAGCCAGCGATGACTCCACCGGGATGGCGCCATCGGTACGGGTATCGAAGGTAGCCGCGTTAGACATTCTGGCGCTCTCCCTTGGGGTCGTAGAAGATCGGGCTGACGATTTCGGCTTCGTGAGTCTGGCCGTCCGCCATGGGCAGGTAGACGGTCTCGCCCAGCTTGTTGTGGCCACCCTTGACCACCCCCAGGGCGAAGCCGGAATCCAGGGTCGGACTGTAGTAGCTGGAGGTCACGTGCCCGGCCATCGGCATGGGGATGGCGTGCTTGGGATCGAAGACGATCTGCGCGCCCTCCTCCAGCACCACCTTGGGGTCCTTCGGCTTGAGACCCACCAGCTGCTTGCGGTCCGTGCGGCGGGTATCGGAGCGCGACA
The DNA here is from genome assembly GCF_011742165.1 of Billgrantia bachuensis. Taxonomy (GTDB): domain Bacteria; phylum Pseudomonadota; class Gammaproteobacteria; order Pseudomonadales; family Halomonadaceae; genus Halomonas; species Halomonas bachuensis. Next base: position 9,738 of record NZ_JAAQTO010000038.1, on the reverse strand, counting down.
GCGCCCGCTTGCCGACCCACGAGAACGGCTTGTCGTAGCCGACGGCCCACTGCATGCCCAGGTCCTCGGGGGTGACCGAACCGTCGCTGTCCTGACCGGCGATGATGAAGCCCTTCTCGGCGCGCAGCACGTGCATGGTCTCGGTGCCGTAGGGCGTCAGGCCGTACTTGTCGCCGTGCTCGAACAGGGTCTTCCAGACGTGCATGGCGTAGTTGGCCTGGACGTTGATTTCGTAGGCGAGCTCACCGGTGAAGGAGATGCGGAACACCCGCGCCGGTACGCCCGCCACCTTGCCTGCGCGCCAGTCCATGAACTTGAACGTGTCGCGATCGAGGTCGATGTCGGTGATCTCGGCCAGCAGCTTGCGTGCCTCGGGGCCGGTGATGGTCATGGTGGCCCAATGGTCGGTTACCGAGGTGAAATAGACCTGCAGTTCCGGCCACTCGGTCTGGTGCCACAGTTCCAGCCACTCCAGCACGCCGGCGGCGCCACCGGTGGTGGTGGTCATCAGGAAGTGGTTCTCACCCAGGCAGCTGGTGGTACCGTCGTCCATCAGCATGCCGTCGTCCTTGCACATCAGCCCGTAGCGGACGCGGCCCACGTCGAGTTTCATCCACTTGTTGGTATAGATGCGGTTGAGGAACTCGCGGGCATCCGGCCCCTGGATGTCGATCTTGCCCAGGGTCGAGGCATCGAGGATACCGATCTTCTCGCGCACTGCCAGGCACTCGCGGGCCACGGCTTCGTGCATGGTCTCCTTCTTGCCGTTGATCGTCTGCGGGAAGTACCAGGGGCGCTTCCACTGGCCCACATCCTCGAACTCGGCGCCATGCTCCACGTGCCACTGGTGCAGCGCGGTGTAGCGCTCGGGGTCGAAGAGGTCGCGGCAGTGACGACCGACGATGGCACCGAAGGTCACCGGGGTGTAGTTGGGGCGGAATACCGTGGTGCCCACCTCGGGGATGGAGCGGCCCAGGCAGCGCGCGGCAATGGCCATGCCGTTGATGTTGCCCAGCTTGCCCTGGTCGGTACCGAAGCCCATGGCGGTGTAGCGCTTGACGTGCTCGATGGACTCGAAGCCCTCGCGGGTGGCCAGTTCGATGCCCGCCGCGGTGACGTCGTTCTGCAGGTCGACGAACTGCTTGGGCGCGCGCAGGGTCGGCTTCTCGTGGGGCACCTGGAAGAGCGGCGCCGCCGGGCCCTGCTCGAGGGTCTTGGCCTGGGGCAGGCTGACCGCCGGAGCGGCATGGCCGGTGGCGGCGGCAGCCTTGACGCCGGCCTCCACGCCCTCGGCGAGCACTTCGCCCAGGTCATAGGTGCCATTGGCACCGCCGCAGGCCTGCACGCCCTTCACCAGGTTCGGCACGAAGCCGAGGAGATCATCGCGCCAGGTGGGCCGGGCGCCGGTGTGGGAGGCCAGGTGTATCACCGGGCTGTAGCCGCCGGAGCTGGCGATGGTGTCGCAGGCCAGCGTCTCGGCCTGGCCGATAACCTTGAAGGTATCGATATCGATCTTGGCAACCCGCGCCGCGCTGACGCGGCTTCCGCCCTTGGCCTCGATCACCGCGCTACCGGTAATGACCTTGATGCCCTGGGCACGGGCGGCCTCCACCCAGTCGCCGGCCGGGGCCTGGCGGGCGTCGACGATGGCCACCACCTCGCGACCTGCCTCCTTCCAGTCGAGGGCGGCGCGGTAGCCGTAGTCGTTGCTGGTGGAGAGTACCAACTTGTTGCCCGGTGCCACGCCGTAGCGGCGAATGTAGGTGGAGACGGCACCAGCCAGCAGATTGCCCGGCACGTCGTTGCCGGCATAGACCAGCGGCCGCTCATGAGCGCCGGTAGCCAGGATCACCTGGCCGGCACGCACGCGGTGCATCCGCGACCGGACCGGACGATGGCCGTTCACCAGCGGAGCGGTCTCGCTGAGGTGCTCGGTGCGCCGCTCGTGCAGGGTGACGAAGTTATGGTCGTGGTAGCCGTTGGCCGTGGTGCGCGGCAGCAGCGTGACGTTCTCGCAGCCGGCCAGCTCCTCGAGCACCTGGGCCACCCATTGGTCCGCCGGCTTGCCGTCCAGGGTCTCGCGGCTATCCAGCAGCGAGCCGCCCATATCCTCCTGCTCGTCGGCGACGATCACCCGGGCCCCGCTGCGCGCGGCGGCAAGGGCCGCAGCCAGGCCGGCGGCACCGCCGCCCACCACCAGCACGTCGCAGTGCTGGTGCAGGTGGTCGTAGGTGTCCGGATCGACTTCCATGGGGCTGCGCCCCAGGCCGGCGCTCTTGCGGATGTACTTCTCGTAGGTCATCCACATGGAGGCCGGGGCCATGAAGGTCTTGTAGTAGAAGCCCGGGGGCATGAACTTGCCGCCCACCTTGCCGACCAGGCCCATCATGTCGCGCTGCACATTGGGCCAGCCATTGGTGCTGCGAGCGGTCAGGCCGGCGAACAGCGCCTGCTGGGTGGCGCGCACGTTTGGCACCTGGCCCGCCTCGGTGCTGCCCAGCTGGACGATGGCATTGGGCTCCTCGGCGCCGGCGGCGACGATGCCCCGGGGCCGGGAGTACTTGAAGCTGCGGTTGACGATGTCCACGCCGTTGGCCAGCAGCGCCGAGGCCAGAGTATCCCCCGGGTGTCCCTGGTAGCTCTGGCCGTTGAAGGTGAAGCTCAGGGTGCGGGAGCGATCAATTCGACCGCCCTTGGCCAGGCGGTTCGCTTGTTTCTTGGACTGGCTCATACCTGCTCTCCCTTGACCGATGGCGCTGCAGCGTTGGTGGCGCCCACGGTCTGTTGCCCGCCGCTGGCCACCTGCACGTTGCCCTGCGTTTGCTGGCTCGCCAGGCTCTCGGCGGTGATACGGGGCTGTTCGCCCATCTTGTAGGTTTCGAGGATCTCGTAGGTCACGGTGTGGCGGGTGACGTTGAAGAACTTGCGACAGCCCACCGCATGCACCCACAGCTCGTGGTGTACGCCGCGAGGGTTGTCACGGAAGAAGAGGTAGTCGCCCCACTCCTCGTCGCTGCACGCCTCGGGGTCCTTGGGTCGCTCGATATGCGCCTGGCCCTTGGGGTGAAACTCCTCTTCCTCGCGGTGTTCGCCGCAGTAGGGGCAGTGGATATAGAACATGGCGAATTCTCCTCAGTGGGCCACGCCGGCAGCGCCGTGCTCGTCGATCAGGGCCCCGCTATGGAAGCGGAACATGGAGAAGGGCTCGGCGATGGGATGCATCTCGCCCTTGGCCAGGCTGGCGGCGAACACATGGCCCGAGCCCGGAGTGGCCTTGAAGCCACCGGTGCCCCAGCCACAGTTGAAGAACAGGCCCTTCACCGGGGTCTTGGAGAGGATCGGACAGGCATCCGGGCAGGTGTCGACGATGCCGCCCCACTGGCGGTTCATGCGTACCCGGGAGAAGATCGGGAACATCTCGACGATGGCCTGCAGGGTATGCTCCACGGTGGGGTAGCTGCCGCGCTGGCCGTAGCCGTTGTAGCCGTCGATGCCGGCGCCGATCACCAGGTCGCCCTTGTCCGACTGGCTGATATAGCCATGCACGTGGTTGGACATCACCACGGTGTCGAGGATCGGCTTGAGGGGCTCGGAGACCAGGGCCTGCAGCGGGTGCGATTCCAGCGGCAGGCGGAAGCCGGCCATCTTGGCCAGCACACCGGAGTTACCGGCGGCCACGCAGCCCACGGTCTTGGCCTCGATGTCGCCACGGTTGGTGTGTACGCCATAGACCTGACCGTCACGGATCTTGAAGCCGGTGACCTCGGTCTGCTGGAGGATATCCACACCATGGGCGTCGGCGCCACGGGCGTAGCCCCAGGCCACGGCATCGTGGCGGGCCACACCGGCGCGCGGCTGCCAGGAGGCACCCAGCACCGGGTAGCGGGCATTCTTGGAGCAGTCCATGATCGGCACCAGCTCCTGCACGCCCTTGGCGTCCAGCACCTCGCCGTCGATGCCGTTCAGACGGTTGGCGTTGACCCGGCGCTGGATGTCGCGCATGTCCTGCAGGGTATGGCCCAGGTTGAGCACCCCCCGCTGGGAGAACATCACGTTGTAGTTCAGGTCCTGGGAGAGCCCCTCCCACAGCTTCATAGAGTGCTCGTAGAGCGCCGCCGCCTCGTCCCACAGGTAGTTGGAACGCACGATGGTGGTGTTACGCGCGGTATTGCCGCCGCCCAGCCAGCCCTTCTCGATTACCGCCACGTTCTTGACGCCGAACTCCTTCGCCAGGTAGTAGGCAGTGGCCAGGCCGTGGCCGCCGCCGCCGACGATGATCACGTCGTACTGCTTCTTGGGAGTGGGGTTGCGCCACTGGCGCTCCCAGTTCTCGTGGTGGCTGAGGGCGTGCTTGGCCAGCCCGAAACCTGAATAGCGTTGCATCTTCTCTCTCCTCGACCGGCCCTGCCAGGCAGGGCCGGATCAAACGGGTTCAGGCTGTAGCGGTTTCTTGCGCCGCTGCCGGGGCGGCGCCGTAGACCGGGTGCCGCAGGCAGAGCTCGGCGACCTTCTCGCGCACTTCGGCCTCCACGGCATCGGTATTGCCCTGCTCGGCCAGCACGTCGAGGATGTCGCAGATCCAGCCGGCCAGCGCCTCGCAGTCGGCCACGTCGAAGCCGCGCGAGGTGACCGCCGGGGTGCCGATACGCAGGCCGGAGGTGACGAAGGGGCTCTGCGGGTCGTTGGGCACAGCGTTCTTGTTGACGGTGATGTGCGAGCGGCCCAGTGCCGCATCGGCATCCTTGCCGGTAACGCCCTGGCGGATCAGCGAGACCAGGAACAGGTGGTCGTCGGTGCCGCCGGAGACGACGTCGTAACCGCGGTCCAGGAACACCTTGGCCATGCTGCGGGCGTTGTCGATTACGCGCTGCTGGTACTGCACGAAGGTCTGGCTCATGGCCTCCTTGAAGGCCACCGCCTTGGCCGCAATGACGTGCATCAGCGGGCCGCCCTGCTGGCCGGGGAAGACTGCGCCGTTGAGCTTCTTGTACAGCTCCGGGTCGCCGTGGGCCGAGAGGATCAGGCCGCCGCGCGGGCCGCGCAGGGTCTTGTGGGTGGTGGTGGTGACTACGTGGGCGTGGGCGATCGGGCTCGGGTAGAGGCCGGCAGCGACCAGGCCCGCCACGTGAGCCATGTCCACCATCAGCCAGGCGCCGACTTCATCGGCAATGGAGCGGAAGCGCCGCCAGTCGACCACGCGGGAATAGGCGGAGAAGCCGGCAATGATCAGCTTGGGCTTGTGGCTGCGCGCCAAGCGCTCGACCTCTTCGTAGTCGATCTCGCCGGTCTCGGCATTCAGGCCGTACTGCACGGCGTTATAGTGCTTGCCGGAGAAGTTGGGTGCGGCGCCATGGGTCAGGTGGCCGCCGTGGGCCAGGCTCATGCCGAGCACGGTGTCGCCCGGCTTGACCAGCGCCATGAAGGCGGCGGCATTGGCCTGGGCGCCGGAGTGGGGCTGAACGTTGGCGTAGTCGGCACCGAACAGATCGCAGGCACGCTCGATGGCGAGCTTCTCGACCACATCGACGTGCTCACAGCCGCCGTAGTAGCGCTTGCCCGGGTAGCCTTCGGCGTACTTGTTGGTCAGCTGGGTGCCCTGGGCCTCCATGACCGCACGGCTGGCATAGTTTTCCGAGGCGATCAGCTCGACGTGGGCCTCCTGACGCGCCACCTCTTCAGCGATGGCAGCGGCGATCTGGGAATCGAATGACGCGAGTCCGGCTTGGTTCATGACTGGCTCCTGTTGTTCTGGCTGTTGAATCTATCGGCTACCCGCAGGGGGCGCGGAGGGTTTCGGCTCATGCTCCGATTAAAGGCCCACAAGAGAGAGAAAGATTGAACAAATGCGACAGCTTTGCTGAACGACAGGCACCGCCGGGGTCGGCCTACCACTTTAGGCGAAGGCCACCCTGCTGGTGACCCTCATATGCCTGGAGCGCGCGTGAGGCGGGAGATAGCGACATGACGGTCAGACCGCAGGCCGGGACTCGACATGCAGGAAGAAAGGGTCGACCCGGTCGCTACCTGGCTCCTCGGCACGCTTGCGCATCTCCGACGGCGGCATGCCGAAGGCCGTGCGAAAATGACGCGAGAAGTGGGCCGTATCGGCAAAACCGCAGCGCTCGCCGATCTCGGTGACGCTCTTGCCGGTGTAGTGCAACAGCCACAGCCCGTAGCGCAGGCGTAGATCGCGGGCGAACTTCTGCGGCCCGACCCCCAGGGTTTCGCGAAACCGCCGCTCCAGGTTACGCCGCGAGGTGCCGACCCGCTCCGCCAGCGTCTCCATCGAGATCGGCTCGCCGAGATGCTGCTCGAGCACGGCGATGGAACGGCGCACCAGGCGATCCTCGATCTTGCCAAACACCACCGGCTGCGGCTGCGGATGCGCACCGATACGGGCCTCATCGAGCAGCATGATGCGCAGGCTCTTCATCGCCCACGCCTTGCCCAGGTGCCGCTCGACCAGATAGGCGGCCAGATCCGCCCCCGCCGAACCGCCCGCACAGGTAAGCCGGTCGCCATCATCCACGAACAGCCGGTCGGCCACCGGCTCGATGGTGGGAAAACGCTGGATCATGTCGCGATGGTGATACCAGCTGACGCAGCAGCGCCGCCCGTTCATCAGGCCGGCCTGAATCAGGGCGAAGGCACCGGTACACAGCCCCACCAGCGGCACCTGGGCATGCGCCGCCCGCCGCAGGTAGGCCAGCGCCGTGGTATCGGCGCGGTCGGCGTCGTCCAGCACGCCGCCGATCACCACGATGTAGTCGAACTCCTGCGGGTCCCGGAAAGGCTGGCACGGCGTGATGGAAGCCCCGCAGCTGGAGGCCGCCGGCTCCCCCGTGCTGGTCATGAAGATCCAGTGACAGCGCAGCTGGCGGCTGCGATCCCCCTCGTCGGCCGCCAGGCGCAGGCAGTCGACGAAGGCGGCAAAAGGCAGCAGGGTGAAGCGATGCAGCAGGACGAAGCCGACGGATAGGGGCTCGCCCTTGAAAGGGAGATTCATGGCAGCTCCTGCCTCATCATGACGGTTGGTCCCCAAGCGCCAAGCGGGACCTTCATCGTACCGACTCTATCCGATTCTACAGAACAGACAAGATGGCGTGTGGTGTGCAAGGATCTTACTGCATCAGGCGGCCGGGACGCCGGACCGCCCCTACACCAGCGTGGCTAGACGATGACCAATATACCGACTGACCTTCTGCGAACCTTCGTCACCATAAAGGACCTGGGCGGCTTCACCAGCGCAGGAGAGCTATTGGGCCGCTCACAGCCGGCGATAAGCCTGCAGGTCAAGAAGCTCGAGGAGCTGTTGAACACCAAGATCTTCCTGCGCGGCTCCAGCCTTGAGCTGACCGAGGACGGGGAATACCTCTACGAGGCCGCTCGCCGGATTCTGGAAGTCAATGATCAAATTATTGCTAAAGTCCGGGGAGACAACATTTCCGGCAAGGTCAGACTGGGTATACCCAACGATTTCGAGCTGGCCTTCCTGCCCAAGGCACTCAGGAATCTCGCACGCATCTATCCCAACATCATCGTCGAGGTCGATTGCGAAATCAGCAAGGTGATACTTCAGCGATACCAGAAAGGGCACTACGACATCGCGCTGGCCATGGAGCATGTCAAGGAGGTCGAGGACAGGGACGCCCGCGATTACCGGCTCGAGAGCCTGGAGTGGGTCTACAAGGACAGCCGGCTGATCAATGGCTATGAGGACCCCATCCCGTTGATCGCCTATCCCCAGGGATGCGTCTATCGCTCGCTCATGGAGGAAGCCCTGCAGTCGCAGCAACACCCTTTCCGCTTCATGTATACCAGCACCAGTCTGCTGGGCATCTTCTCGGCAGTCGAGGAGGGCCTGGGCCTCACGGCCCTGGCCCGTTCGGTGATTCCCGAGTACTTGAAGCATACCGCCAGCTCAAAAAGTCTTCCCGAGCTGGGCAAGGTCTGCATTGGCCTGTACTACAAGGAGCGCGAGCTCAATGTCGCTTCCCGCCACGTGCTCGACTTCCTGCGCTCGGGGATCGCCAATATATAAAGCAGACATTGATGGTCCGGCCGAACCATCTATGTCTTCTGCTCAACTGAAAGTCCGGGAAATCCTCTCGATACACTCCTCGAGGATCCACTCGCCCTTCTCGGCAGTCGCCTTGGCCGGCGACGACAACGTTCCCGAACTCGCTACCCAGCTGGGGTCCGGGGGGAAAACGTCGTAGGGTGGAAACTCGGCAGGTGGCACGTCGACCACTCTCGACATGTCCACCTGGTCGGGATGAATCTTCAGCATGATGGAGGTTTCCAGCACACCGCCATGCTCGACTGCCCAGCCCGAGAAGCCCTCCGGAAAGACTTTTTCGATCGTGGCTTCGCTGATGAAATCCCAGTAGGAGAGCAACACTACCTTGATCGCGACACCGCTCAGACGGGCATGCTTTACGGCTCGATCGGCCGCCTCGACTAGGAACATCGAGTTTTCGAAGTGGCCGTTGACCACGATGAACTCCCGGTTGCCGTGCGCCACGTAGGCGAGGATCACGTCATAGGCGTACTCCTCCAGGGAGCGACCGCTGACGCAGGTAGTGCCCGGAAAGAAATTGCCGCCCCCCGACTTCACCTGCGACTTGTAGCCGTAGGCAATTGGCGGCGCGACTAGCATGTTTCCGCTGCGCTCTGCCACGCGGCAGGCGATGTGCTCCGGTATTAGCACATCGGGGTTCAATGACATGTGCGGCCCATGCTGCTCGATGGCCCCCACCGGTAGCAGAATCGTGCATTCACCGTCCTTGACCCTGTCGCGGTAGGACATCCAGTCCATCTCCGCCAGCTTGACGCTGTTCATCAGCTTTTCCCCTCCGAAACGGGCTTGAGTGAGCGATCATCGCGCAAGAAGTCATCCTGCTTCACGGCACGCAGTATGGAATACGCCATCAGCACCATGATGACCGAGAAGGGAAGCGCCGAGAGGATGGCGGCCGTCTGCAGGGTCGAAAGCGCCCAGGTGCCTCCCACCAGGAGCAGCACTGCAGCAATCGCCCCTTCCATCAATCCCCAGAACACGCGGTGCCGGGAAAGCGGGTGCGGATCGCCCTCGCTGAGAATGGTGGTGATAACCAGGGTGCCCGAGTCGGACGAGGTGATGAAGTAGGTGGCCACCAGCACCGTGCCGAAGAAGCCCGCAATGACTCCGATGACACCCAGGTCCATGGCCGAGAAGGTGGCATACAGCGCCAGGGAGACATCGCTGGCCACCGCATCACCAATCCCGCCGCTACCGAACAGCTCTTCATAGAGGGCCGTGCCTCCATAGGCGGACAGCCAGACGAAGGAGAGCAACGAGGAGACCCCCACGACACCGAAGATGAACTCCCGAATGGTTCTCCCGCGAGACACCCGTGCCACGAAGACCCCAACGAACGGTGCCCAGGACATCCACCAGCCCCAGTAGAAGACGGTCCACCAGCCCTGCCAGGAATCCTGCCAGGAGTCTGTACCATTGGCTGCCGTCACGTTGCTGCCGGTATAGAAGCTCAGGGGAATCACCGTTCTCAGGTAGTCTCCAGTGGAATCAAGCAAGCCACCGATGATGTAGCGGGTGGGTCCGAAGATGAAGAAGAACGCCAGCAGCAGGAAAGTCAGCCACATATTGGCCTGCGAAAGATACTTGATGCCCCGCTTCAGGCCGGTCAGCACCGATATCAGTGCCAGTGCCGTGATCACACCGATCAGCGTGACCTG
>NZ_JAAQTO010000037.1 GCF_011742165.1 Billgrantia bachuensis | reverse complement strand
CAGGTAATTAAGACCGGAATTGATTTGCTGAACACCAAGGCCCAGGGAGGTTGCAATACCAAAGAGTGTGGCAAAGACGGCAATGATATCGATGAGGTTACCAATCCACCCATTGACTTTCTCCCCAAGAATTGGATAGAGGGTATAGCGTATGCTCAAGGGTTTTCCGTAGCGATACGCCATCAGCGCCAAGGCCAGAGCCACGATGCAGTATATGGCCCAGGCGTTCAGCCCCCAGTGGAAATAGGCCAGCCGCATGGCGACGTCTGCGGCTTCTCCGTTTCCTACTGCAGAAGAGAACGGGGTCCCATGGGAAAGATGCATGATCGGCTCGGCGATCGACCAGAAGATGATGCCGATTCCCTGGCCGGCGGCGTACAACATGGCGAACCATGTGAAGTAGCCGAATTCCGGCTTTTCATGCTCCTGACCCAGCTTCAGGCTTCCGTACTTACTGAATGCCAGCCCGAGGAGAAAGATCAGAAAGCTGGCTGCCAGGCCGACATACCACCAGTTGAAATAGAAGGTGACGTAGGTTCTCCCCCTGTCGATCAGCTCGGTGGTCGCCTGAGGGAAGAGGATGGCGAAGGAGATGAAGGCGACCATCAAGACAACGGACACCAGCGTTACCAGTGGGTTTACCCCCCTGAAGGGGCCTGAATGCAAGACCATGATCGGCCTCCTGGGCAGATTGTTCTTATAGGCAAGTAGGGGGCGGTTACGCCCCCTTTAATGCTTACTTGATAATGTTGTGCTCCGGCCCATACGGGAACCCGGTGATGTTCTCGGCTCCGTGCTCGTTCACCACCAGGATATCGTGCTCGCGATAGCCGCCGGCTCCCGCACGACCTTCCGGCACCATGATCATCGGCTCCATGGAGACCACCATATTGGGTTCGAGTACGGTCTCGATGTCCTCGCGCAGTTCGAGGCCCGCCTCACGACCGTAGTAATGGCTCAGGGTGCCGAAGGAGTGGCCATAGCCGAAGGTGCGGTACTGGAGCAAGTCATGCTTGGCAAAGATCTCGTTGAGCTCGTGGGCGATATCGCAGCAACGAACGCCGGGCTTGATCAGTTCCTGCCCCCGCCGGTGGACCTCGCAGTTGGCCTCCCAGAGTCGCAGGTGCTCGTCTGAAGCGTGCTCGCAGAACAGGGTGCGCTCGAGGGCCGTGTAGTAACCGGAAATCATCGGGAAGGTGTTCAGGCTCAGGATATCCCCGGGCCGTACGCGACGGCTGGTCACCGGGTTGTGGGCACCATCGGTGTTGATCCCCGACTGGAACCAGACCCAGGTATCCATCAGTTCGCTGTTCGGGTAGGTCTTGGCAATCTCCCGCACCATGGCCTGCTGGCCGGCCAGCGCCACCTCATACTCCGGGATCCCAGCAGTAATGGCGTCACGCACGGCCACACCACCCACGTCGGCGATGCGAGCGCCCTGGCGAATCAGTGCAATCTCTTCGGCCGACTTGATCATGCGCATCTTCATGGTGGGCACGCCGATGTCGACCAGCTCCACCTCGCCAAGCGCGGCCAGCAGCTTCTGCTGGTTCTGCAGGGTCAGATGATCGAACTCGACGCCGACACGCTGCTTGCCCTCACACAGTTGCCTGACGGCCTTGAAGAAGTTGTCCTTCTGCCAATCGGTGTAGACGATGTTGTCGCCCAGGCGGTTGCGCCGATAGGGCTGGCCACCATCGATATTGGCGGTTACGGTGGTAAAACGATCCTGGGTCACGATCAACCCATAATCACGGCCGAACTTGCAATAAACGAAGTCACTGAAGTAGTTGATGTTGTGATAGGAAGTGAGCACCACGGCATCGACTTGATTTGCCGCCATGTACTCCCTTAGCCGAGAAAGACGCGCCTGCATCTCGGCATCTGAAAACGTCGGCATGACCTTGTCGCCGTTGGGAATTTCGATTAATGATGGGAGTTGCATCTTGTTGTCTCCTTCGTATTTCAAGCGACATGTGTCGCGGGTTTTGAACCGACTCTTATCGTCATTCCGGTCTCGCTTTCCTCACGCAGCTCGCCGAACTGCATGATGGAAAACCGATATCTCTCTTTTAGGATCTTGACCATGCTCATGACATGGTTGAACTCTTTATCTTCGGCAAGAAAGTCAATGCCGAAAATTCTCATGCCAAGGCAGGTCACCTCATAGGTTTCCACCACGCGCAAAAAAAGGGTGACACTGCGCTTCAAGTCACTGGCGTCTTTTGAATCCTCGGAGTCAGACACCACTCTCAGTACTAGCCGCCAATGTTTCATTCGCGCTCTCCATCCGTCATTGAGGAATATGGCCAGCCGGGTTCGACAACACCAATGACTAGTGCAAATAGAGGCATTGGCGACGGTAATGCCCGCGACAGCAAGGGCAGAACTGCCTGATGAAATGAGGTAAAGGACGGGCGAAGGAAGGCCCGAACAGTTCATGATTAGACTGTTCGGGTCAGAAGCAGGAGGTGGACGGCCAAGGGGGTAGCTGGCCTTTCAGCCCCCGGTCATGTTCATGAAGCGGACGACCTGGACGTCGCCGTCGGTGGTGAAGTGATGACGCTCGGGCTTCTTCTGCATGGCGGCGACGATGGCGCCCTTGAGCCGTTCGAGGTCGCCGGGGTGGCGGCGCATCACGGCGCGCAGGTCGACCGAGTGTTCGTTGCCCAGGCACAGCAACAGGCGGCCCTCGGCGGTGACCCGCACGCGGTTGCAGGCGGCACAGAAGTTGTGGCTGTGCGGCGAGATAAAGCCGACCCGGATGTCCGAGTCGATCATCCGAAAATAGCGCGACGGCCCCAGGGTAGTCTCGGTGGTGGGCAGCAGCGCGTGTCGCGCCTCGATGACATCACGCACCATATCGCTGGAACAGAAGGTCTCGGCGCGGTCGTGGCTCATGTTCTGGCCCAGCGGCATCTCTTCGATGAAGCTGATGTCCACTTGCTCCCGGCGGGCGAAGTCGACCAGGTCGAGGATCTCGTCGTCGTTGCGCCCCTTGAGGATCACCGCGTTGAGCTTGATGCGCTCGAAACCCGCTTCGCGGGCGGCGCGGATGCCGTCGATGACCCGGGCGAGGTCGCCCGTGCGGGTCAGGGCACGGAAGCGTTCGGGCTTGAGCGAATCAAGGCTGACGTTGAGCCGTTTGAGCCCGCCCCGATACAGGGCGCGGGCATGCTTGGCGAGCCCGGCGCCGTTGGTGGTCATGCCGAAGTCGCGCAGCCCAGGCAGTGCGCCGAGTTCGGTCACCAGGTCCGCGATGCCGCGGCGAACCAGCGGCTCGCCACCGGTGAGGCGAATCTTCTCCACGCCGAGCTCGACGAAGGCGCGCGACAGCGTGGCCATCTCTTCCAGGGTCAACAGCCGTGCGCGGGGGAGGAACGTCATCTCCTCGGCCATGCAGTAGACGCAGCGAAAGTCGCAGCGGTCGGTGACCGACAGACGAACGTAGCGCACGGTGCGGCCAAAGCCATCGATCAGGCTCATGCGTTCTCCTCGGCGCTTGCTTCGACATGAGCCGCGGCACCCATCGGCAGGCGGGCAATCAGCTCGCCGACCTGCTCGGCCACCTCGCTGACGGTCTCGTCGTCGTAGCTCTGGCCGCGGCGCTTGCGAAAGCCCTGCTCGTAGAGCTTGACGTGTTCGGTGGGGCTCACCCCGGCGTTGGCCAGGCAGTGGGTGACGCAGTGCATCTGGCAGCCGTCGATGGCGACGATCGGCCGGCCGGCGCGGGCGATGCGCACCAGTCCCGGCACGCCGCCGCCCACGCCGGAGATACAGGACATCTCGGCGACACCGCTGTGGTCGAGCCTCACGGCGACGTCGTTGGCCAGCTGCGCCACGTCGGAGCAGCCGGAGCAGGAGTAGACCAGGGTGCGGGGTTTGTTAGCGGTTCGGGACATGCAGCCTCCCTTGGCGTTATCCAAAAAGTGCCTGCGCTCGGTCGTCCGCTTACCGCCCTGGCAGCGGCAAGCTAGTCGTCGGCCAGCATGGCGTCGCGCAGTTTCTGTTCGTCGAGCACCGTCAGGCGCTGGCGGTCGATGCCGATCACGCCGGTATCGCGCAGCTTGGCCAGCAGCCGCGACAGGGTCTCCGGCGTCATCGCCAGCTGGGCGGCGAGCCAGCGCTTGGGAATCGACAGCCGCACCACCCGCGGGCTCTTGCTGCGGCCCGGCGGCAGCTGACGCAGGATGTAGCTGACCAGCCGCGACATGGCATCGGCCTGGGTCAGCAGCGCCAGGTCCTCGAGGCGCTCAGTGAGCTCCAGCGCCAGGCGGCTCATGAACTCGGCGCGGCAGGCCGGCTGACGGTCCATGATCTCGCGGCAGCGCTTGGCGGGAATCGCCAGCACGTGGGTGCGGCGCAGCGCCTCGGCGGAGTAGAGATAAACGCCGGCGCTGGAGACCATGCTCAGCTCGCCCAGGGTGCCACCGCGCTCGACGCAGCGAATGGTGGCCAGGCGGCCGTCGCCGGCACCACGCGCCAGGCGCACCGCACCGTTGATGACGATGTAGAGCCAGTGGGCCGGGGAATCCTGGCGGAACAGCCACTCTCGGGTCTTGAGCGTCTTGAGTTCGGTATCTTCGAGCAGCTCGGTGACTTCATCATCGTTCAATTCGCCCAACCAGGGCACGCCATGAACCAGCTCGCGGAGCTGCTTGGGCTTGAACAGCAGGTCAGTCGACGAACTGTCCGGCGGGCAGATAGTGGTATTCATGACCTTCCTCCACGTCGGTATCGGCGGCCATCATCAGATAGCCGTGCGCTTGGCTGGCGGCATGCAGCATGTGGGAGCCCTGCCCGCCGGACAGCAGGGCCAGCGGTTGGTCACCCTGCCAGTCGATGACGACACGCAGCAGCTCGCGCCGCCCCGGACTACCCCGCCGCGAGAAACCGGCGCGGACGCGATATTGCTGTAGCGGCCCGACGTTGCGGCCCTGACAACCCTGCACGAAGGGCCTGGCCAGCAAATGCCAGCCCACCAGCGAGGCCACGGGGTTGCCCGGCAGGCCGATCAGCGGCACGCCCTCGGTCGAGCCGTCGTCCAGGTAGCCGAAGGCAAACGCCTTGCCCGGCTTGATCGCCACCCCATGGAACCAGAGCCCACCCAGCGCATCGAGCACGGGCCGCACATGGTCCTCCTCACCCACCGAGACGCCGCCGGTGCACACCACCAGATCGGCGCCATCGCGGGCGGCGGCGAACGCCTCCCGCAGTGCCTGGGGATCGTCGGCGATAATGCCGAGATCCCACACCGCGCAGTCGGCCCGCTCCAGCAGCGCCTTCAGCATCACCCGGTTGCTGTTGTAGACCCGGCCGGGGCCGAACGGCTCGCCCGGCTCGATCAGCTCGTCACCGGTGGAGATCAAGGCCACCTTGAGGCGCGGCAGTACCGGCACCTCGGCGATACCCTGGCTCGCCAGCAGCGCCAAGGCCGCGGCGTTCAGGGTCCAGCCCGCCGGTAGCAGGGGATCACCTGCGCGATACTCCTCGCCACAGCGGCGAATGTTGGCACCGAGCTTCGCTTCGCCGACGACATGCACCCGCCCCGCCTCGTCCAGCTGCACCCGCTCCTGGGGCACCACGCAGTCGGCCCCCTCGGGCACCGGCGCGCCGGTGAAGATCCGCGCACAGCCGCCCTCGGGCAGAATCGCAACACCGGCCCCCGCCGGCACTCGCAAGACGACGGGCAAGCCGGTATCGCTGAGTTCCGCCAGCCGCAGGGCGTAGCCGTCCATCGCGCTGTTGTCGACGCCGGGCATGTCGAGCTTCGCCTCGATGTCCCGCGCCAGTACTCGGCCGGCGGCCTGCTCCAGCGTCGCGAACTCCTCGCCGCGCACGGGCTCGGCCGCGACGATCATGCGCGCCCTCGCCACGTCCAGGTCGAGCAGACCCTTGGCCAGCGTGCCACAGCTCATGCGCGCACTCCTTGACCACGATCAGGCATTGTCTGCGTTTCTCGAGAGCCGCACTGCTGCTGTTCGGTCATCACCATGGCGACGAAATTGCACGGCCGGGTGCGCGCATCGAGCTGGCTGGCCAGTATGCCGTCCCAGGCGGTGGCGCAGGCCTTGGGCGAGCCGGGCATGGCGAAGATCAGGGTGCGGTTGGCCACGCCGCCCACCGCCCGCGACTGCACGGTGGAGGTGCCGATGCTGTCGAAAGAGAGCTGGCGGAACAGCTCGCCATAGCCGTCGATCGCCCGGTCGAACAGCGGTGTCAGCGCCTCGGGCGTGGTGTCGCGTGCAGTGAAGCCGGTGCCGCCGTTGACCAGGACCACCTGGATGTCGTCGCGCACCACCCACTTGGAGACGACGGCACGAATGCGATAGATGTCGTCGGGCACGATGCGCCGCTCCACCAGCGCATGGCCGGCCTCGGAGAGGCGCTCGCTGAGCAGGTCGCCGCTGCCGTCGCGGTCGAAGCCGCGGGTATCGGAAACAGTCAGCACGGCGATGCCGAGCGGCATGAAACGGGCGTTGGCGTGGACGTGGGTCATGGATTTCTCCTATTGCATCAGGCTGCCGGCAGCATTGTCATCGAGTTCAATACCCTCGACGCCGATCTCCTCTTCCAGCGCCAGCAGGTAGTGGCGCAGGGCGCGACGGGTGGCCTGTTCGCGCAGGGTGTGCAATACACGCTCGGCCACCTGCTCGAAGGGCAGGCGCTGGCCGCCGCTGCGCTGGTCGATGCTGACGACGTGCCAGCCGTAGCGCGAGGCCAACGGGCGGTCGTGCAACCCTTCCGGCAGGTGCTGCAGCGCGCGGTCGAGTTCGGCCACGGTCTGCCCCGGCGCCAGCCAGCCCAGCTCGCCGCCCTCGCTTTTCGACGGGCAGTTGGAGTGGCGCATGGCAAACTCGGTGAAACGCTCGGAAATGCGCTGGAGTTCCTCGATCAGCGTCTCGCCCAGGCGGTACTGGGCATCGCGCGCTTCGGCATCGTCGGGGGCGGCGGCGAGCAGGATATGGCGCACGGCAATGCGGGTCGGCTCGCTGAAGCGCTCGGGCTCGGCGTCGAAGAAGCGGCGGCAGGCCGCCTCCTCGGGCTCCGGCACCTCCAGTTCCCGCTCCAGCAGGGCGGCAATGGCGGCGTCGTTGTCGCCTTCGTCGTCGGTATCGGCGACCAGACCGAGCTCGACGGCGCGCTGGCGCAGCAGCTCGCGCACTACCAGGGCGCGGGCGGCCGAAAGCTTCGCCTCGTCGGCGGTCGCCGCCGGGTGGTACTGCATCTCGCGGGCGATGCTGTCCTCGTCGATGGCCTTGCGGCCGACCTTGATGGGCGGTGGAACGGCACGGCCCGGCAGCTGTTCGATCTCGATCATTTGCATGGTGATGCTCCTTACGCCCGGCGGCGGACGATCTGGTAACGCCGCGTCACATAGCCCATCGGTGCGCTCCAGACGTGAACCAGACGGGTGAAGGGGAACACCAGCACGATCGTCAGGCCGACCAGGATGTGCAGCTTGTAGATCCAGCTCACGCCCTCCAGGTGAGCGGCGGCGCCGCCCTGGAAGTAGACGATGGACTGTGCCCAGCCGGAGAACTTCAGCATCGCGCTGCCGTCCAGGTGGCCCAGGGTGGGCAGGATGGTGAGCAGCCCCAGCGCCACCTGCAGCACCAGCAGGCCGATGATCACGGTGTCCATGGTGGTCGAAGAGGCACGCACGCGCGGGTTGGTCAGGCGGCGATGGAACAGCATGGCCCCGCCCACCAGACACATCACCCCGGCGATGCCGCCGACCACCACCGCCATCACCTGCTTGGCGCCGGGAGTGATGAAGGGCTCGTAGACCCAGTGCGGCGTCAGCAGGCCGACCAGATGGCCGAAGAAGATGACGATGATGCCGACATGGAACAGGTTGCTCGCCATGCGCATGTTCTTCGATGACAGCATCTGGCTCGAACCGGTCTTCCAGGTGTACTGGCCGTGGTCGTAGCGCATCAGGCTGCCGATCAGGAAGACGCTGCCGGCAAGGTAGGGGTAGAGCCCGAAGAGCAAGGAGTTGATGTAGTTCATGACAGGTCTCCGTTAACCGCCTCACCCTGTACCTGCCGCTTGCGCTCGGCCAGGCGCCGTCCCTCGGCGGACTGCAGCGCACAATCCTCGTCGGACTTGGCGGAGAAACGCACCGCCTCCTCCTCCCATACCGCATCCAGCGCTTCGGGGGTATCGTCACGCGTCTCGCCGACCACGGCTTCCCGCTTGGTCTCGACGTCGTCCTCGGCGTCGATGAGTGCCAGCAGCGCACGGGTGACCAGAGCCTGGTCGGCGCCGCGCTCTTCCAGGCGCGCGGTGAGCAGCGCCAGGATGTGGCGGATCTCGCCCAGCCAGCGGCCGATCTCCTCGTCGCTGCGGGTGGAGAGGTACTCCAGGAACAGCGGCAGGTAGTCGGGCAGTTCGCGGGCGTCGAGTTCGAAGCCGGCAGCCTTGTACTCCTCGATCAGATCGACCATGGCCTGGCCGCGGTCGCGGGACTCGCCGTGCACGTGTTCGAACAGCAGCAGCGAGTGGGCGCGGCCCTTGTCGAACAGCGCCACGTACTCGGACTGCAGCTCGAGCAGGTCACCGTCCGCAATGCGCTGGCACCAGCTCATCAGGTCGGCGCGCAGCGCTGCCGGCAGGCGGCGCTCGGCGTCGAGCGCTTCGATCAGGTCGCCCGCGGCCTCCTGCAGCGCCGCGGTGGGGTAGTCGAGCAGCCGGGCCAGCACGCGCAGGCTGCGCATGCCGGATTCGGGCTGGATCATGGTTTCTTCAGCCATCTGGAGTGCTGCATTAGCCATGGTGAGTCTCCTTGGCGCCCGTCTTCGGATCGAACACGTCGACCGGCTTGATCAGCGCGCTGGTCTGCTTGCGGCCGTTGAACAGGCTCGGCTTGCTCTCGCCGTGGCAGCCGTCGCCGAAGCTGAAGCCGCAGCCGCCGCGCTCGGGGAAGGCCTCGGTGGCCATCTCGCGATGGCTGGTGGGCACCACGAAGCGGTCCTCGTAGTTGGCAATGGCGAGGTAGCGGTACATCTCCTCCACCTGCGCCTCGCTGAGATCGACGGCGTCGAGCACGGCGGTGTCGACCTTGCCCTCGACGTGCTTGTTGCGCATGTAGACGCGCATCGCCATCAGCCGCTTGAGCGCCAGCACCACGGGCTCCTCCTCACCGGCGGTGAGCATGTTGGCGAGGTAGCGCACCGGAATGCGCAGTGACTCGATCTTGGGCAGCACGCCGTCGTATTCGACCTTGCCGGCCTCGGCGGCCGACTGGATCGGCGACAGCGGCGGCACGTACCAGACCATCGGCAGAGTGCGGTACTCGGGGTGCAGCGGCAGCGCCAGCCCCCAGTCCATGGCCATCTTGTAGACCGGCGAGGCCTGGGCCGCAGCGATCACGTTGTCGGCGATGCCGTCGCGCTTGGCCTGGGCGATCACCTCGGGGTCGTGCGGGTCGAGGAAGATCTCGCACTGGCGGTGGTAGAGGTCGCGCACGTCCGGCGAGCTCGCCACTTCCTCGATGCGATCGGCATCGTAGAGCAGCACGCCGAGGTAACGGATGCGGCCCACGCAGGTCTCGGAACACACCGTCGGCATGCCCGCCTCGATGCGCGGGTAGCAGAAGATGCACTTCTCGGACTTGCCGGTCTTCCAGTTGTAGTAGATCTTCTTGTACGGGCAGCCGGAGATACACATCCGCCAGCCGCGGCACTTGTCCTGGTCGATCAGGACGATGCCGTCCTCCTCGCGCTTGTAGATCGCGCCGGACGGGCAGGAGGCCACGCAAGCCGGGTTGAGGCAGTGCTCGCACAGGCGCGGCAGGTACATCATGAAGGTGTTCTCGAACTGGCCGTAGATGTCGGCCTGCACCTGTTCGAAGTTCTTGTCGCGGCGGCGCTTGGCGAACTCGGTACCGAGGATCTCCTCCCAGTTCGGGCCCCACTCGATCTTCTTCATGCGCTCGCCGGAGACCAGCGAGCGGGGGCGCGCCACCGGCTGGTGGTCGCCCTGCTTGGCGGTGTGCAGGTGCTGGTAGTCGAAGTCGAACGGCTCGTAGTAGTCGTCGATCTCGGGCAGGTCGGGGTTGGCGAAGATGTTCGCCAGCACCCGCCACTTGCCGCCGATGCGCGGTTCGATCTTGCCATCGCGGCGACGCATCCAGCCGCCCTTCCACTTGTCCTGGTTCTCCCACTCCTTGGGATAGCCGATGCCCGGCTTGGTCTCGACGTTGTTGAACCAGGCGTACTCCAGACCTTCACGGCTGGTCCAGACGTTCTTGCAGGTGACCGAGCAGGTGTGGCACCCGATGCACTTGTCGAGGTTGAGGACCATGCCTACCTGGGAACGAATCTTCATTTCACGGCCTCCTGAACGCTGTCGTTGCCCTCGCCGTCCAGCCAGTCGATTCTCTTCATCTTGCGGATGAGGACGAATTCATCGCGGTTGGAGCCAACGGTTCCGTAGTAGTTGAAGCTGTAAGAGAGCTGGGCGTAGCCGCCGATCATGTGGGTCGGCTTGGGGCACACCCGGGTCACGGAGTTGTGCATGCCGCCGCGGGTCTTGGTGACCTCGGAGCCCGGTACGTTCACCTGGCGCTCCTGGGCGTGGTACATCATCACCATGCCGGCCTTGACCCGCTGGCTGACGATGGCCCGCGCGGTGATGGCGCCGTTGGCGTTGTAGAGCTCGATCCAGTCGTTGTCCTCGATGCCGATCTCCTGGGCATCGGTCTCCGACATCCAGACCACCGGGCCGCCGCGGTTGAGCGTCAGCATCAGCAGGTTGTCGCTGTAGGTGGAGTGGATGCCCCACTTCTGGTGCGGCGTGATCCAGTTCAGCGCCTTGGCCGGGTTGCCGTTGTCCTCCGGCAGCTGGAAGCCGGTGATGGTCTTGGTGTTGATCGGCGGACGGTAGACCAGCAGGCTCTCGCCGAAGGCGCGCATCCAGGGGTGATCCTGGTAGAACTGCTGGCGGCCGCTCACGGTGCGCCACGGAATCAGCTCGTGGACGTTGGTGTAGCCGGCGTTGTAGGAGACATGCTCATCCTCCAGGCCGGACCAGGTCGGGCTCGAGATGATCTTGCGCGGCTGGGCGACGATGTCGCGGAAGCGGATCTTCTCCTCTTCCTTGTTGACCGCCAGGTGCGTGTGGTCGCGCCCGGTGATCTTGGACAGCGCACCCCACGCCTTGACCGCCACCTGGCCGTTGGTTTCCGGCGCCAGGGTCAGGATCATCTCGGCGGCGTCAATGGCCGTCTCGATCTTCGGCCGGCCCTTGTGCGGCCCTTCGGTCTTGCGGTAGTTGAGCTTGCCGAGCAGCTCGACCTCGGATTCGGTGTTCCAGGCGATGCCCTTGCCGCCGTTGCCGATGGTCTCGAGCAGTGGGCCGACGGAGGTGAAGCGCTCGTAGGTTTCCGGGTAGTTGCGCTTGACCTCGATCAGCGCCGGCATGGTCTTGCCGGGGATCGGCTCGCACTCGCCCTTCTTCCAGTCCCTCACTTCGGGCTGGGCCAGCTCGGCCGGGGAGTCGTGCTGGTGCGGCAGGGTGACCAGGTCGGTCTCCTCGCCCAGATGACCCACGCAGACCTCGGAGAACGCCTTGGCGATGCCCTTGTAGATGTCCCAGTCGCTGCGCGACTCCCACGCCGGGTCGGTGGCCGCGGTCAGCGGGTGGATGAACGGGTGCATGTCCGAGGTGTTGAGGTCGTTCTTCTCGTACCAGGTCGCCGTCGGCAGCACCACGTCGGAGTAGAGGCAGGTCGAGGACATGCGGAAGTCTAGCGTGACCACCAGGTCGAGCTTGCCTTCCGGCGCCTCGTCGTGCCACTTCACCTCTTCCGGCTTCTGGCCGCCGAATTCGCCCAGGTCCTTGCCCTGGATGCCGTGGCGGGTACCCAGCAGGTACTTGAGCATGTACTCGTGGCCCTTGCCCGAGCTGCCCAGCAGGTTGGAGCGCCAGATGAACATGTTGCGCGGGAAGTTCTGCGGGCTGTCCGGGTCCTCGGCGGCGAAGGCCAGCTCGCCGCTCTTGAGCTGCTGGACGGCGTAGTCGGCGGTGGAGAGGCCGGCGGCCTCGGCCTTTTCGGCCAGGCGCAGCGGGTTGGCGTTGAGCTGCGGCGCGGAGGGCAGCCAGCCCATGCGCTCGGAGCGCACGTTGAAGTCGATCAGGCTGCCGCTGTAGTCGGCCGGGTTGGCCAGCGGCGAGAGGATCTTCTTGATCTCGAGCTTCTCGTAGCGCCACTGCGAAGAGTGGTTGTAGAAGAACGAGGTGGAGTTCATGTGGCGCGGCGGCCGCTGCCAGTCGAGGCCGAAGGCCAGCGGGGTCCAACCGGTCTGCGGGCGCAGCTTCTCCTGGCCGACATAGTGGGCCCAGCCGCCGCCGCTCTGGCCGATACAGCCGCACATGACCAGCATGTTGATCAGGCCGCGGTAGTTCATGTCCATGTGGTACCAGTGGTTCATCGCGGCACCCACGATGACCATGGAGCGACCCCGGGTCTTGTCGGCGTTGTCGGCGAACTCACGGGCGATACGGGCGACCTGCTCGGCGGGCACGCCGGTGATCTTCTCCTGCCAGGCCGGGGTGTAGGGGCGGACCTGGTCGTAGGAGGTGGCACCGTCGTCTTCCCCCTCTTTACCAAAGCCGCGGTCGATGCCGTAGTTGGCACACATCAGGTCGAACACGGTGACAGCCAGCACGTCAGTGCCGTCGGCCTTCTTCAGGCGCTTGGCGGGCAGGCTGTGGAACAGCAGTTCGTTGCCGGCCACGTGGTCGAAGTGCTCGTGGGCGATGCCGCCGAAGTAGGGGAACGCCACCCTGGCCACGTCGTCATGATGTTCGGCCAGGGTCAGCAGCGGCTTGATCTCTTCGCCGTCCGCGCTGCGCTCCTCGAGGTTCCACTTGCCCTGGTTCTCTTCTTTCTCACCCCAGCGGAAGCCGATGGAGCCGTTGGGCACGACGAGGCGGTCGGACAGTTCGTCCCACGCCACGGTCTTCCACTCGGGGTTGTTGTCCTGGCCCAGGTTGCCTTCGAAGTCGCTGGTGCGCAGCTGCTTGCCGGGCACGAAGCTGCCGTCTTCGCGGGCTTCCAGCTCAACCAGGAAGGGCATGTCGGAGTACTTGCGTACGTATTCGGTGAAGTAGGCACTGGGCTTGTCGAGGTGGAACTCCTTGAGGATGACGTGGCCCATGGCCATGCCCAGCGCGGCGTCGGTACCCTGCTTGACCGACAGCCACTCGTCGGTGAGCTTGGAGACCTCGGCGTAGTCCGGGGTGATGGAGACGGTCTTGGTGCCCTTGTAGCGCACTTCGGTGAAGAAGTGGGCGTCCGGAGTGCGGGTCTGGGGCACGTTGGACCCCCAGGCGATGATATAGCCGGAGTTGTACCAGTCGGCCGATTCGGGCACGTCGGTCTGCTCGCCCCAGGTCTGCGGGCTGGCCGGCGGCAGGTCGCAGTACCAGTCGTAGAACGACAGGCAGACGCCGCCGATCAGCGACAAGTAGCGCGCGCCGGAGGCGTAGCTGACCATCGACATGGCGGGGATCGGCGAGAAGCCGATGACGCGGTCGGGGCCGTACTGCTTGGCGGTGTAGACGTTGGACGAGGCGATCAGCTCGTTGAGCTCATCCCAGTCGGCGCGCACGAAGCCGCCCATACCGCGGGCGCGCTTGTACTGCTTGGCCTTGGCCGGATCCTCGACGATGGAGGCCCAGGCATCGACCGGGTCGGCGTGCTGCTGCTTGGCCTCGCGCCACAGCTTGAGCAGCGGCTTGCGGATCAGCGGGTACTTGAGGCGGTTGGCGCTGTACATGTACCAGGAGTAGCTGGCGCCGCGCGGGCAGCCCCGCGGCTCGTGGTTGGGCAGGTCCGGGCGGGTGCGCGGATAGTCGGTCTGCTGGGTCTCCCAGGTGACCAGGCCGTTCTTGACGTAGATCTTCCAACTGCAGGAGCCGGTGCAGTTCACGCCGTGGGTGGAGCGCACGATCTTGTCGTACTGCCAGCGCTGCCGGTAGCCGTCCTCCCAGCCACGGGACTCCTCGCGGGTCTCGCCATGGCCGTTGGCGAAGGGCTCACGCGCCTTGCGGAAGAAATTCAGCCGATCTAAGAAGTGACTCATGGTCGATCTCCAGGCTCCTTGATGTGATGCGTGGCCGCCGGGCCACCCCGCCTGCCGTGCCGCGCGACGTGTTCGACACGACCGTCAGGCAGGTGCTTGGAGAGGATTCTGGGGGATCGAAACGCGGATTACTGCCCGGTTACCTCCATATACACCCCGTCTACCCACAAGGTGATAGACGGCCCGGAGAAAGGGGTTAATCCTCCTGAGGATGGAGGCGACTCGCGACAACTCCGCGGCGCCCGGCGTCAACTCCTGGCCTTCTCGCCGCGCCACACTGCTCCTCATCGACACCGATAGCTGTGAGGAGCCCCCATGAACCGCAACGTCATCCTGACCTGCGCCGTCACCGGCGCCGGCGACACCGTCGCCAAGAGCCCCCATGTGCCCGTCACGCCCAAGCAGATCGCCGAGGCCGCTATCGAGGCCGCCAAGGCCGGCGCCAGCGTGGCGCATCTCCATGTGCGCGACCCCGAGACCGGCGCCATCAGCCACTCCCTGGACCACTTCCGCGAGGTCGTGGAGCGCATCCGTGAGGCGGACACCGATATCGTCATCAACCTCACCGCCGGCGGCGGCGGCGATTGGATCCCCGATGCCGCCGACCCCACCCGCGGCGGCCCGAACACCGATATCCAGACCCCGGCCGAGCGCCACGCCCCGGTGGACGAGCTCTTGCCCGAGCTGTGCACCCTGGACTGTGGCAGCCTCAACTTTGGCGACATGGTCTATGTGAACCCCGCCGACTGGCTGCGCGAGCATGCCCGCTTGGTGCAGGCCGCCGGGGTCAAGCCGGAGCTGGAATGCTTCGACCTGGGCCACGTGTGGTTCGCCCGCCAGCTGCAGCAGGAGGGATTGCTCGACGGCGACCCGCTGTTCCAGCTCTGCCTAGGCATTCCTTGGGGCGCCGAGGCGGATACCGAGACCATGCTGGCCATGCGCAACAAGCTGCCGGCGAACGCCAATTGGGCAGCCTTCGGCATCGGCCGCCAGCAGATGCCCATGGTGGCCCAGGCGGTGCTGCTGGGCGGCCATGCCCGGGTCGGCCTGGAGGACAACCTCTACCTGGAGAAGGGGGTGCTGGCCACCAACGGCCAACTGGTGGAGCGCGCCCGCACCCTGATCGAGAACCTCGGCGTCCGGGCGATGACGCCTGCCGAGACCCGCGCCCATCTGGGACTGCGCGACCCGAATAGCGGCCGCATCGTCGAGAAAGTTGTGGGGGGTGTCGCATGAGCCAGCGTCTCGCCGTGATCGGCACCGGGGTGATCGGCAACGGCTGGATCGCCCGCGCCCTGGCCCAGGGGTGGGAGGTGGTGGCCTTCGACCCGACCCCCGATGCCCCCGCGCGCACCCGCGCCTTCGTCGACAATGCCTGGCCAGCCCTCGAACGCCTGGGCCTGGCCGAATGCGCCAGCCCCGCGCGGCTCACCTTCGCGGAGAGCCTGGCGGGCGCCGTCGAAGGCGCCACCCTGATCCAGGAGAACGTCCCCGAGCGCCTCGAGCTCAAGCGCGAGATCCTCGCCGCCCTGGACGCCGCGGCAGTGCCCGAGGTGCTGATCGGTTCATCGACGTCCGGCTTCAAGCCCAGCGACCTGCAGCGCGACTGCACCCGAGCCCCGGGACGGGTGATCGTCGCCCACCCCTTCAACCCGGTCTATCTGCTGCCGCTGGTGGAACTGGTGGGCGGCGCGGCCACCGAGCCCGAGCAGCTCGATGCAGCCCGGACGCTCTACCGGGAACTTAAGATGCGCCCGCTAGTAGTGCGCCGCGAGATCGAGGGGCATCTCGCCGACCGCCTGATGGAGGCGCTGTGGCGCGAGGCGCTGCACCTGGTCAACGACGGCGTGGCCACCACCGAGGAGGTGGACGCCGCCGTGGTCTACGGCTGCGGCCTGCGCTGGTCGCTGATGGGCACTTTCCTCACCTTCCACCTGGCCGGCGGCGAAGCCGGCATGCGCCATATGCTCGAGCAGTTCGGCCCGGCCCTGAAGCTGCCCTGGACCAGGCTCGAGGCCCCCGAGCTCAGCGACGAGCTGATCGACAAGGTGGTCGAAGGCTGCGAGTACCAGGCCGCCGGCCGCCCGGTGAGCGAACTCGACCGTCGCCGCGACGACTTCCTGGTTGAACTGCTCGGCCTGGTGCAGAAATACTGGCCGGAAGCCGAAGGCCTGGAGGGGCGCATCTGATGCAGATTCTGGAAACCCGCGTCGCCCCGGCGTGGGTCGACTATAACGGCCATATGAACGATGCCGAATACGCCAGGGTCTTCTCCCTGGCGGTGGAGACGCTGATGGATCATATCGGCCTGGACGCCGCCGGCCGCGATCGCCACCGCTATACGCTCTACACCCTGGAGACCCATCTCTGCTATCGCCGCGAGGCCCACGAGGACCAGCCGCTGCGGGTCGCGCTGACCCTGCTCGACCGCGACGCCAAGCGGCTGCATGTCTTCTTCGAGATGCAGGACGCCGAAGGCAACCTGCTGGCCACCAGCGAGCAGATGCTGATGGGCGTGAACCGCGAGAGCAGCCGTCCCGACGCCTTCCCTCCCGCCGTGGCCGAGGCCATCGCCGCGCTGCCCCAGGCCGAGCCCGGTGCCTGGCCGGCGCTCGCCGGGCGCACCATCGGTATAAGGCGCTGAGCGGTTGGATATCGAGGCCTTTATCCGGCGCTTCGCCGCGGGATTGAGCGACCTTGAAGGCGTGTCCCTGGCTGTGGCGCGCCCGCGCTACGAGGCCCTCTGCGCCAGCTTCGCCCCACCCGATCCAGCGGGAATGCGTGTCGAGGCCAGCGCCCTCGGCGGCGTGGCGGTACGTCGTTTTCTGCCCAATAGCGCCAGGCCCGGTACGGTGCTCTTCGTGCATGGCGGCGGCTTTACCCTCGGCTCGGTGAAGAGCCACCACGGGGTAGCGGCAAGCCTCGCCCAGGCGCTGGGCCGCGAAGTCATCAGCGTCGACTATCGCCTGGCCCCGGAGGCCGACTACGCGACCATGCTCGCCGACTGCCGGGCGGTGGCCGACGCCATCACCCCCATCGCCCTGGTGGGCGATAGCGCCGGCGGCCGGCTGGTACTGGATCTGGCCTGGCAGCGAGGCGATGTCACCACACCCCTGGGACTGGTCTACCCCCCGCTGGGTGCCCCCGATGCGGCCGCGCTGGGCCCGGATGCTCCGCTGCTCTCTCGGGCCGATATCCACCAACTGGGCCAGTTGGTGGCCCCACTGACACCCTCCCCCACCGCACCGCCGTCCCCGGTCATTGAGATGCTGGCGGTGGAGCACGACCCCCTGACCCGTCCCCTCGAGGCCGCCGTAGCCGCCTGGCGCCGCCAGGGCGCCCGGGTCGGCTATCGCTGCGCGCCCGGCGTGGTGCACGCCGCCCTCCACGCCCAGGCCCACCTGCCCGCCATGGGCAAGGCCTGGCAGGTGTTCTGTCGGGCCCTGGCCGGCCATCTAGCATAAGTGCCGCCCCCCTCAGGTCTGCGGCTTATGGCGATTTCGCTTCGCCTGGTGACAAGTTCACGCGTCCCTCCCTCCGTATGCTGTGAATCACCCCCAATAACAACAGTGGATGCCCCCATGAAACACGACTATCTGACCACCGTCGCCTCGGTGCTGACGGTCGGCGCCCTGCTCGGCGCCATCACCCTCTTCCCCACCCAGTTCGAGGTCGTCCTCGAGCTGGCCAAGACCCAGGTGATCGGCAACTTCGGCTTCCTCTTCACCTACCCGGCCTTCGCCGCCTCGCTGTTCTTCCTGGTAGCCGCCGTCACCCCCCTGGGCCGGCTGCGCTTCGGCGAGGGGCCGCCGGAGTTCTCCACCCCCAGCTGGCTGGGCATGCTGTTCTCCACCGGCATGGGCATCGCCCTGCTCACCTGGGGCGTCAGCGAACCGCGCTACCACGTGGAAGCGGGCATGAGTTCCCACGAGGCGCTGCTCACCGCCTTCAACCACTGGGGCCTGTTGGCCTGGGTCGGCTACCTGGGGGTGGGGGTGATGTTCGCCCACGCCCTCTACAACCTGCACATCGACAAGCCCGCCGAGCGGCTGCTGGGCAACGGCTTTCTCAGCCGCCTCAACCTGGTGAGCCTGGTGGTGGCCACGGTGATCGGCCTGTCGCTGACCTTCTCCTACGCCAGCACGCCGCTGCGCCAGGCGCTGGCCGACGGCCTCGGCCTGGAGGTGAGCAATGCGGCCATGATCCTGACTCTGGCCGGTTTCGCCATCCTCTCCTCGGTCTCGGGGCTCCAGCGCGGCATCAAGTGGCTGAGCAACTACAACAGCGTCTTCGCCCTGGCGCTGATGCTGGCGGTCTTCGTGCTCACCGTCCCCGCGGAGATCCTCACGCAGTTCGCCCGGCTGCTGCCGGAGTATCTGGTGCGCTATCCGGCCATGGCCACCGATATCGGCCTCGGCGACCCCGAGCGCAAGGCCTGGCTGGCCGACTGGCTCTACGCCTTCGAGGCCTCCTGGTACGGCTGGTTCATCTTCACCGGGGTCTTCATCGCGCGCATCTCCAGGGGCCGCACCCTGCGCGAGCTGGTGCTGGGCATCCTGATCGTGCCCACCTTGCTGACCTGCTTCTGGTTCGTCACCTTCGGCCTGGCCGGGCTCGAGGCCGACGTCGAGGACGTCTTCCAACTGGTGCGCGGCCTCGACACCAGCGGGATCCTGTCGCTGGTGCTATTGCTCAATATCCTGCTGTTCTTCGTCACCAGCGCCGACTCGGCGGGCCTGGTGTGCGAGATGCTCACCGCCAAGCGCACGCGAATCTTCTGGATCCTGGCCATGGCCACCCTGGCCATCGTCATCGGCTGGCTGGGCGGCGACGTATACCGGGTGATCCTGACCCTGATCTCGGTCACTGCCATTCCGGTGGCAATCGGCATCTTCGCCCTTACCTTCGGCTTCCTGCGCCGCGTGCTGCCGCGGCGCGCGGCCGGTCTCGAGCGGTCGCAGGACTAGTCGCGGGCGGGCCTGTCAGCCAGGACCTGCCACAGGAAGGTGGCCGAGACGCGCAGCGACCCGCCGAGCTCCAACCTACCCCGCCGCCCGCCGCGCCTGGCGCGGTGAGTGCCCATACTGGACGCGGAAAGCGCGGGAGAAGCTGGAGCCGGAGGTGAAGCCGCAGGCCAGGCCTACCGTGAGCACGTCCATATCGGTCTCTGTGAGCAGGTGACGGGCCCGCTCCAGGCGCAGCTGCAGATACCACTGGCGGGGCGAGGTACCGAGCTGCTGCTCGAAGAGCCGCTGCATCTGGCGCGGCGAGACGCCGCTACGGCGGGCCACCTCGGCGAGCGATAGAGGCTCTTCCAGATGCCGCTCCATCAGTGCCACCGCCTCCACTAGGCGGCGGTTATGGGTGCCGAGACGGCGCGCCAAGGTCATGCGCTGCTGGTCGCGGCGGCTGCGCAGTCGTTCATGGATCAATTGCTCGGAGACGTCGATGGCCAGCCGTGCGCCATGGCGCCGTGAGATCACCTCCAGGGACAGGTCCATGGCCGCTGCGCCGCCGGCGCAGGAGAAGCGGCGCTCACGGATCTCGAACAGCTCGTCGGTGGTCTCGATGGTGGGGAAGCGCTCGCGGAAGGCGGGTAGGCTCTCCCAGTGCAAGGTCACCCGCTCACCCTTCAAGAGGCCCGCCGCGGCCAGCAGGAAGCAGCCGGTGTCGAGCCCCCCCAGGGCACAGCCGGCCTGGTCGAGGCGGTGCAGCCAGGCCATTAGCGGCCGGCTCAGGTGCGCCTCCGGCTCGAAACCGCTGCACACCGCCAGGGCGGGCAAGCGCTTCACCTCGGCGATGGCCTGGTCGGCGAGCAAGGTCATGCCGTTAGAGGCGGTGACCGGCCCGCCGTCCTCGCTGATCAGAGTCCAGTCGAACAGCGGCCGGCCGCTGATGCGATTGGCGATGCGCAGCGGCTCCACCGCCGAGAAGAAGGCCATCATCGAGAAGCGGGGCAGCAGCAAGAAGCCGACGCTCTCGGGCAACGGCCCGCGATAGTCCAGGCGCATGGGCGACTCCTCTCGGCGCGCTTTCCCGGCAGCATCGCCTGGCGGCGAGGCGCTGACTATGCGCAATACGTCATACCTTGTGCATAAGCCGCCAGACCTGAGCAGGTGACGCCTTAAAGCCGGGCGATCAGCGCGCCCACCTCGGCGGCGACCTCGGCCACCACCGCTTCGTCGTAACGCTGCCCGCGCCGCTTGCGCAGGCCGCGCTCGTAGAGCTTGACGTGCTCGGTGGGGACGGCCCCGGCCTGGGCCAGGCAGTGGTGGGTGCAGTGCATCTGGCAGGCATCGATGGCAACGATGAGCCGGCCGGAATGGGCGACGCACACCAGGCGCACGGTGCCGCCGAGCACGATATAGAGCCACTCGGCCGGCGTATCCCGGCGCAAACAGCACTCGCGGCTCTTGAGGGTGCGCGTCTCGCTGTCCGCCAGCAGCGCCTTGATCTTCGCGTCGCTGAGGGGCCACACCCCGCTTACCCACAAGGTGATAGACGGCCCAGAGAAAGGGGTTAATCCCCTTCGCGCAGGCGACGGACGCCGGTGCGGCTACCTACTTCCCAGAGCATCACCAGCATGCACACCGCGAGCGCGGCGTAGAGGAACATGAAGCCGGCGGTGCGCACGCCGACCCACTCGTTGCCGAGCACGAACATCAGCGGCAGCGCGGCGGCGAACAGCCCGCCCAGCGCCAGCGCCAGGCCGCCCGAACGCACCATATCGTCGCCGTGGTCGCGGTGGATCAGGCACATCAGGCTGCCCTTGCCGATGCCCATGGCCAGACCCATGACGGCGAGCAACGCGGCGAAGCCGGCCAGCGGCATGGAGAACTCCAGCGCCAGATCGCCGTGCACGCCGTGGATCTGCATGCTGAAGTCGGGATAGGAGAGCAGGAAAAGGCAGGCCATCACGCAGGCGCTGACCCACCAGCGCAGGTCGCGAAAGTCGCGCCGGTCGGCCAGTGCCCCGCCGAGGATCTGCCCCAGCCCACCGGGCAGGGTGAAGACCAGCGCCCACAGCGCCGCCGCCATCAGCGAGAGGCGGTACTGCGCCATGAGATAGGCGGGCAGCCACAATGCCAGCGCCACGAAGGCGCCATAGAAGAAGCTGTAGTAGAGCGCCAGGCGGCACGCCGCGGGCGGTGGCAGCCCGCCGGGCAGGGCCGCGACGACATTGCCGCCGGGCGCTGCCGGCTGCCGCGGCGACTCCTCGGCGAACACCAACAACAGCAGCGCCACCAGCCCGATCGGCAGCAGATAGAGCTTGGGCGCCATGGGCCAGCCGTAGGCCTGGCTGATCAACGGCAGCAGGAAATAGGTCAGCCCGGCGCCGAGCATGCCGGCGCCATAGAGCCCCAGCGCCAGGCCGGCGTGGCGCCGCGGGCACAGCGCCGCCACGTAGACCAGGCCCGCCGCCAGCGAACCGGCGCCCACGCCCAGCCCGGCCCCGGCGAGCAGGAATTCCCAGTAATCGTTGGAGTGCGCGATGGCCCAGAGAAAGGGGCAGATCAGCAGCAGGCAGCCGACCATCACCCGCCGGCCGCCCACCAGCCGGGCCAGCGCCGCCAGCGGCAGCGCCGCCAGCGCGCCGGTGAACATCGGCATGGCCAGCAGCACGGCGAACTGCACCTCGCCGAAGCCCAGCGCCTGCTTGAGCTCGATGCCGAGCACGGCAAAGATGGTCCAGCTGGCGAACACCAGGGCGAAGGCCAGCGGCGACAGCAGCACGACCACCAGCGAGCGATAGTCGACCTGCTGGCCCACGACGGGGGGTTTTTCAGCGGACGTCATGAACGGTGGGTCTCGTGGCGTAGTCAAAAGTGATTCTCGATTAGCCCTCGGCTTGGCGTCAAAAGGGCATGCGAGGTACCTCTTTGGTAGCAGCCTGGCGAATCTCCCGGTAGGATGCGCCACCGCCCGCTGGGGTATAGTGTTGGCGAGGATATATAGTTCGATATATCCCGCATCATGCTGGAGTTGCCCACCGCCGATGAAACTGCTGCAACGTTCACTCGTGGCCCGCATCGTCGCCTCGCTGCTGGCCATCAGCGCCATGGCCCTGATCAGCATCGTGGTGACCATGGCGGTGGCCGGCGGCAGCCGCGGCGATGCGGCAGCGATCAACGTCGCCGGCTCGCTGCGCATGAATACCTACCAGATCGTCGCCGCCCTGCAGCGCTACGAACGCATCCCCTCCACGGAGCATCAGGCGGCGGTGCACGTACTCAAGCGCCGCTTCGAGGAGCGCCTGGAGAGCGGCGAGCTGACCGGGGCGATTCCCGTCTCCGAAGCCCACGATCTCAGGCGCCAGTACCGCCTGGTACTGACGCGCTGGCACAACGACCTGGCCCCCGAAGTCAACGAGGCCGTCGACACTCGCTCGGTAAACATCGAGTCGCTCTATCGCGCCCTCGACGGCCTGGTGAGCGAGATCGATCAGATGGTCTCTCAGCTCGAACACAACACCGAAGCCAAGATCCGCCTGCTCAGTGCGCTGCAGATCCTGTTCCTGGCGCTGACCGCCGTTGTCGTGGCCATCGCGCTCTACGACATTCGCCACAACCTGGTGGCACCGCTGCGCCAGTTGATGGTGCTGGCGGGCGAAGCGGCACGGCACAACTTCACCGTGCGTACCCGGCTCCAGGGAGAAGACGAACTCGCCCTGCTCGGGCGCACCTTCGATAGCATGGCCGAGGAGCTTGGCACCAGCTACGCGGACCTGGAAGAACGGGTCAAGCGCAAAACCCGGGAGCTCGAGCGCAGCAGCCAGGTAATGCAGGTGCTTCACGACGGCAGCCGTTCGCTCTACGGCGGTGGCAATGATCTCTGCACCAGCGCCGCGCCCATGCTGCGCCGCGTCGCCGAGCTGCTGGACATCGGCCCCATCCGGCTGTCGCTCAACGACCCTCACACCGATCGCCAGGTACCGATACTCGCTACCCATTCGGCCCGCCGGCCCGACTACTGCCGCGACCACGACTGCCACGCCTGCCTGATCGCCCCCCGCCCCTTGCGCCTCTCCGATACCGAGGATGGCGATTGCGTGCTGCTGCCGGTGAGCGTGGGCGACGAGATGCTGGGCACGCTGGAAGTCTGGCACCCCAAGGAGGAGCGCCTCTCCGACAGCGTGCGGCGCCTGCTCAACGCCCTGGCCGACCAACTGGCCACTGCGGTCTACCTGCAGCAACGCATCGAGGAGGAGCAGCAGGTCTCGCTGATGCACGAGCGCACCATCATCGCCCGCGAGCTGCACGATTCACTGGCCCAGTCTCTCTCCTACCTCAAGATGCAGGTGGCGCGCCTGGAGCGCATGCAGGCCAAGGAAGCCCCCCGTGAGATGCAGGCGGCGGTGTTCGACGAGCTGCGCACCGGGCTCAACAGTGCCTATCGCCAGCTGCGCGAACTGCTGACCACCTTCCGCCTCAAGCTCGAAGGTCCCGGCCTGCAGACTGCCCTGCTGCAAACTACCGACGAGTTCTCCGAGCGCATGGGCGCGCCGGTGGAGCTGCACTATGACGTGCCGCCCCATCTGCTCAACCCCAACGAGGAGATCCACGTCCTGCAGATCGCCCGCGAGGCGCTGAGCAATATCCACAAGCATGCTGAAGCGCACTGGGCGGCCGTCACGGTGAAGTTCCAGGAGGCGCGTATCGTGCTGCGCATCGAGGACGACGGCGTGGGCCTCGAGAACGACGACTCACCGCCGATGCACTATGGGCTGATCATCATGCGCGACCGGGCGCATACCCTGGGGGGCGAGCTGCGCCTGGCCAACCGACCCGCGGGCGGCGCCTGTGTAGAGGTGGTCTTCACGCCGCAGACGGCGCGCCTGATCTCCCGCCAGCCGGCCATCGAATCCACCCTTCACGACCAAGGAAACTGAGACACCATGGGCCAGTCAGTCAGCGAGACCCCCGCCAGTATCCTGATCATCGACGACCACCCGCTGCTGCGCCGTGGCGTAGGCCAGCTGCTCGAACTAGAGGACGACCTCCAGCTCGTCGGTGAAACCGGCGAACCGGAGCAGGGCGTGCGCCTGGCCGCCGAGCTGGATCCGGACATGATCCTGCTCGACCTCAACATGCCCGGCATGGACGGCATCCAGACGCTGAAGGCGCTGCGCGAGTCGGGTTACGCCGGGCGCATCGTGATGTTTACCGTCTCCGACCACGAGGAGGACCTGCTGGCGGCCCTGCGCGGCGGCGCCGACGGCTACCTGCTCAAGGACATGGAGCCCGAGGAGATGGTGCGCCAGCTGCGCCAGGCGGCACTGGGCCGCATGGTGGTCAGCGAGAACCTCACTGCGCTGCTCGCCGAGGCGCTGCGCAACCAGCGCACGGCGCCGGCCACGCCCGATATCCACAGCCTGACCCAGCGCGAGCGCGAAATCCTGCGCGAACTCGCCGCCGGGCTCTCCAACAAGCTGATCGCGCGCAAGCTCGACATCTCCGAGGGCACGGTGAAGGTGCACGTCAAGCATCTGCTCAAGAAGCTCAACCTGCGCTCGCGGGTCGAGGCAGCGGTTTGGGCCGTGCAAGAGGGAATTGACGACAGATAACGAGCGATAGGTAGAAGAGGTTCTGTGTGGATACCTCCAAAGACTCCGAGGCGCCGGCAAGGCGCCTTTTTTATGCCCCTCCCTTGTAGCCCGACACAGAAAAACAACGGGTTAGCTCTATACCCCTGCTACCCCTCAAGTGGTATTTATCTGTTTTTCCGGCATTTTCGGCCGGTTTCCCCGGTTACCTGCCCGACGTATCTTTGCCTCAACCGAACCTGAATTGATCCCGGTCAGGACGGATGTCGCAAGGCGGGATCAGTGAATCCACGAAGGGGAAACGTCATGGCTAAATCGAGTGCCGATATCGGCAAACTCGGTGCCGGCAGGCCAAAGAATGCCGACATCGAACACTGGGACGTCGAGGACGAACAGTTCTGGCAACAGACGGGAAAACGCATCGCCTCGCGCAACCTGTGGATCTCCATTCCCAGCCTGCTGATGGGTTTCGCGGTGTGGCTGATGTGGGGCATGATCACCACCCAGATGCAGAACCTGGGCTTTCCCTTCGCCGTCGACCAGCTCTTTATGCTGACCGCCATCGCCGGCCTCGCCGGCGCCACGCTGCGCATTCCCGCCTCGTTCATGATCCGCATCGCCGGCGGTCGCAACACCGTATTCCTCACCACCGCACTGCTGATGATCCCGGCCTTCGGCACCGGGTTCGCACTGATGAACCCGGAAACGCCGTTCTGGGTCTTCCAGGCCCTGGCACTGCTCTCGGGCATCGGCGGCGGCAACTTCGCCGCCTCGATGAGCAACATCTCCACCTTCTTCCCCAAGAAGCAGCAGGGCTATGCCCTGGGCATGAATGCCGGCCTGGGCAACTTCGGCGTCACCACCATGCAGGTCCTGATTCCGCTGGTGATGACCGTGGGCATCTTCGGTGCCATCGCCGGCGCCCCGATGGAGCTGCAGAGCGCCAGCGGTACGCTGATCGGCCGCATCGAGGCAGGCACGCCGACCTGGATTCAGAATGCCGGCTTCGTCTGGCTGGTATTCCTGATCCCGCTGGCCTTCCTCGGCTGGTTCGGCATGAATAACCTGCGCTCGATCACGCCCAACCCCGGCACACCGCTGCAGGCCTTCGGCAAGATCCTGGGGCTCTACGGCGTGGGTGCCGTTGCCACCGTGGTGGGTGTCTTCACTCTGCAGTGGTTGGGCATGTGGGTCGCCCTGCCGGTCACCATCCTGCTGACCCTGGGCCTGATGCGCCTGATTCCCGGCGAGATCAAGCCCAATATCCAGAAGCAGTTCGCCATCTTCTCCAACAGGCACACCTGGTCGATGACGGTGCTCTACATCCTCACCTTCGGCTCGTTCATCGGCTTTTCCGCCGCCCTGCCGCTCTCCATATCGGTCATCTTCGGCAACATGATGGAAGTGGCCGCCGACGGCAGCGTGGCCCGCGTGGTCAACCCCGATGCTCCCAGCGCCCTGACCTGGGCCTGGATCGGTCCCTTCGTCGGTGCCCTGATCCGTCCGATCGGCGGCTGGATTTCCGACAAGGTGGGCGGCTCCATCGTCACCCAGGTGATCTCGGTCGTCATGGTGGTGGCCTCGGCGGTGACCGGCTACGTGATGATGCTGGCCTACAACTCCACCGATCCCAACAGCTACTTCGCCGTCTTCATGCTGCTGTTCGTGATCCTGTTCGCCGCCAGCGGTATCGGCAACGGTTCCACCTTCCGCACCATCGGCGTGATCTTCGACCAGCAGCAGAAAGGCCCGGTGCTGGGCTGGACCTCCGCCGTGGCCGCCTACGGCGCCTTCATCGCCCCGGTGGTAATGGGCGGTCAGATCCGCGCCGGCACCCCCGAGCTCGCCATGTACGGCTTCGCGATCTTCTACGCGGTGTGCCTGGTGATCAACTGGTGGTTCTACCTGCGCCCCGGTGCCGAAATCAAGAACCCGTGATGCCGTCAGCCGTGCCCTCGGCAGCCTGCCGGCGGCGCGGCCCCAGCCTGCCCCTCTAGGGAGGGAAAACCATGAAAGTCATGATCGCCTATGACGGCTCGCGCAACGCCAAGCTGGCCCTGGCCCAGACCGTCAGCCTGTTTCGCTGCAATGCTCCCACGCTGATCCTGGTCGGCGTGGCCGAGAACCCCGGCGACGCCACCGACGCCAACGAGACGCTGTTCCAACAGGAGTACGAGGAGATGAAGACGGCCCTCAAGGAGGGCGCCGACTTCGCCCACCAGGAGGGCTTCGAGGTCGACTGGGTGCTGGCCGAGGGCGACGCCCGCAAGATGCTGCTGCAGGCCACCCAGAAGCACGCCCCGGACGTGCTGGTCATCGCCCGCCACAGCAGCAAGCCCGACGGCGGCATCATCGCCCAGTCGCTGAGCTACTTCGTCGACGAGCTCGACTACATGACCTTCGGCAAGGTCAGCTCCTTCCTCGCCCGACGCGTCGAATGTCCGCTGCTGATCCTGCCCAGCCCGTGAGCGGCGATCCCGCCACACGTGGTTATCCGAGCTCTCACTTCAGGATGATACGACCATGAAAGTCGCCGACCTATTCAAGTTTCGCACCCCCGAGATACGGGCGCTGCACCTGACCTGGATCGCGTTCTTCATCACCTTCTACGTCTGGTTCAACATGGCGCCGCTCGCCTCGAGCATGCTCAAGAGCGTCGACTGGCTGACGCCGGAAGACATCAAGCTGTTCGCCATCTGCAACGTGGCGCTGACCATACCCGCGCGCATCATCGTCGGCATGGCGCTCGACCGCTTCGGCCCGCGCCGGGTGTTCTCGGTGCTGATGGTGCTCATGTCGATCCCCGCCCTGGTGTTCGCCTTCGGCGACTCCATGACCCAGCTGCTGGTCGCCCGCCTGGTGCTCAGCTCCGTGGGTGCGAGCTTCGTGGTGGGTATCCACATGACCGCGCTGTGGTTCAAGCCCAAGCATATCGGTTTCGCCGAGGGGTTCTACGCCGGCTGGGGCAACTTCGGTTCCGCCGCCGCCGCCATGACCCTGCCGACCATTGCCCTGACCTGGTACGGCGGCCCCGAGGGCTGGCGCTGGGCCATCGCCCAGAGCGCCATCGTCATGGCCGCCTACGGCGTCTACTACTGGTTCGCCATCACCGACGGCCCCGACGCCAAGGCCCACCGCAAGGCGCGCAAGGCGATGGCCATGGAGGTCAGCAGTTGGGCGGACATGGTCAAGCTGATCCTGTGGACCATCCCGCTGGTCGGCGTGCTGGGCATCCTGGTGTGGCGCATCCAGAACCTGGGCTACCTCTCCACCACCGGCGCCATGATTGCCTACCTGGTCATCGCCGCCGTGGTCGTCTATCAGATCGTGCAGATCCTGCGCGTCAACGTGCCGATCCTCAAGAAGGGCGTGCCGGAGGACGACAAGTACTCGTTCAACAGCGTGGCCGCACTCAACAGCACCTACTTCGCCAACTTCGGCGCCGAGCTGGCCGTGGTCTCCATGCTGCCGATGTTCTTCGAGCAGACCTGGGGGCTCACCGCTGCCGCCGCGGGCCTGATCGCCTCCTCGTTCGCCTTCGTCAATCTGGTGGCGCGCCCCATGGGCGGCCTGGTCTCCGACCGCCTGGGCAACCGCCGCTTCGTGATGCTCAGCTACATGTTCGGCATCGGCATCGGCTTCGTGCTGATGGGCCTGCTCAACGCCAAGTGGCCGCTGATCATCGCCATCGCCATCACCATCTTCACCTCCTTCTTCGTGCAGGGGGCGGAGGGCGCCACCTTCGGCATCATTCCCTCGATCAAGCGCCGCATCACCGGCCAGATCTCGGGCATGGCCGGCGCCTACGGCAACGTGGGGGCGGTGGTCTACCTGACCATCTTCACCTTCGTCACCCCGACCCAGTTCTTCTTCATCATCGCCACCGGCGCCTTCATCAGCTGGCTGATCTGCCTGGTGTGGCTGAAGGAACCGGAAGGGGCGTTCGACGAGGAGTACTACGTCTCCTCCGTCGACCGCATGATCGAGGAGCAGGAGCTGGCCGCGGCCCAGGCCAAGCCGCAACAAGGCTGAGCCGGCTGGGCTTCATCAGAGGGCGGCGACTTCGGTCGCCGCTTTTTCGTACACAACCCTGCGACATCCCACCACCCCCATTCCCTACTGAAACGGTCGGGCATTTGACCTGCGACAAGGATGTTTCCGCCAGAGTGCGGCACAGTAAGACATGCCAAACGCGGGCGAATCGGTCGCCTGCCAGCCGACCCGACCAGGAGGTGGCCATGACCTCGAATACCGCGACCTTCCCCCCCACCGCCGCCCAGGCCGACGAGCGCGGCACCAAGCTCGCTGCGGTGATCTACATTCTCTTTCTCGGCAGCGTGCTGGCCGTGGTCACGGCGCCGGTGGGCGTGCTGGTGGCGCATCTGCGCCGCCGCCACGTCGCCGACTGGGTCGCCACCCACCTGCAGTTCCAGATCCTCACCTTCTGGCTGGGTATCGTCGGCGCAGCGATCTTCGTGGCGGCCTGGCATGTGCTGGGCCTGGTCGGCGCCTCCGCCTGGGCGCCCTGGGCGCTGGGCTACGCCTTCTTCACCGCCTGCCTGATCTGGATGGTGGGGCGCTGTGGGGTGGGCATCCATCGGCTGATGGCGGGTCGCCCCATCGACGCCCCGCGCAGCCTGTGGCTCGGCGGCGCCCGCGTGAGCCTGCATGACTGACGCCAGCCCCACCCGCCCCCTGCCCAACCCGGGCTGGGGGCCGCTCTCGGCGCTGCCCGGCAACCCGCTGATGTGGGTGCTAATCCTCAGCGAGGTGGTGGTCTTCACCGCCTTCTTCGCCCTCTATGCCTGGCAGCGCGCCGGCGACGTCGCCGGCTTCAACGCCGCCCAGCAGAATCTCGACCCGCTGATGGGCGGGCTCAATACCCTGGTGCTGCTCACCAGCGGCCTGTGCGTGGCGCTTGCCGTGGAGGCGATCAGCGCCGGCGGGCGCCGCCGGGCGCGCCAGTGGCTGGCGGCGAGCATGGGGCTCGGGGTGCTGTTCTGCGTGATCAAGGTCGTCGAATATGCGGGCAAGTTCTCCGCCGGCATCACCCCCGAGACGCATCTGTTCTTCGGCTACTACTACGGCCTGACTGCTTTCCACTTCGCCCATGTGCTGTTCGGCCTGGGGCTGCTGGCGCTGGTGAGCTGGCGCACCTCGACCGAGAACGTCGAGACGGCGGCGGCCTTCTGGCACATGGTCGACCTGATCTGGATCTTGCTCTATCCGCTTGTTTATTTATTGCGCTGAGGGCTCACTCTTACGCTGAAAGCTCTTTGTTGCGCTGAGGTCTCCCTCCGCTGGCTCGCAACGACTCCCGACGAGGTGATTGATGACAGCACTCCCCGGCACCCGCCGTTTGATCGTCACCTGGCTGACGCTGATGGCGCTGACGCTGGTGGCGATGTTCTCCGCGCGCTTGGATCAGGCCAGCTGGGAGCCGCTGCCGCTCTGGTCGGCATTACTGGTGCTCGTCGCCACCGGGTTCAAGGCCCAGCGACTGCTGATGGTCTATCTCAACCTGCGCGCGGCGACGCCGGCCTGGAAGGGCACCTTCGTGGGGCTGGTGCTGTTGACGCTGGCGCTGATCGGCGCCGGTTATGCAGCGCCGCGACTGATCTGAGCCACCGTGGAGTGAAACGACATCGCCCGGCCATTCGGCCGGGCGATGCGTTACTGGCTTGCGCTTGCCGCTAGCGGGAAGGCCGGTTGCGAGTCGACGAGTGCGGCAGCGGCGGCGGGTTGCGTGCCCAGGCTTCGAGTACTCGGGCCAGGCGCATCATGCCATAGACAATGAAGGGCACGAGCAGCATCAGCCCGACGCCCCAGTCGCGGTTGTTGATCAGCCAGGCGACGGGCAGCACCACCGCCAGGCCGATGGCGAGCCCGACGACAACGGCGACGGCGAGACGCGGGTTGCTCATGGTCATCCCTCCTCAGGAACCGATGATCTGGCGATAGATGCCTGGTAGCGCCAGCGACAGGTGCTCGGGCC
>NZ_JAAQTO010000036.1 GCF_011742165.1 Billgrantia bachuensis | reverse complement strand
GGTGCGGCACATAGCGGTGCCCCTCGCTGTCGACGGTGACGCCGAATACCCTGACCTCCTGCTGGCGCGCCTCGAGCACCGCGCGGCGGGTGTCCTCGATACCGTAGCGCCCCTCGTAGTAGTCGGTGTCGTTGGGCTTGCCGTCGGTCAGCACCAGCAGCAGGCGGTGACGGTTGGGGCGCTTGGCGAGCTCCTGGGTCACATGGCGGATCGCCGGTCCCATGCGCGTGTAGTGGCCCGGCTTGAGCGCGGCAATGCGCCGCCCCACGCGGTCGCCCATGGGCTCGTCGAAGCCCTTGAGCGTATTGACCCACACCTTGTGGCGGCGGTGCGAGGTGAAGCAGTGGATGGCGTAGTCGTCGCCGCAGCCAGCAAGGCCATGCCCCAGCACCAGCAGCGCCTCCTTCTCGACGTCGAGCACGCGCCGGTCCTCGAGCCAGGCCTCGGTGGAGAGCGAGACGTCGATCAGGATCGACACCGCCAGGTCGCGGGCCTGTTGGCGCGCCGCCAGATAGAGCCGGTCGCTCGACTCGCCGGTGGCCGCCAGGTCGCAGCGCGAGCGAATCACCGCGTCCATGTCGAGTTCAGTGCCGTCGAGCTGGCAGCGCAGGATCTCGCGACGCGGGCGCAGCGCCTCGAACTCGCGACGCACCTTGCGGATGCGCCGCCGGGTGGCCTCGTCGGGCTCCCACTGCTCGCCCTCCTCGCTCTGCACGTCGCTCAGGACCACGCAGTGATCGGGCAGGTAGATCTGCTTGCGGTGGTGCCATTCGGGGTAGGTGTGGCGCCCACTCTGGCGCCCGCCGCTGGCTTCGTCGGGGGCCAGGTCGAGGTCGAGATTGAGCCGCGAGGCGGCCCGCTTGCGGTTGGGGCTGAGCACGATCTCTTCGATCTGGTCGGCGGCCTCCTTGGCCGTCTCCTCCTCCTCGTCCTCGACGTGGCGGTTGAGGTTCACCATCTCGGCCCAGGAGAGCATCTTCTCAGAAGCGTTGAGCATCAGCGGGTCATCGCGGTCGGCCTGGTCCTGCTCGCGGCGCTCGGCCTTGCGCTTGCCGCCATCGTCGCTCTGCTGGTCGCGCCGCACGGTGATGTCGGAATCGTCATCGAGGGCCTCGCGTTCGCCGTCACGAGTGCCCAGCGCCACCACGTCACCCCACAGCGGCACTGGCAGCGGCGGGCGATAGTCGCGCGGGGCGCGGAAGTCGTCCAGCGGCAGGCTCGGATCGAGAATGGCGTCGTGCATGGCAAGCGCCCATCCGGCCCGGGGCGTCGGGCCGCCCAGTTGGGCGAGCAGGGCCGATTCGAGTGCGGCTTCCATGGGCGGCAGGCGCTTGCGCTGCGGACGCACCGCGAGCAGTGCCCGGCACAGGCGGGCATGGCGTTCGGCCAGCCCCGGGAAGCGTTCGAGCACCGCCCCGGTGGTTCGGCGCGCCAGGCGCAGGACCTGCAGGTCGCGCTGCAGCGGATCGTCGAGCCTGGCCGGAAGCTCGCCCAGGGCAAGATAAGCGGTCAACCACAGGTAGAGGTCGCGGTTGAGCTCGGCTTGGGGGAACAGGGCGATGCGCGGCGGCAGCAGCAGGTGCTCCTCGTCGCGGCGTGCCTGGTCCAGCGGCTCCTCGTCCAGGCCCAGACGCTGGCGCAACGACAGCCGATGGCTCGAGTTGCGCCGGGCGATGGCGGCCACCTCGACGCCGGCCTCGCCGCCGCCGCTGCGGAAGAACACGCCGAGCATGGTACGCAGCGAGTCGAGGCGTACCGCCGCCTCGGGGTGGTCGGGGTAGCTGGCCGCACTGGAGGCCCAGCGGTGCCAGCGGCGACCGACGAACTCTTCGACCTCTAGAAAGTCCAGCATGCATCATCTCCTGGCAAATAATCGGGGCTGATCCGGCGGCAGGCCGTCGAGGAGGCGCTGTGAATACATCCTTGTACGCTACCTACGCCCTGCTTCGCTCTCGCATCCTGCTCCGCTTGCAGGGCCAGTGCTGGCCATCCATGGCCAGCCCGTTCGGAGCAGTGCTCCTCACCCCTGGCGTAGGACCTCCTCTTTGGCCTGCCCCCGGCGCCCCTCGCGTGGGCAGGTACCGATCATCCAGTGACGCGGCAACAGTGTGGTTAACCAAAGGTGGCTTTGATCGCTTCCATCAGCCCCTGCTGGACGTCCTGGTCGTCCGACAGTGGCTCGACCAGGGTGGCGCAGGCGGCGTCGAGGATCGGCATGCCGGCGTTGATCAGCGTGGCGCAGTAGACCAGCAGGCGCGTGGAGACGCCCTCCTCCAGGTCTTGCCCCTTCATGGCGCGCAGGCTGGCGGCCAGGTTGACCAGCGCGGCGCAGCGATCGAACGCCAGGCCGCTCTCGCGGGCGACGATCTCGCATTCCACCTTGGGCGGCGGGAAGTCGAACGACATCGCCACGAAGCGCTGCCGGGTGCTCGGCTTGAGCGACTTGAGGATGTGCTGATAGCCGGGGTTGTAGGAGACCACCAGCATGAAATCGTCGGGTGCCTCGAGCAGCTCGCCGGTACGCTCCAGCGGCAGCAGCCGGCGGTCGTCGGTCAGCGGGTGCAGCACCACGGTGACGTCCTTGCGCGCCTCGACCACTTCGTCGAGGTAGCAGATGCCGCCCTCGCGCACGGCGCGGGTCAGCGGGCCGTCGACCCAGCGGGTCTCACCGCCCTGCAGCAGGTAGCGGCCGGTGAGGTCGGCGGCGGTCAGGTCGTCATGGCACGACACGGTGAACAGCGGCCGGCCTAGCTTCGCCGCCATGTGGCTGACGAAGCGCGTCTTGCCGCAGCCGGTCGGTCCCTTGAGCAGCAGCGGCAGGCGCTGCCGGTAAGC
Organism: Billgrantia bachuensis; assembly: GCF_011742165.1. Classification (GTDB taxonomy): domain Bacteria; phylum Pseudomonadota; class Gammaproteobacteria; order Pseudomonadales; family Halomonadaceae; genus Halomonas; species Halomonas bachuensis. The sequence goes on along the minus strand of NZ_JAAQTO010000036.1, from coordinate 29,315 downwards.
CTGCTCGAACAGGGCGCACTCGTTGCCGACCGGCTCGTAGTAGGGCAGCTCCTGCTCGAACTTTTGGGCGGAAGCGGTAGCGATATGGGACATGGGCGTCACTCCAGGGGAAGGCTCGATGGGGCGCTTGCGCACCCCATCGAGTAACGGTCACTCGGTAGCGGCCAGGGGCCGGCTGGAAGCGGGCACTTGCTCGCGTGCGGGACCGAAGAACGAGTAGATCAGCATCACCGCGGCGATGGTCACTGCCACGCCGGTACCCAGGCGCATGATGAAGAACAGGTCGAGCTGGCTCTGCACCTGCATGTAGTTCATGCCCAGTACCCGCTGCAGGTGCGTCTGCACGACACCGGCGAAGGTCAGGGTGAAGGTCATGAAGCACATGGCCGAGGTCATGATCCAGAAGCCCCACATGTTCAGCACCTGGTTGTAGGGCTGGCTGCGGCGGATCTGCGGCATGGCGTAGGTGATCACACCGAGGATCAGCATCACATAGGCGCCGTAGAAGGCCAGATGCCCGTGCGCGGCGGTGAGCTGGGTGCCGTGGGTGTAATAGTTGATGAACGACAGGGTGTGCATGAAGCCCCATACGCCGGCGCCGAAGAAGGCGATGGTCGGGCAGCCCAGCGCCCACAGCATGGCCGCCTTGTTGGGATGGTTACGGCTGCCCTTCCAGAACATGTAGAAGGCGAACACCACCATGGCGAAGAACGGGATCACCTCGAGGGTCGAGAAGATACTGCCGATGGGCTGCCAGTAGCTCGGCGCGCCGATCCAGTAGTAGTGGTGACCGGTGCCCAGCAGGCCGGAGAACAGCGACAGACCGACGATGACGTAAAGCCACTTCTCGATGACCTCGCGGTCGACGCCGGACATCTTGATCAGCAGGTAGCCGAGCAGCGAGGCCATGATCAGTTCCCACACGCCTTCGACCCACAGGTGCACGACCCACCACCAGTAGAGCTTGTCCACCGCCAGGTTGGAGGGGTTGTAGAAGGCGAACAGCCAGAACACCGCCGCCAGCCAAAGGCCCAGCATCAGCACCAGGTTGATGGCCGTCTTGCGCCCCTTGAGCAGGGTCAGGCTGGTGTTGAACAGGAAGATCAGGTACGAGATGGTGATCAGCACCTTGACCCAGAACGGCTGCTCGAGGAATTCGCGGCCCTCGTGGATGCCGAACTGGTAGCCCACCAGGGCCGCCGCACCGGCGAAGGCGAAGATCGCCAGTTGCACGTAGGCCAGACCGGGGCTGTGGATTTCCTGCTCGGCCTCTTCCGGCATCAGGTAGTAGGTGCAGCCCATGAAGCCGATCAGCAGCCACACGATCAGCAGGTTGGTGTGGCTGACGCGCATGATGTTGAACGGCATCAGCTCGGCCATGAAGTGGGGGGCCACGTAGACCGTTGCTGCCAGTAGACCGAAGACGATCTGCAGTGCGAACAGAGCCATGGCCACGGCGAAGAATGGCAGGGCCACCTTCTGGGTTTCGTATTTCATCGTATTCGTTCTCCTTGCCTCAACCCGGATTCACCGCCTCAGCCGGCGGGGTGCGGGGGCCAGTTCTGGTCGTCGATGGAATCGGTCCACTCGAGGAAATCGATCAGCGCGGTCATCTCCTCGTCGGTCAGGTCGAAGTACGGCATCTGGCGACGCCCCGGCGCCCCGGTCGGCTGGGCGCGCATCCAGGCAGTTATTGCCATGCGCGCGCCCTCCGGGTTGGTGTGGCCGCCATAGCGCTCCCAGACGTTGGCCAGCTCGGGAGCGAAATAGGCGCCCTCGCCCATGATGCTGTGGCAGTTGATGCACATGTTCTCTTCCCACACGTGCTTGCCGAGCTCGACGGACTCGGTGAGCCCCTCTTTGTCGGTGGACTTGGTCACCATGTACCAGTGGCTGTGCGCCGTCAGCGCGGTGAACAACAGGAAGAAGAACAGCGAACCGCCATAGAAGATGTTGCGGGCCGCCGCCTTGGTGAGGCCTTCGGTCATGGGCCATCCCCCCTTGCTAGTGTTGACTTGCTACGGGACCTGCGACCGAGGTCGGCGTCCCACCCCTTTAAAGATGTATCTTTTATGCATGTTTAGATTAGCAGCACCGAGCGGAGCCAGACATTGACGCTGGTCAATACGCAGGTAAAGAGAGGGGAAAACGGCGGATATAGCGGGCTTGGCGGCCCTGTGTCGGAATGTCGCACGGCGGGCCGAGGCGCCCGCCGTGCGGAGAAAGACTCATGGACAGGCTCCGTTCCTTAGCGCCTGTCGGTGATGTCCTCGATCCAGGTCAGCGCCGCCACCCCGGCCGGCAGCCCCAGGGTCGGGATCGCCAGCATGGCCACCTGCTTGAGCGCTTCGGGCTCGATGCCCTCGTCGAGTGCGCGGCGCATATGCGAATGCACGGCCCCTTCGGAGCCGCCGCCGACCGCCAGCGCCAGCTTGATCAGGCGCCGCGTGCGGGCATCCAGCGGGCCGGCCTCGGCGCACGCCTTGCCCAGCGAGGCAAAGGCGCGCCACACCTCGGGATAATCATCGGCCACCTTGCCGGCGCCGGAGGGAAGTTCTTGATTGGCCATGCGGTTTTCCTCGCCTTGTCGTGAATGTCTCGGCAGGTTTCAGTATAGAAGCCCAACCCGCCGGGAAAAGCGCAGCTCAGGTGTACGTCAGAAAGGCCAGAAGAACAGGGCGTTCTTGGTTATGGCCGCCCCCAGCATATAGCCGAAGACCACGACCGCAGCCAGCGCCGCGAGCGCGCGCGTCTGCGGCGTACGCCCGCGCTTGATCGCCACCGTACCCAGCAGGATATAGCCGAACAGGGCCAAGAGCTTGGCCGCGAGCCAGGGATGCTGGTGCGGCCACATCGAGAGCATCACCATCAGCGTGAGGCCCAGCACCAGCAGCAGGGTGTCGTTGACGTGGGGCAATATCCTGACCCAGCGCCGCTGGAGCAATGTGACCTCGCGCACCGACCACCAGGCCCGCACGATAAAGAAGGCGATGCTCAGCACCGCGGTGGTCATGTGCAGGTGCTTGATCAGTGCATAGTGTTCGATCATCGACTGGCTCCGGTTATCCCTTTCGCCCGCCTAGCCCTCTTGGCCATCCACACGAGCGCTCAATAGCGGCAGCGTATAGTGAAACAGGAAGATGAGATAGGCGATACACCAGAACAGGATGCTCAGGTTGTAGACCCAGTGGGTGATCTGCGGAAAAGCGGCGAGTATCGGCGAGCGCAGCAAGGCGGCGGCGAACATCAAGCCAAGGCCCACGCCAATGCCCGGCAGGGTGCGAATGACGCGCCCCGTATGGCCGAGCGACACCCGCGCCATCATCGCCAGCATCATGGAACCGATACCGCCGATAGCCAGGGCGTGCACGGCGAGCTCGACACGGAACGCCCCCAGCAGTGCCATGGCCCACATCGCCAGACCCACCGGGACGAAGGCGTAGCTCAGATGCAGCCCCCACAGCAGCGGCTCATGCAGCGTGCGATGGCCCTCCCAGCGCGCCAGGCGCATGAAGCTGGTGCTCGCCGCCACCAGCATCACCACGGCTTGCAGCGCCGCAGGCACCGCGAGGCCGAACAGAACGACGAGCTGCAGCACCACCACCGCCACTACCGAGCCCAGGGTCAGCTTCTCCAGCCGCGGGATCGGCGCCGGCTGCGGCCGCCCCAGCTTGCGCGAAGTGAAGAAGGGGATCACCCGGCCGCCGAGGAGTACCATCAGCACGGCGATCAGCAGCACCGCCAGGTAGGCGCCCTCGCGGATCCACTCGACCTTGCCTTGGGCCACGCCGAGATGCATGGCCAGGTTGGCCGTGGCCAGCAGCAACATGACCGGGACGAACATCAAATTGCGCCACAGCTTCACCGACAATACCAGACGTGCCATGACCAGTGCCGCCAGCGGCAGGAAAGCCAGGTCGATGGTCGCCAATTGCCACATCGGCAGCTCCATGGGAAACGCCAGCAGCAGCCGCGCCGCCAGCCACAGCGCCACCAGACCGAGCAGCGGCGCACCGCTCACACTCTTGCGGCCGGTCCAGTTCTGCACCGCAGTCAACAGGAAGCCGACCACGACGGCAGCGCCGAAGCCGAACAGCATCTCGTGCTGGTGCCACCACATCAGGCCGCCGTGTGGCCGCAGCAAGATGTCGCCGTGCCAGAACGCGAACCACACCACCATCGCCAGCACGCTGAACAGCGACGCCAGCAGGAAGAACGGGCGAAAGGCCAGGCGCGCCACAGGGAGGCGATTCAGGCTTGCAACGAAGTGCGGAGGTTTCATGACGATATATCCGACTTGAACGCTAGGACATGCTCATTGTGCAACTCATGGCACGCAAGAGTTATGACAAGCATCAAGAAGCTGCAACACGAGCGACGCGTGGCTGCAACCTGAGACCTTCAGCATAAAGCACGATCGCCGCACCGGTCCTCGACATGAAGCCAGGTCGGAGCGGCGGGCCCGCTTGGCAAACGTCAATGACAATACGCCCAAAACACGACTCAACGCACTCGCCGGTGCCGCTGCGCGGCATCGATCCGCCAGGGAGGCTCACATGTCCGCTTTTTCGCTTGCGCTGACTACGCACGATCCGCTGCCGCAGGGGCAGCTCATGCAGGTCTGCCACCATGAGTATCGCGAACTTCGTCGCCACCGTAGCCTGGCGCTGGGCTTCCTGCCGAGCCGGCTGGATATCAGCCTGATCATGGCGCTGTTCGGCATCGAGTGCGAGCAGCGCCTGCTAGATCTCCATCGCCTGGCCGAGCGCATGCAGGTCTTCGCCGGTGCCTGGGAACGCGAGCCACAGCGTACGGTCGCTCCCCACGACACCTTCCGCGACCAGGTCTTCGTCGACGACGACGCGGCCGTCCGCGTCCTGCTGGCCCGGGCCCAGGCCGACACCCGGCTGTCGCTGCACTTCTACGAGAGCCAGCTGGCGGTGTGCTGCACCCTGGAGATGCGCACCCTGCTCGAGCGCTTCCTCAAGCAGTACCGGGCGGCCCAGCGTATCATCGAGGAGCTGGCGGCCTGAGCGTCGGCCCCGCCCGGGAAGCGCCGCACCATTGCCGAGCGACGGTTGACCCTCTCTCTTCCGTCGTGGCCGGGGCCGCGCTTCCCTAGTGGCTGGTGCCCTCCTCATACTGGGTCCTGTTCCACACATTGTACTTGCCCGAGGGCTTGTTCATCGGCATGCGCCCCAGCTCCTCCAGCGTATTGGCGTCGAGCCACAGCAGGTAGCCGTCCTCGTCCCAGACGCTGAGCAACAGCGTCTCGCCGCGGCGGTCGAACTCCACGTGGGCGGCGGTCTTGCCGGGCTCGGGAATCAGCGTCTCGACGATCTCCAGGGTCCGCTTGTCGATCACGTGAACGCGGTCGTGGTTGGGGCCGAAGAAGACGTCCACCCAGGCGTAGGGCGAGTTGGCGTGGCTGCGCATGAAGAAGCCGGGGCCGTCGGTCTCGATCTGGGCGATCGGCGACCAGTCACTCATGTCGAACACCGACACCAGGCCTCGGTCGATGTGCGGCATCGCCATCACCCGGCGCCCGTCGAGCTCCCAGGTGATGCCGGCACCCAGGTGCGGCATGCCCTCCAGCGGAAGGTCGGCGACCTTGGCTTCGCTGTCCAGGTCGAACACCTGCCCGCCCTGGCCGCCGCGTGCCGCCCCCACCAGGTAGCGGTACTCGGGGTCGAAGAAGAAGTCGTCGAGGTAGTCCGGTGCCGCCATGCGGTGCAGGGCGAAGTCACCCACCAGCGGCTCGTCGCCCTCGGCCAGCGCCTCGGGCCAGCGGATTTCCCACACCTCGGGGATGTCCTTGAGCGCGACGACGAAGCTGTTGCGCGGCGGCGCGGTGTAGACGGCGCTGACCCGCGAGGTGTCGCCGTCGAGCCCCTCCACCGGAATGCTGGCGATCAGCTCGAGGTTGCGCGCATCGAGCAGCACCAGCGAATGAGGCAGGTAGCTGCCGGCCAGCACGTAGTTGCCATCGGCGGAGACGGCGATATTGCGCATGTTGATGCCGGCACGCACCTCGGCGGTGACCTCGAGGTTGTAGATGTCGTACTTGGTGACCCAGCCGTCGCGGGAACCGAAGTAGACGTAGCGGCCATCGGGCGAGTACTTGGGCCCGCCGTGCAGGGCGTAGCGGCTGGGAAAGCGGGCGATGCGCTCGAAGCGGTCGCCGTCGAGCAGGCTGACGTGGTGGTCACCGAGCTCGACAACGACGAACAGGTTCTTGAGGTCCTCGACCTCGAACACCGGCTCGTCGGGCAGCGTCCCGTGGTAGTGGTTGATCACGTGGCTGGCGCGGATGTCCTCCTCCGTCCAGCTCGGCTCGACCTCGGGCCGCGCGTAGATCCACTCGGCCAGAGCGCCGACCTCGGCCTCGTCGAGCATCTCGTCGAAGGCCGGCATCTGGGTAGCGGGGCGGCCGTCGCGGATCACCTCAACGGCCTCGGCGGGCTTGAGCCGGGAGAGGTTGTCGGACAGCAGCGCGGGGCCGATCCCACCCAGCCGGCCGACGCCATGGCACGCCGAGCAGTGCTGATGGTAGAGCATGGCGGGGTCGGCAGCGTCGGCCCAGGCCGGCAGGGCAGGTCCCAGCAGGGCACAGAGCAACAGTGTGGGTCGTATCACAGCGCCAGCCTCCTCGCATCGAGGCTATCGGCAGCAAGGCGGGTGAGCCGCGTCATGCCCGGCGCCAGGGTGTCGGCCAGGCGAACTATCTCGCCCACCACGATCAGCGTCGGCGGCTTGAGCGCTTCGCGCTCGATCGCTTCCTCCAGGTCGCCCAGTGTGGTCAGCACGTGGCGCTGCTCGGGGGTCGTGCCGCGTTCCACCAGGGCGACCGGATGATCCGCCGGCAGACCGTGGCGCTGCAGTTCATGACTGATCAGGGCGGCATTGGCCAGGCCCATATAGAACACCGCGGTGTGGTGCGACACCGCCAGCGCGGACCAGTTCAATGCCAGCTCTCCGTCGGCCTTGGCATGGCCGGTAACGAAGGTCACGCTCTGGGCGTGGTCGCGATGGGTCAGCGGAAAGCCCGCGTAGCTCGAACAGCCTGACGCCGAGGTGATCCCGGGCACCACGCGGAACGTGATGCCGTGTGCGATAAGGTATTCGGCCTCCTCTCCGCCGCGGCCGAATATGTAGGGGTCGCCGCCCTTGAGCCGCAGCACACGCCTGCCTTCCTGGGCCAGCTTGACCAGCAGGGCGTTGGTCTCCTCCTGGGGCAGCGAGTGGTGGCTCGAGGCCTTGCCCACGTAGTAGCGCTTCGCCTGAGGACGCGCCATGGCCAGCACTTCCTGCGACACCAGACGATCAAAGACCAGGCAGTCGGCCTGCTGCAGCAGCGACAGGGCACGTAGGGTCAGCAGGCCCGGATCGCCGGGGCCCGCGCCGACGATGGCGACCTCGCCGGGGGCCAGCGGCGCCTCGTCGAGGGCGAAGCTCAAGTGTCGCGAATGGCTATGTATGGTCATGGTCGGCCTCTCCCCGAAGCGTCAACGCGGTCCTGCAATCTTTTTGTGGCAATACTTTTTATCTCGGAGCTTGTCGGCATCAGAGCTCAACGGCCTGGATGACGCAGGGCGCGGCCACGCGACGCTGTCGGCCTGCTTCGACGCCGATCTCCTCGTTGCTGAGGTAGCAGCCGGGGTCCTCCTCCCAGGGGTCGCCGGTCATCTTCCATGCCCGCACGCGGGTGTTGCCGTTGCAGATGGAAAGAAAGCGACACTCCGCACAGCGACCCTTGAGCGGCCTGGGGCGCTGGCGGAAGCCCTGCATCAGCGCATCCTGGCTGTCGCGCCATATCTCCGAGAACGGACGCTTGCGCACGTTGCCGAGGTCGTGGTCCCACCAGAAGGTATCCGGATGCACCGTGCCCAGGTTGTCGATGTTGGCGATGTGCTCCCCCGAGGCGTTGCCGCCCCAGTCGATCAGCCGGCGCTCCAGCGCATCGACCCGGTCGGGGAAGTGCTCGTGGGCCCACATCAGCAGGAAGGGGCCGTCGGCGTCGTTGTTGCCGGTGACGTACTCGCGCTCGACGCCGCGCTCGAGTTCGTCACGGCAGTGGTCGAACAGCCGCGTCATGGCGTCGCGGGTCATCTGGTACCAGGCGTCCTGCTTGCGGTGGCGGTGGCCGCGCCCGCCATAGTTGAGGTGCGAGAGATAGAACTTGTCGACGTCGTGCTCGTCGATCAGTGCGAGGATGTCGTCGAGCTGCTCGTAGTTCTGCTGGGTCAGGGTGAAACGCAGTCCCACCTTGATGCCGTGCTGCTTGCACAGCTTGACGGCATGCATCGATTCGCGGAACGCGCCCTGGCGGCGGCGAAACTCGTCATGCGTCGCTTCGAGGCCGTCGATGCTGATGCCCACGTAGTCGTAGCCGCACTCGGCGATGCGCGCGATGTTTCGCTCGTCGATCAGGGTGCCGTTGGTGGAGAGGCCGGTGTAGATGCCGAGCTGCTTGGCGTGCCGGGAGATCTCGAAGATGTCCGGGCGCATCAGCGGCTCGCCACCGGAGAGAATCAGCGCCGGCACCCGGAACCGCTTGAGGTCGTCGAGGACGCTGAAGACCTCCTCGGTGGAAAGCTCGCCCTTGAAGTCGATGTCCGCCGACACCGTGTAGCAGTGCTTGCAGGTCAGATTGCAGCGCCGGATCAGGTTCCAGATCACCACCGGACCAGTGGGCTTGCGGGCGGGCCCTATCGTTTCAAGACCGGGGGGATTGGGCTCGAGCAGCGACTTGACGTAGCGGGTGACACGGAACATGGAAACCTCCTCTGGGCGCGGCACCAGCCTCAGCGCGGCCGGCCGGACGAGCGGGCAAGCCGCAGGCCGGTCTTCTTGAGAATGCGTGAGCTGTACAGGATGCGATGGTCGCGGCAGGCATCGCCGAGCCGTTCGCGCAGCACCTCGGCCTGCTGCTCCACTTCGTCCTGGCTGCGCCCGTGGAGCATGACGAACAGGTTGTAGGGCCATTCGGGCAGGTGTCGCGGGCGCCGGTAGCAGTGGCTCACGCCAGGGATCCCGGCCACTTCGCGACCGAGCCGCTCGACATGGGCATCGTCGACATCCCATACGGTCATGCCGTTGGCCACGTAGCCCAGGCGGTAGTGGTTGGGTACCGCGGCGATACGACGAATCACGCCGCTGTCGATCATGCGCTGCATGCGTGCGCGCACCTCATTTCCGGCCAGGCCAAGCGGTTTGCCCACCGCGCTCCAGGGGTCCGGTACTAGCGGCAGGCCGGCCTGGGTGGCCAGTACAATGTCGCGGTCGAGTGGGTCCAGGCCATCCAAGAAGCCTGCAACGGGTACCGGTTCAGACGGGCAGGTGGAGACGGACATGGAATTCCTCCTGCTTGGGCATGTTGAATACGACCAGACCGGTGGCGGCTTCGATCGCTTCGATCACTTCGGCAATTCGCTGCGGCGTTTCGGTGGCCAGCACGAACCACATGTTGAGGCGATGCTCGCGGCGGTAGTTGTGGGCCACTTCGGGGAAGGCGTTGACCGTCTCGGTCACTCGCTCGAAATCGGCTTCCGGCACCTCGAGGGCAGCCAGGGTCAGGCCGCCGCCCAGGCGTTCAGCGTGGTACATGGGCCCGAAGCGGCTGAGCACCCCGGCTTCCAACAGCCGCTCCAGGCGATAGAGCAGCTCTCCTTCGGAGAGCGAGAGCTCGGCGGCCACGGCGGCATAGGGCGACGGCACCAGCGGCAACCCCTGCTGCAGGCGGTTGACGATGCGGCGGTCGGCAGCGTCCAACTTGGCCGGCTTGGGCCGATGGGCAACGTTCATGGCTGATCCTCGTGGATATAGCGGCCACCGCACTGCTTGTAGGCCTTGAGGCTGAACAGCACGCGGCGAGGCATGTCCTGCAGCGCCTGACGCTCGACGATGTCATCGAGCGCCGCCAGCACTCGCTCGCGCCGGGTACCGTGGATCATGCAGAAGAGGTTGTAGGGCCATTCGGGCGGGCAACGTCGTCGGCGATAGCAGAGCGTCACGGCGGGCTCCGCGGCCAGCCGTCGGCCCACCTCGGCCACGGCAGTGTCGGGCAGGTCCCACACCACCATGGCGTTGGCGCGGATGCCCAGGGCGTGATGGCGAACGACCAACCCCATCCGCTTGATCAACCCCTCCCGCTGCCAGCGTTCGACCCAGGCCAGCACTTCGGCTTCGCTCATGCCGCACTGCTCGGCCAACGCTTGCCAGGGCCGTTCGGTCAGCGGCAGGCCGCCTTCGAGTAGGGCCCGCAGCCGCTGCGGGTCGACCTCGCCATGGCTATCGGCATGCGGTGATGGCAGGCTCATGATGCCTCCAGCTCGTCCCAGGGAATCGGAAAGCCGAGATCGATGTGATAACCCTCGACCATCGGCAGGCGCAGCAGCGGCTGGCCCAGCTCCTCTTCCAGTGCCTCGAGGCGCGCCTCGAGCTGCACCTCGTCGGCGGCGGTCATCACGAACCAGAGGTTGTAGTCGTGTTCTCTTGCATAGTTGTGATTGACGCCCGGCGAGCGATTGATCGCCGCCGCTACCGCGTCACGCTCGGCCTCGGGTACTGCCAGCGCCGCCAGCAGGCTGGCGCCGGCCCGGACATGATCGAACACCGGGCCCACCCGGCTGAGCACTGCGCGCTGCAGCAATGACTGGAGACGTTCGACAACCTGGGCTTCGCTCGCATCCAGGCGCTCGGCCATGGCGGCAAAGGGTCGCTCACACAGCGGCAAATCACGCTGGTAGGCATCGATGAGGCGGCGGTCGAGTTCGTCGAGTGCGGCCATAAGCAGTCACCGGAGGTCGATGGAGGCATGATCTTAAGCGGTATCTTACATGCCACATCAGCTCTGAAAGCTGCCATCGGCCGTGCCGTTGACGCAAGTCAAAAGACCCTGGCGACTTGCCAAGAGCTTGATGACGGTCAAGGCGATGTCTTGCTCGGGGCGGGACACTGCGGCGACGGCCCACTCCCTGCGTGGCCCCACCGTTATGCTTGCACGAGGTTCCCATGAAACCGTCGGCCTTGAGGTTGCTGTTCTGCGCTGCCCTGGCCTTGCCGGCCCTGGCAACCGGCGATGCGCTCAGCCCCGAACGCCAGACCGAGCTGGAAACCCTGCTCTACCAGGACTGCGGCTCCTGCCACGGCATGACCCTGCGTGGCGGCCTGGGACCTTCGCTGCCCCGCGACCGTATGGCAGGTTTCACCACCGAGGCACTCGCCCACATCATCCTGCAGGGCATCCCGGGCAGCGCCATGCCGGGCTGGAAGGCGCTGATCAGCGAAGCGGACGCACGCTGGCTGGCCGAGCATCTGCAGACCGACAACCCCCTCGAGACGCTGGCCGTACCGCCACGCCCCGGCGAACAGGAGTGACCCAATGCCGCTTCTCCCTTTCAAACCCTTGCTCGTCGCCGCTGCCCTGGCCCTGCTGAGCGTTCAGGTGAGCGCCGAGCCCTTGCCCGAACTGCGCGGCACCGGCGACCTGGGCGTGGTGATCGAGCGCGCCAGCGGCAGCGTGGCGCTGGTCGACACCACCCGCCGCGAGGTGCTGCGCCACATCGAGGGCTTCGGTGATCTCTCCCACGCCTCGGTGAAATTTACTCGCGATGCGCGCCACGCCTTCGTCTTCGGCCGCGACGGCGGGTTGACCAAGCTCGACCTGCTCACCGGCGAGATCGTCGGACGCATCATCCAGTCGGGCAACAGCATCGGCGGCGCCATCTCGCAGGATGGCCGTTTCGTGGCGGTGGGCAACTATGAGCCGGGCGGGGTGAAGGTCTTCGACACCCAGACGCTGGAACTGGTGGCCGACGTGCCGGCCGACTACGCAACGCCGGACGGCGGCACCGCCCAGGCCAAGGTCGTGGGCCTGGTCGATGCCCCCGGCAATCGCTTCGTCTTCAGCCTGTTCGAGGCCGGCGAGATCTGGACCCTGGACATGAGCGACGACGAGCCGGTGCTAGACAAGTATCGCGACGTGGGCAAGGAGCCGTACGACGCCCTGATTACGGCCAACGGGCGCTACTATATTGCCGGACTGTTCGGCGAGGACGGCATGGCCCTGCTCGACCTATGGCATCCCGAGAACGGCGTGCAGCGCATCCTGCCCGACTATGGCCGCGGCGAGGAACGCCTGCCGGTGTACAAGATGCCGCATCTGGAGGGCTGGGCGATGGCCGGCGACCTGGCCTTCTTCCCCGCCGTGGGACGCCACGAAGTGCTAGTGGCCGACAGCGACGACTGGTCGCTGGTCGGACGCATCCCGGTGCAGGGCCAGCCGATCTTCGTCATGAGCCGCCCCGACGAGCGCCAGGTGTGGGTCACCTTCGCCCACCCCGACAACGGCCGGGTTCAGGTGATCGACACCCAGAACCTCGAAGTGATCGAGACCCTGGCGCCTGGAGAATCGATCCTGCACAAGGAGTTCACCCCGCGCGGCGAGCACATCTGGATCTCGGCGCGGGACAGCAACCAAGTCGTGATCTACGACACCCGTACCTTCGAGGAGCTCGCGCGCCTGCCCGCCGAATCGCCGAGTGGGATCTTTTTCACCCATCGGGCCCATCAGATCGGCCTGTAGACAAATGCCTGCGCGAGCGAATCGCTGCGTTGCACGGTGCGCGGAATCCTCACCTATACCCCATAGGCTCCGGTTCCTGTGCTCCGTGCGCCTTGCGCTTCATCTCGCTCGTCAATTTGTCTTGCGTTCATATCTTGACACTCTCTCGCGTCACCGCTAAACCAAGGAAAACAATAACGATTTTCCTGACGCGAGAGATTCTTGATGGAAATCAATCATATCCTGCAACTGCCTTTTACCCATGAGGGTGGCTGGCAGCAGCTGCGACAGAGCCGTCCTTCTCTCAACGCGCTGATCCTACGCGTGGTGCTGCCGCTGTCGCTGCTGCCACCGGTCATGCTGCACTACGCCATCCATCACCACGGCGATGCCCTGCTGCCGGGCCTGGCCGAGCGCCCCTGGGCGATCATCGCCCCGGCGCTATTCACCGCCGAGCTGCTCACCTTCCTGGTGATGGGCTGGCTGATTCACGGCGTGGCGGGCGCCCACCGCATGCGGCTCAGCCATCGCGACGCCTACTTCCTGGCGGCCATGGTGCCGCTGCCGCTGTGGTTCTCCTCGCTGACGCTGTTCGTTCCCGACATGGTCTTCATCGTCTGCGGCGTGCTGCTGGCGCTGATGTTGTCGTGCGGGCTGGTCTACCACGGCCTGCAGGCGCTTGCCGAGCGCGAAGAAGACGACATCATGGTCATGTCCGCCACCTACACGGTCATTGCCTTCGGCCTGATGGCGTGGGGAGTGCTGCTGGCGCTGGTGTGGGCGCTGTAGACCGCTTCTCGCCCAGCCAGCCCCAGTCGTCGAACAGCACGTAGAGCGCCGGGATCACCACCAGCACCAGCACGGTGGCGCTGAGCAGTCCGAACACCACCGAGATCACCAGCGGCTTGATGGTGGCCGCCTGGGTGCTGGTTTCCGCCAACAGCGGCAGCAGCCCTGCAATCGTCGTCGTCGAGGAGATCAGGATGGCGCGCAGCCGATCGCGACTGGCCTGCCCCGCCGCTGCCGCGGCATCCATGCCGTGCTCGCGATGCGTCTTGATGAACTGGATCAGCAGGATGGCGTTGTTGACCACGATGCCGGCCAGCGACGCCGCACCGATCAGCGAGGGCATGGAGAGGTAGTAGCCCATGAGCACGTGCCCCCAGATCGCGCCGATGAACGCTAGCGGTATCGTCAGCAAGACGATCAGCGGCTCCATGTAGCTGCGGAACTGGAACGACAGGATCAAGAAGATGCCCAGCAGGCCGATGAGCAGCGCCCGGCCGATGGAGGCGCCGGTTTTCGAGGAGCTGGCCACCTGCCCCTCGAACGCGACCATCACCCCGGGATGGCGCGCCTCGAAACCCTCCAGCCAGTTGCCGCGCAGGTCGCCGACGATGGCCTGGGCGCTGGCGCGGCGCGCGTCGACGTTGGCCTCCACGCTCACCGTGCGGCGCCCGTCGATACGCGTGATGCGTGCCCAATCCCGCCGCTCGTGCATGTTCGCCACCACTGCCAGCGGTACCCGTCTGCCGTCAGGCAGGGTGATGGTCAGATCGGCCAGGTCATTCAGATCGTCGCGGTCGGCTTGCGCCTGGCGCACCAAAACTTCCACTTCCAGCTCGCCGATGCGCTGGGTATCGGCCACTTCGCCGAGCAGGGCGGCACGCAGTTGGACGGCCACTTCCTCGGCACTCAGACCGAGGCCGTGGGCGCCCTCGGCCAGGTTGTAGGAACGCTGCGGCTTGCCCAGTCGCAGGTCGTCGATGACGTTGTAGACGGCATCGTAGCTCTCCAGTTGGGTGGCCAGCTCCGTAGCGGCAGCCTTCAGGGCATCCAGCTCCTCGCCGACCAGCCGCACCTCGATCGGTACGCCAGCGGGGCCGAGCCCCGGCTCCTGGATGATCAACCGCTCGATGCCCTCGATCGGACCGATCGCCTCGCGCCATGCCTCGGTCAGCGTATCGAGGGTGACGCGGCGCCGCTCGGCGGTGAGCAGGTCGACCATCACCGTAGCCACGTGCGGGCCGGTTTCCCGGGCGCTGGCATTGTGATTGAAGCGCACCTGGATCGCCTCCACCAGCGAGGCGCCGTCGGGCTGTTCGGGTGAGTAGCGCGCATCCAGCTCGCGCATCGCCGCCTCGACCCGCTCGGCCACGGCCTCGGTGCGGGCCAGCGGTGTGCCCTGGGGCATGAGAATACGCGCCTCCAGCACGTCGCCGTCGATGTCGGGCATCGCCTCGCTGCCGATATGGCCACCGGCCATGAAGCCGAGCGAACCCAGCAGTACGGCCAGCATTATGCCCAGCACCGCATGGCGCAGTCGGATCGCTCCGTCGGCAAGCCTGCCGACCCGCTCGCGCAAGGAATCGAAACCGCGCTCAAAGGCGGCTCGGAAACGGGAGTCGCGCCGATCGCCCAGCCTCGACGCGCCGCCTTTCAGATGATGCGGCAGGATCCAGAATGCTTCGACCAGGCTGGCCGTCAAGGCCGCAATCAGCACCACCGGCAGCACTTCCAGCACCGCCCCCAGCTCACCGGCCAGGAACGACAGCGGCGCGAAGACCGCTACCGTGGTGAGAAAGGAGGAAAACACCCCTGGCAGCACTTGCCGCGTACCGTCCACCACCGCCTCCAGTGGGGTGGCCGCCTGCAGGGCGTGGGCGGCGACGTTGTCAGTGATGACAATGGCATCGTCCATGACGATGCCGATGGCCATCAGCAATGCCACCAAAGTGATCATGTTGAGCGACAGCCCGGTGAGCACCATCACCGCGAAAGCGCCCATGAAGGCCACCGGCAGCCCCAGCACCGCCCACAGCGCCAGCCGGGGCCGGAAAAACAGGCTCATCGTCAGCACTACCAGTACCAGGCCCATGATGCCGTTGACGACTAGCATGCTCAGGCGATCGCGCACGATACCGGTCATGTCCTGTGTCAGGGTGAGGTCGAGCCGACCGTCGAAGCGCTGTCGCTCCGCTTCCAGCAGGCGCTCCATGGCGCTTTTCACCGTCAGCGCATCGGCGCGCAGCGACTTGCTCACCTCCAGCACTAGCGCCGGCTCGCCTTCGAAGCGGATCTTCTCCTCGGGCCGCTCGCCCACTTCGCGCAGGGAGGCGATCTCACCCAGGGCCAGCTCGCCGCCCTTGGGGCCGGAAAGCACCACCAGCGAGGCGAGCTCCTCCAGCGAGCGGCGCTGGTCGCTGAAGCGCAGCAGTATCTCGCGCTCGCGGGTCTCCAGGGTGCCGAGCGGCAGATCGAGGTTCTGGCTGGCGATACGGGCAGCGAGCTGGCGCGCCGAGAGGCCGTGCTGCCCCAGCACCTCGCGCGGGACCTCCACCTGCCATTGGCGCTGGGACATGCCGTGGATCGACACCCCCGCCACGCCCGGCAGGGCCATCAGGCGCTCTTCCAGGCGCAGGGCATAGTCTTCGAGCTGGCGCCCCGGCATGTCGGCGGAAACCGCCACCGCGGCTACCAGGTCGCTGCGATGCAGTTCGCGCACCACCGGTCGCTCGGCGCGAGACGGCAGGTCGGTGATCGCGTCCACCTCGGTGTCGAGCTCGTTGAGAAAGCGAATGGCGTCGCCACCCGCGGCCATGGTGGCGGTGGCACGGGCCAGGTTGTCCTGAGCGATGCACACGAATTCATCGAGGTATTCGACGCCCTTGACCGCGTCGTGCAGGCGACGGCAAACGGCATCCTCGACGTCGGCGGCGCTGCCACCGCGATAGCTCACCTCGATGCTCGCCTCGACTGCGCGATAGTCGGGCAGCGTCTCGCGCTTGAGCTGGGGCAACGCGAAAAGGCCGGCGGCGATCAGCAATACCAGCAGCAGGTTGGCCGCCGTGGGGTGGCCGGCGAACCAACGGATCATGGCCGCTCTCCCGCCGCCTGCTCGGCGAGCCGACGCTCAAGCGCTTCGTCACGCCGCGGGGCCAGCGCCATGCCCTGTATCGCGCTGGCGAGATCGGTCACCACCACCCGTTCGCCCGGCACGAGGCCTGCATCGATCACCGCCAGCCCGTCCTGCTCGAAGCTCACCTGAACATCGCGCCGCACCAGTTGGTCCTCGTCGTCCACCAGGTACAGCTCCCCCTGGTGCACCGCACTCGCCGGCACCGCCAGCAACGGCTCGCGGCTCGGTGTGGCAAGGCGCACCCGCGTATACATGTCGCGCTGCAGCGGCGGGCGATCGGGCGGCAGAACGTCCTGGTACGGATCTGCGACGCGTACCACCGCACGCACGGTGCGCGTGGCCGGATCCAGGCCACTGGCAACCCGTACCAGCCGTCCCGTCCAGCCCACGCCCTCGGCGCCGACCAACGCGACTTCAGCCTCGATGTCCGCTAGCGCCAGGCGCTCACTCAGCTCCAGCGCGCTGCGGGGTGGCTCGTCGGGCACCGCGCCAGCCAGCAGGCGACGCATCATGGCGATGGGGATATGCGCCTCCACTTCGGCCGCCGCCAGGCTGTCGGCTTCGAAGAGCCGTTGTCCCGTCGTCACGAACTGATGCTCTTCCACGGCTACCTCGCCCAGGCGCAGGTCGTAGGGCGCCACGAAGCGGGTATCCTCCAGATCGCGCCGAGCCTGGGCCAGACGCGTAGCGGCACGCTCGCGCTGAGCGCCGAGGACATCGCTCCGCGAGGGCAGCAAGGCCAGGGTGTTCTCCAGCGACGCCACCGCCTGGCGCTGGGCCAGCATGCTGCGGCGCTGTTCGTCGCGCTGCGAGGTGGAGACCGAACCGCTCTCGGCCAGCCGCTCGATGCGCGCCAGCTCGCGCTCGGCGAGGGCCAACCGCTCGCGCTCCAGCGCCAGCAGGCGGCGGGCATTGTCCGCTTCGGTCTCGAGCTGCGCGAGTTCGGCCGTCAGGCTGGCCAGTTCCGCCTCGGCCTCGGCGATGGCCAGCTCGTAGCGGCTCGGGTCGAGCGCCACCAGCAGGGTTCCCTCGGCCAGCAGGGAGCCGTTCTCCAGCTGGGGATGACGCTCCACGACCCGCCCGCTCACGTTGGCTATCGCCTGCCAGGTCTCGGCAGGTCGTGCCACGCCGTGCCCGCGCGCCTCGATGCGGAACGCCAGCGGACGTGCTTCGATGAAAGCCACGCGCGTTGGCGCGACCGCCGCCTCACTACGTTCGGGGGCCTGGCGGTTGGCCACGAACAGCACCAGCAGCGCCGCACCCACGGCCACGCCGACGAGTACCGTCGATGCGCGCCCCAGGCGCTTGATCGGGCTCGTCATGGGCGCACCTCGCGTTCGGCGTGGATGCCATGACAGTAGAGATCGAATGCCCCCTGTGCCTGCTGGGCGACATGGTTCATATTGCCGATCATCAGCGACTGCATGACCAGCCCCTGGATGGAGCCGATGAACTGCGTGGCGGCGGCCTCGATGTTCAACCCCTGGCGCAGTTCGCCGGCCGCCTGGGCCTGGCTCAGCAGCAGTTCGACCCGCTCGCGATAGCGGAACAGGAGTGAGCGGACCAGGCGCCGGGCCGGGGTCGGACGGGCATGCTGCAACTGCCCCATCATCAGCCGGGGCACGCCGGGGTGCTCGACGATGAAGGCGATGTGGGCATGGAACATCGCCTCCAGCGCGGCGAGGGGGGCATCGGCCCCGGCAGACGCAGCGTCCAGCCGCTGCATCACACGCTCGCCCACCCAGCCGATCACCGCCTCCCAGATGGCGTCCTTGCTGGGGAAATGGCGAAACAGCGCGCCCTGGGTGACCCGCATGTGCTTGGCGATATCCCCCGTGGTGATCGTCGCCGGGTCGTCACCGGCGCTCAGCTCTATGACCGCCTTGACGGTGAGTTCACGCCGCGCCTCGGCGGTGAGATTGCGCTTGGTCGGCATCAGCGACTCCAAAAAGATAGTAATCGATTACTATCTTATGCCGCGATTTCAAATGCCGCCAGGACTATCCCGCTTCGCCATGACCCTCATCAAAAGCCGCCCTCGCGTAGTCGACTAGCATGGTCAGGTTTACCAGACTGCGAGGAGAGCGACATGGAGCTCGTCTGCCCGGCCGGCAACCTGCCGGCCCTGAAGCGGGCGGTGGATGAAGGCGCCGATGCCGTTTACTTCGGCTTCCAGAACGCCACCAACGCCCGGCAATTCGCCGGCCTCAACTTCACCGACAAACGCGCCCGCGAAGGTATCGACTACGCCCATGCCCGCGGCAAGCGGGTGCTCTGTGCCATCAACACCTACCCGCAGCCCGACGGCTGGGCCCAGTGGACCCGCGCCGTGGACCAGGCCGCCGAGCTCGGTGTCGACGCCCTGATCATGGCCGACATGGGGCTGCTCGATTATGCCGCCCGGCGCTACCCGGATCTCGCCCGTCACCTCTCGGTGCAGGGCTCGGCCACCAGCCATGAGGCACTGCGCTTCTATCACGACCAGTTCGGCATCAAGCGCGCCGTGCTGCCGCGGGTACTCTCCATTACCCAGGTGCGCGATCTGGCCAGGCAGAGCCCGGTGGAGCTCGAGGTGTTCGCCTTCGGCAGCCTGTGCATCATGGCCGAGGGGCGCTGCTACCTGTCGTCGTATCTCACCGGCGAATCGCCCAACACACGCGGCGTCTGCTCGCCGGCGGCCCACGTGCGCTGGGAGGAGACACCGCAGGGGCTGGAGTCACGCCTGAACGGCGTGCTGATCGACCGCTATGGCGACGGCGAGCGTGCCGGCTACCCGACCCTGTGCAAGGGGCGTTTCGAAGTCGCTGGCGAGACCTATCACGCCATCGAGGAGCCCACCAGCCTCAACACCCTGGAGCTGCTGCCGGAACTCGCCGAACTCGGCATCAGCGCAGTGAAGATCGAGGGCCGCCAGCGCAGCCCGGTCTACGTGTCGAAGGTCGTCGGCATCTGGCGCCAGGCGCTGGACCGCCTGGAGCGCGCGCCCGAGCGATTCCACCCCGACCCCGCCTGGATGGCCGGCCTCGGTGAGGTCTCCGAAGGCGCCACCACCACCCTGGGCGCCTACGAACGCCGCTGGAAATAGGAGCCGACATGCCGACTTCCGCTACCCTGCAGCTGTCGCTGGGTCCGGTACTGTTCTACTGGACCCGCGAGCGCTATGCCGACTTCTACCGCGAGGCCGCCGACTGGCCGGTGGAGATCGTCTATTTGGGCGAGTCTGTCTGTTCGCGACGGCGCGACATGAAGCTCGACGATTGGCTCGGCATCGGCCGCGAGCTGGCCCAGAGCGGCAAGCAAGTGGTGCTGGCGAGCCAGACCCTGATCGAGTCCGAGGCCGACCTGCGCGACCTGCGCAAGCTGTGCGACAACGGCGAGTTCACCGTCGAGGCCAACGACCAGAGCGCCCTGCAGCGCCTGGCCGCCAATGGGCTGCCCTTCGTTGCCGGGGCGGCACTGAACCTCTACAACCCGGCCGCCATCAGCGTGATGGCCCGGGCCGGCATGCAGCGCTGGCAGGCGCCAGTGGAGATGTCGCGTGACGACCTCGCCCGGCTGCTCGCCGACAGCAAAGCCGAAGGGCTCGACCGGCCCTGCGAGGTGTTCGCCTACGGCCACCTGCCGCTGGCCTGGTCGTCGCGCTGTTTCACCGCACGGCGCCACCAGAAGCCCAAGGACCGCTGCATGTTCGTGTGCCAGAAGTACCCGGAGGGCCTGGCGCTGCGCACTCAAGAGGCGTCCAAGGAGGTGTTCACCCTGAACGGCATCCAGACCCTCTCCGGCGCCTGCCAGGACCTGCGCCATGAGGTCAGCGACATGGCCGCAATGGGCGTGGCCGTGGCGCGCCTGAGCCCGCGCGCCGAGGGTATGGCCGCGGTGGTTGCCGCCTTCGACGCCGCCCGCCGCGGCGAGCTGCCCGCCGCCGACCCACTGGCGCTGGTCGAGGCCGAGGTGTGCGACGGTTACTGGCACGGCCGGCCGGGCATGGACAACACGCGCCTGCCCGCCGGCTGAGCCGCATGCCATTAATGCCTTTGCGGCCGTCTTCGAGCCCCGCCAACCGGCGGGGCTCGTCGTTCGCCAGCGTTCCAACTGGCCCTTTTCTGACCTGGATCATTTCCTCCCGCCGCCGAAGGCACTAGCCTTCACACACCATATGTTGTGTATAGAGAAACCAAACTGCAGCACATATAGGGAGATAACGGTGAACGCCCCCATACGCCAAGCCGGCCCGCGCCGCATCGACGTCGCCTCGACCGTCGACGAATACCTCGACCGCGCCGACTGGCGCGTGCACGCCAACGCCAACCAGGGCTACTCCTTGGGCGGGCTGATCCTCAACGTCTCGGGCAAGCTGATCGCCAACTACTGGCTCGATGAGGTCTACCCGGCCGAGGTCGGCGCCGCTCACCGCGAGGGCGACCTGCACATCCACGATCTCGACATGCTGTGCGGCTACTGCGCCGGCTGGTCGCTGCGCCAGCTGTTGATCGAGGGCTTCAACGGCGTACCCGGGCGCGCCGAGAGCGGCCCGCCGCGCCATCTCTCCAGTGCGCTGGGGCAGATGGTCAACTTCCTCGGCACGCTGCAGAACGAGTGGGCTGGCGCCCAGGCCTTCAGCTCCTTCGATACCTATCTCGCGCCCTACGTGCGCCGGGACGGCCTCGACTATCCGGCCGTCAAGCAGGCGATCCAGGAGTTCATCTACAACCTCAACGTGCCGTCGCGCTGGGGCAGCCAGACGCCCTTCACCAACCTCACCTTCGACTGGGTGTGCCCGGCGGACCTGCGCGATCAGGTACCGATCGTAGGCGGCGAGGAGCAGCCCTTCACCTACGGCGAGCTGCAGGCGGAGATGGACCTGCTCAACCGCGCCTACCTGGAGGTGATGGAGGCCGGCGACCGCCAGGGACGGGTGTTCACCTTCCCCATCCCCACCTACAACATCACCCCCGATTTCGACTGGGAGAGCGACAACGCCGAGCGGCTGTTCGCGCTGACCGCCAAGTACGGCCTGCCCTACTTCCAGAACTTCCTCAACTCGGACCTGGAACCGCACATGGTGCGCTCCATGTGCTGCCGCCTGCAGCTCGACCTCAGCGAGCTGCTCAAGCGCGGCAACGGCTTGTTCGGCAGCGCCGAGCAGACCGGCTCGCTGGGAGTGGTGACGCTCAACTGCGCGCGGCTGGGCTATCGCTTCGCCGGCGATCGGGCGGGGCTGTTCGGCGAGCTCGACCGCCTGCTGGCGCTGGGCCGCGACAGCCTGGAGCTCAAGCGCGAGCGCATCCAGCAGTGGATGGACGAGGGCCTCTATCCCTTCACCCAGCGCTACCTGGGCACCCTGCGCAACCACTTCTCCACCCTGGGGGTGAACGGGCTCAACGAGATGGTGCGCAACTTCTCCGACGACCGCTACGACATCACCGCCCCGGAGGGGCGCCAGCTCGCCCTGGAGGTGCTCGACCACGTGCGCGCCAGGATGCAGGAATTTCAGGCCGAGACCGGCCACCTCTACAACCTGGAGGCGACCCCGGCGGAGGGCACCACCTATCGCTTCGCCCGCGCCGACGCCGAGCGCTTCCCGGGCATTCTGCAGGCGGGCACGCCGGAGGCGCCCTACTACACCAACTCCAGCCAGCTGCCGGTGGGGCACACCGACGACCCCTTCGAGGCGCTGATCCACCAGGACCCGCTTCAGACCCGCTACACCGGCGGCACCGTGCTGCACCTCTACATGCGCGAGCGGCTCTCCAGCGCCACCGCCTGCCGCAAGCTGGTGCACACCGCGCTGTCGCGCTTCCGCCTGCCCTACATCACCGTGACGCCGACCTTCTCGATCTGCCCGGTGCACGGTTACCTGGCCGGCGAACACGAGTTCTGCCCCAAGTGCGACGAAGCACTGCTGGCAAGACGCGCCGCGGCCGTACCGGCCTGAGCGTTTTTTCACTCCACTGTTTTATCCACCAATGGAAGGAGCCAAGAAGATGACGAACATCGACACCCTGCCCACCGAACAACGTCAGCGCTGCGAGGTATGGACCCGCGTAATGGGCTACCACCGACCGGTCAGCCAGTTCAACGTCGGCAAGCGTTCCGAGCATCGCGAGCGCCGCCACTTCACCGAGCGGGCCGCTCGCCTGACGTCCTGACTGCTGTCCTGCCGGGCCCCGTGCCCGGCATTCAAGCCCCCAGCCGAGGAGCTCCCATGATCGCCACCGACCTCGACCCGCCCGCCCTCGCGCCCCTCGACGGCATCCGCCTGCCCATCGCCGGCCTGACCCAGATGACCACCCTGGACTATCCCGATCACCTGGCCTGCGTGGTGTTCCTGCAGGGCTGCCCGCTGCGCTGCGGCTACTGCCACAACGGCCACATGATGCCGCCGCGCCGCGGCGACGAGAGCGAGTGGCAGGCGGTGCGGGAGTTCCTGGAGAGCCGCCGGGGGCTGCTCGAGGCGGTGGTCTTCAGCGGCGGCGAGCCGACGCTGCACAACGCCTTGCCGGCGGCGGTACGCGAGGTGAAGGCGATGGGCTTCAAGGTCGGCCTGCACACCGCCGGCCCCTACCCGGCGCGGCTATCACGGCTGCTGCCGTGGCTCGACTGGGTAGGGCTCGACGTGAAGGGGCGCGGGATCGATTTCGACCGCATCTGCGGACGCCCCGGTATCTGGCAGCGCAACAGCCAGAGCCTGACGACGCTGCTCAACGGCGGCATCAATTTCGAGTGCCGCACCACCGTGCACTGGCGCGACTTCGACCTAGCCGACGTGGAGCGCCTGGCGCTGACCCTGGCCGACTGCGGCGTGCGCCGCTACGCCATCCAGGTGGCGCGCACCCGCCAATGCCTCGACCCGGCCTACTGCCAGCCGGTGGAGAACGCTCCGTCGCGGGCGATGCTCGCCGGGCTGGTCAGGCGACTGGGGCCGCACTTCGAGCGCATCGAGCTCAGGGAGTGAGTTCCAGATTCTCCGGTCCGAAGGCATCGGGCAGGAGCTGTTCCATGGTGTAGCGCTTGAGCAGCCTGCCCTCGACGTCGACCACGTGGATACGGGTCTCGGCGTCGGCGAATTCGCGGATGCGCTGGCGGCAGTCGCCGCAGGGCGAACACAGATGCTCACCGGGGCCGATCACGTAGACGTGGCGCAGCCGCCGCTCGCCGGCGCTGACCATGGCAGCGATGGCCGAGGCCTCGGCGCACAAGCCCTTGTAGTGGGCTACCTCGACGTTGGCGCCGAAGAAGCGCGCACCGCTTTCACTCTCGACCATGGCGCCCACCGGGTGTCGAGAGTAGGGCGCATAGGCATTGCCGCGCGCCGCGATCAGCGCGGCGACGATGCTCGGATCGATGTCGCTCATGCCGCCCCCGCCGCATCGTCGCGCAGCACCGCATCGAGGGCCACCTCGACCATCTCGTTGAAGCTGCGCTCGCGGGCTTCGCTGGGCAGCGACTCGCCCTTGAGGATGTGGTCGGAGACGGTGCAGATGGTCATCGCCCGGCCGCCGAACTCCGCCGCCACGCCGTAGAGCCCTGCCGCCTCCATCTCCACGCCGACGATGCCGTAGCGCTTCATCAGCGTGAACAGCTCCGCCTGAGGGTTGTAGAACAGATCCGCCGAGAACAGGTTGCCCACTTTCACCGACACGCCCTGGGCCGCAGCGGCATCCACCGCATGCCGGGTCAGCTCGAAGTCGGCGATGGCAGCGAAGTCGTGGCCCATGAAGCGGGTGCGATTGACCGCCGAGTCGGTACTCGCACCCAGGCCGATCACCACGTCGCGCACCGCCACGTCATCACGCACCGCGCCGCAGGAGCCGACCCGGATCAGCCGTTTCACGCCATAATCGGTGATCAGCTCCTTGGCGTAAATGGAGACCGAAGGAATGCCCATGCCATGGCCCATCACTGAGATCTCGCGGCCGCGGTAACTGCCGGTGAAGCCGAGCATGTTGCGCACGTTGTTCACCTCGCGCGCATCCTCGAGGAAGGTCTCGGCGATGTACTTGGCACGCAGCGGGTCGCCGGGCATCAGCACGGTATCGGCGAAAATGCCGCGTTCGCCCTGGATATGGGGAGTCGCCATGTCGAGGCTCCTATGCAGCGAGAGGGTCGGGGTGGAGAGGGCCGGGAAGAAAGCTCTTGCCGTCGGCCATGGGAGTGAGCTTCAGGTAAGCCGCCAGGCTCTGGCCGATGTCGGCGAAGGTATCGCGCGCGCCGAGCGAGCCGGGCGCGAGCCCCGCGCCCAGCGCCAGTACCGGCACTCGCTCGCGGGTGTGGTCGCTGCCGTGCCAGGTGGGATCGCAGCCATGGTCGGCGGTGAGGATCAGCAGGTCGTCCTCGCGCAGTCTGGCGAGCAGTTCGGGCAGGCGCGCGTCGAAAGCCTCCAGCGCGGCGGCGTAGCCGGCCACGTCACGCCGGTGGCCGTAAAGGGTGTCGAAGTCGACGAAGTTGGTCATGACGAGCGAGCGCTCGCCGGCCTCCTCCAGGGCGGCCAGGGTGGCGTCCATCAGTGCGTCGTGGCCGCTGGCCTTGATCGTGCGCGTCACCCCGCAGTGGGCGTAGATGTCGGCGATCTTGCCGATGGCGATCACCTCGCCGCCATCGCCCGCAAGCTTCTGCAGCACCGTGGGCGCGGGCGGCTCGACGCTGTAGTCGCGGCGGTTGGCGGTGCGGGTGAAGTCCGTCGCACTCGCACCGACGAAGGGCCGCGCGATCACCCGGCCGATGTTGTAGGGCTCGAGCAGGTGCCGGGCGGTTTCGCACAGCGCGTAGAGCCGTTCGAGGCCGAAGGTCTCCTCGTGGGCGGCAATCTGAAACACCGAATCGCCCGAGGTATAGACGATGGGCTTGCCACTGGCCACGTGCTCCTCGCCGAGCCGGGCGATGATCTCGGTGCCCGAGGCGTGGCAGTTGCCCAGCACGCCGGGCAAGCCGGCCTCTCGTTCGAGCGCCTGGAGCAGTTCGGGCGGGAAGCTGTCTTCCAGGTCGAAGAAATAGCCCCAGTCGAAACGCACCGGCACCCCGGCGATTTCCCAATGGCCGGATGGCGTGTCCTTGCCCGAGGAGATCTCCCGGGCATGGCCGTAGGCGCCGATCACCTCGCTGGGCGGCGTGATGCCCTCTGCCCAGGCCCCGCTGCTCTCACGGTGGGCATGAAACAGCCCCAGCCGCGCCAAGTTGGGCAGCGCCAGTGGCCCGCTACGACCAACACCATTGCACTCCCCCTTGGCGCAGGCAGCGGCGATATGTCCCAGGGTGTCGGCCCCGGCGTCGCCGAAGTCCACCGCATCCGGCGCCCCGCCGATGCCGAAGGAGTCGAGTACCAGCGCGATGGCACGGGTCATGGCGCCTCCCGACGAATCACGTCCTGAATGAGTGTAGGCGGTGTGACGTCACCGGTCGCGACGTCGTTCACCTCGATGGCCGCGCGCAGCCGGGCGGCCGCGCGCTCGGCATCGGCTTCGCTTCGCGCATGCACCCAGGCCAGCGGGCGCTCGCCGTCGATCGCCTCGCCGATGGAAGCAATGCCGGTCAGCCCGACGGCGGGATCGATGGCGTCCTGCGGCGCACGGCGCCCTCCGCCCAGCGCCACCACGGCAAGCCCCACGGCGCGGGTATCCATCCGCGAGACTTGCCCGCTGCGCTCGGCACACACGGGGCGAACGACCGGCGCCCGGGGCAGGTAGCGCTCGTGGCGCTCCAGCAGGTCGGCAGGACCACCCAGGCCCGCCACCATGCGCGCGAAGCGCTCGGCAGCGGCGCCGCTGGCGAGCCGCTCGTCGAGCAGCGCCAGAGCCGCGTCGCGGTTTGCGGCGAGCCTACCGGCCAGCAGCAGCTCGGCGGCAAGCGTGCGGGTCACCTCGAGCAGACGGCCACCGGTCTTTTCGCCGATGAGCAGCGCGATCGCCTCGCGCACCTCGACGGCGTTGCCGGCACAGGGCGCCAGCGGCTGGCTCATGTCAGTGAGCAGCGCGGTGGTCGGCGTGCCGGCCCGGCTGGCCACCTCGGCGATGGTCTCCGCCAGTTCCCGCGATTTCTCCAGGGTGGGCATAAAGGCGCCGCTACCGCTCTTGACGTCCATCACCAAGGCATCGAGGCCGCAGGCGAGCTTCTTGCCCAGTATCGAGCTGACGATCAGCGGCAGCGACTCCACCGTGGCGGTGACGTCGCGGATGGCGTAGAGCCGCCGATCTGCCGGCGCCAGCTCGGCAGTCTGGCCGACGATGGCTACGCCCGACTCACGCACCAAGCGGCGAAAGTGCTCCCGCGAGGGCGCGATATCGTAGCCGGGAATCGCCTCGAGCTTGTCCAGCGTGCCGCCGGTATGGCCCAGGCCGCGGCCGGAGACCATCGGCACAAAACCGCCGCAGGCGGCGACCCACGGCCCCAGCACCAGCGAGACGAGATCGCCCACGCCGCCGGTGGAGTGCTTGTCGAGCACCGGCCCGGGCAGATCCAGGTCCTGGCCGAGGCCGCGCCATGTCAGCACCTCGCCGGAGTCGCGCACGGCCTCGGTCAGCGCCACCGTCTCGGCGGCGTTCATGCCGTTGAGGTAGATCGCCATGGCCAGCGCCCCGACCTGGGCATCGGAGAGGCTCTCATTGGCAATACCGCCCACCAGTTCACGGATCGCATCGGGCGAGAGCGCCTCGCCGTCGCGCTTGGCGCGGATCAGTTCCTGGGGTAGCGCTCGTGCCGGCATCAGTAATCCTCCGCGGGCCCCTCGCCCTCAGCAACGCCGAGAGTTTCGAGCAGGCTGCCGAGCAGGCCCGAGGCGCCGAAGCGGAAGTGCGCCGGGGTGACCCAAGCAGCCCCCATCACCTGCTCGGCGAGCCGCAGATAGGCGGCGGCATCCTCGGCGGTGCGCACACCGCCGGCGGCCTTGAAACCCACGTCGCGCCCGCTCGCCTTGATTGCTGTGAGCAGGACCTTGGCCGCATCCAGGGTGGCGTTGACCTTCACCTTGCCGGTGGAGGTCTTGAGGAAGTCGGCGCCGCCGTCGATAGCCAGCATGCCGGCACGGTCGATCAGCCCGGCCTCCTTGAGCTCACCGGTTTCCAGAATGACCTTGAGCACGGCGCTACCGCACTCGCGCTTGCAGGCGGCGACCAGCTCACGGCCGACCTCGGCATCGCCCGCCATCAGCGCGCGATAGGGGAAGACCACGTCGACCTCGCCGGCGCCTGCGGCGATGGCCGCGCGGGTCTCGGCCGCGGCGCGCTCGATATCGGCCTCGCCATGGGGAAAGTTGGTCACTGTGGCTATCTTGACCTTGCCGGCCAGGCCCTGCTCGGCCAGCGCTTGACGGGCGGTCTCGATGAAGGCGGGGTAGATGCACACCGCCGCCGGATGCCCCGCCGGGGTGTTGGCGCGGGCGCACAGTTCGCGAATGACGGCGTCGCTGTCGCCGTCGTTGAGGCTGGTGAGGTCCATCAGCGCCAGGGCTTGGCGCGCGGCCTGTTGCAGTTCGGTCATGACGTTACCTGTCGAAGCAAGAGCGTGTCGCGGTGGCCATCAGATCACCCCGCCCAGGGCGAGGAAGAAACCCGCAATGGCCGCCGACATCAGATTGGAGAGCGTGCCCGCCAGCACCGCCTTGATGCCGAAGCGGGCGATGTCGTGGCGCCGGCTCGGGGCGATGCTGCCCAGGCCGCCGAGCAGGATGGCGATCGACGAGAGGTTGGCGAAGCCGCACAAGGCGAAGGAGAGAATCGCCACGGTATGCCCGCTCATGGCCTGGCCGGTATTGACCACCATCGAGGTGCCTTCGATATAGGGCGACAGATTGATGAAGGCGACGAACTCGTTGACCACCAGCTTCTGGCCGATGAAAGAGCCGGCCAGCGTCGCCTCCTCCCAAGGCACACCGAGGACGAAGGCGAGCGGCGCGAACAGCCAGCCCAGGATCAGCTCCAGGCTCAGTTCCTCGACGCCGATCCAGCCGCCCACGCCGCCGAGCATGCCGTTGATCAGCGCGATCAGGCCGATGAAGGCGAGCAGCATGGCGCCGACGTTGGCCGCCAGGCGCAGGCCCGAGGTGGCCCCGGCCGCCGCGGCATCGAGGATGTTGACCGGCTTGTCCTCCTCCTCGATGACCTCGTTGGCCTCCTCGACGTCGTCTACCGGCTTTTCGGTCTCGGGCATGATCAGCTTGGCGAACAGCAGCCCGCCGGGGGCGGCCATGAACGAGGCCGCCACCAGGTATTCCATTGGGATACCCAGCGCCGCGTAGCCGGCCAGCACCGAGCCGGCCACCGAGGCCAGCCCGCCGCACATCACCGCGAACAGCTGCGAAGGGGTCATGCGGGCGATGAAGGGGCGCACCACCAGCGGCGCCTCGGTCTGGCCGACGAAGATGTTGGCGGTGGCCGAGAGCGATTCGGTGCGCGAGGTACCCAGCGCCTTCTGCAGTGCCCCGCCGAGGATGCGGATCACCCACTGCATGATGCCGATGTAGTAGAGCACGGCGATCAGCGAGGAGAAGAAGATGATCACCGGCAATACCTTGATGGCGAAGACGAAGCCGATGTTATCGACGTCGGCCAGGCCACCGAAGAGGAAGTCGATACCGTCATTGGCGTAGAGCACCACCTGGCTGACGCCGGCAGAGATGGTCTGCAGCACCGCCTGGCCGAAGGGCACGTAGAGCACGAAGGCGCCGATGCCGGCCTGGATGGCGAAGGCGCCACCCACGGTTCGCAGACGGATGTCGCGCCGGTTGGAGGAGAAGACGAGGGCGATGGCGATCAGCGTCGTCATGCCGACCAGGCTCATGATGGCGGTCATGGGGGTCCTTCCGTTCGTGCTGGGTGGCCGCGACAGGGGGCGCACCTG
>NZ_JAAQTO010000035.1 GCF_011742165.1 Billgrantia bachuensis | reverse complement strand
CTATAACATCACCTGTGACAATTCCAACATTCAGGCACTAGGCGCAACGAAGCTGTCACGCAATTGGGGTCAGTCCAAATGCGAGGCGGCTTCGGCGATCGAACAGAAGGTCCGCCTAAACGACCGGGCCTCTCCAGTCGGAGGTTTACTTCGAGTCGTCCAGAAACCGGCGGGACCAGGCTGGCGGCAGGATCAGGCGCAACAGTAACGGCCAATGTTCCGCTGTCATACCTGATAGGCGCAGTGCCACAAGCGTTGGACGAGCGGGGTAGCCGCGCCGCTTGTTTTTTATCCCCCAGTCGAGCAGCTTTCGATTCACCGCTGCGAGAAGCTGATGCCTCTCGCGCCGGGGCAATCGCTGCCGATACCGGTCGAGAAGATCCCGGACCGGATGTGGCGGCAGGGCAGCGTCACTGCCCGGGCTATCCTCGGCCTCCTGCCACAGGCTGGTTACGGTATCGTCGTAATGAATCGCCTCGACTTCGCAAAGCGCCTGTAGCCAAAAATAATCTTCTCCTCCGCAGGGATACCGCTCGGGAAACCCACCCAGTGCCAGAAAGCGCTGGCGACGCAGGCACGCGGCATGAGGGTGGAGGAAATCTTCACGGGCATAGGCCGATAGCGCGCTCAGTCGACTCAGGACGCCATGCGGAAGCGATGCCACCTTGACCAGCCCACGCTGGTCGCTCATGCACTGATAAGCGTTGGCGAAAAGGTCGATATCGGGATGCCGAGCTATCGCCTCTGCCACGCGTGACAGATGATCGAAGAGCAGCAAGTCCCGAGCGTCGAAGAACATCAGCCAGTCCCCCAGCGCATGGTTCGCTCCGTCATTGCACGCCGCCAGAGGGCCGTCAGCATACAGTGAGTGCAACAGCTGCAGCCGCCCCGCGCGTTCGTGATGGCGCAGGAGTTCCAAGGAGCCATCGGTGGACCCTTCGTCGACCGCAATCACTTCAAAATCCTTGAACACCTGACGGAACAGGGACGGGAGAGACGTTTTCAGGTTTTGCGCTTCGTTATAAACGACTATCACTACCGATATCAAAGGCATGCGAGATCATTCCCTGCTCCAATATTTGTTAAAGCGGCAAGGACATTCAGGTTACATTGGAGATATTGGCGTGCAGCCTGATTTTGCCGCCAAGACAGAGCTGAAAATCGACTAGCAAAAAGTACTGAAACCGCTGGTGACCAGGCTTTACGCGAGGATGAGCGGCTTAAGTCATTGCCCGTATCACCCAAAAAACAAGCGGTGCGCGAAAGGCACTCTGTGTGGCTCGGCCCCCTACATCGGGAATCGATATCCCCCGAAGGCCTATCACCCGCTTGAGATAGAGTGGAAAAACCGCGTTGCTTGGCTCAGCATAGGCCGGCCGAAGCGATCTTAGAGCGCCTTCGAAGCCAGGTTCTTCGAATCAATGACAAGGTGGAGAGCAGCGAATGAACGACCGCAGCGCCATGCGACTGACCCGTCTGCAGCAGGCGCTTGCCGTCGGCGGTACCCTTCATCTTCGCGAAGCCGCCCGTCTGTGCGGTGTCTCGGAGATGACCATTCGCCGCGACGTGGCCGCTAGCGACGGGGCCATGACCCTGCTCGGCGGACGCCTGATCCTGGCGAGCAACCCGCATTATGCCCCGGCCTACGACCTCGACCGGCAGAAAGACAGTCATGCCCTGACCAAGCGCCGGCTGTGCGAACGGGCCGCCGGGTTCATCGAGAACGGCGATACCCTGTTCATCGACTGCGGCACCACCCTGCTACCGCTGGTGGGGACGCTTGCGGCCCGCGAGCGGCTCACCGTGGTGACCTATGCGCTCAACGTGGCCAATGCGATCAGCCTGAGACCGGATGTACGCTTGGTGCTGTTGGGCGGTCACTACCATGCCACTTCGCAATCCTTCGGCAGCGACGACATGAGCACGGCGATCAAACGCCTGGGCATCAATCGCGCCTTCATCTCGGCGGCTGGCGTTCACGCCGAACGCGGTGTGAGCTGCTTCCACTTCCACGAGGTGGCGCCCAAGCAGGCCGCCATTGCCTGCGCCGCGCAGCGCCTGCTGGTGGTCGACGAGAGCAAGATCGGACAGATCCGCCCCGCCTACTTCGCCAGGCTCGGCGACTTCGACGTGGTGATCACCGACGGCGACATGGCGCCGTCGCCGGAGAACGGAGGTCCGAGAATCATCGCCGCCTGACGCCCAGACACGACAAAGCCGGACCAAGTCCGGCTTCGGTGGGGTGTGCATAGCATGTCCGAGCGGTCAGTTTTCAGAAAGTGCTGGTCAGCTTGGCGAGCGAGATGAAGCGCAAGGCGCACGGAGCGCAGGAACCGGAGCCTATGGGGTATAGGTGAGGATTCCGAGCACCGCGCAACGCAGCGATTCGCTCGCGCAGCCAGCTGTACAGTGCTTTCTTAGCCGCACTTGGACCAGCCGCAACCCGCATAACAGGTCGGGCAGCCATCCATCATGATCAGCTCGCCGCGGCACTCAGGGCAGTGGCCCACCACCGTGGGACCGTCGCCCTTGCTCGCATCCGACGCTTGAAGCTGGGCCTGCTGCTCGGCCTGGGCCTCCTCTTCGGGGGTGGGCGGCTGCCAGGGATGACCGTGCGCCAGGCGATGGGCGTAGCGGCTGACCAGATCCTCCACCGGCACCTGGTTGCCGTCCTGGTCGAGGAAGCCGCGGCGGTAGAGGATCTGCTGGATCGACCAGGCGATGGCGGCAACTTCGGAGTCGTGGAACATCGGCTTACCCCAGCGGTTCATGCCGCAGCGTACCAGGCCCTTGTCCCAGGCCACCTTGCGCAGGTCGGCCACCGCCTGGGTGACGTAGCCGCCGCGAGCGGCCAGCGACAGGCTGCGCATGGTGGCGGTGATCCACTGGTGCTCGCTGGAGAGCTGGCCGGAGGGGAAGAAGAACTCCACCGGACGCTCGATTACCACGCGCTTGCCGTCGAGCACGCCCTCCACCGGCATGAAGGAAACTAGCAGATAGACCTTCTTGCGGCCCTCGGCGCCGACGTAGGAGATCTTCTCTGACACGGCCTCGAGGGTGCCCTCGGGGCGTGAGGGAATGCGCACCGTAAGCGGGTTCTCGTCGGCCAGCGGCTGCGCTTCCACCGCCTTCTTGACGCTGTAGGAAACGATCTTGGACTTGATTTCGACGGCCATCAGTAGGCTCCTTCAATACTTGTCTTCACGACGCGGAAACGGATCGAGCGGTTACCACTTTCCATAGGTACCCTCTTTCAGTGCGTCATAGAGATTGGCCGCGTTGTGCTCCTCGCCGTCGTAGACCACCTTTTCGTCGCCGGCAAGCTCCAGTGTCTCGCCGTTCTCCAGCTCGAACACGTAAGTGGTGTTCTTGAGGTCGTCCTCGCGCACCAGCACGCCCTGGAACGCCTCCGGATTGAAGCGGAAGGTGGTACAGCCCTTGAGCTTGCTCTCGTAGGCGTCAAGGTAAAGGTCCTTGAACTGCTCGAAGGGAAACTCGGTGGGCACGTTGACCGTCTTGGAGATGGCCGAGTCGACCCACGCCTGGGCCGCCGCCTGCACCGCCACGTGCTGCGTCGGAGTCACGGCATCGGCAGTGATGAAGTAGTCGGGCAGGTCGCTCTCCACCGCGTCGCTGGCGATGAAGTGGCGGTAGGCCGCCAGCTCGAAGGAGACCACTTCCACCTGCTCCTTGGTCTTCTTTCCCGACTGGATCACGTTGCGGAAATAGCGGTGCGAGAACGACGGCTCGATGCCGTTGGAGGCGTTGTTACCCAGCGACAGCGAGATAGTGCCGGTCGGCGCAATGGAGCTGTGGTGGGTGAAGCGCGCGCCGTGCTCGGCCAGTGCCGCGACCAGCTCCGGTTCCACCTCGGCGACCTTCTGCATGTAGCGGCTGTAGCGCGCGTGCAGGATGCGCCCGGGCACCTTGTCGCCGATCTCGTAGCCGTCCTTCGCCAATTCCGGGCGCTCGCGCATCATCTTCGGCGTGATCTCGAAGTCCTCGGCCAGTATCGGCGCCATGCCCTTCTCGCGGGAGAGCTCGAGCGCCTGCTTCCAGCCCTCGATGGCCAGGTTTCGGCTCACCTCCTCGGTGAAGGCGAGCGACTCGGGCGAACCGTAGGGAATCTTGAGCATGGTCAGGGTCGAGCCAAGGCCGAGGAAGCCCATACCGTGGCGGCGCTTGGCCTCGATCTCGCGGCGCTGGCCCTCCAGCGGCAGGCCGCTGATCTCGACCACGTTGTCGAGCATGCGGGTGAAGATCGCCACCACCTGGCGGTAGCGCTCCCAGTCGAAGCGCGGCTTCTTGCCGAAGGGGTCGATGACGAAGCGAGTCAGGTTGACCGAGCCGAGCAGGCAGGCGCCTTCCGGCGGCAGGGGCTGCTCGCCGCAGGGGTTGGTGGCGCGGATCTCCTCGCAGAACCAGTTATTGTTCATGCGATTGACCTGATCGATCAGGATGAAGCCCGGCTCGGCGAAGTCGTAGGTGGAACGCATGATGGTGTCCCACAGCTCGCGCGCCTTGATCACCTCGACGATACGGCAGGCCACGCGCCCCTCGGCGTCGACGCTGTAGCCCTCTTCGACCACCGGCCAGTCGCGGTAGATCAGATCCTCGGGCTTGACGTCCTCCTTCTCGCCGCCGTGCAGCGGAAAGGCCAGCGGCCAATCGGTATCGTTCTTCACCGCCTCCATGAACTCGTCGGTAATCAGCAGCGAAAGGTTGAACTGGCGCAGTCGGCCGGCTTCGCGCTTGGCCTCGATGAAGCTGCGTACGTCAGGGTGACCGACATCGAAGGTGCCCATCTGCGCACCGCGCCGACCGCCCGCCGAGGCCACCGTGAAGCACATCTTGTCGTAGATATCCATGAACGCCAGCGGGCCGTTGGTACCGGCACCGGCGCCGAACACGAAGGCCCCCTTGTGGCGCAGGGTCGAGAACTCGTAGCCGATGCCGCAGCCCGCCTTGAGCGTCATGCCGGCATCCACCACCGAGGAAAGGATGTCGTGCATGGAGTCGCGGATGGTGCGCGAGACGGTGCAGTTGATCAGGCTTACTGCCGGCTTGTAGTCCTCGGCGCCGGCGTTGGACATGATGCGCCCGGCGGGAATGGCACCATGCTCCAGTGCCCAGCGGAACTTGGGCAGCCACTCCTCGGCGCGCTCGCCTTCCACCGCGGCCAGGGCGCGCGCGACGCGGTCCCAGGTCGCTGCCACGTCCTTGTCGACGGGGCGTCCATGACGATCCTTGAGGCGATACTTGGAGTCCCAGATATCGCGTGAGGGCACTTGCATAGGCACCTCGTTGGATGTCTTGACGGCCTTGGTGGAAGTACTCATGCAGGGGATCTCCAGTAAGGGTCAAAAGTTCAAATCGTTCAACGTTTCTGGCGTGCCAGGCGTTCGAAGCGCACCAGCCACTCTCCGAGCCGGCCCTGGGCCAACCCTTCCTCGCGGCCATCCAGCAGGTTCTTGACCATCAGCCCGAGCTCGGTGTCGCCCTCGATCACCAGCCGGCGCTGGAAGAACAGCGCGTCGGGATCCTCGCGCCGGGTCGCCAGGCACAGGAATTCGCGCCAGCCGCCGCGAATGGTGGCCTCGCCGGCCTCCGGGCTGAGCCTGAAGCGCTCCTCCTCGAGGGTCAGCGTCAGGACCATGCCAATATCCTCCACGTGCAGCGAGATCCGCCGCCCCTCGAGCGCATCGAACTCGCCCTCGGCCAGGGGCTCGGCGAAGGTGCGATTGAGCAGCGGCTCGATCAATTGGCGCTTCAGCGTGAGCGGCACGCGCGGGTCGATGGCACGGATCAGGCGAATCGGAGCGGGCGGACGTGGCAAACGCAACAGGGGCAGCGGAAACATAGCGACTCTCCGAAGGGGCGAACCAGTGGATTCGGCGCGACCACAGGCCGCGAAACCGTTCATCCTAAGCCCGACGCCGCCCATCTGCACTGATATGCGTCAAGCTCGTGCCACTGCCCCCGACCGGGGCCTTGGCTACCATATATAGCCAAGCCTGGTGGATCAAGCACCACATCTGGGCTTTTTTTAACGGTAGCGACTATCTTCCGGTAACTGCCTGATCCTCAAGCGGCTGCGCCGTAAGCTGGCACGCAGATATGGAGGGATGACAGCAAAACGCCGATGAAGGAGACCTGCCGGGAGAGTTTCGAGAGGTGCCGGGACGGCAAAAAGCCGGAGCGCCGCAGTGCGGCGCTCCGGCACATATCGCTGTTGGCTCTTTACCAGTTTTTCGTCAGAGGTACTGGTAGCGCAGCAAACGGTATTTGATGCGCTCGAGGATGACCTGATCGATGACCGCCGCGAGCACGGCGATGACCAGGATGTTGGTCATCACGCCGGTCATGTCGGCGATCTCGCCCGAGTAGGCCAGCGACTTGCCGAGCCCTGCGCTGAAGCCGACGATCATCTCGGCCGAGATCAGCGCACGCCAGGCGTTGCCGAAGGCGAGCTGGGCGCCGGTGATCAGCTCCGGCGTCACCGCCGGGAAGTAGACGCGCTTGAGCATCTGCATGCGCGATGCCCCCATCACCCGCGCGGCATCGATATGTACCCGCTCGACGCTCTCGGTGGCGTTCATGACGCTCAGCGCGGTGGGGAAGAAGGCGCCCACGGCCACCACTACGATGATCGGCAGATTGCCGAAGCCCATCAGGATAAGGAACAGCGGCACCCAGGCGATCGAGGGTATCGACTGCAGGATGATGATGGCCGCCTTGAGGGTGCTGCGCACCGCATTCAACGTACCGCCGACCAGCCCCAGCACGATGCCGGCCAACAGGGCCGCGCCGTAGCCCGCCCCCAGCCGTCCCATGCTGTTACCGAGCCCGTGATAGAACTCGGCGCTGCCCAGCTCGCGCCACAGGCGCATCAACGCCACGGGTACGTCGGGCATCAGGAAGCTCGGCAGGAACCAGGCGGCCACCTGCCAGAAGAACAGGATCAGGACGATGGCCAGTACGTAGGCTCGCTTGCTGGCCACGCCGGTCGCGGTATTGCCCATGCTCAAAGTTCGCGCTCTTCCTGCCAGGTGAGATCCAGCAGCGCATCCACGTCGAAGGTCTCACCCTCGAGGATGCCCTGTGCCTGCATGATCTCGGCCAGCTCCTTCATGCGCGCGATGTCGTCCTCGGTGAGTTCGGCGCTGAAGTCGTTGGTGGCGATGGCCTGCGCGATTACCTCTTCGCTGGGCACCGTGCTGCCGTCGCGCGCTTCGATTACCGCGTCGTTGACGAAATAGGGGGTGATGTAGGGCGCGGCCTCCTCCGGCGAGTTCTCGAGCATGTCGATCGCCTCGCGCTGGGCATCCATCGCCGCCCACAGCACGTCGCGACGGTTCTCCAGCGTCTCGGCGGAGGTGATCACCACCATGCACGGGAACGGCCATACCTCGCCGATCTCGTAGATCTCCTTGACCGGCGCCTGCAGCTGGGCGATGCGCGCGTAGGGCTCGAACAGGAAGGCGGCATCCACGCGGCCACCGGCCAGCGACTGGACTGCCACCGAAGGCGCCACGCCCATGATGTTGAGGTCGTCCGGCGAAAGTCCGGCATCGGCCAGGGTCACGCCTTTGAGCACGATGTCCGCGGTGCTGCCCTGCTTCTGCGATGCCAGACTCTTGCCGGCCAGGTCGGCCACCTCGTCGATGCCGGCGTCCTCGCGGGCCAGCAGCGCATGGTAGCCACGCTGGGCGCCGCCGACGATGCGCAGGTCGGCACCGCGACCGGCCCAGGTAAAGGCATTGGAGAAGCCAAGCACGCCGAGGTCGAGCTGGCCGCCGACGATGCCCTTGATCAGGTCGGTACCCGAGCTGAACTCGATCAGCTCGGCGTCGAGGCCGTACTTCTCGTAGAGCCCAGCCTCCTGGGCGAGCATCACCTGGGCGTCGTCCATCACGCGCACATAGCCGACCCGGAGCGGTTCGTTGGCGAACAGCGGGGCGGCCAGCAGCAGAGACAGCAGGGGAGCGATGAGCCAACGTGTCATTGCACGTCTCCTTTTTCGGTTTGACGTTCGGTTTCCTGGGCCTGCGTATCGATGCCGAGCAGCGAGAGCACCTCCCGGCGAATCCCGGCGAAGGCCGAAAGGTCATGGGTTTTGGGAATGTGCCCGAGGGTAAACTCCTCGAGCACTCGCGCCGGGCGGTGGCTGAAGACCAGCACGCGGTCGGCGAGGTAGAGCGCCTCGTCCACGTCGTGGGTGACCAGCACCACGGTGGGCCGCTCCTCCTCGATCAGATCCTTGAGCACGCTCTGCAGCGTCAAGCGGGTCAATGCATCGAGGGCGCCGAAGGGCTCGTCGAGCAGCAGCACCTTGGGCCGGGCGATGAAGGCCCTGGCCAGGGCGCAGCGTTGGCGCATGCCGCCTGAGACCTGATGCGGGTAGTAGTCCTCGAAGCCGTCGAGCTTGACCCGCGCCAGCCACTGAACGGCCTGTTTGTGTGCCTCGCCCGCCGGCCGCCCCTGGAACTCCAGCGCCAGGGCAACGTTTTGCCTGAGCGTCATCCATGGATAGAGCGCATGCTCCTGGAAGACCAGGGTGCGCTCGGGCGCCGGACGCTCGACCGAACGACCGTCGGCTTTCACCTGCCCCCCGGTCGCGCTCTGCAGGCCCGCGACCATGTGCAACAGCGTCGACTTGCCGCAGCCGGACGGACCGACCAGGGCAACGATTTCGCCGTCGCGAATGGTTGTGTCGAAGGTGTCGATCACCTTCAGGTCGCCGAAGGACTTGGTGACCCGTTCGAACTGAAGCTGCATATGAGCGTCCGGAACAACTATATATTCAAAAATGGAATACTAGACAGTTCAGTATATAACCATTTTTCCGTTCTTGAAAAGCCGAAGGCTACTTTATTCCCAGCCGGCGTGCCAGCTTGTGCAGGTTGCTGGGGTCGACGTCGAGCCGCCTGGCGGCACCCGCCCAGCTGCCGTCGCAGGCAGCCAGGGCCAGGAGGATGGCATAGCGCACTGTCTGAAACTCGGTCGGCTCATGAAAACGGCGCCCCACGGGACGCCGTTTCGGCTGGTATGCAAGAGGAGGTTTCACACGGTTCGTGAGAAGCGCCCTTCGTTCGGCCTGAGGTAGGCGTCGAAGGCCATCGCCATGTTGCGCATCATCAAGCGCCCGGCGGGCAGCACTTCGACGGCACCGTCATGGAGCGAAAGCAGGCCATCCGCCTGCATCTCCTCGAGTTCGCCGAGGGCGTCGGCGAAATAGTCGCGGAAGGTGATGTCGTGGCGCGCTTCGATGGCGGCGAAGTCGATGCGGCCGTGGCACATCAGGGCATTGATCACGTCGCGGCGCAGGCGATCGTCGTCGTTGAGTCGATAACCGCGCATCACCGGCAGCCGCCCGCTCTCCAGGCGCGCCTGGTACTGGGCGGTCTCCTTGACGTTCTGGCTGTAGCTGTCGCCGACCTTGCCGATGGAGGTAATACCCAGGCCGATCATGTCGCAGTCGGCGTGGGTCGAGTAACCCTGGAAGTTGCGCTGCAAGGTACCGTTCTCCTTGGCCAGGGTCAGTTCATCGCCAGGCAGGGCGAAGTGATCCATGCCGATGTAGACGTAGCCGGCAGCGGTCAAGCGGCGAATGGTGAGTTCGAGCAGCTCCAGCTTGCGCTCCGGCGGCGGCATGTCCTCGGGTCGGATCAGCCGCTGGGCCTTGAACAGCTCCGGCAGGTGGGCATAGCTGTAGGCGGCGATGCGGTCGGGGCGCAGGGCAATTATCTTCGCCAGGGTGGTGTCAAAGCTCGCCACCGTCTGCAGCGGCAGGCCGTAGATCAAGTCCACGCTGACCGACTGGAAGCCGGCCTCGCGCGCCGCCTCCACCAGCTCGATCACCTGCTCCTCGCTCTGTACGCGGTTGACCGCCTTCTGCACGTCGGGATCGAAGTCCTGCACGCCGAAGCTCAGGCGATTGAAGCCGAGGTCGTGGAGCTCATGGATTTGCTCGGGCGTGACGGTACGCGGGTCGACCTCGAGCGAGAACTCGCGCGCGGCGGGCTCGGCAAAATGAAAGGCCTCGTCGAGGGCCGCCATCAGCTCGCCGAGCTGGGCATTGCTCAGGTAGGTGGGCGTGCCGCCGCCCAGGTGCAGTTGGGTCATGCGCCGCCCCTCGTCGAACAGCGCGCCCTGCACACCGATCTCCTGCTTCAGCCACCCGAGGTACTCGGCCGCCCGTTCGGTGTTATGAGTAATGATCTTGTTGCAGGCGCAGTAGTAGCACAGGCTCTTGCAGAACGGGATATGCACATAG
Source organism: Billgrantia bachuensis (assembly GCF_011742165.1). Taxonomy (GTDB): domain Bacteria; phylum Pseudomonadota; class Gammaproteobacteria; order Pseudomonadales; family Halomonadaceae; genus Halomonas; species Halomonas bachuensis. Next base: position 28,299 of record NZ_JAAQTO010000035.1, on the reverse strand, counting down.
ACCGACAGCGGCTTGGGCGCGGCGACACGATTGCTGCGCTCGGCAGCGGAGCGGTAGTCGTCCTCGGCGAAGGCCGCATGGAATTGGGGCGCCGTCGGATAGGACGTATAGCGAGGGCCCGGACGGTCGTACTTCTCTACCAGCGGGCGATTGAACAGCAGATCGTCTTGCATGATCGAAAACGGCCTCTTGAAACGTCGGCATGGAGCGCGTCATGCCTGATGTCAGCGAGTATGACAGCGGCAATCGGTATCGTCGCGACAGCTCGCCCTTCTCTTGTCCGGGGTCAAGTTTGCGCGGTTCACGAAGCGGTTGTATCGACGCTGGCCTTGGCAAAAACTATGAATATGTATATAAAATACCACTTATGCCAAGCGCATGGCGGCGATACTGTTGGCGCTGAGCTGGTCGATACTATGGCTGAGCGGCATGCCTGGCCATGTACTGGCCGCGACGGCAGCGATCTTCTGTTGTGTGGCGCGTTCGTCTGGATGCGACCCGATGCCACCTCCCTCGGAGGCGGACGCCACGAGGTGAGTAGTGCTGCTATGATAAGAAGGTTTTAGCATACTTAAATTGATGCTTATCAAGCCAATCCCGGACTGTCCATGCACCTGACCCGCTATACCGACTATGCGCTGCGCGTACTGCTCTTCCTCGCCGTCAAGGGCGAGGAGCGCTCCACGATTCATGAAATCGCGGAGAGCTTCGGCGTCTCTCGCAACCATCTGATGAAGGTGGTGCAGGACCTCAGCCACCGCGGCTATATCACCACCATCCGCGGCAAGAATGGCGGGCTGCTACTCAATCGCCGCCCGGAGGAGATCACCCTCGGCAGCCTGGTAAGGGACACCGAGCACGAACTCGGCCTGGTGGAATGCTTCCGCGACAGCAACGACTGCGTCATTACCCCGGCCTGCCGGCTCAAGCCGATTCTCAATGAGGCCATGGATGCTTTCATGGGCGTTCTCGATCAATACACGCTGGCCGACATGCTCGGCAGGCGACAACCACAGCTCGCCCGCTTGATGCAGATCGCCACCAGCCCCGCCTGATTGTGCCAATATTCGTTTCGGCTCTTTATCGAGACCAGACGTCAAGCGGATCTCTTTCGCTCCCTGCTGGCTTCACCGTGAACTAAAAGAAACAGGAGAAACCCATGAACAAGTTGTCTGCCGCCCTGCTCGTCGGTGCCGCAACCCTGGCCTTCGCCGCTTCCGCTCAGGCCGAAGCCGATGGCGAGGCGATCTACAACCAGGCCTGCATGGCCTGCCACATGACCGGTGCCGCCGGCGCCCCGATCCGCGGCGACGCGGACGCCTGGGCACCGCGCGTGGAGCAGGGCATCGACACACTCTACACCCACGCCATCGAAGGCATCGGCGCCATGCCGCCCAAGGGTGGCCAGATGGGCCTGAGCGACGAGGAAGTCCAGGCCGCGGTCGACTACATGGTCGAACCGGTACTGTAAGCCTATTCGCACCCAGGCTTGGCGCCTTGCAAGCCTGGTAAAGGGGCGCCATGTCGCATTCGCGGCATGGCACCCCGTCTTTAGTCGGCCCTCTCTCCCGCACATCCTCCCCGCACTTCCGGTGCTTTTCGCTCCGCCACCTCTCCTACCCCTTTAGGGTTACCCACAGAGGCTTCGGCTTCCATCACTCGGGTCATGACCCACGTCAATTCCAGCGCCAGGAGCAGCTGGCAATATAGGCCTCAGCAACAAAAGACATATTTCACATACCTGTTAAGCGAACAGCCCCCTTCGGGGCCATGCAGGTAAGGAAAACAAGGAATGCCCATGGCTACCCGGCGCAGCGCCCCGTCTCCCCTGGCTCTTACCTGGCTGATCGGTCTGCTGATGCTGCTGTTCACCCTGCCGGCCATGGCCATTGAGCTGGAGCAGGTTCGCCCCGGTTTCCCCGAGGCGGCCCGGTTGAGCGAAGCCGAAGGCACCCTTCCCACCATGGCGGTGCTGGATGATGCGGGAGAACCGCTGGGCTATGTCTTCGAGAGCGTTGATATCGCCCCTATCCCCGCCTACTCGGGCAAGCCGGTCAACCTGCTGGTGGGCATCGACCTGGAAGGGCGCATCGTGCTGGCCGACATCCTCGGCCACGAGGAGCCTATCATGCTGGTGGGCATCCCCGAGGCCAAGCTGGAGGGCTTCGCCGACGCGCACGTGGGCGCCCACGTCAACGACCGGCTCAAGGTCGGCGACAACCTCGACGCCATCTCCGGCGCCACCGTCACCGTCATCGTGGTCAGCGACACCATACTGCGCGCGGCGCGCCAGGTGGCCGCCGAGCAGGGGCTGATCGCCGACCCCTCCACCACCCCTCCGGCCCGAGTACTCGAGGACATCTACGCCCCCGCCGACTGGGGAACGCTCACCGGCGACGGCACCATCCGGCGTTTCCACCTGAACCATGGCAAAGTGGACGAGACTTTCGTCGGCACGCCCGCCGAGCATTACCTGCATACGCCTCAGCCGGCGGACCGCACCTTCATCGAGCTGTTCTACACCTACCTCAACCCGCCCACCGCCGGCCGCAACCTGCTCGGCAACAACGTCTACGAGCAGCTGATGGCCCGGCTCGACGAGGGCGAGCACGCCATCGCGGTGATGGGCCGCGGCGACTATTCGTTCAAGGGCTCGGGCTACGTGCGCGGCGGCATCTTCGACCGCCTGGAGCTCAGCCAGGGCAACACCACCGTCAGCTTCCACGACCGCGACCACATCCGCCTGGGCAATCTGTCGATCGAGGGCGCGCCCGACTTCGCCGAGCGCGACGTATTCATCATTCGCGAAGGCGCCGCCTTCGATCCGGGCCGGCCGTGGCAGCTCGAGCTGCTGGTGCGCCGCGCTTCCGGCCCGCTGGATACCGAATTCAGCCGCTTCAGCGCCGACTACAGCGTGCCCGAGGCCTATATCGAACGGCCCGAGCCGCCCAAGGAGGAGCCGATCTGGGTCCAGGTGTGGCGCGACAAGGCGTTCCAGATCGCCGTACTCGGCCTGGGCCTTGCGGTGCTCACCGTCATCATGCTGTTCCAGGACGTGTTGGTGCGCTACCCGTACATCATGCGCCCGCTGCGCCTGGGCTTCCTGGTCTACACCTTGGTGTTCATTGGTTGGTACTCGCTGGCCCAGCTCTCGGTGGTCAACGTACTCACCTTCACCAATTCGCTGATCACCGGCTTCAGCTGGGAGTCGTTCCTGATCGACCCGATGCTGTTCATCCTTTGGTCGTTCGTGGCGGTGAGCCTGCTGCTGTGGGGCCGCGGCGTGTTCTGCGGCTGGCTGTGCCCCTTCGGCGCGCTGCAGGACCTGGTCAACAAGGCCGCACGCAAGCTGGGCGTCAAGCAATATGAGGTTCCCTTCGGCCTGCACGAGCGCCTATGGGCGATCAAGTACATCATCCTGCTGGCGCTGTTCGCCGTGTCGCTGCACTCGCTGGGGCAGGCCGAGCGCTACGCCGAGGTGGAACCGTTCAAGACCGCCATCACCCTGCGCTTCCAGCGCGAATGGGGCTTCCTGCTCTATGCCCTGGGCCTGGTGGCGATCTCGGCCTTCACCCACAAGGCCTACTGCCGCTACGTCTGCCCGCTGGGCGCAGGTCTCGCCATTCCCGCCCGCCTGCGCCTGTTCGACTGGCTCAAGCGTCATCGCGGCAGCTGCGGCACGCCCTGCCAGATATGCGCCAACGAATGCGAGGTGGCCGCCATCCACCCGGACGGCCATATCAATGCCAACGAGTGCCACTACTGCCTCGACTGCCAGATCACCTATCACGACGACCGTCGCTGCCCACCGATGATCAAGCGCCGCAAGCGCTACGAGAAGGCGGCACGCATGGCGGGCGACAAGGGCCGCGTCGAGATCCATGAACCCGCCAAGGCCGTCGACCGGCTGCAGCGTATTCCGACCCACCAAGAGGACTGAACCATGAGTGACAAGAAGCAGATCGAGAACCTCGGTCGCCGGCACTTCCTGCGCAACAGCGCGGTGACCGGCGTCGCCGGGGCCGGCCTGGCCAGCGGTTTCGGCGCCAGCGCGCTGATGGCTAGCCGCCAGACCCAGGCCGCCGGCGCTGCAGCAGGCAGCGTGGCGCCGGGCGAACTCGACGAATACTACGGCTTCTGGAGCGGCGGCCATTCAGGCGAAGTGCGCGTGCTGGGCGTGCCCTCAATGCGTGAGCTGATGCGCATCCCGGTGTTCAACGCCGACAGCGCTACCGGCTGGGGCATCAGTAACGAGTCCAAGCGCATCCTCGGCGACTCCGCGCGCTTCCTCAACGGCGACAGCCACCACCCCCACGTCTCGATGACCGACGGCCACTACGACGGCAAGTACCTGTTCATCAACGACAAGGCCAACACCCGCGTGGCGCGCATCCGTCTCGACATCATGAAGACGGACAAGATCACCACCATCCCCAACGTCCAGGCGATCCACGGCCTGCGCCTGCAGAAGGTGCCGCACACCAAGTACGTGTTCTGCAACGCCGAGATGCCGATTCCGCAGGTCAACGACGGCCGCGACATGGAGAATCCGGAGAACTACTGGACCATGTTCAACGCGGTGGACGCGGAGAGCATGGACGTGGCCTGGCAGGTGATCGTCGATGGCAACCTCGACAACACCGACGCCGACTATACCGGCCGTTTCGTCGCCGCGACCTGCTACAACTCCGAGAAGGGCATGACCCTCTCCGAGACCATGAGCGCCGAGCGCGACTGGGTGGTGGTGTTCGACGTCGAGGCGATCGAGGCCGCCGTCGCCGCCGGCCAGTACGAGACCCTGGGCGATTCGCCGGTGCCGGTGCTCGACGGTCGCAAGGGCTCGGCGCTGACCCGCTACATCCCGGTGCCCAAGAACCCGCACGGCTTGAACACCTCGCCGGACGGCAAGTACTTCATGGCCAACGGCAAGCTGTCGCCGACCGTGACCATCATTGCGATCGACAGGCTGCCCGAGCTGTTCAATGACGCCATCGAGCCGCGCGACACCGTGGTCGGCGAGCCCGAGCTGGGCCTGGGGCCGCTTCACACCACCTTCGACGGTCGCGGCTACGCCTACACCACCCTGTTCATCGACAGCCAGGTGGCCAAGTGGCACATCGAGGATGCCATTCGCCACTACAACGGTGAGGAGGTGAACTACATCCGCCAGAAGCTGGACGTGCACTACCAGCCCGGCCACAACCACGCCAGCCTCACCGAGTCGCGCGATGCCGACGGCAAGTGGCTGGTGGTGCTGTGCAAGTTCTCCAAGGACCGCTTCCTGCCGGTGGGCCCGCTGCGCCCCGAGAACGACCAGTTGATCGACATCAGCGGCGACGAGATGAAGCTGGTGCACGACGGCCCGACCTACGCCGAGCCGCACGACTGCATCCTGGTGCGCGCCGACCAGATCAACCCGGTGCGCGTATGGCGGCGCGACGACCCCTTCTTCGCCGACACCATCGCCATGGCCGAGGCCGACGGCGTCAACGTCGAGCGTGAGAACAAGGTCGTGCGCGACGGCAACAAGGTACGCGTCTACATGACCTCCGTAGCACCGACGTTCGGCCTGACCGAGTTCAAGGTCAAGCAGGGTGACGAAGTCACCGTGGTGATCACCAACCTCGACCAGGTGGAAGACCTGACTCACGGCTTCTGCATGGTCAACCACGGCGCGCAGATGGAGATCGGCCCGCAGCAGACCGCCAGCGTCACCTTCGTCGCCGACAAGCCCGGGGTGCACTGGTACTACTGCAACTGGTTCTGTCACGCCATGCACATGGAAATGACCGGCCGCATGCTGGTCGAGAAGGCCTGATAGCCTTCTGAGTGCCTGGAGGGAGTCGGGACCAGGCTGAGAGAACCTGGTCCCGGCCCACCCTTTAGTTCTGGAGAAACGTATGACCCGACGACCGACTCTCGGCGTCCTGATCCCGATTCTTGCCGCCTGGCTGGTAATGCCGGGCGTGCTGCTGGCCGCCGACTGGCGGGCCAGCCCGGGCGAATCGCCGCAGCCGCTGGTCGAACGCGCCAGCGACGGCGATCGCCTGTTGCTACCCGCGGGCCGCTATCCCGGTCCGCTCACGATCGATCGTTCGCTGCGCGTAGTGGCCGAGCCCGGTGCAGTGATCGACGCCGGCGGCAGCGGCCATGGCGTGATCCTCGAAGCCCCCGGCAGCGTGATCGACGGCCTCACCGTCGAGAACTGGGGCCGCGACCTTACCGCCATGGACAGCGGCATCCTGGTGGAGAGCACCGCCGCCGGCAGCGTCATTAGCAACTCGCGCCTCGAAGGCCCCGGCTTCGGTATCCGGCTCGATTCGGCGAATGAAGTCGAGGTGCTGGACAACGTCATCCGCGGTGACACCTCGCTGCGCTCGCAGGACCGCGGTAACGGCATTCACCTGTACAACGTGCGTGACGTTCGGGTGGAAGGCAACGAGATCCGCGACGTGCGCGACGGCATCTATATCGACACCAGCAGCCAGAGCCTGCTGCGCCGCAACGTGATGCAGGACCTGCGCTACGGCGTGCACTACATGTACGCCCACGACAACCGCCTGGAACAGAACCTCACCCGCAACACCCGCACCGGCTATGCGCTGATGCAGTCGCGCCACCTGACGGTGATCGGCAACCGCTCCGAGGGCGACCTCAACTACGGCATCCTGATGAACAACATCACCTACTCCACGCTGCGCGGCAATCGCATCAGCGGCGTGCGCCAGCCGCTGGACGCCAGCGGCCAGGGGCTGGTCAGCGGCGCCGAAGGCAAGGCGCTGTTCGTCTACAACGCTCAGTTCAACCGCTTCGAGGGCAACCGCCTGGCCGATAGCGACATCGGCATCCATCTCACCGCCGGCTCCGAGGACAACCGCGTGGTCGGCAACGCCTTCGTCGACAACCGCCAGCAGGTGATGTACGTGGCCACGCGCACCCAGGAGTGGTCGGAGGAGGGGCGCGGCAACTACTGGAGCGACTACCTGGGCTGGGATATGGCCGGCGACGGCTTGGGCGATACGCCCTACGAACCCAGCGATGCCATGGACCGTCTGCTGTGGCGCTACCCCGTCGCGCGGCTGCTGATGCACAGCCCCGCGGTGCTGACCCTGCGCTGGGTGCAGCGCCAGTTCCCCGTCTTCCGCCCCCAGGGCGTGAAGGACAGCGCTCCCCTGATGACAGAACCCGACTTCGGAGACACCGACTCATGACCGCGGTGATCGAATTCCATGGCGTGACCCGACGCGACGGCGACGTGGTACGCCTCGATGCCCTCGACCTCACGGTCAGCGAAGGCGAAGTCCTCGCCCTGCTCGGCCACAACGGCGCTGGCAAGACCACTACCATGAAGCTGATCCTGGGGCTGCTCTCGCCCAGTGAAGGCTCGATTTCCGTACTCGGCGGCGCCCCCGATGGGGCTCATGCCGAGACGCTGCGGCGCCGACTGGGGTACCTGCCCGAGAATGTCAGCTTCTACGAACAGCTCAGCGGCCGCGAGGTACTGGAGTTCTTCGCCCGGCTCAAGCGCGTCGACCGGCGCCAGGTGGGCCAGTTGCTCGAGCAGGTCGGCCTGGGCGCGGCGGCCAAGCGCCGCGTGAAGACCTACTCCAAGGGCATGCGCCAGCGTCTGGGCCTGGCCCAGGCGCTGCTCGGCGAACCGCGCCTGCTGCTGCTCGACGAACCCACCACCGGGCTCGACCCCGCCGCCACCCGTGATTTCTACGACAACGTGCGTAGCCTGCGCGAGCGTGGCTGCACGGTGCTGCTCTCTTCCCATGTGCTGCCGGGCGTGGAGCCCTACATCGACCGCGCGCTGATTCTTGGCGGCGGCCGTCGCCTGGCGCTGGGCAGCCTCGAGACCCTGCGTGCCGAGGCAGCGCTGCCGACGACCATTCGCGCCCGCGGCCGGCTGGCAGGCGCCGACTGGCAGCAGCCCTGGAACGACTCGCGCATCCAGGCCCGGCCGCTCAACGGTCACGAGGTATCGCTCTCGGTGCCGGCCGATGCCAAGCTCGCCGTGCTGCGACACCTCACCGCCCAGCCCGGCGTCGAGGACGTCGAACTGCTGCCGCCCACGCTGGAACACCTGTATATCCATTTCTCCGCCGGGCTCGCGCCCCGTGAGCGAGGAGACGCCCGATGAACGCCATCCTGACCCTGGCCGGCAAGGAGTTCCGCGACGGCATGCGCAACCGCTGGGTGCTGGCCATCACCCTGGTGCTGGCCCTGCTCGCCGTGGGCATCGCCTGGTTCGGCGCCGCCGCCAGCGGCGGACTGGGCTTCACCTCGCTGGCCACGACGCTGGTCAGCCTCGCCACCCTGGCGGTGTTCCTGATCCCGCTGATCGCCCTGCTGCTGGCCTACGACGCCGTGGTCGGCGAGCAGGAGGCAGGTACCCTGCTGCTGCTGCTCACCTACCCGGTCAGCCGCAGTTCGCTGTTGCTGGGCAAGTTCCTCGGTCACGGCCTGATTCTTGGCAGCGCCACGGCGCTCGGCTTCGGCATTGCCGGCGTGGTAATCGCGGTGGGTGCGGAAGGTGTGGCGCTGGGTGAGCTCGCTGCCGGCATGGGCCTGCTGATCGCCAGTAGCGTGCTGCTGGGCTGGGTGTTCATCGCCTTCGCCTACCTGATCAGCGTGTGGGTGAGCGAGAAGGCGCGCGCCGCCGGCCTGGCGCTGGTGGTGTGGTTCCTGTTCGTGCTGGTGTTCGACCTGGGGTTGCTGGCGCTGTTGGTCAGCGTCAAGCAAGGCGGCGACTGGCTGCCCTGGCTGCTGCTGCTCAACCCCACCGAGCTGTTCCGCCTGATCAACCTGGCCGGCTTCGAGGCAGCGCGCAGTTATACCGGCCTGACCTCCATTGCCGTGGGTGGCGCCTTCCGCCCCACCGTCCTGCTGCCGCTGTTGATGGCCTGGGTGCTGGTGCCCCTAGGTCTGGCGCTGCTGCGCTTCCGTCATCGCTCGGCCTGAGCCCGCTTTTCCTATCGGAGTAAACCTGATGTCCCGCTTCCTGCTGCTTCCCCTGCTCCTGCTGTCGCTACTGCTTGCCGGCTGCGGTGAGTCGGAGCCCGTCGCCCTGGCCGCCGCCGAGCCCATCGAGTCCGGCGACAGCTGCCACGTATGCGGCATGCTGATCAATGAGCACCCCGGCCCCAAGGGCGAGGCCTTCCTTGACAAGCAAGGCTCGGCGCTGAAGTTCTGTTCCACCGCGGAGCTGTTCGCCTTCCTGCGTCAGCCCGAAAACGAGACCCGCCTCTCCCACGCCTACGTGCACGACGTCGCCGTTGCACCTTGGGCCACACCTTCTAACGACGCCTTCATTCTGGCCAGCGAGGCCTGGTACGTGGTGGGGCACGACCAGCGCGGCTCCATGGGCCATACCCTGGCCTCGTTCAAGGAGCGACACCATGCCGCGGCCTTCGCCGAGACCCACGGCGGCGAACTTCTCGCCTATGAGGACATCGACCTCGACCTGCTGGCCCGCCTGAGCCGCGGCGAGCTGGGCGGCGGCGATGCCATGGGCGGCATGAAGGGCCACGACGATGCCCACGGGAGTAGCGGCACGCACTAAGCCCCAGCCAGCGGGACAGCCGCTGTGCAGCATGCTAGGCTCGGGCGCAATTCCTTCAAGAGACCCCCGAATGCGCTCGATCGTCCCGTTCGCCCCCGTATTGGTCGGCCTGGCCCTGGCCGGACCGGCCGCGGCCACCAACTACAACGTCAGCGATGCCGAGCAGCACGAGAACTGGCACTCCGTGGTGCTGACGCTGGGCGAGGAGCGCCACTTTCGCGCCCTTGAGCAGACTAGCTATAGCGACTCGATCCTGAGCGTGAACTACACCGCCGGCGTGTGCGACCTGCCGTGGATCGAGGTTCGCGTCGAGCTCGAGGAGCACCAGCCCGAGAGCCGCGTGGCCAACCTGGTGCCCGGCGACCTGCGTGTGGACCACGAGACCATCTACAGCGGCATGGCGGAGTTCATCACCCAGCGCGGTGACCGCGGCTTCTACGTCAACTTCTACCTTGATACCCAGGACCTGCTGCTCGACGAGATGCGTGGCGGTGAGACGCTGCGCCTGCGCCTGGACCGTGGCGACGAGGACTACTGGTTCATGAGCTTCGATCTGAAGGGAGCCGATGCGGCCATTGCCCGCGCCGAACGGCAGTGCGAGGCGGCCGGCTGATGGCGACGCTGCTGTTTCGGCTGGCCAACGTCACCGAGGAGGAAGCCTGGGAGGTGCGCCGCCTGCTCGACGAGCAGGGTTTCGATACCTACGAGACCCAGGCCGGCTTCTGGCGCCTGGGCGTCGATGCCATCTGGCTGCGTGATCCCACGCAATTGGAGGCGGCACGCGAGGTGCTGGAGCGCTATCAGGCCGAGCGGCAAGCGCGTGTGCAGCAGGAGCATGCCGACCGTGTCGCAGAGGGAGATGCACCGACCCTGTGGCGGCGCCTGTGGCAGCACCCCGTGCAGATGCTGCTGGTGGCGCTGGCGGTACTGGCCATTCTGGCCCTCACATTGGCGCCCTTCCTCGGACTGATCGAGCGCATCGGTAGCGACTGAACGCTTGACGGAAAAGCGAAACGGCCGCCAGCAGGCGGCCATGACAGGTTCTGCGGCTCTCAACGAAACCGCTGCGTATCCAGGTACTCCACCGACAGGTAATCCTCGAAGGTCCACAGCCGCACGAAGCGTCCGCGGTGGTCCGCCTCGTCGCCGTCTCCCCCCCACACCATCAGGCTCTGAGGCGTTTCCGGCATCTCCCCCTGGAGCTGCTCGAACCACCAGGCGGCCATCTCCTCCTCCCAGGGTTCACTGTGGTTCGCCACGAGCCGCTCGATGACCCGCTCGCGCTCTGCCACGTCGGGATGGAAAGTCACCACCAGTGCCAAAGCGTCGTCGCCGGCCGGGAACACGTAGCGCAAGTCGGTCTGCGGTGCGCCCTCGTCCTGCAATTCGCCATCGATGAGGCGGTCGCCCTCCTCGGTCTCGAAGCCGGCAAGGTTGACCACGGCGGCGTCGCGGTCAAGCTCGGTCATGACCTCTTCGTAGGTCATTCCAAACTCGGCGCTGCGATAGCCGGCGGGCCCCTCCGCCGCCAAGGCCGTGGTAAAGGCCAGAGCAGCCAGGCTACCGCCGAGCCAGGCTGACGCTTGCATGTATCGTCTCATTGACGCTCCTCTAGCATGAACGGCTGCGACGCGGCCGAGCCGGCGTTCGCAGCGAATGTCGACATGTTCCCGATCATTCGGCCGGCACCACCGTGATCACCCCCTCCATGTCGCGATTCTCGTGCGGGCGGCAGTGGTAGGAGTAGGTGCCGGGCTCGTCGAAGGTGCGCTCCCAGCTCTCCCCGGGGAACAGCCGCTCCGAGCCCTGATCCTCATCGGCAAAGTAGACGTCGTGGCTGGTGCGCTTCTCGGCATTGACCCAGCGCACCGTGGCACCGGCCGTCACCTCGAGTTCGGCGGGGTGATATTCGTAGTCGCGCATCTCCACTTCGGTCACATCGTCGCCGGCCTGCACCACCCCGCTCAGCAGCAGGGTGGCCAGGGCGGTCGCGCCGAATGTCAGTCCGATACTCTGTCGCATGAGCGTCTCCTCCCCGGCCGGCGCGTCAACGAGTGACGCGCGTGGCATTGATCTCCACCATGTCGTCGCCGAAGGTCTCTTCCGGAGTCTCGGCGCCGAAGGCCAGGCCGTACTGGAAGGAGACGTGGTGGAAGCGCGAACCGGCATGGTCGTCGTGCAGCGCCACGTTGAGACTGTAGAGACTCGACAGGTCGAGCGGCTTGTCGCCTTCCGTGCCGGTCTTGAGTGCCCGGGTCAGGTAGGCGGTCCACACCCCGTCCTGCTCTTCGGCGCTGAACACGATGGCCTGGCTATCGCTGAAGTGCCGCTCGTCGAGGACATAGCCCGACTCGACCGAGCCGTCGCCGCTGTTGTAGCGCGCCAGATCGAGGTAGACGCCGCCATCGAGGAGCTCCTGAATCTCGGCTTCCTCCTTGAGCTTGTCCCAGCCGCCGCGCGCCGCGCCACGACGCCCTTTTATCTCGATATCGGTGCGGCTCTCGGCGAGGTACTTGGTGACACCGTTGCCACTGGTCAAGTCGAGACGTTCGGCAAGATCGCTCGCCACCAGCGTCGCAGCCTCCGGGGCATCAGGCATGTAGGCCGAATCGTGGTGACAGCTCGCCCAGCAGCCCCCCTGCTCGGCCAGCTCGACGCGCCCGTCGGAGAGGCCCACGGTCAGCTTGAAGGGGTTGTTCGGGTCCATCATGCCGCCGTCGACGAAGGGCAGCGGGGCATGTTCGCCCTCCTGCCACTGAAACTGCATGTAGAGGTACTCGTCGTCGAATGCGGCCTTCACGCTCATCGGCACGTGGCCACGCTTGTCGCCGAGGTCGAAGGTTTCGATCTTCTCGCCGGCGACGGCCAGCGCGCCGATATCCGCCTCCTCACCCTGATGGCACCATATGCAGCGGTCGCCGAACTTGACCGCCCGGCCGCCGCCGTGCTCGCTGCCGTCCTGGATCCATTCAATGGAGGCCTGGCCGGGCAGGAACAGCGTCAGATCGGTGGCAGGCACCGACTCCCAGTCGAGCGATGCGGCCAGGTTCTCGTCGACCGTGGCGGCCTCACCGAGATCCTCGCTTTCCAACGGTACCTCGGCGGCCTCGGCCCCTTCCGCGACTTCGACGACGTCGAAGCGGCCCGCCCATACCGGTGATTCATCCCATGCCTCGGGCAGCTGGTGGGCGATGCCCTGGTGGCACTCGATACAGGTCATGCCCTGCTCGAAGGCGCGGGCGTGCTCGCGCGAGGCGCGGGCGGCCTGCTGCTCCAGGTCCATCGCCGACCAGTCATGGCAGTTGCGACACTCGCGCGAATCGGTGCGCAGCATTGAGCGCCAGACGTTCTCGGCCAGGTGGATACGCTTGGCCTCGAACTCCTCTTCGGTATCCACCGTACCCAACATCCAGTGCCACACCTCGCGGCTGGCCTGGATCTTGCGAATCATCTTGGGCCCCCAGGCGTCCGGCACGTGGCAATCCGAACAGGCCGCCCCCACGCCGGTGGCGTTCTGATAGTGCGGGCGATCCTGGTACTCCTCGTGGACCCAGCTCATCTCATGGCAGGAGGTGCTGCAGAACGTGTAGCTGTTGGTCGCCTCCATCACGGTATTGAAGCCACCCCAGAAGATGATCCCGGCGACGAAGAAGAACACGGCGGCACCCAGCGATGCCCCCAAAATGGTGATTCTGCGCCAGTTGCGTGGTCGCTCCCCCATGGTCTTTCTCCCAAAGTGTCATGACGCGGGTGCTTACCCTCCACGACCGCGGCTTGAACGCCGCAGTTGTGTCGGCCCCTTCCCCTGTCGCTCCGCGATGCCGGAACGGCGGGGGAAAGAGCCGGGAGCCGCTTTTGGCCCCCGGCGGTAGCGGCGGTGGCTCAGCCGACGTGGTGCTTGCGGTTGTAGACATTGAACTTGCCGGTCGGCGTATTGAGGCCCTCAACGACCGCCTTCACTTCCAGCGTCTTGTCGTCGAAGACGACGATGGCACCGTCGTTCTGGTGCCCGTCGCCGCGCGCCCAGATAGAGACCCATACCTCGGTACCGGTCTGGTCGTACTCCATGTGCACCGCCACGGCATCGTGCTCCAGCGGCCGGTCGGCAACGTGGATCGGCGTCAGCTCGCGGGTCTCCTTGTTCATGACCATGACCCACTGGTTGACGTCGGGCTCGGGGTGCATGGCTTGGTCGATCCAGACATTGTCGGAATCGGGGTGGGTGCGCACGAACAGCCCCGGACCGTCGGTCTCGATCTGGTCGCAGATCTGCCAGGCTTGGTCGGGATGCCCTTCGGGATCGTTGCCCCAGAAGGTCAACAGACCTTCACCCAGGTGGGTGGTGCCGGCTACCGGCCCGCACTCGGGATCGACCCAGTTGGCGCCCGGGCCCGGGTGAGGCTTGGTGCCGGTTTCCAGCATGCTGACCAGCTTGCGCGTCTCGGTGTCGAGGAAGACCATCTTGTCGCTCATGTTGGCGGCAATCTGGAAGTAGCGACCTGTGGGATCGAAGAAGCCGTCGTGCAGGTACTCGGCGGTCTCCATCTGCTCGATGCGCAGGTTGTCGATATCGCTGTAGTCGACCTGCCAGACCTGACCGGACTCCTTGACGTTGACCAGGAAAGTCGGTGCGTGCGGGGTGTTGTAGAGCGCCGCGACACGGGCCTCGTTCCTGAAGTTGCCCTCGGTGTCGTAGCTGCGGGTAGAGACGACCTTGAGCGGCTCCATGGTCTCGGCATCGGCGATCACGAAGTGCGGCGGCCAGTAGGAGCCGCCGATGACATACTTGTCCTTCCATTCCCCGTAGTGGGAGACCGCCACGTCGCGGGCGTCATAGCCAATGAACACCTCGGCGGTCACCTGGGGCGGGTCCATCCACAGGTCGATCTTGGAGAGGCGGCCGTCACGACCCTGGACGTACCAGAAGCGTCCGTCGGAGCTCTCCTTGGCCACGTGCACCGCATAGCCGGTCTCGACCTCGGTGACCAGCTCCTTGGTGTCGGCGTCGATGATGCCCATGGCGCCACGGTCACGCAGGATGGTGACCATGAAGTTTTCCCAGTTCAGATCGTGCTGGGGCTCGGTGGGCAGATCCTCCGGCGCGACGAAGACCTGCCAGCGCTCCCTCATGTCGGCCAGCGACATCTCCGGCGGATCAACCGGGTCGTGCTGGATGTACTTCGAGATCAACGTGATGTCATCCTCGGAAAGAATGCCATCGAAGTTGTTCATGCCGCCTTCGGTGCCCAGCGTGATGATGCTCTCCAGGCGACGCTGGCCCAGCTCCTGGGTGGTCTCCGGCAGCAGATTCGGGCCGGTGGCACCGTTGCGCGTGGTGCCGTGACAGCCGGCGCAGCGCTGGAAGTAGATGGTGTTGGCGCGCTCCATTTCTTCAGCGGACAGCTCCGGTGCCGCGGCTTGGGCGGTTCCCACCATGGCCGCCAGCGGGAAGCTGAGGGCGAAGATCCCCTTGCTCAAAGCTCTCTTGTGCATAACACGTGCCTCGCTTGGTTTCTCCTTCGGGTAGTGGCTGGCGGGTGCCCGGGCATGACCTGTTCTTCTGCGTGCTAGCGACCATGATCTTCAGCCACCCCCCACCTGGCGCCATTAGTAGCAATTTTGCTTTCCGCCTCACTTGACCACTGTCAATTGATGCATCCAGGAGTTGACTTATGTCAGAGGAGAGGAAAAGAAATCACGGCCCGCTGGGCGGACCGTATCGAGAGGTGAAAAAGGGAGTCGGCTACCGGGCGGGACTTAGCGACACGGGTGCGGCGCAGCGGCACACGGCGAATCCAGCGCCGCACTTGGCAAAGGAGTGAGCAACGCCTCCTCGGCGGAGTTGGCGAAGCGCCGCAGTGCGGTGATGTCCTCTACGTGCACGCAGTTGCGCTCGCAGCTGACGCCGACGTCGCGCAGCCGCGCCATGGCCCGCGAAAAGCTCTCTGGCTTCATACCCAGCCGACCGGCGATCAACAGCTTGTCGCAGGGCAGGCAGACGGTGGCCTGGTTGATACCCTCAGGGCATAGCGAGACGATGAAGGCCGCCAGGCGCTGGTAGGTGGGCTGCAGCGTGAGCTGGTCGAGCTGGCGCACCAAGGAGCGCAGCATGCCGGAGAGGTTGGCGAGCATATTGAGCGCCAGGCCGTGGTTGCGCTCCAGGGTGGTGAGGAAGTGGTCGGCAGGAAACACCAGCAGCCGGGCATCCTCGGCCACCGCGGCGTTGACCGGAAACCCCAGGCGGTCGAACATCGCCGCCTCGGCAAAGGATTCACCGCGGGAGAACAGCCCCACCATGCATTCGTTGCCGTCGGGGCTCTCGCGGAACAGCTTGATCCAGCCGCCTAGCACCACATAGAAGCGATCCGCCGGTTCGCCCTTGCTGAACAGCAGCGCGCCGCGACGGTAGCTGCGCTCCACGGCGCCGCCGGTGAGCAGCGCCAGGGTCTCGTCCTCGAGCCCGGCGAACAGCGGCACCTGGCGCACGGCCTGCAAGGCCTCACGGCTCAACGTCTTGTTCATGTCTCGCTCCTTGCCGGCACCCCGTCGAGGGGACTCCCGTCGGCCTGGTCAAGCTGGCCGAGATTGCCGCGGATCACCTCGGCCTCGGGGGACTCCGGCGGCAGCAGTACCAGCAGCCGCTGCCAATGGTTTCGCGCTTCGTCCGGCGAGTTCTGCTGCAGCGCCAGGGTGCCGGCCAGCCACAGCGCCTGGACGTGATCGGGATCGAGCGTCAGGGCGCGCTCGATCAGGCGTTGGGGCTCGCCGGCCAGGCCGCCCTGGCGCTCGGCCAGGACGTCGGCATAACGCGTCAGCAGGCCCGGATCCCGGTCGCCACCGTGGCGCATTGCCTCGCGAAAGGCGCGCTCCGCCGCCGGCAGGTCGTCGAGGAACACCAGGGTGCGGCCCAGCAGTACCCAGCTCCCCAAGTGGGTCGGATCCTGCGCCAGGCGCCCCTGCAGCTGCTGCGCCAAGTGCTGGAACTCACGCTGCAGTGCGGCTTCAGAGGGCGGCTCGGCCTCGGAAACGGATGCTGGAGGCCCCGCCGGCAGCTGGGTGCCGAAGACTTCTTCCGCATGCCCCACCGTCAGGTAGAGACCGATAGCCATGAACGGCAGCAGTGAGATACTGACCCAAGCGGCCACCAACGGCACGCGCGCCGAGCCACGCCCCTGGGCGACCTGACGTTCATCGCTGCCGACGGCGCCGCTATCGAGCAGCTCGCGCTCGAGGTCGGCCAGGGCGTTGTCGTGCTGGGCCCCGGTCAACAAGCCCGCCGTCATGTCCTGTTCGAGTTCGCGCACCCGGTCACGATGCACGGCCAGATTGGTTGCTCGTCGCGACGGGTTCTCCTCGCAGCGCGGTGCGCACAGCAGCGGGATGACCATGAAGCCCAGTGCTACCAGACACAGGCCCATGGCCAGCAGCAGGAACGTTCCGTTCATCGTGGCCTCCCGGTGTCATCGCCATGGCAAAACCGATCGAGCATGTCCCGCTCCCGTGCGTTGAACACGGGACACTGCACCATGCGCCGGCGACCCGCGACGATACGCCACCAGATCAAACCGCCGCCCAGCAGTAGCAGGAAGGGGCTGGCCCACAACAGCGCGGTATTAGCCTGCAATGGCGGCCGGTAGCGCACGTAGTCGCCGTAGCGCTGTACCAGAAACTCAACGATCGCCTCGGCGTCGTGCCCGGCCCGGGTCATGTCGTAGACCCGGCGGCGCATGTCAGCGGCGAGTTCGGCGTTGGATTCATGGATGGTCTCGCTCTGGCACACTGTACAGCGCAGCTCGCGTACCAGGGTGTCGTACTGGCGCTGCTGGGCCGTGCTGCCGAACTCCAGCGGCTGGCCGATGGCCAGTGCCATGGCCATTCCCGCAGGAAGCCAGGCGACCAATAGCCATAGCGACAAAATGCGTCGAACCTGGAGAATGCATGGTTTCATGACTGCGCCAACCTCCTGGCTTCACTGGCGTGCTGCTCGGCGCGCAGGGTCTCCGCTCTTAATTGCTCGATCAGCGGCAGCACCTCGTCGAGCAGCAGCTGGCGCGTGAGCGGCCCGATACGCTTGTAGCGAATCACCCCCTCGGCATCGAGCACGTAGGTTTCCGGCGTGGCATAGACGCCCCAGTCGATGCCGGCGTCGCCTTTGGGGTCGTAGGCGATGGTGCGATAGGGATTGTCGCTGACGCTGAGGTAGCGCAGCGCCGCGTCGCGCTCGTCACGGTAGTTGAAGGCATGAATCGGTATGCCGCCGCGCGCCAGCTCCATCAGCAGCGGCTTCTCAGCGCGGCAGGTGCTGCACCAGGTGGCCCAGACATTGACCAGCGTTACCTCGCCGATGAAGTCCTGTTCGGTAAGAAGACGCTCGGCATCCTCCAGCGACTCCAGCGTGAACGGCGGTGCCGGCTTGCCGACCAGCGGAGAAGGCAGGTCGCGGCTGTTCAGGCCAAGGCCAACGAACAGCAGCCCGAGAAGGGCACTCGCGGCCGCCAGCGTTATCAGCATGCGCAGTTTCATTGGCTTGCTATCTCCAAGGGGTGGCTGGCCGCAGGTTGCCGCTGCGCGCGGAGCGAACGCTTGGCGGCCAGGCGATAGCGCTCGTCGGCGGCCGCCAGCAGGCCACCCAAGGCAAGCAAGATGGCGCCGAACCACATCCAGGCCATGTAGGGCTTGTAGTAGAGCCGGAAGCTCCAGGCGTCGTCCTCCAGCCGCTCACCCAGCGAGACGTAGACGTCTCGAGTAATGGCGCGATGCAGCGAGGCCTGGTTCATGGGCGTCTGGGCGTGGGTGTCGTAGTAGCGCCGCTGGGGCTGCAACTGGGCGACCGGGCGCCCCTCGCGGGTCACCTCGATGGTGGCCTGGTCGGCCTCCCAGTTTTCACCACGCACGCTCGCGATGCGCTGCAGGGTGAAGTCGAAGCCCGCTACCGAGGCGCTCTCGCCCGGGGCCAGGCGCACGTCGCGCTCAACCTCGTACGTGTTGACCATGGCGATCGCCACCACCACCAGTGCCAGCCCCACGTGGGCCAGGTGCATGCCGAGAAAACTCGGGCGCAGGACCCGCTTGAGCCGGGTCGGCCACGGCTGCCGCGCGGAACCCAGCCGCTTGCGCACATCGAGCAGCGCCGTCAGCACGATCCAGACGGCCAGCATCAGCGAAAGCGCGGTCATGGGATGCCAGGCGCCGAGCGCGAGTGGCCACAGCCCACTGGACACCCCACTGACCAGAAGTGCCCAACGCAGCTGGCGGACGGTCTCACGGGGATTTGCCTGTTTCCAACTCACCGCCGGGCCGAGGCCGACAAGTAGCAACAGCGGCAGCATCAGCGGGGCGAAGACGCTATCGAAGTAGGGCGGGCCCACCGAGATCTTGCCCAGGCCGAAGGCATCCAGGGCCAGCGGGTAGAGGGTCCCGATGAATACCGCTGCACAGGCCACCGTCAGCAGCACGTTGTTGGCCAGCAGCAGCGACTCGCGCGAATACCCAGCGAAGGCACCGCCGAGCCCTACCTTCGGTGCCCGCCAGGCGTAGACCGTCAGCGCGCCGAGCAAGGTCAGGCTCAGCATGCCGAGCAGGAACACGCCACGCTCGGGGTCGGTGGCGAAGGCGTGCACCGAAGTAATCACGCCGGAGCGGACGATGAAGGCACCAAGCACGGTCAGCGCAAAGGTGACGATGGCCAGCATCAGGGTCCAGGCCTTGAAGCCGCCGCGCTTCTCGGTCACTGCCAGTGAATGGATCAACGCCGTTGCGGTGAGCCAGGGCAGGAAGGAGGCGTTCTCCACCGGATCCCAGAACCACCAGCCGCCCCAGCCCAGCTCGTAGTAGGCCCACCAGGCGCCTACGGCGATGCCCAAGGTGAGAAAAACCCAGGCCAGCGTGGTCCAGGGTCGCGACCAGCGCGCCCAGGCGGCATCGAGCCTGCCACCGAGCAGCGCGCCGATGGCGAAGGAGAAAATCACCGCGGTACCCACGTAGCCCATGTAGAGCAGCGGCGGGTGCAGGATCATGCCCGGATCCTGCAGCAGCGGGTTCATGCCGCGTCCATCCACAGGTCCGGGAATGACGCGCTCGAAGGGGTTGGAAGTGAGCAGGGTGAAGGCGATGAAGCCCACACCAACCATGCCCAGCACGGCCAGTACCCGCGCCAGCATCTCGCGCGGCAGCGACCGGCTGAACAGCGCCACGGCAACACCCCACGCTCCCAGCAGGAACACCCACAGCAGCAGCGAGCCTTCGTGCCCGCCCCACACGGCAGTAATCCGATAGATCAGCGGCTGCTCAAGGCTCGAGTGACCGGCCACGTAGCGCACCGTGAAGTCGCTGACCACGAAGGCCCAAGTCAGCACGGCAAACGAAAGGGCCAGCAAGATGAACTGGCCGATGGCCAGGAAGCGAGCGGTGCGCATCAGGCGAGCATCGCCTAGCTGAGCCCCCACCAGCGGCAAGACGCTCTGGGCCAGCGCCAGGCATAACGCCAACACAAGGGCAAAGTTTCCGAGTTCCGCCACCATGGGCCGGCACCTCCCGCCTTCCGGCGCCGCACCTGGGTGCATTGCCGGTCACTGAGGAATATTCATGACCGAGGCAAGCAGAGCTGGATGGGGGTGAATCGGTACTGCCTCGGCCGGTATGCAGGCATGGTCCGGCCATCGCCTTAAAAAGACCATACCCAGTACTTCTTTTCCCAGGCGGGTTGTGATCCACGTCAAACAATCGGGTGTGGCCGGATGTCACGCCCAGGATTGCACGGCGAAAGCCTGACAGCAGGCGCAACTGAACGTAAGCTAGGCACACCGTTTTCACCATGCCATTCATTGCCGAACCCATATCGCCGAACAACAGGAGCTCCCGTGCTGAAGCGAACCCTGCTTTCTCTGCTCGCCGCCGCCAGCCTGCCGCTGGTCGTCGCTCATGCCAACGCGGCCGACGTGGTGCTGCACACCAATCACGGCCCCATCGCCATCGAACTGTTCGAGGAGCAGGCGCCCAAGAGCGTCGAGAACTTCCTCACCTACGTGGAGGAAGGCCATTACGACGGCACCCAGTTCCATCGCGTGATCGACGGCTTCATGATCCAGGGCGGCGGCTTCGACAAGGACTTCCAGCAGAAACCGACCCGCTCGCCGATCACCAACGAGGCCGACAACGGCCTGCGCAACGAGCGCGGCACCCTGGCCATGGCACGCACCGGCGACCCGCACTCGGCCACCGCGCAGTTCTTCATCAACGTCAACGACAACGGCTTCCTCGACCACCAGGGCACCCACTCCGGCCAGGCCTGGGGCTACGCGGTGTTCGGCCGTGTGGTGGAGGGCATGGACGTGGTCGACGCCATCAAGCGGGTGCCCACCGGCAGCCGTGGCCCGTTCCAGGACGTGCCGCGCGAGCCAGTGATCATCGAGCGCGCCGAACTGCAGTGAGCTAGTGAGCCAATAGCCGTCCAGATACAGCGAGGCCCCGCCATCTCTCGATGACGGGGCCTCGTCGTCTTGCGTTGGTCCTGCCTGGCTAGGTTCTCAACAGGAAGCGGCGCACCCCGGCCAGCACCAGCACGGCCACAGCCGCGCCCAGGCTATTGGCCAGGATATCGGCCCAGTCGCCGCCACTGCGCCCCGGCACGGGGATCTGCAGGTACTCGATGCAGATGCCGTAGAGCGCCACGGCGATGAAGGTGCGCACCAGCGGCAGCCCCGCCAGGCCGGCCAACCCCGCCAGCCCGGCATAGCCGACGAAGTGGTTGAGCTTGTCCCACGGCAAGCTGGTCGGCATCTCGCTGCCCGGGGTCAGGCTTCCCGCCGCGATGACCAGGGCAGCCACAACGGCCGACACCGCCCACAGGCGGTGTCGCTTTCTATCCTCACCCCAGGCCAGCCGCCGCAGCCAGCCGGGTTCAGGCATTGTGATGCTGAATGGTGCGGTGATAGCGCGGGCTCAACTCGTGCAGCGCCTCCATGAAGGCGGTGACGTTGTCCGGGTCGGTGAACTGGCTGATGCCGTGGCCCAGGTTGAACACGTGGCCCGGCCCTTGGCCGTAGCTGTCGAGGATGCGCCCCACCTCGGCGCGGATGGCCGCCGGACGCGCGAATAATACGTTGGGATCGAGGTTGCCCTGCAGCGCCACCTTGTGACCCACCCGGGCGCGGGCGTCGGACAGCTCGGTGGTCCAGTCGATGCCCACGGCATCCGGGCCCGCCAGGGCGATATCCTCGAGCCACTGGCCGCCGTTCTTGGTGAACAGGATCACCGGCACGCGCCGTCCTTCATGCTCGCGGATCAGCCCGGCGACAATCTGTTCCATATAGCGCAGCGAGAACTCCAGGTAGGCAGGCGTGGAGAGCGCCCCGCCCCAGGTGTCGAAGATCTGCACTGCCTGGGCGCCGGCACGGATCTGCGCGTTCAGGTAGTCGGTCACCGCAGTGGCCAGGGTATCGAGCAGGTCGTGCATCACGCTGGGCGTATCGTAGAGCATGGTCTTCACGTGGCGGAAGTCCTTGCTCGAGCTGCCTTCCACCATGTAAGTGGCCAGGGTCCAGGGGCTGCCGGAGAAGCCGATCAGCGGTACGCGGCCATTCAGTTCGCGACGAATGGTCGAGACCGCCCGCATCACGTAGTCGAGGTCACGCTCGGCGTCCGGTGCCTTGAGCGCCTCGACATCTTCCACGCTGCGCACCGGCTTGCGGAATTTGGGTCCCTCGCCCGTCTCGAAGTAGAGCCCCAGCCCCATGGCGTCGGGAATGGTGAGGATGTCGGAGAACAGGATGGCGGCATCCAGCGGGTAGCGCTCCAGCGGCTGCAGCGTCACCTCGCAGGCCAGGTCATGGTTGCGGCACAGGTCCATGAAGTCACCGGCTTCGGCGCGGGTGGCGCGGTACTCCGGCAGGTAGCGGCCGGCCTGACGCATCATCCATACCGGAGTGCGGTCTACCGGCTGACGCATCAGGGCGCGCAGAAAGCGATCGTTCTTGAGATCCATGCAGGCAGTCATCCACTGGAAATGTCGGGGCCATTGTAGCGCATCATTTTTCGCGCGGCTTGACCCGGGCCAATATCGATGACACCGCACGTTCGTGAGCCCCGCCCCCGTTCCTGTTAGAATGCGAGATTCACTTCCGGCATCGCCGTGGTCTTGACCGAGGTACCCCGTGACCATTCGATTCATCGCCGCCTCCCGGCTGCCCACCCCCTGGGCCACCTTCACCATGCACGGTTTCGAGGACGAGGCCACCGGCAAGGACCACATCGCCCTGACGCTGGGCGACGTGGCCGACGGCGAGCCGGTGCTCGGTCGGGTGCACTCGGAGTGCCTGACCGGCGACGCGCTGTTCTCCATGCGCTGCGACTGCGGCTACCAGTTGCAGGAAGCACTCAAGCGAATTGCCGACGAAGGCCGCGGCGTGCTGCTCTACCTGCGTCAGGAGGGCCGCGGCATCGGCCTGCTCAACAAGATCCGCGCCTACCACCTGCAGGACCAGGGCGCCGACACCGTGGAAGCCAACGAGCAGCTCGGCTTCGGCGCCGACATGCGTCGCTACGATCTCTGCGTGCCGATGCTGGAGCACCTGGGCATTTCGAGCCTGCGTCTGATGACCAACAATCCGCGCAAGGTCGACGCCCTGACCCAGGCCGGCGTCACCATCGCGGAACGCGTGCCGCTGACCACGGGTCTCAATCCTCATAACGAGCAATATCTCTCCACCAAGGCCGGCAAGCTGGGCCACATGATGGCGCTGGGGGACTTCACCCAGGCCAGCGACGTGGATATCGAACGCAAGCCCTGAGCCGACACGGCATCGGGGCGCCCCTGACGGAGACGCCCATGCCACAGACGGGAAGCACCGGCGGCCATCGCCACCACCTGGTCGAGGAGCTGCTCAACAGCATCAGCCACGGCATCGGCGCGGCGCTGAGCCTGGCTGGCGTGATCGTGCTGCTGGTACTGGCCAGCATGGCTGCCCACGTGGATCCGTGGAAGATCGTCGGCATCAGCCTGTACGGCGTGACCCTGGTACTGCTCTATACCGCCTCGACTCTCTATCACGGCGTGCGCCATCCACGGCTCAAGCGTGCTTTCCAACAGCTGGACCACTGTGCCATCTACCTGCTGATTGCCGGCACCTATACACCCTTCCTGCTGGTCAATATGCGCAGCCCCACCGGCTGGACGCTGTTCGCTATCGTCTGGAGCCTGGCGCTGGCCGGTATCGCCTGCAAGCTGGCCTGGCCCCATCGCTTCACCGTACTGCGAGTGGCGATCTACCTGGTCATGGGCTGGCTGATCGTCTTCGCTGGCGACGAACTGAGCGCCAGCCTACCCTCGGCCGGCATCGCCCTGCTCACTGCCGGCGGCATCACCTATACCCTGGGCGTGATCTTCTTCGCCGTCAGCGCGATCCCCTTCAACCACGCCATCTGGCACCTGTTCGTGCTCGGCGGCAGCACCTGCCACTACTTCGCGGTGTATGCCGCAGTGCTGCCGTTCGCGGGGTGATGCGCGGCCAGCCGCAACCGCTCCAGCCGTGCATACAGGTACTCGGTGAAGAAGCCGTGCATCAGGAAGCGCTGGCTCAGGTTCCAGGGGCCGACCAGGTAGTGCGGGTACTTGTTGTAGGCCATCTCGGCCAGGGCCGGGTCGCCGATCAGTTGGCCGATGCGGATGGCGATCGACTGGTCGAGGTTGAAGCCGTTGATGGCGTCGCGATACTCCTCGCGGGTCAGCAGCAGGCAGAATAGGCACATGAACAGGGCGTGGGCGCTTTCGAAGTCGAGCACCTGGGTGCGCCGGCGAACCGTCTCGTAGGCGCCCTCATCCAGCGGGCGCCAGTGCGTCCAGTCGATGGCCTCCGGCGCCAACGGTGCCGGGCGCTCACGCCAATGACCCATCTCCTCGATCACCCGGAACAGCTCCTGGTCGTGCTTGACGAAGCTGGCATCGAGCATGTCGTCGATCCGGCTGGGGTAGAGCGTGAGCGGTTCGACCGTCACCTCGGGGCTGTTGTCGATGAGGAAGTTGAGTATGTTCGACTCGGTGGCGAAGTGACGCAGGATCAACTGGTTGGCACTGGGGCTGACGAAATGGGTGCAGAACCAGCAGATCAGCCGCTGCAGCAGGCCATGGGCGCGGAACTGGGGCAGCGGCAGGCGCTTCACGAACCAGATCAGATGCAGCAGCATCGCCAGCACGAACTGCAGCAGCGGGCGCAGCGACCAGCGTGTCGGGCTCTCGATATCGTTCAGCCACAGCCGTACCGCCTCGGGCTGGATGGGCAGCGAATCGTCGGACTCCAGCGCACGAAGGAAAGGGCTGCGGGGCCTGCGCCTGGCATCAGCCATGGTCGACCTCCTCCAGTTGCAGGGCGTAGAGCCGCGCCACCACCCGCGCGGTGCGCAGAATCGACTGCTGGTCGTCCGGCGTGCGGCATACCCGGTCGATCAGCGAGTAGAGCTTGTCCAGGTGGGCGTCGTCGTTCTCGCCGTGGTAACGCATGAAGCGCGTATAGCGGCCATCGCCATCGGTGGCCTCGTCGATCCGCCGGGCCCAATCGCCAGCCATCTTCTGCCCCAGCCCTTCGATGATCCACATGGCGCCGATCAGGTCCACCGGGTTGGGCTGGCTGGCGCGGTACATCATGAAGGAATGCAGCGCCTCGCTGCCGGCATTGCGCTGCCCCGCGCGGATCTCATCGAGTTCGCCGCCCGCCGCCACGAAGTCCGCCTCCAGCATTTCGTAGTCGCGATGCTCCTCCTTGGCGTGGCCGATCACCTCCGAGCGCACATCAGCGTAGTCGCGCTCGAAGCTGGAGGCGCCCCGGGTGATCCAGCGCGCCCCTTCGATCACCTGCTGGCGCAGGTGCAGCAACAGGTTGCGATAATCCTCACGGGTGAACTTGCCGCGCTCCAGGCGCTGGATGACCGGCACCCGGCCCAACTGGCGCTCGAAATCGAACCAGACGCGCATCAGCCCCTGCAGGCACTCCTGCCCCAACTGGGTGGTTACCTTGCTTTCCATGATTAGTCCTCCACGACCGTAAGCTGCATGTAGACGTTATTGAAGCGGCCGCTTTCCGGCACCATGCAGAGGATGGTGTCGCCAGCCTGGTAGTCCTGGGTACGGCGGAATTCGTCGAGCATGATGAACATCGAGGCGCAGCCGGTGTTGCCGCGGGTATAGAGGTTGGTGTACCACTTCTCTTCGGCAATCGCCGCGCCGGCCTGGGTCAACATGTCGAAGATCTTGCCGCGAAAGTAGTGCGATGAGTAATGGCACAGCACGTGGTCGACCTTCCCCACCTCGACCCGCCCCTCGTCGATCAAGCGCAGCAGCCCGTCCACCCCGAGCTTGACGATGTTGTCGAGCAGACGGACGTCCTGGCGGATCAGCAGGGCGCCGGCGGCCTCCGCTTCGGCATAGCTGGCGAAGTCTTGCCAGCTTTTCTCCTCCCCGCCGACCGCCCGGCCGACGCTCATGCATACCGGGTAGGCATCGGCATGGGAGAAGCCGCGAATCCAGTCGATGCGAAAGCAGCGCCGGCGCGGCACGTTTTCCAGCAGCAACGCCCCGGCGCCGTCCGACAGCATCCAGCGCAGGAACTCGGCGTTGAAATCGACCTCCTGTGCCACCGCCTCGTAGCGGCTGGCCTTGAACAGCCGCGAGGCCAGTTCGCTGGCGATCACCAGGGCATTGCCGTGCTCCCCGGCCTTCAGCCCGGTGTAGGCCGCCTTGAGCGCCATCATGCTGCTGGAACAGATGCCATGGCTGCTGTGCAACTCGACGCCGGCCACGCCCAGCTCCGCCTGCACCATGCTGCCGAACCCCGGCAGTACCAGGTCGCCCTGGCTGGTGGCCACGCTGAGCATGTCGAGCCGCGCCTTGCTCAGATAGCTCTGGTCGAGGCAGGCCTGCCCCGCCCGAGCGGCCATCTCGCCGTTGCTGATCAGGGTGTTGTGCTCTGCATCGATGGCGTAGTGGCGCTGCCGGATACCGTTGGACTGGAGGATCCGACGCTTGAGCCGGCTCGGCTTGCCATGCACCAGGCCGAGCACCGCCTCGATCCCCTCGTTGTCCACCGGCTCGCCCGGCAGGTAGTGGCCGGTACTGGTGATATAGACGCTCACGCCGGCTCTCCCCTGTGCTTCAGGTAATGGCGCAGGCAGCGCAGGTTCTCCTCCAGGTAAGGGAACACGCACAGCAGCGCCATGAATGCCAGGTAATAGGGCAGGTAGCGCTCCCCGCCGTGGGGCACCTCAACGGGTACGAGGCGCATCTGTCCTGTCCAGTTGAAGGTCACCAGGTCCACCACCACCGGCCAGTTGATCACCATGATCATGGCCAACATGTAGAACGGCAGGCTGGCCAGGTAACTGTGCGCATGCATTTCCCAGATGCTGATGTGCCGTCGCGGCGCGGCGTAGTGCACGTCCCAGTGGGCCACGACCTCATGCAGCACCCAGGCCAGCAGGCAGAGCAACAGCACCAGCACGTTGATGCGATAAAGCAGGCACATGAGGATGGGAATGCCCACCTGGATGCCCATGGCCGAGTGCATCAGGGTTTCCTTCAGCCCCGAGGTCTCCTCGATATGCGTGGCGCGGTGACAACACCAGTCGACGAAGCCGGCAATTCCCCATAGCGGCAGGAAGACGTACAGCAGGACATGGACCAACAGCGTGTGGGTATCCATGGCGATTTTCCCTCGGTTTCAGCGTCTCTCACGACGTGCTTGCAGGACGCTGACGTTTCGTGGATGATGTTAGGAAACACTGTTCGATAACTAATATCCACCAGGCGCGCGACATATGCAAGCGCCGATCGAATGGAAACGAGACATTATGAAACAGGGAACGCAGAAGTTGGACTCGTCAGCGAAAAACAATGGCGGAACTGGAGCAAGCCGGGACCGCTACCCCGACGCCCTGCGTGCCGGCGCGCTGCTCGTCGTCGTGTTCGGCCATTGGATCGCCACCCTGCCACGGCTCGAGAACGGCCTGATGACCACCACCGACCACCTGCTGCTGGTGTGGACGGGCGCTGGCGTACTCACCTGGGTATTGCAGGTCGTCCCGCTATTCGTGTTCGTCTCGGCTGCGGTGAGCGCAGACGGCGCCCAGCGCCGGCTGGAGCAGGGGCATCGCCAGTTGCACTGGTGGGCCGGCCGGGCACTCGGCCTGGCACGCCCCACCGTCACCTATCTGGCGGTTCTGGTGGCCTTCGTGATCCTCGCCACCTATACCGGAGGGCGCCTGCTCGGCCCGCTCAATCACTCGCTGACCGTCCATCTCTGGTTCCTGATGATGCTGCTGGGCATACAGGCGCTGCTGCCGCTCAGCGTGTGGGCCGACAACCGCTGGGGGCTCAAGGCCGTAGCGGGCCTGCTGCTGATCGCCGCCGCGGTCGACCTGCTGCGTGGCGGCATCACCGCGCCCGGCGAGCTGCTGGAGTTGGGTACCCGGGTCACCGGTAGCGATGGCGGCATCGGCTGGCTCAATGCCATCGTGGTCTGGCTGCTGCCGCAACAGCTCGGCATCGCCTGGAAACGCGGCCGCTTCTCGGGGCTGGGCTGCGGCCTCGCCCTGCTGCTGCTCGGCCTGCTGTGGCTGGCCGCCGCCGTGGCTTCCGGCTACCCCGTTGCCATGGTCGACGGCGCCTTCGGCGTTCCCAGCAACCTGCTGCCGCCTACCCTGGCCCTGGTGGGCGTGATGTGGGTGCAGGTCGGGTTCGTACTGACCTG
>NZ_JAAQTO010000034.1 GCF_011742165.1 Billgrantia bachuensis | reverse complement strand
CAGGGTGGTGACCATCCTCGGCGCGCTGGGCATGCCGCTCTACCTCTGGCACAAGCTCGCCGAGCTGCCGGCCGCCTGGCTGGGGGAACGCCTCGGCCTGCCCATCGATGCCGGCATTCCAGGCGAAGTGGGCTTCTGGCTCGGCCGCCTATGGTGGATCCTGCTGTGCATTGTCTCCGTCGCGCCGGTAATGGTCGCGGTGGTGAGTTTCGAGATGAGCCGCAAGCGCGATGTTGTCTCCGCCACCGGCACCCCGGCGATTATCGGCGGAGGTGCGGCACTTCTCGGTGGCATCATCGCCAGCCTGGCGCTCGGCGCCCTTCCCGGTGCGCTCTTCGGCCTGGCCGGTGTCGCGGCCGCTTCCTGGTTGCTACGTGTCCATCCGCAGCCGACAGCGATCTCGACCTCTCGGAGCACTTCCACCTGAAGGGTCTCAGGCAGCAGCGGTATACGCGGGCCTCCGCGGGCAGCTATGTTAGTAAAGGGTGGGGGAGAGTTATGCATCTGCCTGCGAGACCTGACAAAGAAAAATGAGCAAGGAGAGCTACACATGCGCGCACTATTCACGCTCTTGTGCCTGGTGTCTGGATTGATGGCAGGCTCGGCAATGGCCCAGGAGGTCAACCTACCGCCAGAGCTCCAAATTGAACCAGAGTCGGAATTCCTCACGGCCTGGGGACCGCGCGTCGAAAGCGAGGTATTCGAGTATACGACCGGTGGCGAGACCTACCAGGGCTACCTGGCACGTAACGTCAATGATGAGACGCCACGGCCGGCAGTACTGGTGGTGCACGAGTGGTGGGGGCTCGATGACTATGCCCGTGCTCGCGCCGACCAGCTCGCCGCGCTGGGCTTCGTGGCATTGGCGGTGGATATGTATGGCGGGGGACAAGTCGCCACGCACCCCGATCAAGCGGGTGAGTTCTCCTCGCAAGTCATGCAGGATTGGCCAGCCGCGCGTGCCAGATTCGAAGCGGCCATGACCCAGCTACGCCAACACCCTGCCGTGGCAGATACCGGCATGGCGGCCATTGGTTACTGCTTCGGCGGTAGCGTCGTCATGAACATGGCACTGTCCGGCATGCCGCTCGAGGCCGTTATCAGCTTTCACGGCGATCCCACGCCAGCTGTCCCCACTCCCGGGAAGTTCAGCGGTGCGGTGCAGATCCATACTGGCGGCGCGGACTCGCTCGTCGAGCGTGAATCCCTGGCAGCCATGACGCTCGCGCTCGAGGCACAGGGTGCCGATGTCGATGTCATCACCTATCCCCAGGCACTCCACGGCTTCACGAACCCCGGCGCCGACGCAATGAGCGAGGAGTTCAACTTGCCGGTTGGCTACAATGCCGCCGCTGACGCCTCCTCCTGGCAGTCTGCGCTGCTATTGCTCGACAAAACTCTCAATCGATAATTGCTCGTACTCATTCGAATGCCAACGGACGGCAGGTTACGCCCCCCGACATTGACGGCTTGAAAGCGTGAGAGGCGTACGCGCAGCCAGCCGTCAATCATCACGAATCTTACGTTCGACACCACCCGACACCCTCCTGAACCTGGCCGCGGCGCGACCGCTGGCGGACTACTGCGTGCCGCCCGATGCCGACTGAGAAGCACTGGGCCGGCCAGTCCCGTCCGACGGAAAGCCGAATCGAATATGCTTGTAAGCCATATCTTACAATTCTATCGGCAATTTCTTACACGCCGCTTGCGCCAGGTTAACGTCACAAGGCTGCCCTAGTTGGCACAGTGGAGGCGTACTGAGCACGGAGGCTCAGCCAGGGACGACGAGTCAGGAAGACTCAATCCAGGGATGCTCGGGTCGGAAGGATGCCCGAGGAGGATGTAAGGAAGCGAAGATCCAGCCCGGCCGCAAGGCCGGGCTTTTCGTTGGCAGGCACTTATCCGTCTCACTATTGAGGCAGAGAAACTTCCGACATCGCTGCATCATCACCCTGCCGCAGTAGGCGCTGCAACTTGGCACGACCGAGCGACGTTACCATGGGAAGCACCAGCAGGCTTGAGGGTGCCGTAGGCAAGGCTCCAATGCCCAAGCAAACCAGCGCAGGAATTGTCCATGCCTCGTTACCTTCCTTGTAGGCGTGCGCTACCAGAGCCAGCCCAAGCAGCATACAAGCGATACAGGCTAAAAGGATAAGGAATAGAAAAGAAGAACCGTTTTGACTGGAATAAAAGTATCCAGCACCTGCCGCCAAGAGCCCATAGCCATAAACGCAAAACACAGCCAGGTCATTTTTGACTTCTTGCTGATCTATTCCCTCTTCCCTGAGATAGGCCAACAGCGGCTCCTTGAGGCTTCCAGCCTTCTTGAGGTGAACGATCCCTTCCTTCCCATTCATGCCGAAGAACATTTTCCCTCTTGGCATTTCGAATTTCACCAAGAGCTGCCTTTTCTACGTCGCTTGTCTTTCGCCCACCCTTGGTTCGCAGCAGCAGCGTAATCGAATCGTCATGCTCGCGCAGCTGATGGTAGAGGCGCGTGATGAATTGGATGTCGAAGGACGTCTTGAAACTGATTGGCAGCATTTCACTATCCCTGTCATTGGTTGCGTAATAACTGCTACGATAGATCGCAGCTTCTTAAATAGAGCGTGGAGCTGCATCGTTTAGCATTAACCGTGCCTTTGAAGCCCACGCTACCGCCGGGCAGACGCTTGGCGCTGGCCCTGACAGTTGTTTTTCCCGCCCCGCGGCGCTGTTTGCAACAGAGGGGCCAGGGCCTCCCCAGGGAGACCCGATTATTGGCTCATTCGCTACGGCTTAGCGCAGACGGATATTCTTGCGGTACTTCTCTTCCTGAATCTTTTTTACGCTGGCTTCGTCCATGTCGCGCCAGTAGCGCGGATTGCGGCCTCGTCGCTGATCAGCCGCCGCCGTGGCAGGGTCCTTGTGACGGTGAATCTCCAAGGCGGGCACATCGGGTAGCGGCTGGGAAACATCCATGTAGCGTTGCAGGAACTGCCAGGCAGCGATGAGTTCGCCAGGCATTTTAGACGGTGGAAACTGGGCATCCAGCTTCTGGCGGATTTGCTGAAAGGGGTGATAGAGAATCAGCGAATAGGTGGCGCTGCCCTGGGTATCGGGAGAGCTTTGCAAAAAGGCATCGAACTCCCAGAAGGGAGCCTCCAAGCGTTGCTTCCAAGCATCCCTAGGGTCGTAAATTGTGAGCCGACCTGTTTGACGATTAAGCTGCCAGAGGGGGGCTTTTCGCATCCCGAAAAAAATATCTGGATGCCTCGCTTCCAAATACCGTCCTATTTTCCATAAGAACAGAGAAACCAAGACACATGGAAAAAGATAAAACACACCATCAAGGGCCATGGTATAAAAATATTCAAAATCTTTCGACCCTAAAGCCCAATAAAAGAAAGCACCAAAAAATATTAAGCAATATGTAATTAAAAACAGGAAAAAAAATACCATGCCAAACCCCATCGCCACATGAAGGCATTTTGCCAACGCCGTATGATGAGGTGGCATGATACTCTGGTAATCATAGCGTACTTTCATGCCTTTGAAGATGTCATCACCTTCCAGTCCTTTCTCGGCACGCTGTGACTCCCAGCGCTGAGAGATAGCGATGTTGTTAAAGCCATACTCTTCCTTCGTCCCATTATCCTGAGTTCGGCGGCTCCATGACAACCTAGAGCCGATAATGGTATCCCGCTTAGGGTTCGCCGCTTCCCACTGCTGGCGCTTGGCAGGCGTATAACCGGTATCGGCATAGTAGTCGCCAATAGTTTCTTTAGCGGACATGAAGCCTTTCCTTGATCCAGTAGTCATCTTTAGCTTGCTCGACGCTGAGGACGGTGGACATATCCTCTGGCATGGCCTTCAGCGGGGCAGGCGCAGGGTAAACACGTCTACCTGGGCGCAGCGGTATCTGCGTCGCTTCACGGAATTGTACCTGAACGTCCCAGCGATACTCGGTGCTGCTGCCAAACCCGCGCATGGGCTCGTTCGCGGGAGAGTGCACGAAGTAGCTGATGTGCTGCGCACCCAGCTGTGTTAGAAGGGGCTGGATACGCGACGAGGATGTCTCACTCCACGCACTGCCTGCTGGCGAACGATAGTGCGATCCCTGTACCAGTCGCAGCACCGTGACGTCGTTCAACTCGACACCCATACCGGGCAGGGCACTGCGCACCTCGATGGCAGTATTGATGGCTTGGCGCGGGTCGAACTGGGCTTGCCAGAGGCGCCCTATCGGCATGGTCGTTTCAACGGGTGAGGTATGAGACTGGCCAAGCCGAGCCAATAGGGCATCACGCTCGATCGGAGAGACCCTGCGCAGCGATACCTGGATATTAGCCAGCATCCCCTGAAGCCGGTAATAGGCTTCTTCCGGCTCCTCCAGCCAAGGGGCACGGCCGCGCTGATCGCCGAAGGGACCATGCTTTATCCACTGCTCGTATGGGCCATCCGTCAGCAAGATTCCGGCCACCCCACCGCCAAGCAGTAATGCCAGACCGACCCAGCCCACTGGCCCACTGAAGAGCAATATCAAAGTGGCGCCAGCTGCCGCCACACCAAAGGCCAAGGCGGCGTCGATATCACCTTCACGAAGTCGTCCGGTGGCTTCCCAAACCATAGAGACAGCTACCAGTAATGCCGCACCTTTAGAAAATATCCAGTTCACTCGAATTAAGCTTGGAAATAGACGACTAATTAAATTTAATTGTCCATTTCGCATTACTACCCTTTGGCTAAGATTACTTGCTTTGATGATAGAACGAGGTGCTTGATGACGTCTCGTAATGTAGTCACTTAAGTTAAGGGTAGCTAATCCTACATCAACTACTGCGCTTACGGTAAGCGTAACTCGCTTAGCATTAAGGCCTTCTTTGAATAAAACATGAGCGCTTTGCCACAAGTTCATCGCCTCGACTATCACCATGACATAGGGCAGGCGAGTCAGCTCCGTTGTGCGCTCGACGAAGCCTATACGGCTACGTCCTTGACGCACCAGATCGGCAGCTCGAGAATTTGCTGGTGCAAAGATAAAACGTACCTCACGTGCTTCGCCTACTTCCCCCATGGAACGCAGCCGCTGCTTATTGGTACCACCCAACAATTGACCATCAGAAGTACGGTATACTTGGCCGTAGAATTGTCGTTGATTGTTCTTGGAGAGGTACTCTCGCTCGGCCGAATCTAGACCGAACGAGAGGCCGGAAGCAGCATCCTCAACCCCGACGAGTACGTGGCGGTGCAAATCTACATCACCGAGAGCCTGAAAGGTCAGCTCACCCAATAGGTTATGCATCGCACTGCGTGAAGCATTGAAAGCAGGCAAGTATATCCTCGCCGTCATGGCAGTACGCTGGCTCTCGTCTGCAACTTGAGCAAGCAGGTTCTTGCCACTCTCTGCGATTCTGCCGAATACACTATCGAGCGCACCGACCCAACGCTTGAGTTCGCTCGTTGTGCTAGTGTGGGCCATGGCAGCAAGCATCGAGGCTTCGAACGTTTGCAGGTCCTCCTTCTCCGGCACCTCACTACGCTCGCCCTCCTCGGCCAGTGCCTTGGCGCGGAAGAGGCCGCTTCCGTCATTGTTTTCCTCTTCTGGCAGCACGAAAGGCTGTTCGGCCGGGTGGGCCTCGCTGTTGGGGAAGCACATGGCGTGTAGCGGTTCGCGGCTTCCATCTTCCAACAAAGCTAGCAAGGTGCGCTGGGCCCTTGCCGCGTTGGCTGTATGGAACAGGCTGGGAATATCTTGGTCTATCAAGGTATCGATGCGCTTCGGATCGAGACTCAGCGCAGTGAAGCATTGCTGTACCAAGTAGAAGCCGCTGACGTAGTCACTCCCCTCCAGGCTGAAGTAATCCGCCAGTATTCGCTGGTAGGCCGCGCTGCCCAGTATGTCGGCTAGACGCGTCTGGTGAAACTCCCAGAGCCGGTGGGCAATATCGCGTGCCAGCGTGGCCACATTAGTGTGGAACTCTCCGCCGAGATAGCTCAGTGCTGGCTCTGAAGCAAAGCGATGCAGCGGGTTGTCCTCGCCGCCGATGCGCTCGGGCATGATGCGCTTCTGAATCAGAACGGCACTGCGGTAGTGCGGCCGCGCAGCGCAGCGTTCGAGCAGCAGCGTGAGATAATTCTGCGCCAGTTGCGTTTGACTCAGGGCATGGCGCAGTTCAAACAGGGGGTCGTTGATGACAAGCCCGGGTATTTCTCGCTGCCGCGCATCCTCCAGTATGTCATTGCCTTCGGGTAGCTCTTCCCAAACCGGTGGCTCTCGGTCCTCTGGAGCCTGCGCCGTGTCGGGGGTGCTACGGTGCGTCTGGCATACCACCTCAGCGGCGGCCGCACGCAGGCCGACCTCCCGCTTCAGGGGCGAGTCGTCTCTGTTGGCCTCGTTCCAGGCCCCATTTATCGCATCAGCTCCGCCATCATCGAAGCGTTGCTGCTCGCTCGATGCTTGCTGATAGAGCGAAGTGACGGTACTGCCCGACAAATCCTCGGTCCAGAGTGGGGGATGTGCAATTTGCGTTTCGAGGCCAGCGCTTCGCTCGCGCTGCGGGGTCAGTCGCTCGGCGGCAAGCAGCCTACCGCTAGCAATACGCTCAGATGGGTCGCGCAGCGAAACGGACTGGAAGCGCTGATTAATTGCCGTAGGATTTGCTTCCAGGTGGTTCAGCCTGGCTGCCGACCATTGCACGTCCGAGAACGCGACCTTGACCTCACTGCTCAGCCAATTCATCTCACGGCGTGCCGGTAGCCATAGCTCCACTAACGGCTGGCCGATAGCGGGACGGCGATCATCGACATAGCCACCGGCATCGCTGCGGTGTTGAACTAGATCGACATCGCGGAACTGCCACTCGCCCGACTCGGAAACTCCCACCTCGATCTCCCGCCATATGGCTCCCCGATAATGGATATACAGGTAGCCAGGACGACACGGCAGGGCATGGGAGATGTCATCCAGCAGTGATTGCCACAGAGCCAACGGTATGACGGGCTGCACGACGTAATGTTGATGAACGGTATTCCGCTCATGCTCTTGCCATGGCGTGACGCCTACGTTGCCGAACAGGGACACCCGTATCGGCTCGCCTTCTTGGCTAGCGATCTCCAGCCAGACATTTCGCCGAGGCTGTTCTTCCCAGGCCCAACCATGGATGCGGCTCGGAGGCTCCGGCAAGTTCTCTTCCTCGACCGCCTCGGCGAGGGCCGCCTGCTCCAGTTGGTCTTCCAGATCGTAGAAGACGAAGCGATGGCCCTCAGGATGCTCCTTACCCATGACCTGAATGAAGAGCTTGGGTTCTTCACACGCCTTGTGCTGGCTCAATTCCTGGCTCATGAGGCACTCCATTGACTGGGGGATGGCATAGGCTCTTCAAGAACAACTGCCGGATCGCTTTGCTGGCCCAGCTCTTGCTCCAAGCGGGCGCTAGCAAGGAATCGACGGTAGGTTTTCGGGTCTTCAAGGCTCTCGCCCGGCTGGCGTAATTCCTTCCAGGCCCTCATCACCCGGATATAGCGCTCTAGCGCGGCTTCCTGCCCGCGGGAAAGGGCAAGTATCGGTGACGCTCCTGCCTGACTCTGTGTGGAGTTGGCTGGATCAACGCAGTGCTCTGATGCCGCATCATCGGCACATAGCGCATGCCAGGCAGAAGCCGCAGGCGTTCGCGGATGCGCTTCGCCGTGCCATATCCAACACTCAATGGGACCGAGCCAGGCCTGGCTGACGTGCTCGGAAGCGGCAAAGAGCGCTGCCGCAACGTCAGGATGGTAGTACCGCAGCATGCCTTTGCGATTACCATAGAATGCGACGCTCAAACAGCGGCGAAGGTGAGCCAAAACCTCTTCTTCCGAGGCTTGACTAGCCACGACGATACCCGGCGAGATGCCTTTTCGCGGATCCTGGGCAAACTCCCGTAGCAGATCGCCAATCGCATCGTTCACGCGCAGTACCAGGGGGCTTCGCTTCAGGAAGTCGGCATAGGGCGTTTCCAGAAACAGCCACTCGTATTCGAGCTTCGGCACCTTCTGGTACAGAGAGGCGAGGGTCTGGCCGGTCTCTTCAAGAATCAGCCAGTGACTCAAGTGGCGGCTCTGTCCACCAAGCAGCTCGGATAATGTATCGGCACAGATCACTCTCATGACGCTGTACGCCCTCTGCAAGGACAGTCAGACAGAGGGCAGCTTCCATCACGCTGCATCTGGCAGCGCTCGATCAGGGGGATATCATCAGCCATGGCCTGGTCGAGGCGCTTACCGAAAACCGGCCCCATGGTGACATCCTCATGCGATTCACCGGTCGCCTCCCTCGGCAATACCGGTGCCTGGGCGGCCTGGCCGGAACCGGAGCCGGGGCTGCCGCCGGAGTTGATCTTGACCTGGCTGCCGACGATGGTCACGCCGCTGGGGTCGAGCTTGATGAAGCTGCCGCCGGCCTTGAGGATGATCTCGGCGCCGGCTTCGATCACGACCTTCATACCCGCCTTGTGGTGGATCTCCTGGCCGGCCTCGACGAGCTGCGCGCGGCCGTATTTCTCGTGGCGGCTGGCGTCGACGATCAGGTTGTCGTCGCCATCGATTTGGGTGTGTCGGCTTCCGTGCACCGTCAGGTGATCGTCGGCGTCGATCTCACCGATGCGGTCGTGATGCACGGTGAGGAAGCTGTCGTGGCCGATCTCTTCGGTGCGGTCGTTGTTGGTTAGAAGCTCCAGGTCCTTCTGGGCGTGGAGCCAGATCTGCTCTTCGCCGGCCTGGTCTTCGAAGCGAAGTTCGTTAAATCCTTCGCCTTTGTGACTCTGGGTGCGGATGACGGTACGCGTCTTGTGCTCGGGCAGTTCGTAGGGAGGCGTGTTGACGGCGTGGTAGGTGCGCCCGGTGATCAGCGGCTGATCGGGGTCGCCCTCCAGGTAGCTGACCACCACTTCGTGCCCGATTCGCGGGATGGCGATGCTGCCGTAGCCGCCGCCGGCCCAGCCCTGGCTGACACGCACCCAGGCGCTGGGCGCTCTTCCAGCGGCTTCGCCTTCAGCCCCGGCGGTATTAGGCTCGGCGTAGCGGTCCCAGGGGAACTGCACCTTGACCCGGCCGTGCTCGTCGCAGTAGATCTCCTCGCCTTCGGGGCCGACGATGAAGGCGATCTGCGGGCCGTCGACGCAGGGTTTGGCGTTGGGCTCGGGGCGCCAGGCGCGGTCGGCGGGGGTGAGGACCAGGGTGTTGTCGAACTTGGTCATGCTCTCCAAGCCTGCCCGACCCTGCAGGCGCATCCCCGCGGCGTCACTCTGGGTGACACCGTCTTCTTCCAGGGCCTGGGGCTGGCTGCCGGTGTGAGTGACCTTGATGACCTGCCAGTCGCGGTTGAGCTCACTGAGATCGTGGTCGGTGAGGGTGAAGCGCGTGCCCGGGGCGAGCTCGGGCAGGTCGCTTTCGGCGCTACAGGTCAGGGCGTCGTTGCGCAGGTGCTCGAGGCGGATGCGGGTGAAGGCCTTGCCGGAGGCGTCGGCCTTGTAGCGGCCGGGGTAGTCGTAGTGCTCGTAGTCGTCTCTTTGCGCGCGTTCTTCCAGGCCCTCCGCGGCGTGTTCGTGAAGCTGCGCATAGGCCGGGTTCTTGAACGAGTAGTCCTTGAGCGTGACCGAGGCCGGGGCGACCCGGGCGAGCTGCTGGAGCTTGCGTCCGTGACGCTGGGGCGGCGTGCCGCCGGAACGGCCGTGGTAGGTGCGCTCGCCCAGGTGGGCCAGCGCCTGGGGGGCGTCGGCGAACACCAGGCGATGGGCGGCGCTGGGCGTCTCGCCGCCCGTCTCGAAGAACTCGTGAAAGTAGAACAACCCCTCTTCGGCGGCCAGGCGCTGGATGAAGTCGAGGTCGCTCTCACGGTACTGGGTCAGGTACTCCCGCTCGGCCGGTTCCCGGGTGGCGGCGAAGGCGACGTCGGTGAGGCTGCGCTCGTCGCACAGGGTGTTGAGCACAGTGAGCGGCGAGACCTGCTGGAAGATGCGCGAGTTGTGGCGCAGGCCGAGGCGCCAGAGCGCCGGGCGGGCGACCAGTGAGTACATCGTGCGCCGGTGGCCGCGGTCGCCGCGACCGAACTCGCTGACGATGGCGTTGACCCGGCGCAGCGTCTCGTCGTCCTGCCAGATCGCCAGGGTCACCGGGCGGTCGAGTATATCCGTGGCCGACAGGCTGCCGTCGCGGCTGGCAAAGCGCACCGTGAGGGTGAAGGGCGCCGAGAGCGCCTCCTCCAGGGTGAAGTCGATCACCGCCAGGTCGGCCGCTTCGGCTCCGGCGAGCTCAAGGGTGAATTGCAATCCATTCATAGTCCGCATCCATCAGTAAGTTCAATCCGGCTCAAGCCAGCCAAGTGAACAATCTTATTGGTTTGAGACTCGCCTCATTCGGTAAAACCAACCATCCGAAAAAAACCATAACTCATCATCGACTATCTCCAGCCTCAAGCCCGGACCTTCTCCTTTAGAAGGGGTAATATGAATTATTTTGACAACTTCTCTATGCATCCCGAAGCCATAGAAATTCCCCCATCTTTCTGTTGGCAAAGGAACTTCCCCCTCCTCTTGAGGAACGGGATGACAGACAACCTCATAAATAGGATCCTCATACCTAAGCTCATCCCAAAACAAGAAGTGGCTTTCAGCAACAATAACTTTTTTATTGATGCGCCCTATGGCCTCTTCACGTGGCGTCAGTCCTCCTCCATAGCGAGTTACTTCAACTGCCTTATATTCACCTTGCACTTCGCGAAAACTAGGACAGTCGAAATCTGCCAAGACAGCAAACGGCATCCATGACAATAAACTCAAAAAGAAAACCCATAAACTATGCTTCACCATTTTTCATATACTCCTTTGGAATAAATATTCCACTCTGCAGCTCGCCGATTTATCAATCCCCTATTGATCATACCTTGTGACTTGTTCCAAGCTTTCCAAGCCGCCTCTAGAGTCGAGTACGGTGTCTCAGCTGCAGGATCATTAATTAACTTTACGACGGAAGAAGAGGCGAAACCATGAGTCCCTATGTTGTAAGCAAGCATAACAGCCGCATCGAACTGATATTGCTGCAACGGAACATGAATTCCATTATTCACTGCTTGAACATAAGCCGACAACTCTTCCTTAAATATATTCTCAGCTTGCTGACGATTAATTCCATTTTCGTACAATTGCCATTTTGATTCCGAAATGAGGTGCCCATAACCAATCGTGGCACCTTCTACCCAAGACGTTATCTCACGCCCAGTCTGATCGTCATAAGGCATCAAACGAAGCTGTTCGACCTCCATCAGCCACCGTTTTCCAGCTTCGCTCATGGTCAGTGCCGTTGGCTGTCCTCCAGATGATGCAGTGGCATCAAGGGCTGGCTCAGCGAAATCAGCGAAATCAGCGAAATCAGCGAAATCAGCGAAATCAGCGGTCGAGGATATAGAAGCCTGTGAGACGGTTGAGGCCATTACCGCAACAGAAGAGAGAAACGAACCTCCTCCTGTTTCGCCACCTACCGCGCTCGCGGAGCCGATCACCACACCGCCACAATCCACGGCGTGGCCGGTGAGTGCCGCCGGCTTGCCGTCGATCAGGATGGTGCCGGAGCCTTCGGCGATGGCACGCGGGTGGGGAGGGCTATCGGGCTTGCTGTGTGCTGCCAGGGGGTCGCCCAGGCGGGCCGCCGGCTTGCCGTCGATCAGCACCGTCGGGCTGCCCGCGGTGACCGGCGTCGGCGGAAAACCGTCATGGTCGGTGCCGATGTCACCCACGAGTACGAATTTGCGTCCCATCTATCGTTCTCCTGTCTATGCGTGCCGGTTGTGCGGCCTAGTCCCACTCCGCGGGCGCTTCGAAGCTGGCTACCTCGAAGGCGTTGACGTACATGCGTTGAAAGCCTGCCTCTTCCAGGCTGCGTACCGCCGCCTGACAGGCCAGCGGCAGACGTACGTTCAGCGGCACGCCGCTCAGGCTGTGGCGCGCCGCCCGCAGCAGGCGAGCGCCGTGACCGCTGCCCTGCCACTCCGGCTCGATGAAGAAGAAGCGCAACTGCCAGGCCGCCTCGTCATCCGGCCGACAGGCCAGCAGCATGCCGAGCGTGGGCCCTTCGCCATGGCGAAGCTTCAGCAGCCGGCCCTGCCAGCGGGCGATGTCGTTGCCTTCGCGCTGCAGCCACTGGCCGCGCTGTACGGTGAACTCCAGCGCCCGACGCAGCGTGCCCAGGCGGGCCTCGTCGCGCAGTACCCAGGGCGAATGCCCCTGGGTATCGGCGCGCAGAGCGGCTTCGAGAAAGCCTTCGATGTCTTCCATCGAGGCCGCTTCCAGGCCCTTCACCTCCTCTACCGCGCCGGCAGGCGCCGTCTTTTCGCGTTCGCTGCCGAACAAGCGCTTAAAGGCTGCCAACATCGAAACCTCCTTCGGCATACAACGCAGTGGGCAGCTGGAAGCCGGCCACCAGCGGGCGGGTGAACGGGTTGCGCGAGCCAGTGGCGTACAGGCGGTAGCGCACCGAGCCGCCGTCGACCTGGAAGCGCAGCTCCAGCTCACGCTCGCTGGCACTGGTGATCTCGGCCTCGTCGAGCAAGCGGAACCAGGCCCAGGCACCGTCGCGGCTGAGGCTGCGCGGCGAGCGATTGACCTGGCTCGGCACCAGGGTGATGCGGCTCTCGTTGCCGCCGCGCAGGGCGTTGGGCCAGATCATCGAGACCCGCGAACTGGCGCTGTGGGCGTAATCGATGATTTGGCCGTCGATGTTGATCACGCTGCGGCGCTTGTCGGGGCTGAGGCTCACCGGTTCCAGGGCGAACTCCACGTCGAGTACGCCGTCGCGGCCAAAATAGGCCTGGCGGATGTGTTCGGCACGCTGGATGGCGGTGAAGACGCTGTCGCGCAGCAGCGGGCTGCCCTCGGCATCGACCAGGTATTCGGGCGCCTCTTCGATGAAGGGCCGCAGGTTGTCCTGGTAGAAGCGGTCGAGAATGCCGTCGGCAGCGAAGAAGGCCTCGAAATCGTTGAGGGCCACCTCACGCGAGGCGCTTGGCACCAGCGGGTAGCGACCGGCCAGACGTTCCTGGTAGGGCGCCACCACCTCGTCGAGCCACTGATGCTCGAGATGACGGATGGCACTGGCCATCAGCAACTGCCAGCTCTGGTCGGCCAGGCTTTCAAGCATGCGGTCCACCGGGGCCGGAGTGTTCTCGGCGATGCGCTTGAGGTTATGGATGGGGTCGCCGCCGCGCAGCGCCAGGCGGTCGCGGGCGCTGACGAAGGCCGCACGGCCCGGGTCGCTGGCGCCCTGCACCTCGCGCAGGTAGTCGCGCAACTCGCCGATGGCGACCTTGATCTCGGCGATGTCAGCCGGGTTGTCGCCGCGGGCATCGAGCAGACCGTTGAGGTCGCGGAAGTTGCGCTCGATCTCGCCGGCCAGGCGGTAGCGCGGCGAGCGCTCCAGCGCCTGGCGTGCGACTTCGTCGTCTACCGGCAGCTCGGGATAGAGCCGCGTATGGTGCGCCACTTCGCCGAGCAGGCGGTCCAGCGGCCGGCTGGCGCCGAGCAGGGTGTCGGCCACCACGACCGCCTGGTCGATATCGGGCAGCGGCACCAGGTAGAGGTCGTCGAGCGCCTGGCGCCAGGTCACGTGATAGTCGCTGACGTAGCGCTCGTGCAGGGCGTCACGCAGTTGGCGCTCGTCGGCGTCACTGAAGACGATGTCGTCGCGCTGGCCCAGCACCCAGAGGTCGATCAATGCCAGCTCGGTGGCCTGTTCGATCTCCTTGAGGAAATACCCCTCGAAGCCGTCGCGAGTCAGCAGGGTCGGCAGGCGCAGGCGTTCCAGCTCGTCGTCGCGGGCCATGAAAACGGCGTTGAAGGAGGGACCGACGCCTTGGTGCAGGTCGAGCGCCGCCCCGCTGCGGCTACCGCTGTTGGCCTTGAGCGTGGCATAGACGCGCTCGTCCATGGGCTGGCGCGAGAGCTCCTCCTGGGCAGCCTGAAGACTGCCACGCAGCGCCGCCATGGCCTGCTCGGCATGACGATCGCCGGCCGCCACCTGCCCTTCGAGGTCGGTGTGCGCCATGGCATAGGCGAGGTGGTCGAGCAGGCGCTCCTGAACGCTGCCGCGTTGGGGGAAGGCGCGCTGCCAGCGCCGTTCCATGTATGCCTCGACCCGCTCGGGCTGGCGCCCGCTGGCATCGGACATCATGCGCAGCACGCGCAGCAGGGCCAGCTTGTCGTTGCTGCCGGTCTCGGCGCGGTTCATGTCATCCATGATGCCGATCATCAGCGAGGGCAGGAAATGGTAGCTCAGCATCGCCAGATAGGCGTTCTCCACCTCGCGGCCCACCGCATGGCCCTGGTAGAGGCCCATGTCGGCCAGCCACGGCAAGTGTTCGCGATAGTCGCCGAACTCCAGTGTGGCGGCACGCAGGCGGTCGAGGGGCTCCAGCAACGCATAGCCTGTGGGGTCGTCGCTGTGCAGCTCGTCGGGTTGCGCGGCCAGGAAGTCCTGGGCCTTCTCCTCCACCGCCGCCAAGGCCTGGGTGTTCTTCTGATAGAAGTGGCTCCAGCCACCCACCAGCACCAGCCCGCCCAGCAGGCAGGCAAAGGCGCTGGTACGACGCAGGCGACGTCGACGCCGGGCGGCGCGGGCATTGTCCCCGGCCAGCCCCGCCTCGGGATAGATCACCTTGTCGAACAGTTCCTCGGTGAAGTAGAGCGCGCTGCGTGCGGCGCGATGGGCCGGCTGGGTGGTATCGGCCATGCCGTAGCGGCGAGCGGCGGCATCGACGAAGGGGTCCTCCGGCACGCCCTGCTGGTAGACCGAGGTGAAGTAGGTGCCCCGCACCATGGCGGCGGTGGAGTAGCGGTCGCTGGAGAGCGCCTCGCTCAGGAAGCCGAGCAGCACGTCACGCAGGCCGGCGAGCTGGCGCACGAAGCGGAACACCGATTCGCGTTCCTCGCGGTCGCGGCATTCGGCCAGCAGCGTGGGCAGGCTGCGATTGAGCCGCTCGAGCATGGCGTCGTAGGAGTCGGCGAACTCATTGGCCCACTGGTCGACGCGTTCGACGCTCTCGGCACTGAAGGTGAAGCCCAGCGGCGCCCGGCGCGCGGCGCGGGAGTAGTGGCGGAAGAAATCGTCGAAGCCGTGCAGCAGGTCCATCTTGCTGAAGGTGACGTAGACCGGCAGGCGTGCACCGTGGCGCTCCATCAGCTCGCGCATGCGGGCGCGCAACAGCGAGGCGTAGGCCTTGCGCACCGCCACCCGGGCATCGCTCAGGCGCGCCAGGTCGAGCACCAGCACAACGCCATCGAGCGGACGCTGGG
Organism: Billgrantia bachuensis; assembly: GCF_011742165.1. Taxonomy (GTDB): domain Bacteria; phylum Pseudomonadota; class Gammaproteobacteria; order Pseudomonadales; family Halomonadaceae; genus Halomonas; species Halomonas bachuensis. Next base: position 12,765 of record NZ_JAAQTO010000034.1, on the reverse strand, counting down.
CACGGTTGCGCTCCAGCCAGCCGACGAAGTGGTCCCACAGCCGGCTCTGAAGTTCCTGGGGCTCGCCGCCTTCCAGCGCGCCCTGGGTCAGCAATTCGCCGTCCGGGTCGATCAGCACAGCCTTGTCGCCGATCCACCAGTCGAAGCCGTACTGGTTGCCTTTCTTGCCCTGACCGGAAGCCTTCATGACGTGGGTCAGCGAGAAGTTCTGGCCGGAGCGGTTGATCAGGCTGGTCTTGCCGGCGTTCTCCACGCCCATCACCAGGTACCAGGGCAGCTTGTAGCGCGCCCCGGGGCCGGCACCGAGATTGTCGAGCAGCTCGTGCAGGGTGGCGTTCAGCGTTGCCTCCTGCTGCTCCACCTGGCCCAGCACCGGGTCGAGCTGCAGCCGTTCGTTCTGGCGTCGCTCGTCGTCCACCTCGCGCAGCTGGCGAGCCAGGCGAATGCCCCATACCACGGCGGCCAGGGTAACCAGCGCCAGGGTGGCGAGCAGCCGGTTGAGCCAGGGCGCCAACGGATAGCTGTCTCGTACCTGCCACATCGGCCCCAGCCACCAGATGGCGACGATCAGGGCGCCCAACAGCAACCACCAGAGCATGACGGTGAGTTTGCTCGCCCGCTTGCCGATGCCCTGGGCCTTGTTACCGTGCGCCTTGGCCAGGTTGGCGTTGCTTTGTGCCCGTGAGGCGCCGGGTACCCAGCGGCTCAGACCGGACTTCACACTTTTCCACATGAGCCTTTGCCCTCGTCCCTGTCGATGATGGTGATGTTGTTGGTGGTGATGCTGCCGGGCACGCCGCAGTACCCGTCATGTCGCAATCGGATCGTGTTCATTTGCCCTTCTCCACCGCGCGCTCGAGCCGCTCGAGCAGTGCCGGTTCCCACTGTTCGAGGCCAAGGCCCGCCAGCGACTCGCGGACCGCGCGATAGTGCTGGCCGGCCAGCGCCGCCAGCCCCGCGTCGCGCAGCAGGTCGGCACTGGCCAGCCGCCAATAGGCGACCTCGCGCGGAGAGCGAGCCTCCGCCAGGCCGCGATCGAGGCCCATCAGGGCCGCTTCGAGACCCTCCGCAGCCAGCCTCTCGCGGGCTTCGGCCAGGCCCTCCTGCCAGGGATCGCCGCCGGTTTCCTGGCCGCCCCCCGCGGCACTGCCCGGCGCGGCCTGCAGCCAATGGCGGGTCTCGTCGTCGACGAAGGGGCTGCCGTCGTTGAAGGTCAGCGACTCGATACCGGGCAGGCGCTCGACGAAACGGCTCGCCTCGTCGCGAATGGCGGTGGCGCAGCGCGTTTGGCCGAGCCGCTCTGCGGCACTCGCGCTGAGGCGGTGCCCCTCCAGCCAGTAGGGGCTCACCGCCAGGCTGTTCTCGATGCGCTTCCACAGCGCGTTATCGGCGCCGCGCGAGAGCGTCTCGCGATACTCCGCCACGCGGTCGGCAGCAGGCGGTGCCAGCTCGGAGCGCACGCCGTCACGGGTGGCCGGCAGCGCCTGGATGACGCTCCAGACCGCATGGCGCCGGAGCCGGTAGCCGAGCGGGTCGCCCGGGCTCTGCTCGTTGAGGAAATCGGCCATCTTGAGCAGGGTCTGGCGATTGCCGCGTTCGTTGCCGGCCTCCAGGCGCATCTCGGGCAGCTTGGCCGTGGGCGATGCGGTGCTGGCCGGCGTATCGCTTTCCGCCGCCGCGCCGCGTGTCGCGGACTCGGTGTGTGAGCCCGCCTGGCTGGGGCGGGCCTGACGCAACTGGCGCTGCAGGTCCACCAAGGCCTCATCCGGCAACTGGCGTGCCCGAGCCGCCTCCAACAGCGCCTCGTTGGCGGCCTCGCAGGCTTGCTGCTCGTCGGCGGCATTGTCGAAATCGAGCGCTTCCGCCAGAGCCAGGGCGCGCTGGGTGAACTGGCGGAACAGCCGCGGCCGCAGCCGCTCGCCCTGTGGGCCACCATAGGGATAAGCAGCTTCCCACCACTGTTCGAGGCTGCCCGCCAGCAGGCGCAGCGAGAGGGCGAAGCGCACGCCGTCGCCTTCGTGCTGCAGACAGTGCAACAGGTGGCCGAGCACCTTGAGGTCCTTGCCCGTGGTGCTCAGCAGGCGCACGGCCCGGGTCTCGGCGCCCTCCCAGTCGACTCCACCGTGCTGCAGCGAGCCGATCTTCATCATCTCCTCGTCGAGCCAGGCGTAGTCGGCGCTGTCGTCGAGGGGCCTGCCGACACCCTCCGGGGGGAGCGCGGCCAGCACTTCCGTCAGTTGTGTCTGGTTGACGATTCGCATGCTCACCTCACCAGCGACAGGCATCGCGCAGCGGCTGAACCGCCTGGCGCAACCCGGCGATCTCGAAACGCAATCCATCGAGCGCGGCCTGGTCGCTGGCGAACGTCAGCTCGTCGGCGTCGAGCAGCTGTTGCAGCGTAGCGATGGCCGGCAGCCCGCGGCCGCCGCTGACCACGTAGCCGCCATCTCGGGCCTGCCAGGCCTGCTCCAGCTCACGACCGCCGGCTCGCAGGCGCACCTGCACTCTCGCAGCGTTCAGCGCCTGGGGCAGGTGAAGCTGAAAGCGGGTAATCGACTTCTCGCAGGCGATGACCAACTGTGGGCGTGGCGGCACGCTTCCCAGCGCCGGCACGCTGATCCGCACGCCGTCGCTGCTCTCACGGACCAGCAGGCCCATGTCGTCACCGTTGCGTTCTGCTTCCTGGGCATGGATCGCATGCCACAGTGCAGGGCGCAGGTCCTCGCTCGCCACCGGCTCGTCCCGAGTCATGAACAGGGCGTCGTAACAGCCCAGCCTTTCCAGCCGCGAGGGCTCGAGGGCGCACTCGCGGGCCTCGGCCACCAACGCCTCGGCGGCGGTGTCGCCCCAGGCATCGGCAACCAGGGCCAGGCTTGCGGCCAGCGCCAGCCACGGCGCCCGGCGAAATATCAGGGTCGAACTCATTTGGCATCCAGTTCCAGCTGTCGGCACTTGTGTGCCAGGGTGCGCTTGGGCAGGCCGAGGCTCTCGGCCGCCAGGGCACGATTGCCGTCGAACAGCTGCAATCGCTGGCGGATCAGTTCCGCCTCGTAGTCACGCAGGGCACGGCGCAGATCCTGTACGTTGCCGTTGGCCACACTGACCGTCGCTGCCGACATGGTGACGGCGGAATCACGCGTTTCCGCGTCGGCCCGCTCGGGCAGAGCCGCGGGGTTGACGTCCTCTCCCGGCCGCGTCATGGCGCAGGCGTAGTCGATCAGGTTCTTCAGCTCGCGTACGTTGCCCGGATAATCGCGCTCTCGCAGCATGCGCAGCGCGGCCGGGGTAATGCCCATGTCGTCGCGCCCCTCGCGGATGCAGAAGTCGGCGACAAAGGCCTCGGCCAGTTCGGCGATGTCCTCGCTGCGCTCGCGCAGCGGCGGCAGGGTCAGCGGGAACTGCCCCAGCCGGTAGTAAAGGTCGGCGCGGAAGCGTTGGTCGCGAATCCGTTCGCGTAGCGGCTGATGGGTGGCCGCCACCAGGCGCAGGTCGGCGCGCCGCTCCTCGCTCGCCCCAAGCGGCCGGTAGCGACCGTTCTCCAGCACCCGCAGCAGCTTGGCCTGAAGCGGCAGCGGCATGTCGCCGATCTCGTCGAGGAACAGCGTGCCGCCGTCGGCCTGACTGATCAGCCCTTCGCGGGCCCGGTCGGCGCCGGAAAAGGCCCCCTTGGCATGGCCGAACAGCTCCGATTCGAGCAACGACTCGGGAATCGCCGCGCAGTTGATCGCCATGAAGGCACCCTGGCTGCGCGCCGAGAGCTGATGGATGGCGCGCGCCACCCGATCCTTGCCGGTACCGGTCTCGCCCTGTAGCAGTACCGCCAGGCTGGTCTCCGCCGCGCGTACCACCTGGCTACGCAGCGTCTGCATGGCCGTCGACCCACCGAGCAGGTCGTCAGCCAGACGCTCGGCCAGCGCCTGGCGCCGGGCGCCGTCATTGAGCTGGGCCAGCGATTGGCGCAGGTTCGCTTCACGCTGGCGCTCGCCCTGGTGCCGGGCCAGCCCCGCCCACAGCCGGCACAACAGCGCCTCGAAGGCGGCGAATTCGGGATCCGCCTCGAGCCGGGCGAGGGCTTCTCCCTCACCGGCCATGGCCAGCGCGCCGAGCCACTCGCGCTTGCCGTCGAGGGCGCGCAGCGGACGCACCACCAGCTTCAGCGCGCCGGGCAGCTGGGCCACCTGGGCCTGGAAGCCGGAGTGATCGAGCCGCGAGCGCGCCTCCACCAGCCCCAGCCGCAGCGGCTTGCCCTGGCGAATGGCGTGGGCGTAGGGATGGCGGAAGTCGTCGCAATCGAAGCGAACGTCGTCATTGTCGCCGCCCAGCCAACGGCCGCTGCCGTCGAGATAGAGGCAGGTGACCCAGGCCAGGCCGTGGCTGGCCTGGAGAATACCGCCGGCGCACGCGCGCAGCCCGGCGGGCGAGGCGCTCTCGACCAGCGCCAGCGCGCGGGCCATGCCGCCGAGGCCGCGCCCCGTCGGCAAGCCGCCCTCGCACCAGCGCATGTCGATCGCCTTGGCCGTCATCGCCTACACCACCTCCGCGGTAAAGGCACCCGCCGCGTCGACACCCAATGCCACCCGGGTGACCGGCTCTTGCCGCGCCAGGCGGTCGAGCAGCGCTCGCGACACCGGCGGCAGCAGCTCGCCGTCGATCACCGACTCGAGCATGCGCGCGCCGTTCTCGCTGCGCGTGGCGCGGGCGCAGATGGCGTCGCGCAAGGCCTCGTCGAGCACCACCTCGGCCTGGCGGTGGCGCGCGCGGATGCGCTCGGCCAGGGTGTCGAGCTTGGCCGCCACGATGTCGCGCAGGGTATCGGCGCCCAGCGGGAAGTAGGGCACCACCTCCATGCGCGCCAGCAGCGCCGGCTTGAAGAAGGCGGCCAGCACCGGGTAGAGCGCGTCGTCGAGCGCTGCGGGCTCGTCGGCGTGGGCGACGATGGCCTCATAGCCCAGGTTGGAGGTGAGGAAGAACACCACGTTCTTGCAGTCGATCAGGCGCCCTTCGCCATCGGCCAGCTCACCCTTGTCGAAGGCCTGGTAGAACAGGTTGAGCACGTCCGGATGGGCCTTCTCGACCTCGTCGAGCAGCACCACCGAGTAGGGGCGCTGGCGGATCGCCTCGGTCAGCAGGCCGCCCTCGCCGAAGCCCACGTAGCCCGGCGGCGAGCCGATCAGCCGCGACACGGTGTGCTTCTCCTGGTACTCGGACATGTTGATGGTGGTGAGGAACTGGCGACCGCCGTAGAGCCGCTCGGCGATCTGCACCACGGTCTCGGTCTTGCCCACGCCGCTGGGGCCGACCAGCAGGAAGGCGCCCAGCGGGCGGCCGGGGCGACGCAGGTCGGCGCGGGCGGTGAGCAGGTGGCGGTGCACGCGCTCGATGGCCATGTCCTGGCCCTGCACCAGCCGACCGAGGTGCTCGGGCAGCTCGGTGAGACGGGTCAGCTCGTCGCTGGTCATGCGCTCCACCGGCACGCCGGTCCAGTCGCCAATGACCTGGGCGATCTGCGCTTCCTCCACGCTGGCGTTGACCAATGCGAACTCCTGCTGCAGCTCGGCCAGGCGTGCCTCATGGGCGGCCAGGGCCGCATGCGGGTCGACATCGTCGTGAGCTTCGGCGGCTTCACCTGACTCGCCCGCTTCAGTTACCGCTTCGCCGTCGATCTCACTGACGATGACACCGTCGATTTCGTCACCGGTTCCAACATCGGCCTCGGTACTGGCCTGTTCGACGGCAGCCTCGTTCTTGCCCGCTTCGAGCAGCTGGCGATGCAGGGCGATGATGGCATCGACGCACTCGCGCTGGTCGGCCCAGGCCGCCTCGAGCCGTTCGACCTCCTCCTCGAGCCGCGCCAGGCGGACGTCGAGCTCGGCCTCGCGGGTGGCGTCGGGGCTGCGTCCCAGCAGGCGCTCGCGGTCGAGCTGCTCGCGCTCGCGCTGGGCGGCGATATGCTCGCTCTTGAGATGGCTGAGCCGGCGTGGCGGGGTATCCAGCGCCTGTGAGAGCCGCGCACAGGCGGTATCGAGCACGTCGATCGCCTTGTCGGGAAGCTTGCGGCCGGCCAAGTAGCGCGCCGAGAGTTCGCCGGCGGCTCGCAGGCCGCTGTCGCCGACCAGCACGCCGTGGGCGGTCTCGTAGGTATCGCGCAGGCCGCGCAGGATCACCAGCGCCTGATCGATGCTGGGCTCGGCCAAGGCCACCGGCTGGAAGCGCCGCGACAGCGCCGGGTCCTTCTCGAAGTACTTCTTGTACTCGCGCCAGGTGGTGGCGGCGATGGTGCGCAGCTCGCCGCGGGCCAGGGCCGGCTTGAGCAGGTTGGCGGCATCGCCGCCGCCCTCCTGGTTGCCGGCACCGATCAGGGTATGGGCCTCGTCGATGAACAGCAGGATCGGCCGGGGTGCGGCCTTGACCTCCTCGATTACCGCCTTGAGGCGCTTCTCGAACTCGCCCTTCACCGCGGCGCCGGCCTGCAGCGCGCCGAGGTCGAGGCTCATCAGCTCGACGTCGGCCAGCGCCGCCGGCACGCGACCCTCGACGATACGCGCGGCGAGCCCTTCCACCACGGCGCTCTTGCCCACCCCGGCGTCGCCGATAACGATGGGGTTGTTCTTGCGCCGCCGCCCGAGGATGTCGAGCATCTGGTCGATCTCGGGATCGCGGCACAGCACCGGGTCGAGCTCGCCGCGTCGCGCCTGCTCCGTGAGCGAGGTGGCGAAGCGCGCCAGGGCGCTGTCGCCCGGGGCGGCCTGGGACTGGCGACGCCCACCGTCGACGGGCTCGGCGCGGGGGGCCTCGGCGGAGTCGGCGGCCAGCCGCTCGAAGCCGCGGCGCAGCCCCTCGCGGTTGATCTCGGCCAGCAGCGCGGCACTGCGCGGCCCCAGGTAGCGTCCGACGTTGTGCAGCAAGGCGGTGAAGATCAGCCCGCTGCGCAGGCTGTCGTAGGCGAACTCGGTGGTGGCCAGCAGCCAGGCGTCCTGCAGCAGCTCGACCAGCAGCGGCGAGAAGCTCGGCGTGGTCACGGCGAGGTCGCGCGGTGGGCGGGCCTCCTCGGCCAGGCGCGCGCGCAGCTCGAGGAAGTCGACACCCTGCCCTTCGAGCAGGCAGCGCAGGTCACACAGCGGCTGGTCGATCAGCGCCTGCAGCAGGTGGCCGACGGTGACCTCGGGGGCCTGCTGTTCGGCGCACAGCACCGCGGCCTGCTCCAGGCCTTGACGGGAAACGGCATTGAGGCGGCCGATGAGCGCGGGAAGCTCTACCCTGAGCATGGGATCTCCTAACGGTAAATCTGGTCGAGAAGGGTGCCGACCTGGGCCGCTTGTTGATCGAGCGTCCAGGCGAAGCCCAGGTAGGTACCGGCCATGGCCACGGCGAACAGCGAGAATACGGCCCATATCGGTAAACCGCGACCGCGGTGGCGCCGGCCCGGCATGACGTTGTCGAGCGGCCGGGTCAGGCTGTCTTCCGGGGTATCGCCGAGCGCCGCCAGTTGGTCGCCGAGGGTGCGCACGATGTGCTCGTACTCTTCGCGGCCGTGGTCCATGACCTTGTAGCGTCCCTCGAAGCCGAGGCACAGGCAGAGGTAGATGAACGCCAGCATGTCGCGGTAGCGCTGTGGCTCCTGCTGCAGCCGCGAGAGGATCGAGAAGACCTTCTCGCCACCCCAGGTCTCGTTGTGGAAGCGCGTCAACAGTGAGTGCTCGGCCCAACTGCTCTGCTGCCCCCAGGGCGTACCCATCACCGCCTCGTCGATGAACGAGCAGAGCACGTAGCGGAAGGCCAGCAGCGTGGGCCGGTCATAGCCCTGCTCGGTGAGTTCGACCTCGATCGCTGAGATCTCGTCGACCACCTGGCGGTAGAGCCGGTCGAGATCGCTCATGCCGTCGAGCTGGCGCACCCGCACCACCATGCCTAGCAGCGAACTGGCGGCATCCACCAGCGGATTGAGGTTGTACCCGCGCAGGCGGAACCAGTAGTCCTCATCGGCATCGAGATGCTCGGCGTGGCTATGGATCAGCTGATCGAGCCCGCGTTCGTCGATACGGTCCTCGTGACGGCTGGGGGCGTAGCGCGCCACCGCGCCGGGATTCGATTCGTATTGCGTGGCAAGTTCTTGCATGGCTTAGCTCCTGATCGCCCAGAACTGCATTTCAAGCCCGGGGAATTCCCCAGCCACGTGAAAGGCGAAGCCGCTGGCGCCGTCGAGCATGCTCCAGGCCTGGCTCTGCCGATCGAGGCGGAAGTAGCTGTAGCCGGCGTGGTAGGGCAGTTCGCGCGGTGCCACCGGCAGCGGCTCCAGCGGTACGCCGGGTAGCTGCAGGCTGATGAGGTCGCGAATGCGCTCGACGCTGGCCACCTTGGTCTGCTGCAGGAACAGCTTGCGCAGCCGCTCGTGGGGCATGTCGGCGCGCACCGCCAGGATGAAGTCGGCGCTGTCGAGCAGGGCCGGGTCGGCAAGCGGGGCCACCAGCAGGCCGTAGCGCCGCGACTGCAGCTGGATCGCCAGCGCGCGCGGCTCGAGCACCGTGGAGAGCGCCTGGCGCAGGCTCTGCATCAGTTGGCGGAAGGCGCGCTCGGGGTGGTCGTGATCGTAGGCCGGGTACTCCGGCGGCAGCCGCGACTCGTCGGTGAAGGTCACCAGTTCGCTGGCCGTCTCGAGCATGGTGGCGAACAGCCGCTCCGGGTGCAGATGGCCCAGGCGCGCCAGATGCTGGAAACGCGGCTGGGCGCGGTTGAGCAGCTGCAGCAGCATGAAGTCGGAGACGTCGGCGACACCGGCCTGGTGGGGCGAGGCGAGGCGATGGGCGATGTTGCGCGCACGCTCGCGCATCAGCCCGGCCATCTCGCCGACGAAACGCTGCAGTACCGGCGCCGCCTGGACGTTGAGCAGGGTGGGAATGAACTGCTCGTCGAGCACCAGGCTGCCGTCGGGGCGCCGCTCGTGGATGCGCGCTACTGCCAGGCAGGTATAGGCGCTGCGGTCGTCGCGCTCGAGCAGCAGCCGGGGGGCAACCCGGGCGACATCGAGCATGGCGGTGTCGCCGTCGCGGGAGTGCAGGTCGCGCACGCTGCGCTGGGCCAGGCGATAACGGGTCGGCAGATCGTCGTCGGGCCAGCGCACCTCGCCCACCGCATCGGTGGCCAGCGGCAGGCACAGGTAGACGAGCTGATTGGCGATGCCGGCATCGTCGATCTCCAGCGGCTGCGGCTCGATGTCGTCGTCGGGCAACTGGAACGCCGTGCCGTCGGGCATCACACCGCTGGCGCGGCTGATGGCGATGCGTCCGAAGCTCAGGTACTCGGCGTTGAGTTCCAGCGTCTGGAAGCCGTACAGCGCATGGCTGACACCGCGCAAGCGTGCCTCCATCAGCCCCTCCAGGCTGCGCTGCTGCTGCTGGAAGTGCTGCGGCTTGATGAACAGCCCTTCGCTCCATACCACTCGGTTGCGGCTGGCCATCAGTCTTCCTTCCTCAGCTCGGCCTCGTCGGCTCGCAGGTGCACCAGCAGGTGGTAGTCCTCGCTGCGCGTCGTCACCTTCACCACCTTCTTCCACTCGGCCTGGTCGGGATCGCTGTAGAAGGCGATCAGGCCGATGTAGCGGGTCTCTTCGTCGATCTCGAACGGTTCGTAGAACTTCCACTGCCCAGGCAGCAGGGTGAAGTCGTCATGGTCGAGGTAGTTGGTACCCAGGGCGCCTTCGAGGTCGTCGAGCAGCTGAGCGTGGTCGGCCGCCATCAGCATCGAATCGTCCTTGAGCTGCAGGATCTGGAAGCGCAGCGGCGTGCCGTCGCCCTCGACGTTGGGGTTGACGTCCGGCTCGGCCAGCATGGCGAGGTCGACCGTGGTCGGCCGATCCTCGGGGTAACCCACCGGGATCGACGGGTCGCGCATCACCTGCCAGGCCTTGCCGGCGGCTTCGCGGGTCGAGGCACAGCCGCTGAGAGCCAGTGCCAGCAGCGCCACCGCAACCCACTGCAGGGAGCGTCTTGAAGCCAGGCTAGTGCGCAAATGTCTTGTACTCATGTTTCCTGCGTCCCGTCTTGTTGTGTTCACTTGGCTTCGCGCTGCTGGCGACGCACCGACTGGTCGTAGGCCTGCTCGAATACCTCCCAGAACAGCTTGGCGAAGCCCTGCTGGCGGCCGGAGTTGAGCTCCTGGTAGTAGTGGCGGTACATCTCCCACGCCCAGCTGCCTTCGTCTTCCAGGCGATTGCCGGCGCCGCGGTAGGCGTGGAAGCGCTTCAACAGGGCTTCCGGGGCGAAGGCGTCGAGAATCGCCTGCAGCGCCTCGCCGATGGCCTCCTCCACCGCCGCCTGGTGCTGCCCTTGATGGGTCAGGCACTCAGCCACGGCGGCCGGCGCCGACAGGTGTACAGGGTTTCCACGGTGTCGCGGTAGGGCTGACCCAGGCGCAGCGGGTTGTCCTCGATCGGTTGCAGACGACGATCGCGCAGCGGGTAGCGGCTGTCGTCCTGGGCGCGGTGCAGCGCCTGCAGGCCTTCGATGACGGCGCGCAGGGTCTGGCCGGCTTCGGCGACGAAGTTGAGCTGCTCCTCGCTGTCGGCGAAACGCAGTTCGGCGCCCAGGGCGCGCAGCAGCGGGTCGGTGCCGGCGGGGCCGGCGCTCGCTGGCACGGTATCCTGCCAGCGCTCCTCGAGCTGCTCGCCGACCGAACGTTCCAGATCGTTCAATAACCCTTCGTCCATTTCCCGGTTCATCTTCGTGTGGTCCTCGTATCGTCGAATCGTCGGCGCCGCCTCGCGCCGCCCCTGCGGTTCATATGTCATGGCTTCGCTCCGGCCCGCCTCCTCCAGGGTGTCGAGCAGCGTCACCTCGTCGGCACTCAGCTCGCCGTCATGGGCCAATGCCGTGAGCGGATCCTGCTGGCTGGCGCCGGGCGTCGCCTCGCCCAACGCCTCGAGGGGATCGTCGCGGCGCGGCGGCGGGAAAGCCGCCGGCGTGACGCGGTAGGGCACCACGCCTTGACCGGCCAGCGCCTCCTGCTCTTCGTCGATCAGCGCGGCGAGCGGCTGGGAGCCAGGCAGCCCGGCCTGTCGGTCCCCCAGGTGCACACGCACCCGGTACTCGCCGAGGCCCAGCTCGTCACCATCGCGCAGGGCCACCCGCCGGTCGCGGCCCAGCGGCAACGTGGCCTGGTTGATCGAGGTGAGGCCGCTGCGATCGATCAGGCAGAACTGGCCGTCGATCTGCCGAATCTCGGCGTGTGCGGGGCGGATACGTCCGGCATGATCCTGCAGCAGCCAGTCGTCGCTCTCGGCGCTGCCCAGGGTGCCACCTGCCAGCGGAAAAACGTGGCTGCTGGTGGAGCGCCCTTCCAGGCGCTCGCTGTTGATCACCACCAGGGTGACGGCGCTTGCGGCGACCTGGGGCCGGGTGAGATAAGACATCGCGTTACCCTGTCATCTGTATGCGCACCCGGCGCCGCCGCGAGGCAGCCCCGGATTCGGGATTGACGAAAGTGGTCCAGCCGAGCTGGCAGCAACCGTGATCGCCGAGCCGCATGGGCTGCACCGCACTTTCCAGCAGCTCGAGCTCCAGGTCGTAGGCCAGCGGCTCGCGCAGCACGAAGCTCACCAATGTCTTCAGCGGCGCGTGCTCGCGGCCGTCGGGCAGGAAGTCGCGGAACCGGGCAAGACCGAGCCCCTTCAGGCACAGCGCGAACTTGCCGCCTACGTCGGCGACCCGCTCCCCGGCCACTACGTCCTCGCCCAGAACCATGCCCGAAAGGCCGGCGCGGCTGCGCTGGTCCTCGGGTATCTCGACCCAGCGGTGCACCCACTGCTCGACGCTCACGTCGTCGAGATCGAAGCAGTGGCCGACCACGCTCTCGACCACCTCCGGCGAGCGCGAACGCCCCGCCAGCAGGCCGGCGTAGGCGAGCATCTTGCCCCAGTTGATCGGCGCCTCGCCGCGCAACTCCTCGTCGGCCAGCCCCACCAGGGCGAACACCGCGGCGGAGAAACCGTCGCTGGCGCCGTCCTGGTAGCGCACGTAGTGGCGATACTTGCGCCAGCTGCGATGCACCAGGGTCAGCAGGCGGTGGTTGAAGAAGTCGAGGAAGTCGCGGGCGACGCCTTCGTGGTGGGCCGCCTCGTGGGCCAGCGACTCCAGGTAATAACCGGGCAGCGGCGACTGGGCGCCCTGCAGGCCGAAGAAGCTGACTTCCAGCGCGTACTCGCCGCTCGGGCGAGATTCGAGCGCCACCACGTCGCTACCGGGGAAACCCAGCGACGCCGAGGCGCTGAAGCGCACCCGCTCGCGGCCCGGGCGTACGCTGGCGGCACGCTCGAGATCGTCGTCGTGATGACGATGCAGCAGCTCGACGAGCTGGTAGAAATCGTAGCGCCGGGCCCCATCGATCAGGGCCGCTGGGGCTAGATCAGGGGTTGCTGGCCCGACTGTAAGGTCCATGCGTAACGCTCTTGGTTGTGACGATTGACGACGTGCAACTCATGGAACGAGTTGATGCTCGCGTAGAGCGAAAAGAAGCGCGCCAACACGCTGCCGAACAGGTACAGGCTGCCCTCGTCGCCAAAGGCTTCCTGGTCCAGGGTCATCACCGAGCGCAGCCCGCGCACCGGCAGCCCGCGCTTGAGCCGGTCGATGGAGCGGGTCTCGATGTCCACCACCCCGGCCAGGCGCTTCTGCGAAACCCGCTCGGCCTGACGGTCGACCAGGGCGCGGAAGTCGTAGGCGCGCAGCACCGAGCACAGCGCATCGCGCTCGAGCAGCGACAGGTAGTTGAGCG
>NZ_JAAQTO010000033.1 GCF_011742165.1 Billgrantia bachuensis | reverse complement strand
CAGGTTGGAAATCAACGTCCACAGCAGGCTGCCGTCCAGGGTCGGGCGCAGCGCCGACGTGGGCCGGGTGATGTTGCGATAGTCGGCGAATACCGGGCTGGTGTCGGTGGAGGCACTGATATCGCCCACCGCCAGGCGCTCGGGAAGCGTGCGGTTGCTGCAGCTCAGGCGCAGCGAGATGGTTTCACGCATGCCCAGGCAGGCCTGTTCGTCGCCGCGCACGAAGGCGATGTCATGATCGAAACCGTCGCCGCGCAGGCTGTCGCGTACCCGCACCCGGAAATAGCGGGCCTCGCGGCCGCGATCTCGCTCGATCTGGTGCTGGAAGCTCTCGAACGGCACGTACTGGCGCGGTTCGCCGCGCATCTTGCCGCTGTCGCTCTCCAGCCAGCCCTGCACCGCGTCGACGCTGAACACCTCGTAGTGCTCCGGCGCACGGCTGCTGGGCCGAATGCGGTATTCGCTGCGCTCGCCGTTGAGGTCGATGGGGTCGGCATCGTGGCTGAACAGGTTGATCGCCGGCGAGCAGTAGAGCGCCAGATGCTCGTCGCGCACCTTGGCGTCGGCCGGCAGCGTGCGCGAGAAGACGAAGCGCAGCACGATCCGCGAGGCCTGCCGCGCCGGCAGCTGACGCCCCAGCCCGACCAGATCGACGAAGTGGAAGGCCTCGGGGAAGCAGAGGTACTCCTGCAGGATGCGGTAGCCCTGGTGCACGTTGCGCGGATAGGGCAGCAGCGCATGCCCCGACTCGAAGCCCACCGGTACCAGCATGTCGCGGGGCAGCGGCATGACGACGCCGTCGATCTCCAGCTCCAGGCGCGACAGGTAGAGGCTGCGTGCGGTATAGCCGCCACCGCCCAGGTGCAGGCGCAGGTGGTCGATGCCCAGGGCATCGAGCGGCTGGTCGCCGTCCACGTCGAGGGCGAGTTCGACGATCGAGGACTCCCGCGAATGGCGCGCCTCGACGCCGCCATGCAGCAGCGGGTAGAGCGCCACGTCGTGGCAGGTGCGGAAGCGGCAGGCGGTTCCGTCGATCGGCCGCGATGCCAGTGTGGTGCCGACGGCCACGTCCTGGCGGCCGCTCAGCGCGCCCTGCTTGGGCGTGAACTGCATGATCGTCATGCTCGGCACCGGGCGCAGGTAGTTGGGCCACAGCATGGCGATCAGCGAGTGGGTCAGCTCGGGGAATTCGTCCTCGACCTTCTCGCGCATGCGACCGGTGAGAAAGGCGAAGCCCTCCAGCAGGCGCTCGACGTCGGGATCGGTGCTGCGCTCGGAGAGGAAGCGGCTGAGCCCGGGGTTGGCCTCGGCGAACTCCCGCCCCTGCAGCTTCAGGTAGTCGAGCTCATCCCGGTAATAACGATTGAGCATGCGCTTCTCACTCCCTGAGTGCTTGGATGCCTAGGTGCTCAGTTCAAGCACTGGTAGCGTTTGTCGTTGAGCAGCAGATCGATGGTGGCCTGGCCCTGGTCGCGACCGAGCTCCACCGTGGCATGCACCTGAAAACGCAGCTGTAGCGGGTCGCTGCCACGCGGCAGCGACTCCACTTCCACCTGCCGCACCCGCGGCTCGAAGCGTTCGATGCACTGGCGAATGGCGCGCTGAATGTTGCGCTCCAGATCGAGCACGCCGATGGTCGCGTCGTTGAAGTCGAGCAGTCCCAGCTCCGGGGCGCATTCGCTGTGCCCCGGGTGGCTGTTGAGCAGGTCGACCAGGTGACGCTTGATGGACTCGACGATCCCGGCAAGGCTGGACTCGGCAGCGACTTCTTCCGACCGCCCGGGCGCCGCCAGGCGCTCGAACAGCCGGTTGCCGAGTACGCCGCCACGGTGAAGCGTCATGGCCGCGTCCTCCCCTTACTCCTTGTCCAGGCGACCCACCAGCGACAGCTCGAAGTTGGCGCCCATGTACTTGAAGTGCGGACGCACGGCCAAGGACACCTGGTACCAGCCCGGGTCGCCCTCGACGTCGGAGACCTGGATCGAGGCGGCCCGCAGCGGACGGCGGCTGCGCACCTCGGCAGGCGGATTCTCCTGGTCGGCGACGTACTGACGGATCCACACGTTGAGCTCGCGTTCGAGATCCTGGCGCTCCTTCCAGGAGCCGATCTGCTCGCGCTGCAGTACCTTGATGTAGTGAGCCAGGCGGTTGACGATGAACATGTAGGGCAGCTGGGTGCCGAGCTTGTAGTTGGTCTCGGCGGCCTTGCCCTCGGGCGTGTTGGGGAAGACCTTGGGCTTCTGCACCGAGTTGGCGGAGAAGAAGGCGGCGTTGTCGCTACCCTTGCGCATGGTCAGCGAGATGAAACCCTCTTCGGACATCTCGAACTCGCGACGGTCGGTGACCAGCACCTCGGTGGGGATCTTGGCCTGCAGCTGGCCGAGCGCCTCGTAGGTGTGCACCGGCAGGTTCTCAACCGCACCGCCGCTCTGCGGCCCGATGATGTTGGGGCACCAGCGGTACTTGGCGAAGCTGTCGGTGAGACGCTCGGCGAGCAGGTAGGCAGTATTGCCCCACAGGTAGTGCTCGTGGTTCTCGTTGACCGTTTCGCGATAGTGGAAGGTCTTGACCGGGTTCTCCACCGGGTCGTAGGGCATGCGCAGCAGGAAGCGCGGCGCCGTCAGCCCCAGGTAGCGGGCGTCCTCGGACTCGCGCAGGCTGCGCCAGCGGGCGTACTTCGGTCCTTCGAAGATCGCCTTGAAGTCCTTGATGTTGGGCAGCTCCTGGAAGCTGTCGATGCCGAAGAAGCTCGGCGCCACCGAGGAGAGGAACGGCGCATGGGCCATGGCACCCACCGCGGCGGTGAACTGCAGCAACTTGATGTCGGGCGTCGAGGGCGAGAAGTCGTAGTTGCCGATGATGGCACCCACCGGCTCACCGCCGAACTGGCCGTACTCGGTCGCGTAGACGTGCTGGTAGAGCCCGCTCTGGCTGAGCTCAGGGGCGAACTCGAAGTCCTCGAGCAGCTCCTCCTTGGTGGCGTGGAGCAGGTCGAGCTTGATGTTCTGGCGGAAGTCGGTGCGATCGACCAGCAGCTTGAGGCCGCGCCAGGCCGACTCGATCTGCTGGAAGCCCCGGTCGTGAAGGATCTCATCGACCTGACTGCCGATCTTGCGGTCGAGCTCGACGATCATGCGATCGACCACCGCCTTGTTGACCTGCGGGGTGTCGTCCTTGCTCTGCAACAGCTCGGCGATGAAGGCGGCCACGCCCTGCTTGGCGATGTCGTAGCCTTCCTCGCTCGGCGCCATGCGGGTCTGCGCCATCACTTGATCGAGAAGCGATCCCTCGGCCTGGGCCTCGGCGGCCTGCCCCTGCGTTTGTGCCATTTCGCTCATTGTACGTGCCTCGAATCCTGTGCCTGCCTGGCGTGCGCCTCGCTATGGCTCGGCGCCTCCGTGTGCGTTGTCGATGGATGCGTCAGTCGCGGGAATCATCCCGTGAATCCAGCAGCTCGAGCTCTGAGAGCAGCTGGGCGCGCGCCTCTTCACTCTCCATCAGCTTCTGCAGGCGATCGCGGAAGTTCGGTACATTCCCCAGCGGCCCCTTGAGCGCGACCAGCGCCTCGCGCAGCTCGACCAGCTTGCGCAGCTCCGGCACTTGGCGCGCCACGCTGTCGGGCGTGAAGTCCTCGAGTGACTTGAACTGGAGGTTGACCGCCAGGTCGCCGGCTTCCTCGCCCTCTTCCAGACGATTGGGTACGCTGGCCGTCAGCCCGAGGCCGGCTTCGCGCATCACCGACTGGAAGTTGTTCTTGTCTACCGAGACCTTTTCACGCGCCTCGATTGGCGTGGCCTCGGCGCCGCCCTTGAAGTCACCTACCACAAGCAGCTTGAGCGGCAGTTCGGTTTCTGCCTGCTGATCGCCGGTGGCCGGCACGTACTTGATGTTGATGCGCTCTTTCGGCGCAACGGTTCCTTCCTTCGCCATGCTGAAGCTCCCTGGTGAGCCGCCTTGTTTTGAATCGCATTGCAGAGTTGGCAACGCCCCACGAGCCGTTCGCATCGGCCCAGCGACATGCAGGCAGATGCGGCAGTGGTCAAGTGAGAATCGTTGCACCCTTGCTCGTGAGGCGTGAGGGTAAACAGGCAGCTTGAATGTGCCAAATGGCACATTGCACCCATGACGGTTACAAAGGCATAACGCGATGTCGTACTGGCTTACACGATTCCGCTGCCAGCTGCGAAGCGATGCGGGTCGAGAGCGCCATACTGGCAGAGGACGACACGACGAAGCGGCGATGGCTTACAACTCGTGTAGGAAATTAGCTACAACAATATAAGAGATATAGGGCAAAACGATGCGTCAATCACCTCGGCCCGACACCATGCCGCAGGCGTTGAGGAGATGAGAAAAGTGATAGAGGGAGGCTGAGAAAACACGGCCGAGCAGGTGCCCGGCCGAAGAAGAGACAACAAGCGAGGTGAGTTTCAGCCGAGGCGGGCGCGTATTGACGCTTCGATACCGGCGGCGTCCAGGCCGCATTCGGCCAACAGTTCGGCAGGCTTGCCGTGCTCGACGAAGGCATCGGGCAGGCCCAGGTTGAGCAGTCCGACCTGTACGCCTTCGGCGGCGAGCAGCTCGTTCACGCCGCTGCCGGCGCCGCCGGCCACCACGTTCTCCTCGAGGGTGACCAGCAGCTCATGCTCAGCCGCCGCTGCAATGATCGACTCGCGGTCGAGTGGTTTGACCGAGCGCATGTTGAGATGGGTGGCGTCGAGGGCCTCGGCTACCTCGGCCGCCGGGCCGTTTAGGCTGCCGAACGCAAGCAGGGCAATGCGCTTGCCCGCCTCGGCGCCGCTCTCGCGGCGCCGTTCGGCCTTGCCGAGCTCCAGCGGCTCGAGGTGCGTGGGGATCGCCACTCCCGGGCCAGTGCCGCGCGGGTAGCGTACCGCGGCGGGCCCGGGGTAGTGGTAGGCGGCGCTGAGCATGGCGCGGCACTCGGCCTCGTCGGCCGGCGCCAGCACTACCATGCCGGGGATGCAGCGCAGAAAGGAGAGGTCCATGCTGCCGTGGTGGGTGGGGCCATCCTCGCCCACCAGGCCGGCGCGATCGATGGCGAAGGTGACGTCGAGCCCCTGCACCGCCACGTCGTGGATCAACTGGTCGTAGCCGCGCTGCAGGAAGGTGGAGTATATCGCTACCACCGGCTTCATCGCTTCGCAGGCTATGCCGGCGGCCAGCGTTACCGCATGCTGCTCGGCGATGGCCACGTCGTAGTAGCGCTCGGGGTACTCCTTGGAAAAGCGGATCAGGTCGGAGCCTTCGCGCATCGCCGGGGTGATGCCGATCAGCCGCTCGTCGACCGCCGCCATGTCGCACAGCCACTCGCCGAAGACGTTGCAGTACTTCAATTTCTTTTTGACCGGTGCGGCGGGCTTGCTGATTGGCGCTTCGCCATTCTTTTCCAGCTTCGTGATGGCATGGTAGCCGATGGGGTCGGCCTCGGCGGGCAGGAAGCCACGCCCCTTGCGGGTTTTCACGTGCAGGAACTGTGGCCCGTCCAGGTCGCGAATGTTGCGCAGGGTCTGGATCAGGGTGGGCAGGTCGTGACCGTCGAGCGGGCCGATGTAGTTGAAGCCCATCTCCTCGAACAGCGTGGCCGGGCTGACCATGCCCTTCATGTGCTCCTCGGTGCGACGGGCGAGTTCCAGTGCGCCGGGAAGGCGAGAGAGAACGCGCTTGCCCTCCTCGCGGAAGGTCAGGTAGGGCTTGCTGGAGAGGATGCCCGCCAAGTAGCTGGCGATGCCGCCGACGTTCTCGGAGATCGACATCTCGTTATCGTTGAGCACCACCAGCAGGTTGGCATCCAGGTGGCCGGTATGCGCCAATGCTTCGAAGGCCATGCCGGCGGTCAAGGCACCATCGCCGATTACCGCGCAGACCCGCCGCCTGTCGCCGCGGGTGGCGCTTGCCAGTGCCATGCCCAGGGCTGCCGAGATCGAGGTACTGGAGTGACCCACGCCGAAGGTGTCGAAAGGCGATTCGGCGCGGCGCGGGAAGGCCGCCAGCCCACCATACTGGCGAATGCTGGGCATCGCCTCACGGCGGCCGGTGAGGATCTTGTGCGGGTAAGCCTGGTGGCCGACGTCCCACACCAGGCGGTCGTGGGGCGTCTCCAGCGCGTGGTGCAGCGCCACGGTGAGTTCCACCACGCCCAGGCCGGCGCCGAAGTGGCCGCCGCTGCGCCCCACGCTGTAGAGCAGGTAGGCACGCAGTTCGTCGGCTACCTGCAGCAGTTGGGCACCGGTCATGGCGCGCAGTGACGCCGGCGTGTCCAGCGAATCGAGCAGCGGTGTCACCGGGCGCTCGACTGGTATTACGTCGTAGAGCTTCATGTGCGATTCGGTCGTCCTGGCTGTCATGCCATATGGCTAATGGTCGCGCTCGATCATGTAGCGAGCCAGCTGCGCAAGCGGGTCGCCCGCCTCGCCCAGCGGCGCCAGCGCCACCAGCGCCTCCTCGGTCAACTCGCCGGCCCTGCGCCGGGCGCCTTCCAGCCCCAGCAGAGCGGGATAGGTGGGCTTTTCGCGCGCGGCATCGGCACCCGACGCCTTGCCCAGGGTCTGGGTATCGCCGGTGACGTCGAGGATGTCGTCGTGAATCTGGAAGGCCAGGCCGAGCGCCTCGGCGTAATCATCCAGCGCCGCGACGCGGGGGTCTTGTTCCTCCACCGCCGTCAGCGCGCCCATGCGTACCGCGGCGCGAATCAGCGCACCGGTCTTATGGGCATGCATGGTGGCCAGGGCCTCGACGTCAGGGTGGCCGCCAACGGCCGCCAGGTCCAGTGCCTGGCCGCCGACCATGCCGTCGCGGCCGGCGGCCGTGGCCAGTGTGAGGATCAGTGCGGGCAGGCGCGGATGGGCGGCACAGGCGAGCACTTCGAAGGCCAGCGTCTGCAACGCGTCGCCGGCGAGTATCGCCGTGGCCTCGTCGAAGGCGCGGTGGACCGTGGGCTGGCCGCGGCGCAGGTCGTCGTCGTCCATGGCCGGCAGGTCGTCGTGCACCAGCGAGTAGGCATGGATCAGCTCGACCGCGGCAGCCGGCGCGTCGAGCGTCTCATCGGAGGCGCCCAGTGCTCGCCCGGCCAGGTAGACCAGTAGCGGGCGCAGACGCTTCCCGCCCACCAGCAGGCCATGGCGCATGGCCTCCTCCAGCCGCGGTGCCGCAGGCCGGCGCCGCTCGAAAACCCGGGCCAGGAAAGCATCGACGCGCGCCCGGTCGGCGGCCAGGAGAACCGCGAGCGAGTCAGCGTTCACTGTCATCCTCCGCTGCGGGGGCATCAAAGGGGGCGAAGTCGATGCTGCCGTCGGGACGCTCGATCAGGGTACGCACCCGCAACTCGGCCTCGTCCAGGCGACGCTGGGCATCACGGGTCAGGCGCACGCCTTGCTCGAAGGCGGCAAGCGAACCTTCCAGCGACAGCTCGCCGGACTCCAGCTGCTCTACCAGCCGTTCCAGTCTCTCCACGGTCGCCGCGAAATCGACTTCGGCGTCCTCGCTCGCCGCCATCTCACCCGCCGCTTGCTTGTCACGTTCGGCCATGACACCTCTAGCTCGTCGCCGCTGTTTTCTCAGGAGCCACAGTATACACGCACTGCCCCGGGGGTCGTCTGCCTGCGCCGTGCAACGTGCAGCGCTCTCATCTTCGCGACGCAGCATTTTCATCTTAGTTGGTAGCGATTGTGTTAACATGAGCGCCCTGTTTCCAGCACGCGGCGCACCAAGAAGGGGTTGATTCGACCATGGCCAAAACGTCCCTGGACAAGAGCAAGATCAAGATCCTGCTGCTCGAGGGCGTCCACCAGAGCGCGGTGGACAATTTCCTGAATGCCGGTTACACCAACATCGAGCATCTGACCACCTCGCTCGACGAAGCCTCGCTGGTCGACAAGATCCGTGACGTGCACTTCCTCGGCATCCGCTCGCGCACCCAGCTCAACGAGCGGGTCTTCGCTGCCGCCGAGAAGCTCAACGCCGTGGGCTGCTTCTGCATCGGTACCAACCAGGTCGACCTCAATGCGGCGCTTTCGCGCGGCATCCCGGTGTTCAACGCGCCCTACTCCAATACTCGCTCGGTGGCAGAGCTGGTACTGGCCGAGGCGATCATGCTGCTGCGTGGCATTCCCGAGAAGAACGCCCGCGCCCACCAGGGCGGCTGGCTCAAGAGCGCCAAGGCCTCCCATGAAGCCCGCGGCAAGACGCTGGGCATCGTCGGCTACGGTAACATCGGCGCCCAACTCTCCGTGCTGGCCGAGTCGCTCGGCTTCAACGTCATTTTCTATGACGTGGTGACCAAACTCGGCATGGGCAACGCCAACCAGGTGGCGAGCCTCGAGGAACTCCTGGCCCGGGCCGACGTGGTCAGCCTGCACGTGCCGGAACTGCCCTCCACCAAGTGGATGATCGCCAAGGACCAGCTCGCGCTGATGAAGCCCAGCGGCATCCTGATCAACGCTTCCCGCGGTAGCGTGGTGGTGATCGAGGACCTGGCCGAGGCACTCGCGGCCGGTCGCCTCTACGGTGCCGCCATCGACGTTTTCCCGGTGGAGCCCAAGGGCAACGACGAGGAGTTCGTCAGCCCGTTGCGTGGCCTGCCCAACGTTATCCTCACTCCGCATATCGGCGGTTCCACTCTCGAGGCCCAGGAGAACATCGGCATCGAGGTTTCCGAGAAGATGGTCACCTACTCCGACAACGGTACCACCGTCACCGCGGTCAACTTCCCCGAGGTGGCACTGCCGGCCCACCCGGACAAGCATCGCGTATTGCACATCCACGACAACGTCCCGGGCGTGCTCTCCGAGATCAACCGTGTGCTCTCCGAGAGCGGGATCAACATTTCCGGCCAGTACCTGCAGACCAACGAGAAAGTCGGTTACGTGGTCATCGATGTGGACAAGGCCTACGGTGAGCAGGCCCTCGAGGCACTGCGCAAGGTCGAGCACACCCTGCGCGTGAGGGTGCTCTACTCCGAGACCAATTTCGAAGGGTAAGCGCTTCGCTACGCCTCGAGCCGTCGCGCCAACCAGCGCGGCGGTTTTCGTTTGGCAAAGATTCAGTCGCGCGGGCACTCGTTCAGAGTTTCCTAAAGACTCTGAATGTCGATTACGTAGCCGATGATCGGATATCCGGCTTTCTTCGCGGCTTTTTCGGCCTCCAACTGGGCTTCCAGCTTGGAGATGCTGGTAGAGCGATGTTCAAAGACGGTGTCGGTTTCCAGTTTGCGCGTTCTCACTGCGAGCCGGACCAGATGTCCGGTCTTGTAAGACTTGGCGGACTCATGACCGTCGGCCGGCTTCGTACGCTTCTTCCCGGGGCTTTTTTCGCCGGGCAGATCGGGTCTTGGCGAGGGCTCGTGGCCGGGTTTCAGAAAGGCATCGATCTCACGTCTGACACTCTGCTCGAACTCACTCAGTTCGTCGCTCATTCGCCCTCCAGTGACAAGGTTTTCCACTCCGTTCGGAACATAGCAAAACTCCTCGTTTATATTGCTTAACCCAGGTTATGCCACTTCGCTCAATTCCTGCAGGTAGCGAGCCGGGCCGCCTCTGCGCTGCAACAGCCTCAGCCCCGCCCATAGACTTACCTGATTGGCCGTTAACACCGAGCGTCCGGCCTCTCGGTTCATCGCGTCTACCAGCTCGAGAGTATTGATCGCCGTATCGGGAACCAGGATCGGATTGTTCGATTCGTGCGCCATGGCAAAATCACGCACGGTCGCGACGATATCGAGCCGGTGAGAATCCGCCGCATAGGGGCAGTCCAGCACCCGCACGTTTTCCGCTGTCACGTCGCTGTCGCGCAGAAATTGAATCAACTGTTCAGTGACTTCCGGCGGATAGGGACTGAGCAGGTCGACCCGACGCTGACCGAGAGCAGCCAGGGCATCTCGAAACGCCAGCGCGGTGCTGGTGGCGGGAACCCCCAACCACTGCGAAAGCTCACGAGACTGGGCGAGAGACCACTCCAGCCCGCCGATGAAACTGCCGCTGGTACAGGCCCATACCACGGCCTGGACGCCCATGTCCCTGACCAGCTTCTCACCTACCGCAGCCAGGCGATCGGTAGCGCCCAAGGCCATCAGGGCAGTGTGCTCATGGTGGCCGTCGCTGACGATCTTGCCCACCTTGATGGCGGGCAGCGCCTCGCCGGTGCCGGGGCGCTCGCTCAGTCCGTACCATTCATAATCGGGAGGGCCATCCTCAGGCAGCAGGATACCCAGACACTGTGCGTTTTGCATCGGTACCTCTCGTCGGCCAATGCCTCATGGCTCGTATGGCTGAAATGGTCATCGAAGTCTGGCGGCAAGCCTCGACGATTCGACGCAGCAGTTCTTGTTATGCTAATGATTACTTTCCGAAGCATCTCACATCGATCTCAGGGAAGACCCCGCATGCCAACTGCCGCCGCCTACCTGATCGTAGTGCTGGTATGGGCCACCACGCCACTGGCCATCAAGTGGAGCGCCGAGGCGGGCGCGCCGGTCGGCAGCGTGATGCTGCGCATGCTGATCGCCTTCCTGGTAGGGCTGGCGGTACTGCTGCTGATGCGTCGAGGCCTGCGCAGGGACATGCGCGCAATGAAAAGCTACGCGGCCGCGGTACCCGGAGTTTTCGGTGCCATGGCGCTTAGCTATCACGCCTCGATGTCGCTGCCATCCGGCATGATGTCGGTGATCTTCGGCATGGCGCCACTGATCTCGGGGCTGATCCTGCAACTCATGCCCGGCGCCGTGAAGCTGCGCCGCTGGCACTGGTTCGGCTGTACGCTCGGCGTAGCGGGCCTGGCCGTGGTATTTGCCGACAGCCTGGTGCTGGGCAGTGAGCAGCTGCCGGCCCTGCTGATGATGCTCCTGGCCGTGACCTTGTTCAGCGGCAGCGGCATTACCGTGCAACGCGTGGCTGCGGGCCTCGGTCCGCTGGAGCAGACCCTGGGGGCGCTGGGCTTGAGCCTGCCGTGCTTCTTCATCCTGTGGCTGGCCAGCGGCGAACCCTTGGCGGTCCCGCTCAGCGTACGCGGGCTATGGGCGGTTCTCTACCTGGCGCTGTTCGGATCGCTGCTCGGCTTCCTCTGCTATTTCCTGATCCTTTCGCGGCTTACCGCCGCCACCGTGGCACTGGTCACGCTGATCACTCCGATACTGGCGCTGGGTCTCGGCATGACGCTCAACCAGGAGCAGCCCTCTTCCTCGATGCTGGTCGGTGCGGCGCTGATCCTGGTGGCGCTCGGTGCCTACCTGTTCGGCGACAGGCTGGCGCGGCTCAAGGCCGCCCGCGAGCGCATGGCCGAACCCGAGCACTTCCCCCTGGACTAGAAGCAGGTCTGCATCACCTCGACCACCTCGAGCCGCTCGTCGACGCGACAAATCCGTCGCCATTTGTCGAAGGTCAGGCAGGGGTGGGAAACGCCGAAGGCGATGATGTCTCCCACCCGCACCCTGCCGTTACCGGCGCCGGGCTCATCCTCGTCCGCAGGCAGCTGGACGAAGGCGTGCTGGTCCATCAGCTTGGTCAAGCGCCAACCCTCCACCGGCAGCGAACGGCCCCGCTCGTCGCCCTCCCGGTAGCGCCGCAGCGGCTCGGGCAACTGGTCATGGCCGATGTCGCGCTTGCCCATGCCTATAATGGCAAGCCCCGGCTCGGGCAGCGATATCACCTGGGCGAAGATCTCGAGTGCCGGCTTCAACCCGCGCTCGATCTGCGGCTGTCGTCCAAGAAGCTCGCGCTGGGCCTGGCGATAGATGCCGTGGTCGTGCACCACGTAGCAGCCGGGGCGCAGCACCGGCACGAACTGTGCACTCAGCCGTGCTTCGTGGAATACCCCGGCTATCATGTCGTACCAGGCCGAGCCGGACGCCGTGATAAGCGGCTGCGGCGTCTCGATCAGGGCATCGCGCTCCAGCGCCTGGGCCGCCTCGACCAGTTGCCAGGCATAGGCGCGCACGGCTCGCTCGGGCTCGTTGCCATGCACCACGCCTTCGTAGCCCTCCAGTCCGGACAGCACCAATGCCTGCTCGCTGTCGATGCGCTCGGCCAGCGCCATCACCTCGTCGGTATCGCGACAGCCGCAGCGTCCGCCGGGCATCCCTAGCTCTATCAATACCTTGAGGCGCAGGCCGCGAGCGGTGAAATAGTGTGACAGTTGCTCGACGTTGGCGATGCTGTCAACCACACAGTAGAAATCGGCTCCGGCTTCGATCAGCCCGGCGACAATCGCCATGTTGGCCTCGCCGACGAGCTGGTTGGCCATCAACATGCGATGGACGCCATGGCGGAAAGCCGCACGGCACTGAGGAGCGGTGGCCAGGGTGATGCCCCAGGCGCCCGCGGCGAGCTGGCGCTGGAACAGCTCGGGGCACATGGTGGTCTTGCCGTGAGGCGCCAGGCGCGCTCCATGGGCTTCGCAGAAACGCTGCATCCAGGCCAGGTTATAGGCCAGCGCCGGCTCGTGGATCACCGCGGCAGGCAGGCTGACGTCGGCCAGCAGTCGGTTGCCCGACTGCGGCATGCCCTTGTGCAGTTCTTCATGGTCAGGAATCGAATCGCTCATGCTTCGCTCTCGCTGGGTGGGCTTCAGGAGCGGGCCACACCGTCTTTGGTCGCAGGGCCGACGAAAAACGTGCACGACAGGCTAGGCTGGTGACGGGCACGTTTCTACAGGATACGACAATGACCACAACCGTCGATGAGCGTCCGGTGATTCGTCGCGATCAACGCGGCGTTGCCACCCTCACGCTGAATCGCCCGCGCCAGTTCAACGCGCTATCGGAAGAGGTGCTCAAGGCACTGGGCGGCGAGCTTGCCCGCCTGGCCAACGATGACTCGATACACTGCGTGGTCATCGCCGCCGAGGGGCGCGCCTTCTGCGCCGGGCACGACCTCAAGGAGATGCGCGCCAACCCCGACAAGGCCTATTACCAGGAGCTGTTTGCTCGCTGCGGCGAGATCATGCAGCGCATCGTCCACCTGCCGGTGCCGGTAATCGCCCGGGTCCAGGGGCTGGCCACCGCCGCCGGCTGCCAGCTGGTGGCCAGCTGTGACCTGGCGGTTGCAGCCAGGTCGGCTCGCTTCGCGGTGTCGGGCATCAACGTTGGGCTGTTCTGCTCGACGCCTGCAGTGGCGCTGTCGCGAAGCATCGGCCGCAAACGCGCCATGGAAATGCTGTTCACCGGCGAGTTCATCGACGCCGACCAGGCACTCGAATGGGGGCTGATCAATCGCGTGGCCGACGACGCGACACTGGACGAGGCGCTCGCCGAACTTACCGCCAGCCTCTGCGCCAAGAGCCGCGTGGCGCTGCGTACCGGCAAGGCGTTGTTCCAGCGCCAACTGCAGATGCCGCTGAACGAAGCCTACGCCTTCGCCGGCGAAACCATGGCCTGCAACATGCTCGCCGAGGACGTGGCCGAAGGCATCGATGCCTTTGTCGGCAAGCGGCCACCCCAGTGGCGCCATCGCTGAGGGAACACAGCAAATGCCTGCGCGAGCGAAACGCTCGCGAATTTGTCCAGCGTTCCCGGTAAGAGGTAAGTGAGCTGCGCACAAGAAGTGTGGAAGGCATTTCCGCAATCGAGACAAGCCGGCAGCGAGGCGGTATCCTGTCGCTGACCTTCGCAGAAAGGTCCGCCAGACCATTCGTAGAGGAATACGCAGGTGAGTGAAGTCAAACGTAGAACGGCGGGGCGCCCACCCGGCCCCGGCAAGAGCGCCAGCGGTCACAGCCAGTCGCTGGTGCGCGGGCTCAATCTGCTCGAGCGGCTGGCGGCCACCCCGGGCGGTCTGGCGCTGTCCGAACTGGCCGAGATGGTCGATCTGGCGCCCTCTACCACTCACCGCCTGTTGCAGGCGCTGCAGGGCCAAGGCTTCGTCACCCAGGACGGCGAACTCGGCGTGTGGAAGATCGACGTCAAGACCTTCCGCATCGGCAACAGCTTCCTCGAGGCGCGCGACTTCGTCGCCACCAGCCGGCCCTTCCTGCGCCGCTTGACTGCCCAGACCGGCGAGACCGCCAACCTGGGCATTCGCGACGGCGCCAGGGCCGTGTTCCTGGCCCAGAGCGAATCGCCGCAGATGATGCGCATGATTACCCGGCTCGGTTCACGCGCACCGCTGCATGCCTCGGGTGTGGGCAAGGCGCTGATGGCCTGGCTGCCCGACGACGAGTTCGAACGGGTACTGGCCGAACGCGGTCTCGAGCGGGTCACCGAGAATACCCTGCACACCCCGGAGACGCTGCGCGCCAACCTTGCCGAGGTGCGTCAACAAGGCTTCGCCTGCGACCGCGAGGAGCATGCCATCGGCCTGCACTGCGTAGCTGCTTGCGTGCATGATCAGCACGGCACCCCGTTGGCGGCAATCTCGGTGTCGGGGCCGGTAGCGCGTATTCCCGAAGCGCGACTGCTCGAACTGGGTGAGCTGGTGCGCGAGACCGCCGCCGAGATCACCGCCCGCCTTGGTGGCCATGTTCCTAGCGCCCAGCAGCAGGCTGCGGAAGCGTGAACTGCGCCTCGCTTGCCGTCCTCGCGCTCTTTCTCGTTGCCCTCAGCCAATCCGCTCCAGCTGCCGCTCCAGCTTGCGCATCACGTTGAGCAGGTCGCGATACTCGCCGGCGGTGAGGGTCGCCACCAGCTCTGCCTCCCAGGCCTGGGCCTCGGGGATCAGCTTGGCCAGCAGCGCCCGGCCGGCAGCGGTCAGATGGAGATCCTGCTGGCGCTGATCCTCGGGGGCCGGCGTACGTCGGATCAGCCCCCGCTCCTCCAGTGCCTGGATCGCCCGCGAGACGCGGGCCTTGTCCATGTTGGTATACGTGCAGACTTTCTTCGCCGTCAGCTCGTCGCAGTGGCTGAGCCAGGCCAGCACCCGCCACTGCGCGATATTGAGCTGGTAGCGCTCCTCGTAGAGCTCGGCCAGCGCCTGGCTGATGCGATCGGCCAGGCTGTTGAGCCGGTAGGGCAGGAACTGGTTGAGATCCAGCTCCTGCTTGGTCGGTGGTTCGGCCAGGCTCTCGTCGCCCTCCCTGGCGAGGCTGGCCTGGCGTTCTTCCGTGTTCATCTCTCGAGACTCCTCACCTACGCTTGGCAGCGTTCAATAGAGCAGTTGCGGCAGGAACAGCACGATACCCGGGAACACCAGTACCAGCAATGCACGCGCCATGCCCGCCACCCAGAACGGTGTCACACCGCGAAAGATCGTGCCCGTGCTCACGTCTGGCAGCACCGCCCGCAGCACGAACACGTTCATCCCCACCGGCGGCGTGATCAGGCTGATTTCGATCACGATCACCACCAGGATGCCGAACCACACCAGGTCGAAGCCGAGCCCCGCCACCACCGGGAAGAACACCGGCACGGTGAGCAGCAGCATCGACATGCTTTCGAACACGCAGCCGAGCAATACGTAGATGGCCAGTATTACCAGGATCACCAGGAACGGCGCGATGTCGAGCCCGTTGACGAAGGCCAGCAGGTCGCTGGGCAGCCCGGCGCGGTTGATGAAGTTGGCGAAGATCAGCGCGGTGAGCACCACGGCGAACAGCATGGCGGTGGTGCGCACGGTGTCCATCAGCACGTTCATCAGCACCTGCGGCGTCAGCGCACGGCGCCACAGGGCGATGAGGAAGGCGCCCATGGCGCCGATGCCGGCCGCTTCGGTGGGGGTAAACACGCCGAGGTAGATGCCGCCGATCACCAGCACGAACAGCGCCAGGGTGTCGCCCACGCTCTTCAGCGCCTTGAGGCGTTCGGGCCACTCGATCCTTTCCCCGGCCGGACCGGCGTCGGGGTCGCGCCACATCACCCATTTCACCGAGCCCAGGTAGAGCACGATGCCCAGGATGCCGGGAATGAAGCCGGCGGCGAACAGTTCGCGGATGCTGGTCTCGGTGAGGATGCCGTAGATCACCAGCATTACGCTGGGCGGGATCAGGATGCCGAGCGTGCCGCCGGCGGCGATGGAGGCCGAGGCCAGGGTGTCCTTGTAGCCGTACTTGCGCATCTGCGGCATGGCCACCCGCCCCATGGTCGCGCAGGTGGCCAGGCTCGAGCCGCAGATGGCGCTGAAGCCGCCGCAGGCGACGATGGTGGCCATAGCCTGGCCGCCCTTGCGATGGCCGAGGAAGCCGTTGGAGGCGCGAAACAGTGCATCCGAGAGACCGGCGTGGGAGACCAGGTTGCCCATCAGGATGAACAGCGGGATCACCGACAGGCCGTAGTCCATGGCGGTGTCGATCACCCGCCGTGCGGCCATCGATTCGGCGGCGCTCCAGTTGCCGGTGAGATAATAAAAGCCGACGAAACCGACGATACCCATGGCGAAGGCCAGCGGCACGCGCAGGAAGGCCAGGATCAGCAGGGCGGCGAACCCGTAGAGTGCTTCGATCACTGGTCACCTCCCGGGTTTTTCTCGGGGCTGAGTGGGCCGCCCCGTTCGACCACACCGACGCCCTCGAGCAGATAGCGCACCGCACGCAGCAGGGTCAGCAGAGCGGAAACGGCCAGCATCACTGCCATCAGGTAGATCAGGTAGCCGATCGGGATGCGCAGGAACTCGGTCACGTCACCCCACGCGAAGGCGCGCCCCCCCAGGGCCCAGACGCGGCTGGCCATGACCCACAGCGCGGCGGTGACCACCAGATTGACCAGCACCTGGCGAATCCAGATCAGGCGCGCGGGAAAGATCGTATCGAGCAGGTCGACGCTGACGTGCTCCTCGCGCCAGCACACCACCGGCAGCGACAGGAACACCAGCGCCGCCAGCATCAGCTGGGTCAGCTCGACGGTGCCGAGAATCGGCGAATTGAAGAAGAAACGGCCGGCGACGTCCGCCGTGGTCAGCAGCATCATGGCGAAGAGGGTGGCACCGGCCACCCCCTCCAGCGTCAACTGCATGACACGGCCAACACGTTGCCAACGGGTCGACAGGCTGGTCATGACGGGCTCCTGCTGGATTACTGCTGCACCACGCGAGACGCGATGCTCTCTTCCTCGGCCGCCACGTCGAGCTGGTCGCGGAAGAAGCTCAGCGCCTCACGGGCGTCGACCTCGCCGCGGCTGACCTTGTCGGCCCACGTTTCGATCAGCTCGTCACTCACCTCGCGGAGCATGGCAATGTCCTCTTCGGAGGCCTGGGTGAAGGTATTGCCCAGCTCCTCGGCAAACTCGACGCCCCGCTCGTCGGAGACATCCATCATATAGCCGAACAGGCGGGAAAGCTGCTCGCCCGATACGCTCTCGATGGCCTCGCGATCTTCCGCCGAGACTTCATCCCAGATCATGGGATTCATGATGATGGCGAAGCTGCCGCGATAGAAACCGCCGTCCACCGTCAGGGTGTTCGGCAGCACCTCGGCGACGCGGAAACTGCGCAGCCCCTCGAGGGTCAGCATGGCGCCGTCGATGACGCCCTGGGAGGCGGCCTCGTAGACGCCGGTGGGCGGCAGCGCCACGCCGGTCACGCCGATGGCATCCGCCAGGTCGCTCATCAGGCCGCCCCCGGTGCGCAATCGCTTGCCCTCGAGCTGGTCAAAGGTTTCCACCTGGTCGGCAGAGAAGATCTGACCCGGGCCGTGCACCCCGACGGCCATCACCTCCAGGCCGCGGTGCTCTTCGCCCTGGGCGAGATGCTCCTGGAAGGTAGTCCAGTAGGCGGACGAGGCGGCTTCGGAAGAGAACTCCTTAAAAGTGGGGAATTCCGGCAGCTTGGTCAGCTCGAAGCGGCCCGGCATGTGACCGTGGAAGATCCAGCTGGCATCCGCCACCCCATCGGCCACCAGCGCCATCTGCGCATTGGGCGGGCCGAGATCCTCGGTGACCTGCAGCGTCACCCGACCCTCGGTGGCTTCCTCGATCCATGCCTTCCAGGTGGGCCAGACGATGGTGTTGATGCCATGGTTGGGCCCACCCCAGCTGCTGACGTTGATAGTGGTCTCGGCCATGGCCGACGTGCCGAAGCCAAGGCTTAGCGCCGCCACGGCGCCGATCATGAGGCGATTGGTATTCTTCATTGCGTGCTCCTGGGTCGTCACGGGAGGCGTGCTCGCGCCACGTTGTGTACCTGCATTGTTGTATCGCGGCTGAGCGCTCGCCGGAGTGGAAGCAAGAGCGCGGCAGCCTGTCGTTTCACGCTGTTCACCATGCCGTCAGTTAATCTCCCCTGCAACTAATTTGGCGCTAACTGGCACTAGACTTAGGTATAATTTCCTCCTGAAATCTTTGATCTCAGACAAGTTTTGGCCAGTTCGGCCGCTCTTGCCTCACCGATTGGTCCGTGGATTGCTGGACTTATAGTTTCAATTACAACTATGCTGCAGCCATTCCCGATCTACCACGGACCGTAATCTGGCCAGTGCGTCCTCAGTGTGACGCGCCCTGACGACCCCGGAGGAACCATGAGCAAGAAATTCGCTTCCCACGCCGATACCGAAGAGAAGCAGATCAGCTTCACCAAGCTGGCGGAAGGTCTGTACGCCTACACCGCCGAGGGCGATCCCAATACAGGCATCGTCATCGGCGACGACAGCGTGATGGTGATCGACACCCAGGCCACACCGATCATGGCCCAGGACGTGATTCGCCGCATCCGCGAAGTGACCGACCTGCCGATCAAGCACGTCGTGCTGACCCACTACCATGCCGTGCGCGTGCTCGGCGCCTCGGCCTACGATGCCGAGAACATCTACGCCAGCCAGCATACCTATGACCTGATCGTCGAGCGCGGCCAGCAGGACTACGAATCCGAGGTCGGTCGCTTTCCGCGCCTGTTCCAGGGCGTCGACTCGGTGCCCGGCCTGACCTGGCCCAACATCGTGTTCCAGCAGGAGCTGACGGTGTACATGGGCAAGCGCGAGGTGCGCATCATCCACCTCGGCCGCGGCCACACCAAGGGCGACACCATTGTCTGGCTGCCTGAGGAGAAGGTGATGTTCTCCGGCGACCTGGTCGAGTACGGCGCCACCCCCTACACCGGCGACGCCTATCACGAATATTGGCCCGCCACCCTCGACCGCCTGCAGGCGATGGCCCCGCAGAAGCTGGTACCGGGCCGCGGCGAGGCGCTGCAGACCCCCGAGCAGTGCCAGGAAGCGATCCAGGGCACCCGCGACTTCCTCGCCGACATGTACGAAAGCGTCAAGGCGGGCAAGGCCGCCGGCAAGTCGCTCTCCGAGTGCTACTCCGAGACCTATGCCAAGCTCAAGCCCAAATACGGCCACTGGGTAATCTTCGATCACTGCCTGCCGTTCGACATCACCCGCTGCTATGACGAAGCCGGCGGGGAATACCCCGACCCACGCATCTGGACCGCCGAGCGCGACACCGAGATGTGGCACTCGCTGCAGGAAGCCGTCGAGAACCAGTAACGCTACGACAACCTTGCCGACGCCGTACTTGGCGAGCGGCGCCGGCGCAGGTCGACACCGAGGGTCGGCCTGCCCCGGCCGGAGGAAGCATGCCGACTACCTACAACAATCCCGTCTACCCGTATCGACGCCCGTCGGAGCTCGACCGCGGCGACGTCCGCCACTGCCCGGTGGTGATCGTCGGTGCCGGCCCCACCGGCCTGGCCATGGCCATCGACCTGGCCCAGCAGGGCGTCGAGAGCGTGGTGCTCGATGACAATAACACCGTCAGCGTCGGCTCGCGGGCGATCTGCTTCGCCAAGCGTACGCTGGAGATCCTCGATCGCCTGGGCTGCGCCCAGCCGATGGTCGACAAGGGCGTGACCTGGCAGCGTGGACGCGTGTTCTTCCAGGAGCGCGAGGTCTACGACTTCGACCTGTTGCCGGAGGAGGGCCACCGCATGCCGGCCTTCATCAACCTGCAGCAGTACTATTTCGAGGAGTACCTGGTCGACCGCGCCGACGCGCTCGGTGAACTGATCGACCTGCGCTGGAAACACAAGGTGATCGAGGTCGACAGCCGCCCCGAGCAGAGTGCCGTGCTGGTCACCACCGAAGATGGCAATTACCGCCTGAGCTGCGACTACCTGCTGGTGGCCGACGGCGCCAACAGCAAGATCCGCGACATGCTCGGCCTGGAGAGCCGCGGCCAGATATTCCAGGACCACTTCCTGATCGCCGACGTGATCATGAAGGCGGATTTCCCCACCGAGCGCTGGTTCTGGTTCGATCCGCCCTTCCACCCCAACCAGTCGGTGCTGCTGCATCGCCAGCCGGACAACGTCTGGCGCATCGACTTTCAGCTGGGTTGGGATGCCGACCCGGAGGAGGAGAAGAAGGAGGAGAACATTCGCCCACGGGTGCAGGCGATGCTCGGCGAGGACGTCGAGTTCGAGCTAGAGTGGGCCAGCGTCTACACCTTCCGCTGCCGCAAGATGGACGACTATATCCATCAGCGCGTGTTCTTCATGGGCGACGCCGCCCATCAGGTCTCGCCCTTCGGCGCCCGCGGCGCCAACGGCGCGCTGCAGAGCACCGAAAACCTGGCGTGGAAGCTGGCCCGGGTGCTCAAGGGACAGGCCCCCCAGGCGCTGCTCGCCACCTACAACGACGAGCGCCAACACGGTGCCGCCGAGAACATCCTCAACTCGACCCGCGCCACCGATTTCATCACGCCCAAGAGCCGCGTCAGCCGGCTGTTTCGTGACACCACCCTGGAACTGGCGGAGCACTACCCCTTTGCCCGCCGCCTGGTCAACAGCGGCCGACTGTCGATGCCGTGCCGCTACGACGGCTCGCCGCTCAACGGTCACGAGACCGAGGGCCTGCCGCTCGAGCTACGCCCCGGCAGCCCGGCCAAGGATGCCCCGGTGCGGCTGGCAGGCAAGCCTGCCTGGTTGCTCAACCAGTTGGGTGATCGCTTCGTGCTGCTGCTCGACGGCCGCGTCGACAGCGCTCGGGCCGAGGTGCTCAAGGCCGAGCTCGAGCCACTGTTCGAACGCCATGCCGATTTCGAGGTACTGATCGTCGGGCCGGCGCCCCACGCGCTCGCCGCGCTGTCGCGCAGCACACTGATCGAGGACGCCGAGGCGCTGGTGGGTGAGCGCTACGGTCTGACCGGCGGCATCGGTTACCTGATCCGTCCCGACCAGCACGTCACTGCACGTTGGAAGGAGGTTTCGGCCGCTGCCGTCGAAGCAGCGCTGGCGCGTGCCCTGGGCCGCCACCTAGATGCCGAGGAGAGTCGCCATGCCCCAGCTTGAGCTCAACCCCAACTTCACCGACCCGGATGCCTTCTACGCTGCGCTGACCGATCTGCATCGCGAATGCAGCGAAGAAGAGAGCGAACGCATCAACGCCCGGCTGATCCTGCTGCTGGCCAACCATATCGGCGACCAGCAGGTCCTCGAAGAGGCCCTGGCCATCGCCGGCACGGCATCCCCAGACAGGCAAACAGGCAAGTAACAAGAGGGATCTTCCATGACGAACGAGACACTCGAATACCAGAGCGGCTTTCGCAACCACTTCGCTAGCGAGGCGCTGCCCGGCGCCCTGCCGGTAGGACAGAACTCACCGCAGAAGTGCGCCTATGGCCTCTACGCCGAGCAGCTCACCGGCTCGGCCTTCACCGCGCCGCGACACGCAAACCTGCGCAGCTGGCTCTACCGCATCCGGCCTTCGGTGGTGCAGAGCGAGTACCGCCCGCTGGGCGAGAATCGCGTGGCCACCGCGCCGTTGGCCAAGCCTGCCGCCGATCCCAACCAGATGCGCTGGGACCCGCTGCCGATGCCCGCCGAGCCCACCGACTTCGTCGACGGCCTATTGACCATCGCGGTCAACGGCGATGCGGGCACCCAGGCCGGCTGCGGCGTGCACGTCTATGCCTTCAACCGCGACATGACCGAGCGCTTCTTCTACAACGCCGACGGTGAGCTGCTGATCGTGCCGCAGCAGGGCAGTCTGCGCCTGCGCACCGAGCTCGGCGAGCTCGAGGTCAAAGGCGGCGAGATCGCCGTCATCCCCCGGGGCATGAAGTTCCAGGTGCGCCTGGCCCAAGGCAGCGATGCCGCCCGCGGCTACATCTGCGAGAACTACGGCAGCCCGCTGGAACTCCCCGGCCTCGGCCCGATCGGCGCCAACGGCCTGGCCAACCCGCGCGACTTCGAAAGCCCGATGGCGGCCTTCGAAGACCTCGAGGGCGATTTCGAGCTGGTGGCCAAGTTCTCCGGCCGCTTCTGGGCGACCAGGCTCGGCCACTCGCCGCTCGACGTGGTGGCCTGGCACGGCAACTATGCGCCCTACAAGTACGACCTGGCGCGCTTCAATACCATCAACACGGTGAGCTTCGACCATCCCGACCCCTCGATTTTCACCGTGCTGACCTCGGGCTCCGACACGCCGGGCATGGCCAACATCGACTTCGTGATCTTCCCGCCGCGCTGGATGGTGGCCGAGAACACCTTCCGCCCGCCCTACTTCCACCGCAACCTAATGAGCGAATTCATGGGCCTGATCCACGGCGAGTACGACGCCAAGGCCGAGGGCTTCCTGCCCGGCGGGGCCAGCCTGCACAACTGCATGTCGCCTCACGGCCCCGACGCCGACACCTTCGAGAAGGCCTCGAACGCCGAGCTGACACCGCAGCGCCTGGATGCGACCCTGGCCTTCATGTTCGAGAGCCGCTACGTCTACCATCCCACCGAGGCAGCGCTGAACGCGGATATTCGCCAGCGCGACTACGTCGACGTGTGGTCGACGCTGCGCTCGCACTTCGATCCGAAACAGCCTTGAGCTCAATAAACTGCTGACGAAAAGGATTCTACGACGATGAAACTCGCTACCCTCAAGAACGGCCGCGATGGCGAACTGCTGGTGGTTTCGCGCGACCTGAGCCAGGCCGTCTCCGCCGCCGACATCGCTGTCACCCTGCAGCAGGCCATCGAGAACTGGGATGCCGTGAGCCCAAAGCTCGAAGCGCGCTATGCCGAACTCAACGACGGCAGCGCCGCGGGCGCCTTCACGCTCGACCAGAACCAGCTGCACTCGCCGCTGCCGCGCAGTTACCACTGGGCCGACGGCTCCGCCTACCTCAACCACGTCAAGCTGGTACGCCAGGCGCGCAACGCCGAGATGCCCGAGACCTTCTGGACCGACCCGCTGATGTACCAGGGCGGCGGCGACAAGTTCCTGGCCCCCACCGAGGACATCGAGGCGGTCAGCGAGGAGCACGGCATCGATTTCGAAGGCGAGATCGCGGTTATCACCGACGACGTGCCCATGGCGGTGACACCCGAGCAGGCCGCCGGCCACATCAAGCTGATCATGCTGGTCAACGACGTCAGCCTGCGCGGCCTGATCCCCGGTGAGCTGGCCAAGGGCTTCGGTTTCTTCCAGGCCAAGCCGGCCTCCGCCTTCTCGCCGGTCTGCGTCACGCCGGACGAGTTGGGCGACGCCTGGCAGGAGGGCAAGGTCCACCTGCCGCTCACCGTACACCTCAACGGCGAGAAATTCGGCGAGCCGGAAGCCGGGCCGGACATGATCTTCAGCTTCCCGCAGCTGGTCGCCCATGCTGCGCGCACCCGCTACCTGGGCGCCGGTGCCGTGGTCGGTTCGGGCACCGTCTCCAATCCCGATCCCGATGGTGGCCCCGGAAAGCCGGTCGCCGACGGTGGCGTGGGCTACAGCTGCCTGGCCGAGGTGCGTATGGTGGAGCAGATCCTGCACGGCGCGGCGAAGACACCCTTCATGCGCTTCGGCGATCGGGTACGCATCGAGATGTTCGACCGTCAGGGCAACAGCATCTTCGGTGCCATCGATCAGCAGGTGGTGAAATACCAGCCCAAGTGACGGCCAGGGAGAGGCAAGCATGACCACACTGTACGGTTACTTCCGCTCCTCGGCGGCGTATCGGGTGCGCATCGCGCTCAACCTCAAGGGCCTGTCGTACGACCAGGTCCCGGTCAATCTGGTCAAGGGCGAGCAGCGCGGCGAGGACAACCTCGCCCGCAATCCCCAGGGGCTGGTACCGATACTCGAGACCGACGACGGCACGCAGCTGACCCAGTCGCTGGCGATCTGCGAGTACCTCGACGAATGCCACCCCGAGCCGGCGCTGCTGCCGGCCGATGCCGAGGGTCGCGCGCGGGTGCGCTCGCTGGCCCAGCTCGTCGCCTGCGAGATTCACCCGCTCAACAACCTCAAGGTACTCAAGTACCTGGTACACGAGCTGAAGCTGGACGACGAGGCCAAAGTGGCCTGGTACCGCCACTGGATCGCCGAGGGTTTCTCCGCCCTGGAGGCGCGGTTGGCGAACGAGGCCGGCACCGGCACGTTCTGCCACGGCGACAGCCCGACTCTGGCCGACATCTGCCTGGTACCGCAGGTATTCAACGCCGAGCGATTCGAATGTGATCTCTCGCCGTATCCAACTCTGCAACGTATCACGGGACGCTGCCGCGAGCTGGAAGCCTTTGCCAAGGCCGCTCCGGGCGAGCAGCCGGACGCGGGCTGATCCCAGCGATAATCTAGCATGCGGTGACGAACCGCCCCCAACCGTTCGGAGATGGTTGGGGGCGGTTTGGTTTTCAGGACCGAGCGCTTTTTAATTACTTTCATTAAAAAGCTCGCACTTATGTGGTGTAGGGATCTAGTAACCCATCAAAACCAAACAAAAGACCACAAATAAACACTTTTCATTTTTTCTCCCTTACGAAGTTGGCGGCTAGCTTAACTGTTGCATGCCTTGTTTACCCACACCGACTTGGCATGCCTGAAAACCAACGCGCTTTCATTAAACAACTTCTAAAGGAGTTAGAAATGTTTAAAAAGCTGCTAATTACAACTGCCGTATCGGCTGCGCTGGCGACGAGTGGCGCCGCCTTGGCGCAGCAATCGAACCAAGGCAATCAGTGGAATGAAACCCAACGCTACCAGCAGCAGGGCCAAGACAATCGCTGGGACGACCGCAACCCGTACGACCAGAGCCAGCGTTACCAGGATGATCGCTGGGACGATCGCAACCAGTACAACCAGGGCCGTCAGGACGATCGCTGGGATGACCGCAACCAAGGCCAGTACAACCAGGGCCGTCAGGACGATCGCTGGGATGACCGCAACCAAGGCCAGTACAACCAGGGCCGCCAGGATGATCGCTGGGACGACCGCAGCCAGTACAACCAGGGCCGTCAGGACGACCGCTGGGACGACCGCAACCAGGGCCAGTACAACCAGGGCCGTCAGGACGACCGCTGGGACGACCGCAACCAGGGCCAGTTCAACCAGGGCCGCCAGGACGACCGCTGGGACGACCGCAGCCAGTACAACCAGGGCCGCCAGGACGACCGCTGGGACGACCGCAACCAGGGCCAGTTCAACCAGGGCCGGCAGGATGATCGCTGGGACGACCGCAACCAGGGCCAGTTCAACCAGGGCCGGCAGGATGATGGCTGGCGCGGCCAGGATCGCTATCGCTCCAATTGAAATCGGCAGCTGAACAGGCGGCACAGTTCATGATGGATTTGGGCTGTGCTGCCACCATGGCGACCTTTGCACATACGAATTCATCGGAGGAAACATGTTTAAAAGGATGCTTCTTACCGCTGCGGTCTCCACCGCCCTCGCATCGAACATGGCCTGGGCACAGCCAATGGAGGGCCAAGGCGGCTACGGCTACGATGACCGGCAGTCCTACCAGAGCAGCCAGCAGTGGGACGACCGGAGCGGCCAACAAGGCAGGAATGACCGCGGTTACGACAGGCAGCAAGGCTCGACCTGGGACGACCGCGAGCGTCAGCAGTACCGGGGCGACAGCCGGATGCGGGACGATCGGGATCGCCAAAACTACCGCGACGATAGCAACTACGGTCGAGATCAGGGTGGCCACTGGGACGATCGCACCCGCCAGCAGTACCAGGGCGAACGTTTCGGAGATGAGCGCGACCGGCAAAGCCCACCATGGGATGACCGGCAACAACGTGGTTCCGACAATCGTGGCCAGCAGGATGACCAGCAAGCCCACCATCTCTTCATGCAGGGCTATATGGAAGGCAAAATGGAAGGCCTCCAGGAAGGCGCCATCAGAGGCTATCGCCAAGGCTTCGTAGAAGGGCTCAAAGAGGGCCAGAACGAGCAGAGCGACCAAGGCGGCTTCTCGGGTGGCAACCGTCAGGACTCCTCGAACCAGAGCCAAGGGGCCAACTCGCAGGGCCCGGCCAGCACGCAGAGGAATAATCGGGACGCGACCGATTCCGAAGGCACCGGAAGCACCGAAAGCGCCGACTCGAATAGCTCGGCGCTCGACAGCCAGGAGGATGAAGACGCGACGGATAGCGAATCGAACTAACGGTAAAAACGCTGGAAAGCCAAGGGGAGCGGGTTCGCTCCTCTTGGCATCCGCGCCCCCTGCGGCACGCTTATCTCATCGTGTGGCGCTAATTTCCCCTTCCTGCCGTTTCCCATCATGAGCCGCGCACGACCTGTGTTATGGTTTCAATTGAAATCATTTGCGAGAGAGCAGAGCAACCGCGAATCATTTCAGCTACAATAAGCAGGCTAACGAATAGTGCCACTTCCAGTCGTGAACGGTGGGAAATGCGCCTGACGGTTGTTGAATGCCTTTCTCCTGGAGACATCGATGTGCTGAGGCTGAAGTCCCCCGCTACGGTGATTACCCTCGCGGCGCTGACCGCGCTGGGCCCGCTGGCGACCGACATGTACCTCCCCGCCATGCCGGCAATGGCCGAGGCGCTCGACACCGGCCCCGATCAGATTCAGCTGACACTGAGCCTGTACATGGCTGGCTTCGCCGTGGCCCAGCTGTTCTGCGGCCCGATTTCCGATCGCTTCGGCCGCAAGCCGGTCATGATCGCCGGCTTCGGCCTGTTCCTGCTGGCAAGCCTGCTGTGCGCCTTCGCTCCCAGCATCGAGTGGTTATTGGCCGGGCGTTTCCTTCAAGCGCTGGGCGGTGCCGCCGGCCCTGTGCTGGGGCGCGCCGCGGTGCGCGACATCTACGGCCCCATCGAGGCCGGGCGTATGCTCTCCTATATGGCCAGCGTCACGGCGCTGGCACCGGCGCTGGCACCCATCGTCGGCGCGGGGCTGCTGCTGTTTTTCGGCTGGGAATCGATCTTCCTGCTGCTGACGGTTTACGCTGCGACAATGCTACTGGTCCTCGCCTTTCTCATGCCGGAGCCGCTGGCGCAGGAGAATCGCCAGTCGGTGCATCCTGCCACCATCCTACGCAACTACCGCATGCTGCTCGGCCAGCGCGCCTTCATGGGCTATACGCTGGTCAAC
This sequence comes from Billgrantia bachuensis, assembly GCF_011742165.1. Classification (GTDB taxonomy): domain Bacteria; phylum Pseudomonadota; class Gammaproteobacteria; order Pseudomonadales; family Halomonadaceae; genus Halomonas; species Halomonas bachuensis. Next base: position 28,276 of record NZ_JAAQTO010000033.1, on the reverse strand, counting down.
GCCAGCGGCTTCGCCGGCCTGTTCGCGTTTCTCTCCGGTTCATCCTTCGTGCTGATCGAATTCATGGGCATGTCGCCCTTCGGCTACGGGATCGGCTTCACCCTGATCGTCGCCGGCTTCTTCAGCGGCACTCTGGTCAGCGGCCGTTACAGTCATCGCCTGGGGCGCGATCGTCTGCTGCTGCTGGCTACGGCGATCTGCGCCCTGGCCGGTACGATCATGGCGGGTCTCGCGACGGCAGGTGTCTACACGCCGTGGGCAGTGATCGGTCCGCATATCCTGTTCCTGGTCGGCTTCGGTATCGTGATGCCTCAGAGCATGTCCGGGGCGCTGGCGCCCAACCCGCAGTGTGCCGGTTCGGCCTCCTCGCTGTTCGGCTTCCTGCAGATGACCATCGCCGCCCTTGGCGGGGCGCTGGTCGGCCGGTTTCATGACGGCACCTCGCTGACCATGGCCCTCTCCATCGGCCTCGGTGGCGTGCTCTCCCTGGTGGCTTACCTGTTGCTGGTACGTCCGGCCAGCCAGGCAGCCGCCGCCAGCCAGGCACGCTCCTAGCGATGAGCGACACCGCCCCTCCCCGCCTCGTCATCCTGCTGCTGGCCCTGGCCGGTTTCGCCAGCATGGCCTCGATGCGCGTCACCGATGCCATGCTGCCGGCGCTGTCACAAGCCTTCGAGCGGCCGGTGGCCGAGGTGGCGCAGAATATCACCCTGTTCGCCATCGCCTACGGCTTGATGCAGCTCGCCTACGGCCCGATGGGCGATCGCTTCGGCACCCTGCGGGTGATCGGCCTGGCCACCCTGGCCTGTGCCCTGGGCGCGCTGGGCTCGGCGCTGGCCGAGTCACTGCCTTTGCTGCTGGCCTTCCGCACGCTCAATGGTGCCACTGCCGCGGCGATCATCCCGCTCTCCATGGCCTGGGTCGGCGACAACGTCTCCTACGAGCAGCGCCAGGTGACGCTGGCGCACATGCTCTCAGGCGCTGTGCTGGGGCTGATCAGCGGCCAGGTCGCGGGTGGCTTCCTGGCCGATACGCTGGGCTGGCAAACGGCGTTCGGCCTGCTGATGCTGTTGTTCCTCGCCGCGGGCGGGCTGCTGCTGGCGACGCTCCGCCAACGTCCCGAGCTGTCGCCGGCCAAGGGGGCTCCTGGGCGCATCGCCTTCTTCTCGCGGATTCGGGAAGTGGTGCTGATAGCCCGTGCCCGGCGTATCCTGGCACTGGTATTTCTCGAAGGTATCGCCGCCTTCGGTGCCCTGGCGTTCGTCGCCAGCCACCTCTATACCCGGCTGGAAGTCTCGCTGACCCAGGCCGGGTTGATGGTCGCGCTGTTCGGCGTGGGCGGGCTGATCTTCGCGGCCCTGGCGCGAACGCTGGTGGCTCGATTGGGTGAGCCGGGCCTGGCCGCGGGCGGCGGCATGCTGATGGGGCTCGGCTTCATCGGGCTGGCGCTGGCGCCGCAGCCTGCCCTGGCCGCTGCCGGCGCTTTCTGCGCCGGCCTCGGCTTCTACATGATGCACAGCACGCTGCAGATCAACGCCACCCAGATGGCGCCCGCCATGCGTGGTACCGCCATGGCGGTGTTCGCGGGCTGCCTGTTCCTCGGCCAGTCGGTGGGGGTCAGCCTCGGCGGGCTGGTGCTGCGCTTGGCCGGCAGCGCGTGGCTGCTGATCGCCGCCGGGCTGTGGCTGCTCGCCCTGGGGCTGGTCTTCGCCTGGCTGCTGCGCCAGTGGCACAGTGAGCAGGAGGCGGCCACAGCGTTGTCATAGCCCACCGTTGATCAGGTCGCTGCGAAAGCCGGCGACCCAGCGCATGGCCTCCTCCAGCTCACCTGAATGGAAGAGACGCGCTTCGGTATTGGGAAACAGTTTGCCGGCCAACTTGGTGGTGGTCTCGATCCAGCGCTTGTCGGCAATCACTGCGGCACGCTTGAAGCGGTGGTACTCGCCCAGCTTGCTCATGGCGTAGGCCAGGTCACGCAGCAGGGCACCGGCCGTCATGTGGTCGAAGTCGGTCATGTCCGCCAGCACGCCGATATGCTCGTTGTACTCGAGCTTCGACTCGATGGCAGGGATCAATACGTCGTAGTCCGCACTGTGCAGCGTGCCGGTTATACGGAACGCCGCCACATACTCGGGGGCAGGCAGAATCTCGATCATGGCTGACTCCTCCTTGGCTGCCGGGTCGCTCGTCTGCTTACTCTTAGGTTTCTCGCGCCGCCCCGGGTTCCCGCGTCGTGCCGGCTATTATCGCCAGAACGGTTTGCTCACCTCACGCTTGACGGTGTCCCGATCCAGCCCGATGTCGGCCAGCAGACGGTCGTCCAGATGGCGCAGATCGCAGCGGGTACGATGGCGCTGCTGCTGCTCCCTGATCAAGCGGGGCAGACGGAAAAGGCGTTTGAAAATCATGGCGGCATCTCCTGTCGGTGGGTTCTGACAGGCTATGGCCATGCGAAAAATCCATACAGATTCAGAATAAAATTAGTTTTACGATACAGATGAGACTATCCTGCTACTGTATCGCTCACCTCCGCGCCTTCTGTATCGAAGAAGGAAACAGATCGATGAAACTGTCATGAAGCGTTACGACCAAGTAGCGCAGACCCTGACCCAACGCATCGAGCAGGGCCAATATCGTATCGGCGATCGGTTGCCCTCCGTGCGTGCGCTATGCCGCGAGTTGGGCGTCAGCGTCTCCACCGCTCAGGAGGCGTATCGGCGGCTCGAGGAGTCCGGCCTTGCAGAAGCGCGCCCGCGCTCGGGCTACTATGTGCTGCCCCGGCCAACCCCGGGCGTACTACCGAAGATATCGCGCCCCGCCCAACGTCCACTGGACGTGTCCCAGTGGGATCAGGTACTGGAACTGGTCGCCTCCTCTCCGGTGAACGACCGCCTGCTGATGCTGGGGCGCGGCATTCCCGACCTCACTGCCGCCAGCCTGCGCCCCTTGCACCGCCAGCTGAGTACTCTACATCGGCACGTGGCGGCCCACGGGCTCAACTACGACAGCCTGCAGGGCAGCCTCGAGCTGCGCCGGCAGGTGGTGCGACAGGCCGACAAGTCGGGCTGCCTGCTGCATCCCGACGACGTGCTGATCACCACCGGCTGCCAGGAGGCACTCTCGCTCGCCCTGCGCACCCTGACCGAACCCGGCGACGTGGTGGCGGTGGACTCGCCGAGTTTCTACGGCACCATGCAGATCCTCAAGGCGCAGAAGCTCAAGGCACTGGAGATCCCCACCGACCCACGCAGCGGCATCAGCCTGGAGGCGCTGGAGCTGGCACTGGAACAGTGGCCGATCAAGGCGATCCAGGTCACGCCGACCTGCAACAACCCGCTCGGCTATACCATGCCCGAGGCGCGCAAGCGCGCCCTGGTCGCGCTGGCCCAGCGCTTCGACGTGGCCATCGTCGAGGACGACATCTACGGTGACCTCTCCTTCGACACGCCCAGGCCGCGCACCCTCAAGAGCTTCGACGACGATGGCCGGGTGCTGCTGTGCAGCGCCTTCTCCAAGACGCTGGTGCCTGGGCTTCGGGTCGGCTGGATGGCGCCGGGGCGTTATCGCGACCAGGTGCTGCACATGAAGTACGTCTCCACCGGCGCCTCGGCCACGCTGCCGCAGTTGGCGGTGGCGGAGTTCGTCCAGCACGGCCATTACGAGCGCCACCTGCGCGAGATGATCCGTCAGTACCGACAGCATCGCGACATCATGATCGATTGGGTGATGCGCTACTTCCCGGCCGGTACCGGGGTCAGCTATCCACAGGGTGGCTTCCTGCTATGGCTGGAGCTGCCGGGAAATATCGATTGCGTGCGCCTCAAGGAGCAACTGGTCGGCGAAGGGCTGCATGTCACCCCGGGTTCGCTGTTCTCGGCCTCGGGCAAGTACCGCCACTGCCTGCGCCTGAACTATGCCGCGGCGATGACGCCCGCCGTCGAAGCCGGGGTCAGGCATGTCGGCGAAGCGGTAACGGCGCTGTTGGAACAGGAAGTGCCGGCCTGACTCACGGTCTCGTCGCCGTTCGTGCCTCCATCGTTGCAGCAGTTTCCGGCTCGGCATCTTGCAGCGCGGGCAGCAGGTAGCGCTGCCACAGCGCCTGCTCATGCTCGGCGCGAAAGAAACCGAAGTGACCGATGCGAGCCAGACCCGCCTCCTCCGGCCGAATGCGTAGTAGCGTGCACGGCGCGTTGGCATAGAAGCCGTGCAGCGACTCGGTGTTGCGCGCCGACATGAAGTCATCGTCGCTGAAGGAGAGCGATACAACGTGCGAGCGCACTGCAGCGAAACGCTCACGCACGCCGGGCTCCGCTCCTACCATGTATTCCGGGTCGAGGCACCAGCGCCGCCACTGCTCGACCACGCCGCGGGGCAGATCGCCGACCATATTGAGCCGTTTGCCGGGAAAATAGCCCAGCAGCGGTGTGAGCAGCGGCACGGCGCCGAACCAGAACAGCCACACCCTCCGTTTGAGCGCCGGTGCGTTCTCGCGCCAGTAGCCGCTGCCACAGGCCACGGTAACGATGCGCTCGAGTCGCTCGTGCCCCGGTACCAGCGGCGGAATCTGCCCGCCTAGGCTGTGGCCCACCCAATGAAGCGGCACTCCCGGCGCGTGGCGCTCCAGCGCCTCGAGCATCGCTGCGGCGTCATAGCGCGCCCAATCCATGATGGTGGTCGAAAAGCCGCTCAGCCGCGTTGGGCGCGACGCCCCCATGCCGCGGTAGTCGAAGGTGGCCACGGCCATCCCCTGTCCCGCCAGCCACTGCGCCAGGGGGGCATAGAAGCGCTGGGGCACGCCCATGGCCGGGGCAATCAGCACCGCGGCCGTGGGCTTTGTCGGCGTGACGAAACGTGCGGCAATGGCCACGCCGTCACTGGCCTGCACCTGTCGTTCCTCGATCCTGGGTTCCATCTCGATGACTCCTCGCCATGTCGGGGCTACCGCCGAGCGGGCTTGCCAAACCATGGTAAGGTGTAGAGCCGACTCCACAGTCAAGGAGTTTTTCTCATGCTGATCAGCGAACTGGAAAGGGCCAGCGGGCTCGGCCGCGATACCATTCGCTTCTACGAGAAGCGCGGCCTGATCACGCCGCCGCTGCGGCGCGATAACGGCTATCGCGACTACACCGAGCTGACCCTGGCGGAGCTGCGCTTCGTGCGACGAGCCCGCGAGCTGGAGTTCAGCCTCGACGAGATCCGCGAGGCAATGCCGCGCTTCCGCCCCGAGCCACCATTCTGCGACCAACTGGAAGCCCGGCTGCTGGACAAGCGCGAGGCGTTTCGCACCCAGATCCGCGAGACCGAGACCAAGATCGGCATGATCGATGACCTATTGCGGCGGCTCAAAAGTGCCTCGACCTGATCGGTTGTATCACGTAGACGTATCTTCCACGCCACGCCGCGCCTCTTCGATGGCCGCTATCACCCGTTCCACGTCGCCTAAGCGGTGGGCCAGCGCCAGCGCCAGTTGGGCCAGGAACAGCCGCTCCTGTTCCTCGGGCAGCTCGTCCAGGGTCTCGGCCAGATGCTCGTAGACCCTTTCCAGGTCGGCGAAGGGCAGTGTCGCATCGGTCATCTCATTTTTCTCCCAAGGCAGTCGTGAGGGCGGCGTCGAGGTCGCCGGGAGCGAGGCGTTTCCAGCGCGCCGCCACGTGGCGGTCGGGACGCACCAGATAGGCGCTGCCCGGCGCGGCGTCGTAAGCGGCAGATACACTGCCGTCGGCGTCCTTTAGTGCGCCTCCGGCCTTCGACTCACGTGCCACGTGCAGCAGGTCGATGGCGTGGCCGCGCACCTCTAGCGCGGCCACGCCATCGGCCAGTTCGGCATCGAGGCGACCGTCCGTGCTGAAGTGAAGCAGGGTGAAGCCGCTGCCCAGATGATCGAGCAGGAAGTCGTCCTCGCCCAGCCGGCGGTTGATCAGCGGCGCACCGGGCATCGGTCCGGCGTTGAAGCCGGCATCATCGGCCAGCGTCAGCGGGCTCTCGGCGTAGGTGTAGGGCGTAACCTGGCGCGGGTTGGCGAAGCCACTGGCGTAGTCGTTGGCAAGCGCCAGCGTCAGAGCAGCATCGCGCATCAGCCGGTAGCCGCGGCTCGGCGGGGTCATGAAGCGGGTGCTCTTGCCGGCGTTGGCGAAGACGTCGAGCGTGGCGCCGCGTCGCTCGGGGCTGTAGCTGTCGAGCAGCCGCCCGGGCGCCCGGCCCTGGAGCACCCAGGCCAGCTTCCAGCCTGCATTGGCTGCGTCGGCCAGACCGTTGTTGAGACCGCGCACGCCGAAGATCGGCACCAGGTGGGCGCTGTCACCGATGAACAGCACCCGGCCATGGCGATAGTCGTCCAGCGCCAGGGTATGGGCCTTGTAGAGGCTCCACCACTCCAGTTCCCAAGCCTCGCTTTCACCCAGCACGTCGCGCACGATCAGGTCGACCCTGGCGCGAATGTTGTGCTCTTCGACCGCCGCTTCAGGATCCTCATCGGGACCCAGCTGGTAGTCGATGCGCCAGATGTCGTCGGGCTGCTTGTGCACCAGGATGGTGGTGTCGGGCAGGGCGCGGGAGTGGAAGAAGGCCCGCCGCTCGGTGGGGAAATCGGAGCGCAGGCGAATGTCGGCGATCACGTAGCGCCCCTCGTAGGCCTCGCCGTGCAGCGCCAGACCCAGCGCCTTGCGCACCACGCTGCGGGCGCCATCGGCGGCCAACAGGTAATCGCATTCGAGGCGGTAGTCGCCCTCCGGGGTGGTCACGTCGAGGGTGACGCCGCTTGCGTCCTGGCTCACGCCGGTCACTGCGCTCTGCCAGCGCAGCTCGATAAGCCCGCTCTCTGCGGCCTTGTCGATCAGGAACTGCTCGATGTACTGCTGCTGCAGATTGATCATCGGCGGGAAGCGCTCCTGCTCGGAATGCGGCATCTCGAAGCGAAAGATTTCACGGTCGCGGAAGTAGGTACGCCCCCGGGTCCAACCCAGCCCCTTGGCCAAGAAAGGTGCGTCAACACCGAGCTGCTGCAGGATCTCGAGACTGTGGCGGGAGACGCAGATCGCCCGCGAGCCGTCGTTGACGGTGAACTTGTCGTCGAGTATTACGCTCTCGATGCCATGGCGCGCCAGCTCCAGCGCCGCGGTAACGCCCACCGGGCCGGCGCCGACGATGGCTACGCGATGGCGTATAGACTTGCCACCCAGCTCGGGGGGACGAACGAAGGGAAAGTGGGGATAATCGAAGTAGAGCGAGTCGGTCTCGGCGCATCCGGCGGGTCGCATGGGCGGCTCCTGTCAGCAGTGTTGTCTACTGACAGACTATCGCGAAGACGACATGACGACTGTCCCGCAAAAGCGGGGACAAGGCGCTTGCAGGTGGAGGATGAAATGGCCGCAGTGAGCGATGAGCAGAGCGCCGACTGGCCGAGCCTGATGCCGGCCGTGGCGGAGTGCGTGGCTCGGCTGGGCGAGGCGGGCTTCGACGAGGCGCTGCTGACCCTGCTGCGTCGGGCGGTGGGCATCGAGCAGTGCATGGTGTTCGCCTTCGATGGCCGCGACGAGGTCGACTGCCTGCTGGCCGATAACCAGCGAGCACCGCAGGTGGCCGGCCGCTTGGCCGAACTCTACACCGGCGGCCTGTTCCGCCAGGACCCCAACTATCAACGTTTGCGCCAGCTGATGGATAGGGACAGCGAAGATACAGCCGCCGAAGTCACCCCGATGCAGGCCGGGGCAATGCCGGAAGCCTACCGCAGCCACCTGTTCGCCTTTCCCGATCTGATCGACAAGGTGGCGCTCACTCTGCCCGGCGAGCAGAGTGTCTACTACCTCAACCTCTACCGCGGCAGCGCGGCCGGCCCCTTCGAGCACCAAGATCTGGCACGGCTCGACGCCCTGGCCCCGCTGCTGGCGAGCCTGACCCGTCGCCATTACGACCAGGCCAGGCCCGATTCGCCGCAGCGCCCCAGCGCCGAGGAAGCCGCCATTCTCTCCCCGTTGTCGGAGCGCGAACGTCAACTCTGCCTCTACCTGCTGCGCGGCCATACCCTCAAGACCGCCGCGGCCGAACTCGATATCGCCCTCTCCACCGCCGAGACCTACCGCAAGCGTGCCTACGCCAAGCTCGGCGTGCCCTCCAAGGCGCGGCTGGTGGCGCTGTGTCGACGCCAAGGCTGACGACCTCTGGCGCCTCAGGCCGTCTCGGCCAGCCGCTCGAAGTCCGCGGCGTTGGGGCAGAAGGCGCGGCACTCGTCGACTCCGGCATCGCGGCGCATGGCGCCCCAGCAGTGACCGGCCACCGGGCACGCGTTGCAGTTGCCGCGCAGGCTGGGGTAGCTGGCATGCTCGGCGACGCTGGTCGGCTCGAGGCCGAAGCGCTTCAGCATGACCGGCATCAGGGTCTCGGCCGGGGCGAAGGCGCGGAAGCCGCCGCGGTCGAGGTGGCGCGCCATCTCGCGTTCGAAGGCGGGTTCCAGCGGCGTCTCGAGATCGTTGACGATGTCACTGTAGGCCTGCGGCGCTTCCGCCTCGATCTCGCGGACCAGCCGCCGCGTGGAGGCACGATAGCTGCCCTCGCAGAGACGATTCCACCATGACTTCTTGGATGCCTGGTTCATGCTGCCTCTCCTTTCCAGTGCGTTTTCGACAGTATCGGCTCTCCGGTAGTGGTGAATATTGACTCGGATCAAACTGGTTTCAACTGAAACAGAATATCCTGCTTGGCCAAACGCAAGCGAGCGCGGCCAGGCCGCGCTCGCAGGGTTGTCTTGAAGGGTGTCGGATCAGGCTTCGGGATCGATCACCTCGTCGCCGGACAGCCCCTCTTCGCCCTCGGCGACGTCGAGCTGCTCGAAGAAGTAGGCATGCGCGGCCTCGCCATCGACGCCCTTGGCGCCGGCTGCTTCCATCCAGGCCCCGGGCAGATCGGCCGCCATCTGCTGGAAGCGCTCGATCTCCTCGGCCGGCAGATCGATGAAGGTGTTGCCCTGCTCTTCGGCAAACTCGATGCCGCGCACGTCGACCACGTCCATCATGTAGCCGAACAGCCTCGAGAGGCGCTCACCTGAAACCTCCTCGATCGCGGCACGGTCCTCCTCGGAGAGCGAGGCCCAGGTGTCGGGGTTGATCACCAGCGAGAAGCTGCCGCGATAGAAGCCACCCGGCATTTGTACCGTATAAGGCAACACCTCGGCCAGACGGAAGCTCTTGAGGCCTTCCAGGGTGAGCATGGCACCGTCGATGACGCCCTGGGTTGCGGCCTCGTAGGTGCTGGCCGGCGGCAATGCCACGCCGGTGAGCGCCAGCGCTTGGGAAATATCGCCCATCACACCGCCGCCGATACGCACGCGTTTGCCGTCGAGATCGTCGAGACTGTCGATCGATTCGTTCAGGAACAGCGAGCCCGGGCCGTGCACGCCCACGCCGATCACCTCGACGCCGCGATGCTCGCCGGCCTCGGCGAAGTATTCGTTATGGGTACGCCAGTAGGCCACCGAGGCGGCCTCGGAGGAGAAGTCCTCGAAGGTGGGCAGTTCGGGCAGCTTGGTCAGCTCGAAGCGCCCCGGCATCAGGCCGTGGAACAGCCAGGTGACGTCAGCCACGCCATCCGCAATCAGCTCCATCTGTGCGCCCGGCGGTCCCATGTCGTGGACCACATTGACGGTGACGCGCCCTTCGGTGGCTTCTTCCACCCAGTTGGCCCAGGTCGGCCAGACGATGGTGTTGACGCCGTGGTTGGGGCCCGCCCAGGTGCTCACCGTCAGTTCGGTGGCGGCGGCGCTCTGGAAAGCTCCCAGGGAGAGCGCGGTGAGTGCCGTCAGTGTCGCGAGTTTTTTCATTGTCGTTCCTCGTGAGTCCCGTTTGTCAGGGTTGCGTACATTTATCGTTGCCATGGTGAAACGTAAGCGAGCGCAGCTATTTTTAGAGGGCCAGAACCAGTTTCTTGCCCTTGGCCCGCGAACAACAGCTCATCAGGCGATCCTGGCCGGCGCGCTCGGCGGCGGTGAGCACCTTGTCGCGGTGATCGATCTCGCCCTCGACCACGTCGACCTGGCAGGAGCCGCAAAGGCCCTCCTCGCAGTCGCTGGGCACGTCGACGCCGGCGGCGCGCAGCGCCTGCAGCAGTGTGCGGTCCGGCGCCACCTCGACGACCAGCTCGGAGTCGGCAAGCTCGACCTCGAAGGCGTGCTCCTTGGCCGGGTCCAGCAGTGCGCCTTCCGCCGAGAAATGCTCCACGTGCAGGCTGCCCTCCGGCCAGTGGCCGGTGCCGGCCCCCAGCGCCGCGAGCAGCCGCTCGGGGCCGCAGGCGTAGAGCAGCGTGTCCTCGCGCGGTGCGGCGAGCAGGTCGGCGAGATCGAGCCGTTCGCCCTCGTCCTTGCGGTAGAGGTGCAGTGCCTCGCCGTGATCGCGCGCGAGCCGCTCGATGAAAGCCATGCTGGACCGCGAGCGGCCGGCATAGTGCAGCTCATAGGACCTGCCCAGCTGCTTCAAGCGGTCGGCCATGGCGATGATCGGCGTGATGCCGATGCCGCCGGCAATCAGCAGGTAGTGCTCGGCCGTTTCATCGAGGCGAAAGTGATTCTTGGGCCCGCGCAGGCGCAGGGTCATGCCCGGCTCGAGGTGCTCGTGGATCCAGGCCGAGCCGCCTCGCCCCTCGGGCTCGCGCAGCACGGCGATCTGTAGCCAGTAGGGATCGTCCGTCTCGCCGCACAGCGAGTACTTGCGCACGTAGTCTCCCACGACCAGCTCGACGTGGGAGCCGGGGCTCCACTCGGGCACGCGACGCCCACGCGGGTCCTCCAGGGCGATCTGCAGCACGCCCTGCGACGCCGCCTGTACCTTGGCGACGACCATTTCCCGGGCGATATCCTGACGCGACGGCGCCCCAACGGGAAAATCGCGCTGGGAATCGCGCACCGCCGAGTCGCGGCGTTCGGGGTTCTGCGCCGGATCCCAGCACACCCACAGCGCCTCGGGGCCGCGGAAAGAGGTGTTGGGCAGGAAGGTGAATTCCTGTTCCTCGAGTTCGAGATGCGGCAGGCGGCGGGTGAACTCCTCGAGGAAGATGCGCATCTCCATGCGGCCGAGGTTCTTGCCCATGCACTGGTGGCTGCCGTAGCCGAAGGTGAGATGGTCGACGGCATTGTCGCGGTAGATGTCGAGCTCGTCGGGGTTCTCGAAGTGGGCCGGGTCGTAGTTGGCCGAGGCCGTGACCATAAGGATCTTGCCGCCCTCGGGAATGCTCACGCCGCCCACCTCGACGTCGCGGGTGGCGATGCGCCGCCAGGCCACCACCGAGCCGGAATGACGCAGGCACTCCTCGGCCGCGGCGGGGATCAGCGCCGGATTGTCGCACAGCTCGGCCCACACCGCGGGACGCGATAGCAGCTGACGAAAGGCGTTGGCGGTGGCCAGCGCGGTGGTCTCGTGGGCGGCGACGATGATCGCCATCATCATCGAGTGCAGGTAGTTGTCGGTGACCACGTCCGGCTTCTGCCGGTTCTTCTCGATCATGTCGTACATCCAGCCGTGCCCACGCGGCTGTTCCTGCATCTTCTTGAGTACCTGGCCGGAGTACTGCCAGAACCTGCCGACGCCCTCGGCCACCTCGACCTGTTGCTCCGGCGAGGGCCGCCCCCAGGTGTTGAGCGTGTGCGCCACCGAGAAGCGGCGCAGCTGCTCCATGTCCTCCTCGGGGACGCCGAGGAAATGCAGCGCCACGGTGAGCGGCACCTCCCAGAACAGCTCGGCGACCAGGTCGGCACGGCCACGGTCGACGATGGCGTCGAGCTTCTCGCGTACCAGGCGGCGCACCATCGGCGCGTGGGCCTCGAGCGCCTCGGGCGTGAACGCTTCGAGCAGCTCGCGGCGGCGCGCCATGTGGGCCGGTTCGTCCTCGTTCACCAGGGTGCGGTTCATGCCGTAGTCGTAGCGCTGAAGCACCGCCAGGGCAGCGTCGCTGGCCGGAGTGATCTTCTCCAGCGCGATCGACGGGGAAAAGGTGAGGTTGTCGCGAAAGATCGCCTTGATATCGTCGTAGCGGCTCACGACCCAGTAGCCGAGCTTGGGGCTGTAGAACACCGGCTCCTGCTCCCGCGACCAGCGCAGTGCTTCGGCGGGGTCGAGCTGATAGGGGCCGTCGAAGGGATCGAAGGCCGCCGCCCGGGGCGACACGGGGCAGCCGTTGGGTGCCGTGGGCGGCTCTTGAGCGGCGTGGAAGGGGCAGCCGCCCGCGCCGGCCTGGGTCCGATGAGTGGCGTTTGTCATGGGGCCTCCCGCGGGGCTGTCATCCGGAATCGTGGCTGTCATGCGTGGTGGCGCCTTGTTTTACTTTTATCGCACACTTGGTATCGTTCAGCGAACACATGGCAGAACATAGGCAGTTTCGCCGAAGACGTCAATCCCGAGCGACTGCGCTACCATGCTCCGCCACCCACCGACTCGAGGGCTCACGTTCGAATGGCCACTACTCTGCAAACACTGGATCGCGGCCTGCACGCGCTGGAACTCATCGCCGAACACGCCGATGGCATCAGCGTCGCCGAGCTCGCCGAGCGTCTGGACGTGCACCGCGCCATCGCCTATCGCATCGTTACCACTCTCGAGCAACACGGTCTGGTGGCACGCTCCAGCGAGGGCGCGCTGCGCCTAGGGGCGGGCATTTCACTGCTGGCCTCACGCTTCGAGCCGCAGCTGCGTGCCGTGGCGCAGCCACTGCTGCAGGCGCTGGCCAAGGCGACCCGAGCCACCGCCTTCGTCTCGGTGGCCCAGGGCGAAGAGTGTGTGGTGCTGCTGGTGGCGGAACCGGAGGAGGGATTGCTACGCGTGAGCTACCGGGTCGGAAGTCGTCATCCGTTGACCCAGGGGGCGGCGGGTATCGCCATACTGGCCGGGCGCACCCCGCGCAACGACGACAGTGAGGAGGTGCGCCAGGCACGCGCCGATGGCTACAGCCTGACCCGTGGCCAGCTACAGCGCGGCGCGGTGGGGGTGGCGAGCCCCGTCGCCACGCCGCAGTTCCGTTCCGGCGTCGAGGCCTGCGTGGGCGTGGTGGCAATGGACGACCTCGATACCGAGCGGGCAATTCGCGAAGTGAAGGCTTACGCACACAGGCTGGCCGAGCTAGTCGGCCGTTGAGCGCGCGGCATCGCGCCTCGTGAAGCGACGGGCCGGTAGCGTTACACTACGAGCCACCCTTCGCTGCCACCTTCGAGGCCTTCGATGAGTCCCCACCTGCTCTCCGTCGATTCCCTGTCACGCGAACGCGTCGACCACCTGATGCGCGTCGCCGCCCGCATGGAGCCCATCGCCCAACGTCGTCAGGTCACACGAGTGCTGGAGGGGGCCGTGCTCGGCAACCTGTTCTTCGAGGCCAGTACCCGCACCCGAGTCAGCTTCCATGCGGCCTTCTGCCGCCTGGGCGGCAGCGTGTGCGACACCACCGGCTTCACCTTCTCCTCGATGGCCAAGGGCGAGTCGCTCTACGACACCAGCCGAGTGATGAGCGGCTACTGCGATGCCATTGTCATGCGCCACCCCGACCAGGGCTCGGTGGCCGAGTTCGCCGCCGCCACCCACGTGCCGGTGATCAACGGCGGCGACGGCCCCGGCGAACACCCCAGCCAGGCGCTGCTCGACTTCTACACCATCGACAAGGAGTTCGCCCGGCTGGGCAAGAAGCTCGCCGGCGCGCACGTGCTGCTTACCGGCGACCTCAAGTACGGCCGCACGGTGCACTCGCTGATCAAGCTGCTGTCGCTCTACGACCCCATGCGCATCACGCTGGTGGCGCCGCCCGGGCTCGAGATGCCGAGTCATCTGATCGACCTGGTCGCCTCCCGCGGCCACCGCGTCGAGGAACGCGCCAGCCTGGCCGACGACTACGCGGACGTCGACGTGGTCTACACCACCCGCATCCAGAAAGAGCGCTTCACCGCGGAGATGAGCGAAGGCTTCAGCCTGTCGCGCGACTTCACCGTCGACCGCGCCTTCATGGACAAGCGCTGCGGTCGCGACACGATCGTCATGCACCCGCTGCCGCGCGACAGTCGCCCGGACGCCAACGACCTCGACGTCGACCTCAACGGCGATCCGCGCCTGGCGATCTTCCGCCAGACCGACAATGGCATCCCGGTGCGCATGGCCATCTTCGCCACCCTGCTGCAGGTGGAAGAGCTGATCGAGAAGGACCTGCGTCCGGTGCGCTGGTTCGTGCCCGAGCGGGTCGGCGTGGACGACCCCGCCTTGTAACGATGCAGCCAACGCTCGGCATCGCTATGCTGATGACGGTCGAGGAATATGCGAAGCTGTCGTGGCAGCCATTGGCTGCCCACCATGACGACAAGGCTCGATAGAGTCGGCTGATAAACGACGAACTCGAATAGCCAATGCGAATAACAATGGCGTTGCCGCCCAGGCAACCGGTAGAAAGGAGATGCGACGCATGACCCTGGAACGAGCGTACATACTGCTGGCGGTGTTCTATAGCGCCCTGGTGGCGATCGGCGTCATTGCCCTGCTGGTGGGCGGCGGCCCTCTTTGGGGGCTGGCATCGGTCGTGCTGGGTGCACTAGTAGCGGCCGGCTTGTGGGGCCACACCCTGGGCAAGCCGGTGATGAACCCGCGCATGTGGCGCCCGCTGGCGGGCATCCTGGTGGCAGCCTTCCTGATACAAATTTTCGCCGTGTTCGCGCTACATCCCCCCGGTGCCGAACTGACCTGGCTGCTGACCGGCGCCATCTTCTCCGTGATGCCGGCAATCCTGCTGTTCCAGTACGGCAAGCGCGACCAGGAGGTGTGGGCCACACCCGAGGAGCTGGAAGGCGGCAAGATGCTCGACGAGCTGCTGGCAAAACAGCGCGAACTGGTGCTGGAGAAACAGGAGGCCGACCGCCAGGCCACGGTCAGGCTGACCAAGGCGGGCAACAGCTATCGCGCCAGCGTCACCCGCGGACGCGGCACCGAGGTGGAACGCTTCGAGGAAAGCTTCACCTGTCCCGCCACCCTGGCCTTCTTCGTCATCAAGTACACCTGCATCTCGGTGAACGATATTGCCGCACAGTATGCCGAGGATCGGGTACTGACGACCTGAGTACGGTCGCACCCCGCACGAATACTGCTCCCTCCCCTGACTGCCCAGCCGGCCCGACCGAGGCCCGGCTGGGCAGGCACCTCTCCCGCCGACCGCTCCCTCTCGCTGCATGAACACACCCGCATGTGCGTTTCGGATAGCCACACGTGCCCTGCAGCTATGGCGCTGCCTTCCGCCCGAGTCAACACTGAAGCCGACGGATACCGTTGGCCAACACTTGCGCGCTCCGGCGCCGAGACTTGAGCTACGCACAATAATAACGACGGAGTACACGATGCCTGAGGCAATCATCGAGACCCGGGGGCTGACCAAGAATTTTCGGGGTTTCACTGCGATCAACAATATCTCCATCCGGATCGAGTCCGGCACCATCCACGCCCTGATCGGCGCCAACGGGGCAGGCAAGACCACCTGCTTCAATCTGCTGACCAAGTTCCTCGAACCCAGCGCCGGCAGCATCCTCTATCAGGGGCGCGACATCACCCGCCTCAAGCCGGATCAGGTGGCCAGGCTGGGAATGGTCCGTTCGTTTCAGATATCCGCCGTGTTCGGCCACCTCAGTGCGCTGGAGAACGTCAAGCTGGCATTGCAACGTCAGCGCGGCGAGTCCTATGACTTCTGGGCCTCGCATCACCGGCTCGACCATCATCGCGAGCGCGCCATGGCACTGCTGGTCGACGTCGGTCTGGAGCCGTGGGCCGATACCGCAGCCGCTGAACTGCCCTATGGCCGCAAGCGCGCCCTGGAGCTTGCGACCACGCTGGCACTCGAACCCGAGGTGATGCTGCTCGACGAGCCATTGGCCGGTATGGGCACCGAAGACGTCGGCCGCACCGCCGAGCTGATCCGTCGCGTGGCCGAAGGGCGCTCGGTACTGATGGTGGAACACAACCTCGGCGTGGTGGCCGAGCTCTGCGACCGCATCACCGTGCTGGCCCGCGGCGAGGTGCTGGTGGAGGGCGACTATGCCACGGTGTCGCGTGATCCGCGCGTGATCGAATCCTATATCGGAGGAGCCCGCCATGACTAATGCAGCCCTCGACCCGATTCTCGATTCGATACTTGCCATTCGCGACCTTCACGCCTGGTACGGCGAGAGTCATGTGCTGCACGGCATCGGCCTGGACGTGCCGGAGGGCCAAGTGGTCACTCTGCTAGGCCGCAACGGTGCCGGCAAGTCGACCACGCTCAAGTCGGTCATGGGCATCGTCCCGCGGCGCCGTGGCAGCATCCGGCTGGGGGGAGCCGAGACCATCGGCCTGCGTCCTTTTCATATCGCCCGCCACGGCGTGGCCTTCTGCCCCGAGGATCGTGGCATCTACGCCACCCTGGACGTCAAGGAGCACCTCGAGCTGCCGACACGGGTCGGCGACCACGGCCTGAGCACCGAGCAGGTGCTCGATCTGTTTCCTCACCTGCGCGAGAGGCTTAACAGCCCCGGGACCAAGCTTTCCGGCGGCGAGCAACAGATGCTGGCCATCGGTCGCACCCTGCGTACCGGGGCCAGGTTGTTATTGCTCGACGAGCCCCTCCGAAGGGCTGGCGCCCAGCATCGTGGCACAGATCGGCGGCACTATTCGCCACCTCAAGGAGCAGGGATACACCATCCTGCTGGTGGAGCAGAACCTGCGCTTCGCCATGGATGTGGCCGACCAGTTCTATCTGATCGACCACGGCCAGGTGGTGGCGCACTATGATCGCGAGGGCATCGAGCAGGACGTCGACGCCTTGCTGGCACGACTGGGCGTCTAGCGGCGCGCTCGGCCGCGAGGGTCAGTCACGAGAGTGCAGGCGAAAGCGCGAGGGAGAGACGCCGTTCATGCGCTTGAAGGTCTTGGAGAAGGCAAACGGGCTGCCATAGCCCACCCGTTCGGCGATCTCTTCCACCGGCAGGTCACTGGTGGCCAGCAGGTGGGTGGCATGCTGCATGCGCAGCTGTGTGAGCTGTTGCATGGGGCTGCGCCCGAAGACCTTGCGGCTGATGCGGCGCAAATGTTCGGTGCTGACATGGGCGATTTCTGCCATTTCCTCAATGGTCCAATGGCGCTCCAGTGTCGGTATCACCGCATCGAAGACCGCCACGATACGCGCATCGCGCCGCCAGGGATCGGCGAAGCGCGAGATGTAGCGCTCGATGGTATCCACCCACATCACACAGCTGGCGGGGTCTCCCTGGCCGTGGAACACCTCGCTGTAGAGTCCCAGCACGGCGTATTTCATCGGTTCGGGATCGAAGTGCTGCATGATCGGCGCGATGGTCCCCACCACCGAACGCGGCGCGCTGGGTAGATAGCGCAGCCAGCAGTATTGCCAGCGTTTCTCGGATACGGCGTGAAAGGCATGCAGCGCATGAGCCGGGGCGAAGGACATCATGCCACCGCGCATGGCGCACCAGCGCCCATCGAGCAGCATACGGCCTTCGCCACCCAGCGAACCATGAATGTAGGCACCGCTCAGGCGGGTACGCACGATGCGATAGGGCACCGCGGCATCACCGACACCCACATGGGAAATGTGCCGCTGCTCGAGGGCGGCACAATCCTCGGCGCGCACGATCCATTGCTGGGTGTCGTCGCCAACGATGTGGGTTTCGGATAGCTGTTCGTGCACTGCAGCCATGGCGCATCGGCCCCTGTTGGCCCTAACTGGTAGAGGCATCGGAAACGACACCGTGCGAATCCGAGCAAATTACAACAATAGCTCCCCGAGAGAACAGGAGAAAAAACAATGCCAGCCACAACCTCCTTGAAAACCCTGGTGGTGTCTTCCGCCGTACTGAGCATGGGGGGTCTCTCCAGCGCCATGGCAAGCGAAGGCCATACCGACGACATAGTGCGAATCGGCGTGCTCACCGACATGTCGGGCATCTACACCGACCTCTCCGGCGAAGCGGCCGTGACTGCCGTTCAGATGGCCGTCGAGGATTTTGGCGGCGAGGTCAACGGCGTACCCATCGAGGTCATCCATGGCGATCATCGCAACCGCGCCGACACCGGCGCCAGCCGCGCCCGCGAGTGGTACGACAGCGAAGGCGTGGACATGATCAACGACCTGTCCAACTCCGGGGTCGCCCTGGCCGTTGCGGCCGTGGCCGACGAGCAGCAGCGCCACGCAATCGTCAACTCGTCATCCAACATCGGGCTGACCAACGACTACTGCTCGCCCTACGTCACTCACTACACCTACGACGCCCATTCGCTGGCACACGGTACCGGCAAGTCGATCGTCGAAGATGGCGGCGACACCTGGTTCTTCCTTACCGTGGACTTCGCCTTCGGCATTGGTCTCGAGGAGCAGGTATCGGAAGTGGTGCGTGAAGCCGGAGGGCAGGTCGTCGGGGCCGCTCGCCATCCGCTGAATACCACCGACTTCTCCTCCTATGCCCTGCAGGCCCAGGCCTCCGGCGCGGAGATCATCGGCATCGCTTCCACCGGCGCCGACGCCATCAACGCGATCAACGCCCTGGCCGAGTTCGGCGTCACACCCAACCAGCGGCCGGCCGCCCTGTTGCTGTGGTACGACGACATCGTCAGCCTGGGGCTTGAGACTGCCCAAGGCCTGATGCTGACCAATGCCTTCTATTGGGATGCCAACGACGAGACACGTGAGTTCTCTCAGCGCTTCTACGAGCGCACCGGACGCATGCCCAACATGGCCCAAGCCGGTAACTACTCCTCGACCATGCACTACTTGAACGCCATAGAGGCCGCGGGTACCGACGATGCCGCTGCGGTTTCCGAGAAGATGCGCGAGCTGGAGATCAACGATTTCTTCGCCTCGGGCGGTTACATCCGGCCCAACGGCCGTATGGTGCACGACCAGTACCTGTGGGAAGTAAAGTCCCCCGACGAATCGCAGTATGACTACGATTTCCTCCGCCTGGTGAACACCATTCCGGGTGAAGAGGCCTTCCAGCCACTGGAAGAGAGTACCTGCCACCTGCTCGACAACGATTGATGCCCTTTCTGTGCCCGGCTGCGGCCGGGCATCGGGCCTTTCTCACCGTTAGCTTCGCGAGCAAGTGACCATGGATATATTCGGTATTCCCATCCAGGCCCTGCTGGGGCAACTCATGCTGGGCATCGTCAACGGCTCCTTCTATGCCGTGCTCAGCCTTGGCCTGGCGATCATCTTCGGCGTGCTCAAGATCGTCAATTTCGCCCATGGTGCCTTCTTCATGCTGGGCGCCTTCACCGCCTTCCTGCTGGCCCAGTATATGGGCGCCAATTACTGGGTGACCCTGGCCGTCGCCCCGCTGGCCGTGGCGCTGTTCGGCATGGCATTCGAGTTCCTGTTCCTGCGGCGCTTGTACGGGCTCGACCCGATCTACGGCCTGTTGCTAACCTTCAGCCTGGTACTAGTGCTGGAGGGAGGCTTTCGCATCGCCTTCGGCTCCTCCGGCCAGCCCTTCGCCACCCCCGATCTGCTGCGCGGCACGCTCAACCTGGGCTTCATGGTCCTGCCGCTCTATCGCGGCTTCGTAATCGTCTCGGCGCTGCTGCTGTGCCTGGCGACATGGTTCATCATCGAGCGCACCTCGCTGGGCGCCAGCCTGCGTGCCGCCACTGAACGCGCCGAACTGACCCAGGCCTTCGGCATCAACGTACCGCGCCTGATCACGCTGACCTATGGCGTGGGCGTTGGCCTGGCGGCCTTCGCCGGGGTGCTTGCCGCCCCCATTTTCCACGTCAATCCCTCCATGGGCTCCAGCCTGGTCATCATCATCTTTGCCGTGGTGGTGATCGGCGGGCTGGGGTCGATCATGGGCGCCATCGTCACCGGCCTGGGACTCGGCGTGGTGGAAGGCTTCACGCGGGTGTTCTACTCCGAATTCTCGTCGACCATCGTGTTCCTGGTCATGGTCCTGGTGCTGCTACTGCGCCCGGCCGGGCTGTTCGGCCGCGAGGAGGGCTGACCATGCGACCCTTGCCCTCCACCCTGATCGCCCTGGGTCTGCTGGCGCTGCTGGCGGTTCCCTTCTTCCCGCAACTGATCTATTCCGTGTTCGTAATGGAGACGCTGTGTTTCGTGCTGTTCGCCTGCGCCTTCAATCTGCTGCTGGGACACACCGGAACCCTCTCCTTCGGCCATGCCGCCTTCTTCGGTACCGGCGCCTATGCGACTGGCCTGCTGGTCAAGACCTACGGCGTTCCCACAGAGTTGGGGATCCTCATCGGTGGCCTTGGGGCAGCCGTGCTGGGTGCTATCGTCGGCGCCTTGGCCATTCGCCGCAGCGGCATCTACCTGGCCATGATCACCCTGGCTCTGTCACAACTGGTTTATTTCTTCTTCCTCCAGGCACCCTTTACCGGGGCCGAGGACGGCCTGCAGCGGATTCCCCGCGGCACCTTCCTGGGGATTGTCGATCTGCGCAGCAACACGGCGCTCTACTACGTGGTGCTGGGCATCGTCGGTGCCGGCCTGTGGCTGGTATGGCGTACCGTCAACTCCCCCTTCGGCCACGTACTGCGCGCCATTCGTGAACACGAGCCGCGTGCCATCTCGCTGGGCTATCCCGTGGCCCGTTACAAGATACTGGTGTTTGCCCTCTCGGCCGGCCTGTCGGGTATCGCCGGCTCGCTCAAGGCGATCGTCTTCCAGTTGGCGGCCCTCAACGATGTTCACTGGCACACCTCCGGCGACGTCATCCTGATGACCCTGCTCGGCGGCATGGGCACGGTCTTCGGCCCCGCCGTGGGTGCCGCCCTCGTCTCCACGCTCAACCACTACCTGGACCCCTTCGGCGCCTGGGTCACGGTGATCACCGGCCTGATCTTCATGGCCTGTGTACTCACTTTCCGCCAGGGCGTGGTGGGGCAGCTCAGCCAAGCGCTTCGTACACGACGCTCCTCGACTCACGCAGCCAGATCGAGTCACGTCACTACCTCCATCAACAAAGACTAGGAGTCACCCCATGCCTGCCTTCGACAGACAAGAACTGATGTCCCGCTTTCGAGACATGGTCGCTCGCGGCCAACCGATCATCGGCGGAGGCGCCGGCACCGGCATCTCGGCCAAGTGCGAGGAAGCCGGCGGCATCGACCTTATCGTGATCTACAACTCGGGACGCTACCGCATGGCGGGACGGGCGTCCTCCGCCGGTCTGCTGGCCTACGGCAATGCCAACCAGATCGTGCAGGAGATGGCGTTGGAGGTGCTGCCGGTGGTCAAACGCACCCCGGTGCTGGCCGGCGTCAACGGCACGGATCCCTTCGTGATCATGCCCAAGCTGTTGCGCGAGCTGAGGGACCTGGGTTTCTCGGGGGTGCAGAACTTCCCCACCGTGGGCCTGATCGACGGCACTTTCCGCACCAGCCTGGAGGAGACCGGCATCACCTACGGCAGCGAAGTGGACATGATTCGCCAGGCTCACGAGATGGACATGCTCACTACGCCCTACGTCTTCTCCGCCGACGAGGCCGTGGCGATGGCAGAGGCGGGCGCCGACATCATCGTGGCGCACATGGGCGTCACCGTGGGCGGCACCATCGGCGCCGAGTCAGCCAAGACGCTCGACGAATCGGTGCGCCTGATAGACAACTGGGCCGAGGCGGCCCGGCGTGTTCGCCGGGACGTGATCATCCTCTGCCATGGCGGCCCCATCGCCACGCCCGACGACGCCACTTATGTCATGAAACAAAGCGAGCACTGCAACGGTTTTTATGGCGCCTCGAGCATGGAGCGTCTGCCCACGGAGATCGCGCTAACCGAACAGATTCGCCGTTTCAAGGCCATTGCCTGACAGCATCAAGGAGACATCATCATGACCAGGGTCTACGTCAGCGCCGTCATGCCCACTACCCTCGAGCAGGCCTGGGGCGTGCTGCGCGATTTCAACGGCTTGCCGAACTACCATCCCTTCTTCGCCAAGAGCGAAATCGAGGAGGGCAAACTCTCCGACCAGGTCGGCTGCGTGCGCCACTTCCACGACCACGACGGCAACTTCATCCGCGAGGAACTGCTCACGCTCTCGGACCGCGAGCACCGCTGCTGCTATCGCATTCTCGAGGCACCGGCACTTCCGGTGCGGGACTACGTGGCCGAGATGCGCCTCAAGCCCGTCACCACCACCGATCAATGCTTCGGCGAATGGTGGGCGGAATTCGTGGTGGACGATGGCGATCACCACGACGTGGTGCAGCGCGTCACCGATACCTTCCGGCTCGCCTTCGAAGGGGCTGTCGAACGCTGCCAAGGCTAACACCCCAGACCGATAACAATCAGGCCGGCGCGATGCATGTCGGCCAGGAGGCACCATGGAACACAAAGCCTTCGTCATTGGCACCTGTGACACCAAGGCCGCGGAGCTGTGCTACCTGCGCGACCTGCTGCGGGCCGCAGGGGTCGAGGCACTGATCGTCGACGTCGGCACTGGCGGCAAGGCGACAACCGAAGCCGACATTCCCGCCAGCCAGGTGGCCGCCTGCCACCCTCTGGGGGCCGAGGCGGTTTTCGTCAACGACCGCGGCCGCGCGGTGGCGCAGATGGCCGAGGCATTGCGCCGACTACTCGCGAAACGCGACGACGTGGCCGGCGTCATCGGTATCGGTGGCTCCGGTGGCACCGCGCTGATCACGCCGGCCATGCGCGACCTGGACATCGGCGTGCCCAAGGTGATGGTCTCGACTATCGCCTCGGGCAACGTCGCTCCCTACGTCGGGCCCAGCGATATCGCCATGATCTACTCCGTCACTGACGTGGCTGGGCTCAACCGAATCTCGCGTCGGGTCCTGGGCAATGCGGCCCATGCCCTGCTCGGCATGCTGAAGGGGAGGATACCCGAGGTCGCCGAGGACAAGCCGGCAATCGGCCTGAGCATGTTCGGCGTCACCACGGAATGTGTAAACCGGATCACCGATGCTTTGTCGCCGGAATACGATAGCCTGGTCTTCCATGCCACCGGCACCGGCGGTCGCTCGATGGAGAAGCTGGCAGCGAGCGGCATGCTGAAGGGACTGCTGGACATCACCACCACCGAGGTCTGCGACCTGCTGATGGGCGGCATCTTCAGCGCCGGTGAAACGCGGCTGGACGTGTTGGCGCAGGTCGACTTGCCTTACGTGGGCTCCTGCGGGGCGCTCGACATGGTCAACTTCGCCGGCCCCGAGACGCTCCCTGAACGCTATCGGCAACGTCTGCTCTACGAGCACAATCCCCAGATTACGCTGATGCGCACGACTGCCGACGAAAATACCCAGTTAGGCCGCTGGATCGGCGAGAAGCTCAACCGCAGCCGAGGGCCGCTGCGCTTTCTGCTGCCCGAGGGTGGGGTCTCGGCCCTCGATGCCCCCGACCAGCCCTTTCATGATCCAGAAGCCGACGCCGCACTATTCGCAGCGCTGGAAGCCACGGTACGGCAAACCTCTGACCGGCGTTTGATCCGCTGCCCCTGGCATATCAACGACCCAGAGTTCGCCGCTGCTGCCATCGCCGAGTTCCATGCGCTGGTGCGTGGAGAGTCGATGCCTGCTGAATGAGACCAGGCTTTGTCATCACCGCGACGGCAAGCCCTCGCGGCGGGCGAACCAGCTCTCCAGGATCAGCACCGCCGCGATGCCGTCGACGCCCTCGTCGCGGTAGCTCCGGTCGGGGCGCAGCAAGCCCTTCTCGCGGGCGATGGCCTTGGCCTCGCGGGTGGAGCCGCGCTCGTCGACCATCTCGCAGGGCTTGCCATAGCGGCCGTAAAGACGCTTGCCGAACTTGCGCGCCCGCGTACTCATCTCCGATTCGGTGCCGTCCATGTTGAGCGGCAGCCCCACCACGAACAGGTCCGGCTGCCACTCCTCCACCAGCCGCGTGACGAGGCTCCAGTCGGGAATGCCGTCGCGGGCCGGCAATGGCTCGAGCTGGCGCGCGCTGGCGAGCAGCTCGTTACCCACCGCCACGCCAATGCGCCGTACACCGAAATCGAAGGCCAATACCAGACGCTGCCCAGCCTTGCTCATCAGCTGTGCCCGGCCTCCCGCGACATCAGGTTGAGGTCGATACCGAGGATGCCGGCGGCGGCGCCGAGGCGCTGCTCGGGCGGCACCTTGAACAGGATGTCGCCCTGCGCCTCGACGGTGAGCCAGGCGTTGTCCTTGAGCTCCTGTTCGAGCTGGCCCGCTTCCCAGCCGGCACAGCCCAGGCATACCAGGAACTCCTCCGGCCCGTTCCCGGCGGCCAGCGCCAGCAGGATGTCCATGGAGGTGGTCAGGGCAATGTCGTCGTCCACCTGGATGCTCGAATCCCAGCGCTCGCTGGAGCCGCGATGCAAGATGAAGCCGCGATCCTTGTGGGTCGGGCCGCCGTAGTAGACCGGCGCACTGCGATGCGGGCTCTCCTCGCCGTCGAGTTCGAGCTGTTCGAACAACGCATCCAAGGTGATTTCCAGCGGCCGGTTGACGATCACGCCCATGGTGCCGTTTTCGTCATGGTCGCAGAGATAGCTGAGGGTGCCGGCAAAGTTGGGATCTTCCAGATGCGGCATCGCCAGCAGAAAATGATGTCTCAAGCCTAGGTTTTGCACGGATTGCATGGGACTCCCGGGCGGCGAACCAATGACCCTAGCGCACGCCAAAATGATTACCTTCCCCGAACCGCCAGACGCGGGTGATGGAGAGACTGTCCAGTTCCCCCATGGTGCTGTCGAAGGGCCGGTAGGGCCCGGCACCGTGCACGGTTTCCAACGCCGCCTGATCGAGTTCGGTATGTCCTGACGATTGTACCACCTCCGCCTGACGAAGCTGACCATCTCGTCCGATCACGACGCGAATGCGTAGCTGGCCGTGCAGGTGGCTCGGGGCGGGGTGGACGCGGTTGCCGTAGTCCTCGACGTGGCGGGTCCAGTCGTCGATATAGCGCGCCTCGGCGGCGCGGCTGGCCGCCGTGCGAGGCTGGTCGTCATCCGGCCCGGCGAGGCTGGCGTCGAGCCCCTGCTGGCGAATGCTGCTGGTGGCCTGGGCCAGCAGGTCGCGCCCCGACGCCGACGGCGCTGCTGCCGCCGGCGCGGAGGGCGACTCGGAGGCCTGGGAGGCGCTTTCACGCGGCTCGGCCGGCGGCGTTGCTTCGCTGTCCTGCTCGGCCTCGATAGGCGCTTCTTCGACAGGGACAGGCTCGGGCTCGGCGACGGGGCGCTCCGCGGGCTCGGCGGAAGAGGCCGGGTCCACGGTGCTCTCCGGCGCCTCGAGCACCGGCAGCTCGTCCAGCGGCGCGGCACGCTGCTCGGCAGGTGCCTCCTCGGCCTGCTCACCGACCGCCTGCTGATCCGCCTCGGCAATGGCTTCGGCATCATCCGGCGCCTCGGCCGGGCGGGTCACCAGCACCACGTCCAGGCTCGTGCGCTCGGCCGGCGCCGGGGAAAATTGCCAGCTCGCCACCACGCCGATCAGCGCAAGGTGCAGTAGCAGCGCGGCCGACAGCGCCAGCCAGCGGCGGTAGGGCCGCGTGACCGGGGCATAGTGGATCAGGTCAGAGGCCACCATGAGCGGGCTCGTCCTCCTCGGGTTGCGCGATGCCTAGGCGCGCCGGGCCAGGCGCCGCTCGATGGCATCCATCAGCATGCCGGCGATGTCGGTGCCGCGCTGGTCGTCGATCTCGCGCACGCAGGTGGGGCTGGTCACGTTGATCTCGGTGATGTAGTCGCCGATCACGTCGAGCCCGACGAACATCAGCCCCTTCTCGCGGATCATCGGCTGGACCTGCTCGATCAGCCAGTGGTCGCGGGCGGTCAGCTCGCGGCTGGTGCCGGTGCCGCCGGCGGCCAGGTTGCCGCGGGTCTCGCCGGCCATGGGCACCCGTGCCAGGCCGTAGGGTACCGGCTCGCCATCCACCAGCAGGATGCGGGTGTCGCCATCCTTGATCTCGGGAATGTAGCGCTGGGCCATGATCTGGCGCTGGCCGCGCTCGGTCAGCGTCTCGATGATGGCGCCCAGATTCCGGCCTTCAGGCTGTACGTGGAAGATCCCGCTGCCGCCCATGCCGTCCAGCGGCTTGAAAATCACGTCGCGGTGCTCTGCGTGGAAGTCACGCAGCACCGCCTCGCTGCAGGAGACCACCGTCGGCGCGCAGCACTGCGGGAACTGCTGGGCGAAGAGCTTCTCGTTGCACTCCAGCAGCGCCCGGGTGGGGTTGACCACCAGCACGCCCTCGCGTTCGGCGAAGCCCAGCAGATGCACGGCATTGAGGAAGTGCGCATCGACCGGCGGGTCCTTGCGCATCAGGATCACGTCGAGCTCGGCCAGCGGCCGCTGCTCCGGCGCGCCCAGCGCGTACCAGTCGTCGGGGTTGCGAAAGGCGGTGAGGACGCGCATGCGGGCGTGGGCGCGTCCGTCGCGCAGGAACAGATCCTCCTGCTCCATGTAGTGCAGCGACCAGCCACGCTCCTGGGCCGCCCACAGCATAGCCAGGGTGGTGTCCTTCTTGTAGGTGAGGTGGGCGATGGAGTCCATCACCACACCCACCCGCAGGGGTCGTTCGCTCGTCTGTTGGCTCATCGGCACCGTTTCCATCGTGGCACGGGGAAATGAGCGCAGTATGACGCAGGGCCGTGAGCAACACCAAGGCGGCTTGACAGGGTACGTCGGAATAGATGCAGCAGCTCAAGGCAGTGGCACCGGCCATGATCGAGGAGTGGTCGAAGACCAAGCGGGCGCCCAAGCAGCCGCCTGGCTGCACGAGGAGGAGTTCAAGGCGCTCGACGGAGCGGCGAGCCTAGGCCGGGTCGGACGTGGCCCCGGGCACCAGGCGGATTCCGTGCGCCTCGATGACGATCAGCCGGCGCTTGTAGAGCCGTCCGATGGCCTGCTTGAAGGCGTTCTTGCTCACTCCCAGCCGCGCCTTGATCGCGCTGGCCTCGCTGCTGTCAGAGAGCGGCAGGTAGCCGCCGCTCTCGCGCAGCGCCCTGAGCACTTGCTCGCCCACCACGTCGAGACGCGCCGCCCCCGGCGGCAGCAGCGAGAGGTCGAGCCGGCCGTCGTCGCGTACCCGCTTCACGTAGCCCTTGGCCCGCTGGCCGCGGCGCAGCGGCCGGGTGACGTCGTCGCGATAGAGCAGCCCCCAGAAGCGATGGTCGACCACCGCCTTGTAACCGAGGTCGGTGGCGTCGGCGATGACCAGCTCCACCTCGTCGCCCGGCGCCAGCCCCATCGCCTCATCCTGGACGAAGCGGTCGAGCTTCTGCGAAGCCACCGGTCGCCCCTGCTGGTCCTCGTAGAGGCGCACCAATACCCGCTTGCCGGGGGTGGGCCTGAAGCGCTGCTCGCCGAAGGGCAGCAGCACGTCGCTGGGATGGCCCCAGTCGAGAAAGGCGCCGGTCTCGTTGACCGTGACCACTTCGAGGTAAGCCACCTCGCCCACCCGGGCCTTGGGAGCGCGCGGCCGTCGCTCGCGCTGGCGATCCGATGGGGGCCGGGAGGGGTTCGGGCGGCCCTGGCGACGGTCGTGAGGGGAAGAGGCCATGAACAGCTCCGCCGATGGGTGGGGAACCATTATGGCAAAAAAGGAATGAAAAGGCGGCCCGAAGGCCGCCAAAGGTTTCAGGGAGTCAATGCGACAGAGGGAAGCGCTGGACAAATTGACGAGCGAGATGAAGCGCAAGGCGCACGGAGCACAGAACCGGAGCATATAGGGTATATGTGAGGATTCCGACCGGGCTGGCGCACCAGCACCGCGCACAAATTCGTCTGGAACGAATTTGAACAGCCTTCAGGCTGGCCCGAAGGGTAGCCGCCAGGGATGGCGGCTATAGCGCAGCGATTCGCTCGCGTAGGCATTTGTGTAGTGTTTCCTACACCTCGCGCTTGCCGTCGACCAGCCGCGACACACCCCAGGGGTTGCCGTCACGCAGCGCCTCGGGCAAGAGCCCCTGCGGCAGCGCCTGGTAGCACACCGGACGCAGGAAGCGGAAGATCGCCGCGCTGCCCACCGAGGTGGTGCGCGAGTTGGAGGTCGCCGGGTAGGGGCCGCCGTGAACCATGGCGTGGCACACCTCGACCCCGGTGGGCCAGCCGTTGGCCAGAATGCGACCCGCCTTGCGCTCGAGGATCGGCAGCAGCTGTCTGGCGGCGTCCAGGTCGCCGTCGTCCATCTGCAGGGTGGCGGTGAGCTGGCCTTCGAGCTCGCCGGCTACGCGACGCATCTCCTGCTCGTCCTGACATTCGATCACCAGCGAGGTGGAGCCGAACACCTCCTCCTGCAGCTCGGGATCGGCCAGGAAATCCTCGGCCGCGGTGGC
>NZ_JAAQTO010000032.1 GCF_011742165.1 Billgrantia bachuensis | reverse complement strand
CACGAGATGCCGTTCGAGAAGATCAACGAGGCGTTCGAGCTGCTGCACGAGGGCAAGAGCATTCGTACCGTGCTTCGCTATTGATAGGCGACCGAGCCGCGCCGCTAGCATAACAGGCGCCCGAAACCGCGCCGTACAGGTCGAATGGGTCCCGGTACGGCGCGGCTGCTATACGCGTCCGCAAAGTGCGTAGGGCCTGGTAAGCTGCCCGTTGAGGGTGACCGTAAGGAGACTACACCATGACCATGACCGAGAATCTCGAGCCGGTATCGAGCAACAAGAGCTTCGGCGGCTGGCACAAGCGCTACCGGCATCGTTCGCGGGCGCTGGATTGCGAGATGGAGTTCGCCATCTATCTGCCACCACAGGCCGAGACGGAGCGCGTACCGCTACTGTGGTGGCTGTCGGGGCTGACCTGCACCGACGAGAACTTCATGCAGAAAGCGGGCGCGCATCGTGTAGCGGCTGAGCTCGGCATTGCCATCGTCTGCCCCGATACCAGTCCGCGAGGTACCGATCTCCCGGGCGAGCACGATAGCTATGACTTCGGTTCGGGGGCAGGCTTCTACGTCAATGCCACCCAGGAGCCCTGGAAACAGCACTATCGAATGTATGACTACGTGGCCGAGGAGCTGCCCTCGGTGGTGCGTCAGCATTTTCCGGTCAATGGACGGGAAGCGATCAGCGGTCACTCGATGGGTGGTCATGGGGCGCTCACCCTGGCGCTGCGCCGCCCTGGGCATTACCGCTCGGTGTCGGCTTTCTCGCCGATCGTCAATCCCACCCAGTGCCCTTGGGGCCGCAAGGCCTTCCGTGAATATCTGGGCGACGATCCCGGTGCATGGACGCAGTACGATGCCTGCGAATTGGTGGCCAAAGGCGCTTCGAGCCAGCATCTCTTCATCGACCAGGGGGAGGCGGACCAGTTCCTGGAGGAGCAACTCAAGCCAGAGCGCCTCGAGGCGGTATGTGAAGAACACGATCACCCCCTGACGCTGCGTCGTCAGCCAGGGTATGATCATAGCTATTTCTTCATCGCCACCTTCATCGAGGATCACCTGCGCTACCATGCCGAGCATCTCCACAAGCGCTGAGCGCTCCACCCGCCAGGGTGGTACATGATCCAGGACTGGTTGTATCGCGCGCTACGTTGGGCGGCCCTTGTCGGGGCCGCCTTCGTCGTACTGTCCATTATCATGGTGGTCTTGCTGCGGTATGTGCCGGTATACGGCTCCATGGTAATGCTCGAACGCAAGGTCGAAGCGTGGGTGGCCGGAGAATCGCTGCCCATCCGGCATCAGTGGCGCCCCTGGGAGGAGCTCTCCGGCCATGCCAAGCTCGCGGTGATCGCCGCCGAGGATCAGCGCTTTGCCGTTCATCATGGTTTCGATGTGGACGAGATGCGCCGGGCCTGGGAGGCGAGCCGCAACGGGGAGCGCCTGCGTGGGGCCAGCACCATCAGTCAGCAGACCGCCAAGAACCTGTTCCTGTGGACGGGACGCAACTGGGTGCGCAAGGGGTTCGAAGCCTGGTTCACCATACTGATCGAGGCGCTATGGCCGAAGCAGCGTATCTTCGAGGTCTACCTCAATATCGTCGAGTGGGATCATGGTGTGTTCGGCCTGGAGGCTGCCGGCCAGCACTACTTCGGGGTTTCCGCCGATCGCCTCAACGAGATGCATGCCAGCCGCCTGGCGGCGATCCTGCCCAATCCCAGGGGCTGGGACGCCAGCCGGCCCGGGCCACGCGTGGAACGCCGCAGCCAGTGGATTCGCCAGCAGATGCGTAACCTCGGTGGGGTGCACTATCTCGACCAACTGACGGCCGATTGACCTCAACCTGGGAATGGCCGGATTTAGCGGCGTGCCTGTCCGCGTGCCGCTAGAACAACACCCACAATGGTAATGGCCATACCGACCAGCGCCATCAGCGGCAGGTGTTCGTCGAATAGCAACCAGGCCTGTAGTGCCGTGACGGGCGGCACGAGGTAAAAGAGGCTGGCGACGCGCGAGGCTTCGCCGCGACGAATCAGTGCCATCAGCAACAGAATGGCAGCGATGGAAAGGACCAGCACCAGCCAGCCCAAGGTCAGCACGAAGGTTGGTGCCCACTCGATGTGGCGTTCCTCGAGCAGCAGGGCACCGAGGCCGAGCACTGCACTGGCGGAGAGATACTGCACCACCGTGCCCGAGAGCAGCGGCATGCCGGTGCAGAAGCGCTTCTGATAGAGCGTGCCCAGGGTAATGCCCGTCAGGGCGACGAGAACGCAGGCCAGGGCAGCGAAACCGAAGCCCTGGAACAGGGCGGCACCCGGATCGAGCTTGCTGCCCAGTACCATGGCGATGCCGGCCAGCCCCAAGGCCAATCCCAGCCATTGGATGGCAGTGATGCGCTCGCCCAGCAAGGGGCCTGCCAGAGTGGCAGTCAACAGCGGCTGCAGGCCGACAAGTAGCGCCGTGAGGCCCGCCGGCATGCCCAGATAGATGCCATAGAAGACGCCGCCGAGATAGGCCGCATGGACCAGCAAACCCGATACGGCGATATGCCCCCATAGCCTCCAGCTCGTCGGCCAGCCGCTTCCCATCAGTTTCACTAGAGGAATCAGCAGGGCGAGAGTCAGCACGAAGCGAACGAAGAGGAAGGTAAAGGGTTCGGCGTGGGGCAGGCCGAACTTGGCGCCAATGAACCCGGTACTCCACAGAGCCACGAACAGCACCGGCATGCTGGCCAGCAGCGCGGTGTCGAGACGAGAGTTGGCGGACGACGTCATGAGGGAAAGCGGTCCTTGTACACAGACAATCGGGCTGTTGAAGATACGTGTTTGGCGAAACAGGCGAAAGCTAGCAGGTTAACTTTTTATCGAAGCGTTTCGCTATGGGCGCACAAGCCAATGTTTATTTACATTACGTAACATAAAAAACTGAACTCCATTCGTTCCCTTCCGTCAGACTTCCTACACTCACAGCAACTCCCTTTGGAGGTATTCATGCAACGGATGACTGCACTGTTCTCGGCCGCCCTGCTCACCGCCGGGCTGATGACCGTACAGGCGCACGCTCAGCAGGACCCCGCCCAGGATCCTGCCGGCCAGCCGCAAGCGCAGGCACCCGCACAGGACTTCTCCGACGATCAGCTGCAGCAGTTTGCCGATGCCTCCCAGGAAATCGCGGTGATTTCCCAAGAGTACACCGAGCGTCTGCATGCGGCCGAAGACGAGCAGGCCCAGCAGGAAGTGCGCATGGAAGCCAACGACAAAATGGTCGAAGTGGTCGAGGATAATGGCCTCGACGTGGATACCTTCAACGCCATCGGTCATGCCATCCAGCAGGATCCTGAGCTGATGCAGCGCGTGCAGCAGATGGCCGAGCAGTCGTAAATCGACCTGCGCCATCCAAGTGAGAAAGGCCACCCTCGGGTGGCCTTTCTTGTGTCGGGAGTCTATGGCGCTCTACCCTCAGGGTATGATGAATGCTTGGCATCGCCAGTTGGAGCCTGACAGGACATGGATGCGGAACTACTCGAAATTCGGCAGCACATGGGGCGATTCCCCCCTTTCGATGCCCTCGATGACGAACTGCTCGACAGCGTGGCCGGGCGAGTCGAGGTGAGTTATTTCAAGGCCGGCTCCGACATACTCCAGCTCGACCAGGAACTTCATGAACTTTGCTATATCCGTAGTGGAGCGGTGGAGGTTCGGCGGCGTACGGGCGATCTCTACGATCGCCTGGGCGAGGGCGACATCTTTGGCCATTTCAGTCTGCTGAGAAACAATCGGGTGCGCTTCCCTGCCCGCGCGTTGGAAGACACCCTGATCTATCACATCCCCGAGACGGTCTTTCAGCACCTGTGCGAAGCCGACGAAAATTTTGCCGATTTCGTAGAGCTGGAGCGCCCGCGGCTGGAAGCGGCGGTGGAGGAGCACAAGAAGGCCAACGACATGATGATCACACGGGTGCGCAAGCTGGTCACGCGCTACCCGGTGATGGTCGAGGCGGGCGCGTCGATTCAGGAGGCGGCACGCCAGATTACCGAAGCTCAGGCCTCGGCAGCGTTGATTCTCGACGAGCCGGACGGCGACCCGCGGTATACCTTCTTCGACAGCGAGGATCGCCCTTGGCGACTACGCGGCATCCTGACCGATAGCGATTTTCGTACTCGTATCGTGGCGGAGGGGCTATCGCCGGATACGCCCGTGGGCGAGCTGGCGAGCGGACGGCTGATCACCATCCAATCGGACGAATCGGTGCACGAAGCCATGCTGTGCATGCTGCGTAACAACATCCACCATTTGCCGGTGCTGTATCGGCGCCGTCCGGTGGGGATCGTGCATCTGTCCGATATTATCCGCTACGAGACCCACAGCAGCCTCTATCTGGTCAGCAATATCTTTCACCAGTCCAGTATCGAAGGGTTGGCCCGGTTGGCACCCGACGTACGTGCGGCGTTCATGCGCATGGTGGATGAGGGAGCCAACTCGCAGATGGTCGGGAGCGCCCTGTCCACTATCGGTCGCAGCTTCGTGCGTCGCCTGCTGGAGCTGGCCGAGGAGACGCTGGGGCCGCCGCCAGTGGCGTACTGCTTCATGGTCAATGGGTCCATGGCGCGCAACGAGCAGACCATCGTCACCGACCAGGACAATGCCCTGATCCTCGCCGACGACTTCGAACCAGCGCGGCACGATGCCTACTTCCTTGCCCTGGCACAGTTCGTCAGTGATGGCCTGGCGGCCTGCGGCTATGCCTACTGCAAGGGCGACGTGATGGCGACCAATCCCCAGTGGCGCCAGCCGGTGTCTGTCTGGAAGCGTTATTTCACCGAGTGGATAGAGTCGCCGACACCGGAGCGGCTACTGCACTGTTCGATCTTCTTCGATCTCGACAGTGCCTATGGCGAGGAGGCCTACGTCGAGCAACTGCAGGATGTGATTGCCACGAAGGCGCCGGATAGTCCTCGCTTCCTGGCAGCCATGGCGCGTAACGCACTGAATCGTAAGCCGCCGCTGGGCTTCTTTCGCACCTTTGTGATGGAGAAGGATGGCAAGCACAATAACTCGATCAATCTCAAGCGCCGGGGAACGGCTCCGTTGGTCGATCTGATCCGTGTCCATGCGCTGGCCTGCGGCTCGCGTGCCCAGAACAGCTTCGAGCGGCTAGATGATATTGCCGCCACACAATTGCTGGCTCCAGGCGTCGGCGACAAGCTGCGCTATGCCATGGAGTTGCTCTCCATGGTGCGGCTTCGCCATCAGGTCTTCGACCTGCAGCATGAGCATGAGCCGGACAACAACATCGAGCCGGAAAACGTTGCCGACAATGAGCGTCACCACTTGAAGGATGCCTTTCAGGTATTGAGCCATGCCCAGAAATTCCTGAAGTATCGCTACCCGGTGCCGGCGCACACTGGCCGAGCGCGCTGAGCCATGCTGTCTCACCGATTGACTGCGCGCTCGCAGGGCCATGAGTGGCCCTCCTACATGCAGCGCCGGGCGGCCGAAGTGCGGGATCCTTCGCTGGAGGCGTTCTTCGCGGCGGGCTGTCCAGCTCCCGAGACGCCAATTGGCGAGGCGCCGCTGGTGGCCCTGGATCTGGAAACCACCGGCCTCGACGTGCAGCGACATGCCATCGTCAGCATCGGCCTGGTGCCCTTCAGCCTGAGGCGAATCCCTGTGGCCGAGCGGCGCTACTGGGTGGTGCGCCCCAGCCGCCCGCTATCCGAGGCCTCGATAACCTATCACCACATCACGCACTCTGAAGTGGCCAAGGCACCGGACCTGGAGGAGATCCTGCCCGAGCTGCTCGAGGCACTGGCGGGGCGAATCGTCGTGGTGCACTTTCGACACATCGAGCGGCCCTTTCTCGATGAGGCGATCAAGGCGCGGCTGGGAGAGGGAGTTCGGTTCCCGATGATCGATACGATGTCGCTGGAAGCCCGTCTTCATCGGCTTTCGCTGTGGTCGCGCCTGAGGCGCTGGATGCGGCGCCCGCCCGTTTCGATACGCCTGGGCGACAGTCGTCGGCGCTACGGGTTGCCTGATTATCAGGGGCATCATGCCATGATTGATGCACTGGCAACGGCCGAGCTGTTCCAGGCTCAGGTGGCGAGGCACTACGATCCCATGCATCCCGTCAGCGCGCTATGGACCTAGCCTCATAGCCAGAGTTCGGCGAAAGTATCGCCATCCACGGGGCGGCCGAAATGAAAACCTTGGACTCCGGTACAGCCCAGTGCACGCAAGGCCTCGGCCTGTTCGGCGGCTTCGACGCCCTCGGCCACCGTCAGCATGCCCAGGGTCTGGGCCATGGCGATGATGGTGGACACGATGGCGTGATCATGGCTGCTCTTGAGCATGTCCTGGACGAAGGACATGTCGATCTTCAGGGTGTCGGCGGCAAAGCGCTTGAGGTAGGACAGTGATGAATAGCCCGTGCCGAAGTCATCGATCGCCAGGCTGAACCCCGCCTTGCATAGTGCCCTGGTGATTCGCACCGTCTGCTCGGGGTTGCGCATCAGGCCGCTTTCGGTGAGTTCCAGCCCCAGCTTGCCTGGGGCAATGCGTGTGGCGATACGCTGGATATGCTCGGCCAGGCGCGGGTCGTCCATCTGCTGGGCCGAGACGTTGACACTCAGCCGGCCGGGGAACGGCTTGCCCTGACGCTCCCAGGCCATGAGCTGTTGGCAGGCAGCTTCCAGCACCCATTCGCCCAAGGCACAGATGAGGCCCTGCTCCTCCGCCAACGGAATGAAGGTGCCTGGGCTGACGTGGCCCAGGATCTCGTCATGCCAGCGGCACAAGGCTTCGGCGCCGGTCAGCTTGCCTGTCTTGAGGCTGAACTGGGGCTGGAAGGCGAGCGTTAGCTTACCCTTGGCCAAAGCCTCGCTGAAACGTAGCTGCAGCAGCTCGTACTGGTGGAGCTCGTCCGCCATGGTGGCGGTGAAGAAGCGCGTACGGCTACTGTCCCGTTTGGCATGGTTGAGCGCGATACTGGCGTGCTGGAACAGCGATTGGGCATTGTCGGCATCGCGGGGGAACAGCGCTGCGCCGACACTGGCGGAAATCGAGAAGCTGCGTTCCGACAACTGGATCGGCGCAGTGAGACTGTTGCGATAACGCTCGATGGCGTGAGCCATGGCAGCTGGCCGGGTGTCGGTGAGCAATACCATGAACTCGTCCCCCCCCAGGCGGGCGACAAACTCTCCTGGTTCGGCCTGGGCGCCCAAGCGACCGGCAATCTCGGCCAGTATGAGATCACCCAGTTCGTGTCCCTGGGTATCGTTGATCTGACGGAAGCGCTGCAGGTCGAGATAGAGCAGCCCCAGGTTGTTGTCACGCAAACGGGCCTGTTCGCAGGCTTCCTCCAGCCGCTCCATGAAGTAGCGTCGGTTGGGCAAGCCCGTGACGCTGTCCCAATAGATGAGCTGCTGAATGCGGTAGTCGCTGCTGCGTCGCTTCTCCTCCTCTGCCCGCCGCGCCATCTCGGCGCCAGCCTGGGTAGCGGCAATGCGCAACACTTCCGAGGCATAGGCAGCCAGCTCGAGAGGATGGCTGGAGAGAACCGCGAGCAGGCCGACGAGATGCCCTTGTGGCGCACGTAGCGGAATGCCAATGTAGCTCTCGACCCCGAGCTCTTGCAGCATGACGTCGTCCGGAAAGCGTTGACGAACGCCATCGGAAAATTTGCAGATTTGGTCATTCAACACGTGCTCGCATGGCGTGCCAGCCAGAGCATATACCGAAGTGGGCTGAAACGAGCCCTTCGACCAGAAGGCGACGGTCCTGATGGAGGCACTGTCGGAAAGCAGCTTTCCGATGAGCACATGCTCCCCATCAAGAATCGTGGATAAGCGTTCGACCAGATGATCGAACGCTTGGGGAGTGCCGGCCTTGCCCAAGCCATCGGCGAGCAGACGAAAGGCGTCTTCGGGGGCCATCATGGGCGTAGAACGGCTCCTTAAGCATAGTTGTAATGATCTACTCGAAATATGCCCGAAGCGCTAGCACGTTGCTAGTGGCTGTTAGGCGTATGAAACGCTTGACGAATGAGGATTTTTCAGCTCGGCAGGTGAGGTTCGTTGAGGTTGTTCAGCGAAGACAGCCATATACGTTGGCAAGCTGAAGGAAGGAAGTCGTCAACGACAGACGGCCATCGGGCCGTCTGTCGTTTGGCTATTACCGGTCAGGTGCGTGGCTCGCTCATCAGGCCTTTGACGATGGCATAGCAGCCGACCAGGAGCACCAGAGTGAAGGGCAATCCCGTCGACACGGCCATTGCCTGCAGGGCGGCGAGACCGCCTCCCAGCAAGAGGGCAATCGCGATGACGCCCTCGATGATGGCCCAGAATACCCGCTGTGGCTTGGGTGCATCGACCTTGCCCCCAGCGGTGATGGTATCGATCACCAGCGAGCCGGAATCCGACGAGGTGATGAAGAATACCACCACCAGCACAATTCCCACGAACGAAGTGATGGCGGTCAACGGTAGCTCGCCGAGCATGACGAACAGCTGCAACTCGAGGGTCGCGTCGCGCACGCCCTCGAAGCCGTCGCCAACCAACTGGTCGATGGCGGTGCCGCCGAAGGCGGTCATCCACAATACCGAGACCAGCGACGGCACCAGCAGTACGGCGATCAGGAACTCGCGCACGCTGCGTCCACGACTGACGCGCGCAATGAACATGCCGACGAAGGGCGACCAGGAGATCCACCAGGCCCAGTAGAAAGCGGTCCAGCCCTGGCTGAAGTTGGCATCCTCGCGGCCGAAGGGGTTTGACAGCGCCAGCAGGTGAACGGCGTAGGCGCCCAGGTTCTTGAAGAAGCCGGTGAGGATCATCAGGGTTGGGCCCACCAGGATGACGAACAGCAGCAGCAGTATCGCCAAGCCCATGTTGATTTCCGAGAGCCGGCGCACGCCCTTGTCCACCCCGGCCAGGATCGACACGATGGCGACGGCGGTAATGCCGAGTATCAGCAGTACCATGGTGGCGTCCGTCTCGGGTACGCCGAATAGAAAACTGAGGCCGGCCGAAGCCTGGGAGGCACCGAGGCCCAGCGAGGTGGCCAGCCCGAACAGGGTGGCGAACACCGCCAGGATATCGACGATGTGACCGGGCCAGCCCCATACCCGCTCACCCAGCAGCGGGTAGAAGATCGAGCGCATGGTCAACGGCAGACCTTTGTTGTACGAAAAGATGGCCAGCGCCAGTGCCACCACGGCGTAGATCGCCCAAGGGTGAAGTCCCCAATGGTAGATGGTGGCGGCCATGCCCAGGCGAGCTGCGGCTGCTGGGTCGTCCGCGGCGGCACCGAGCGGGGCCCAGTCGGTGCGCACGCCATCCTCGACAGTGGTGCCACCCATGGCCGCACCGAAATGCGACATCGGCTCGGAGACACCGTAGAACATCAAGCCGATGCCCATGCCGGCGGCAAACAGCATGGCGAACCAGCCGCTGTAGCTGAAGTCCGGCTTGGCATGCATGCCGCCAATGCGCACCTTGCCCAGCGGCGACACGATCAGCGCCAGGCACAGCAGCACGAAAACGTTCCCGGCGAGCAGGAAGAACCAGTCCAGATTAGCGGTGAGCCAGTCACGCACGGCCGTGAACAGCGGCTCGACCTGATCCTGCAGAGCAAGGGTCAGGACCACGAAAAACACCGTGACCAGAGCCGAAATGGTAAAGACCTTGCCGTGCAGGTCTATGCTGAAGCCGAGCTTGTCGGTGGCCAGATTATCCTGTCCGATGACATAGTCGGTATCGATCAGATTGGCAGGTCCTTCCGGCGCTGGCACGCCTTCCGAGGGTTCCGCCTCCTTGGCGCGTTCGTCGCGAGAATCGTTATCCACGTTACGCTCTCCCATTGAAACGTCGAAGATGTGATGGCAATGAAATGAGTGCTGTCAGGAGCGGGGTGGCCTGATCAGAAAAACCGAGGCATCGGTATGAGTGGCAATCTTGCCACCGTGAGACGGCATGATGACGTCGAGATGCTTCGGTGGGTGGGTCAGCATGACCACGAGATCGGCGCCCACGTCATCAATCGCCTTGATCAGGAGGTCGTCGAGATCGGCGACCGGATCCGAGCTGCTGATGGTGTGGGCGCTGACGGGCTGGCCATGCGCCGTTGCCTGCTGCTGGGCAAACGCCTCCAGCTTCTGCTGGTACTCCTGCGGTGTCCTGGCCACGCTGCTCGGTGCGCTGGAGGTCACCCCGACATAGCAGACCTCGGTCTGATAATGCCGGGCCAGATCGGTCACGGCTTGCAGGGAAGGCTCGAGCACCTTCAGGTGGGCAAGATCGACAGGAACCATGATTTTGCTATACATGTTCGTGCTCTCCTGATTTACGTGATGTCGGCTGTCCGACGAGACGTACGCGGGTGCACGTTAGGGACGTTACACAATGTCAGTGTGGCGGCTTTGGCGCGTGATGCCAGTCCTGGGACCGACGACCCGGAATGTGTCGCAGTACTTATTATGTGAACAAGCATTGTACGCAAGTTACGCGGCGCTGCCGAGACTGTCCTTTGTCCAGGCTGCCGATAGTTAGCGTAACATAAGGTTTTCTTTGGGTAACTGCGAGTTACCCGATATTCCTGCTCCTGTCCCAGGTGTCGTTCAACGCTATTTGGACCTTGCGGGGATTGCGGTCACTGCCTGGAAAGGAATAGGGTTCATGTATTCCGATAAGAACAAGGACCAGCCTGCAAGGAATACTCCTCCTTCGCTTTCGGTTGGCCATTAGTGGGAACCCTGCATGAACGAAAGCCTGCTACAAGAACGCAACGACAACGCAAGGGAAGCTGGTCACGAGACGGATACGCACTTTGCTCGTTTCATCAACGTGCAGAAGAGCTACGACGGGGTCGAGCTGGTCGTCAAGGGCTTCAACCTAGATATACGCCGCGGCGAGTTCGTTACGCTGCTGGGCCCATCCGGATCGGGCAAGACTACGTGCCTGATGATGATGGCGGGCTTCGAGACTCCTACCCACGGCCAGATCCTGCTCAAGGGCGACCCGATCAACGACCTGCCACCGCACAAGCGGGGTATCGGCATGGTCTTCCAGAATTACGCTCTTTTCCCCCATATGTCGGTAGCCGAGAACCTCGCCTTTCCCCTTGAAGTTCGTCGCCTCTCAAAGGCCGAGACCAAGCGCAAGGTCGAACGCGCGTTGGCCATGGTGCGCCTGGAGGATTTCGGCGACCGGCGGCCGGCGCAGCTCTCCGGGGGCCAGCAGCAGCGCGTGGCCTTGGCCCGGGCGCTGGTATTCGAACCCGAGCTGGTGTTGATGGACGAACCGCTGGGCGCGCTCGACAAGAATCTGCGTGAAGAGATGCAGTACGAGATCAAGCGCATCCATGCCGATCTGGGCGTCACCATGATCTACGTGACCCACGACCAGACCGAAGCCTTGACCATGTCCGATCGTATCGCCGTTTTCAACGATGGCATCGTACAGCAGCTTGCCAGTCCCGAAGCGCTCTACGAAGCGCCGGAAAATGCGTTCGTTGCCAACTTCATCGGTGAGAATAACCGTCTTTATGGTGAAGTGACCGAAACCATCGGTGACAGATGCCAGGTCCGTCTCGATAGCGGGGAAACGGTACTGGCCAAGGCCGTCGCAGCGGGAGGCGTCGGGGCACGCACGACCCTTTCCCTGCGCCCGGAGCGCGTCAGCATCGTATCGCAGGAATCCGACGAGTCTTTCGACAACCGCTTCCGAGCCGAAGTCAAGGAAGTGATCTACCTGGGCGATCACCTGCGCACCCGCGTCAACGTTTGCGGC
The DNA here is from genome assembly GCF_011742165.1 of Billgrantia bachuensis. Taxonomy (GTDB): domain Bacteria; phylum Pseudomonadota; class Gammaproteobacteria; order Pseudomonadales; family Halomonadaceae; genus Halomonas; species Halomonas bachuensis. Next base: position 105,355 of record NZ_JAAQTO010000032.1, on the reverse strand, counting down.
AACGATGAGTTCATTCTCAAGGCACCCAATGCGAAGGGATACGCCTCGCTGAGGCCGGGGCAGTCGGTCGATATCGGCTGGTCCAGTAGTGACTGTCGGGCGCTCGATGCCTGATGCGCTTCAACTTGAAGCTGGGTCAATAAGTACAACAAGTGGAGATAGCAGATGAAACGCAATGACAAGCAAGCAGGGAAACCGGTTCTCAAGCTGATCACATGTGCCGTGGCGGGAGCATCGGCCCTGGGTCTGGCGAGCGTGGCGCAGGCGCAGCAGACACTGAATATCGTCTCCTGGGGCGGTGCCTACACCATGAGTCAGCAGAAGGCCTACCACGAACCGTGGATGGAGCAGACCGGCGACGAGATCATCAACCTCGACCGCAGCGGCAACGCCCTGGCCGGGCTGCGCGCACAGTCGCAGGCGGGCAACGTAACCTGGGATCTGGTCGACATGCTGCCGGCCGATGCCATGATCGCCTGTGCCGAGGGCTTGATCGAGCCGCTGGATCACGACGAACTGCTGGCGGACGCTCCGGACGGCACGCCGCCGAGCGAGGACTTCGTCGACGGTGCCCTGGGCGAGTGTTTCGTCGCCTCGATCGTCTACTCCAACATCGTCGCCTTCAACACCGAAATGTTCCCCGAGGACAACCAGCCCAGCACCATTGCCGATGTCTTCGACGTGGAGAACTTCCCCGGCAAGCGCACCCTGCTGCGCAAGCCGATCAATAACCTCGAGTGGGCACTTGTCGCCGACGGCGTGGCGCCTGAAGACGTCTACGACGTGCTCGAGACGGAGGAGGGCATCCAGCGCGCCTTCGCCAAGCTCGACACCATCAAGGACCACGTGATCTGGTGGGAGGAGGGGGCCCAGCCGCCGCAGTTGCTTGCCGACCAGGAGGTGGCCTTCGGCTCCGCCTACAACGGCCGCATCTTCAATGCCATGGTCTCCGAAAACCAGCCCTTCGAGATCATCTGGGATGCCCAGGTGTTCGAGCTGGATGGCTGGGTGGTCCCAACCGGCAAGCTCGACAAGGTGAAGGACTACCTCCACTTCGCTACCGACACTCAGCGGCTCGCCGACCAGGCCCAGTACATCTCCTACGGCCCGGCCCGCTACTCCTCCTCAGACTTGGTCTCGGTCCACGCCGAGACGGGTATCGACATGATGCCGCACATGCCGACGTTCCCGCCCAACTTTGCGACTGCCATCCAGAAGGACGACGAGTTCTGGGCCGACTACAACGATGAACTGACCCAGCGCTTCGACGCCTGGCTGGCCCAGTAAGACCCGCCGTCGCCCGGGATTTCCCGGGCGACGGCCTTCGCCATCGCGTTTTCCAGTTGCTTCCTTTGCTAGATGGAGAGGCCTGAGTGTCCCAATCGCCCTCTGTTCCCCTGACCACCGCTGATGGCGTGCCGCTCAAGACCAGCCTGCGGCGCGCCGTGCGGCGCTCGAAGGTCAAGGCCTTCCTGCTGGTATCGCCATTGCTGTTGTTCCTGGGAATTGCATTCGTCATGCCGATCGTCGAAATGCTGTGGCGCAGCGTCGACAATCCCGAAGTCTCCACACAGCTGTCGCGCACCGTCACCGCCCTGGAAGGCTGGAATGGCGACGCGCTACCCGACGAGCCGGTCTTCGCCGCCTTGGTGGAAGATCTGCGAGAGGGGCAGGCCGCACGCAACCTGGGGCTCTTGTCGAGTCGCCTGAACTACGAGAAATCGGGCATGCGCTCGGCGATCAACCGTACGGCTCGCCAATTGCGTGCCGTCGAGCCGCCTTTTCGTGAAGCGCTGATCGAGATCAATGACACTTGGGGCGAGCTAGAAACCTGGCGGCTGATCCAGCGCGAGGCAACTCCCTACACGCTCTCCTATTACCTGGCGGCGGTGGACCGCCAGCTCACGCCGATGGGCGAGATCGTTCAGGTACCGGACCATCTCAAGGTGCACGTCGGGCTGTTCTGGCGCACCTTCTGGATGAGTGCAGTGATCACTGGCCTGACGCTGCTGCTCGGCTACCCGATCGCCTTCCTGCTGACGAGCTTGCCACTGCGCCATTCGAACCTGTTGATGATTCTGGTCCTGCTGCCGTTCTGGACCTCGCTGCTGGTGCGTACCACCACCTGGATCGCGATCCTGCAATCCCAGGGCGTACTCAACGATGTCATGGTAGCCCTTGGCGTGATTGCCGACGAGGCGCGCTGGCAGATGATTCACAACAAGGCCGGCACCATCATTGCCATGACCCATATCTTGCTGCCGTTCATGATCCTGCCACTCTACTCGGTGATGAAAACCATTCCGCCCAGCTATATGCGTGCGGCTCGCTCGTTGGGCGGCAAGCCTTTCCTGAGCTTCCGGCGAGTCTACTTCCCGCTGACCATTCCGGGCATAGCCGCTGGGGGCATCCTGGTGTTCATCCTGTCGATCGGCTACTACATCACGCCGGCGCTGGTGGGCGGTCAGTCAGGGCGCTTCATTACCAACTACATCGCCTATCACATGCAGACCTCGCTCAACTGGGGGTTGGCTGCGGCCATAGCCTCGATCCTGCTGTTCGTGGTGATCGTCTTCTACATGGTCTTCAATCGCCTGATCGGCGTCGACAAGGTCAAGCTGGGGTAATCCGATGGCCGTTCCTTCTTACGCGACTCGTGGCGAGCGCATCTGGCACTACGTATTCCTGGGCATCTGCGCACTGATCTTCCTGTTCCTGGTGGGGCCGCTGCTCATCATCATCCCGCTTTCGTTCAACGCGCAGCCCTATTTCACCTTCTCGGAGGAAATGCTCAGGCTCGACCCGGCAGGTTACTCGCTGCGCTGGTACGAGGATTTCTTTACGTCCAGCGCCTGGCTAAGCTCGATCAAGAACAGCTTCATCATCGGTATTGCCTCGACGATCCTGGCCACGATCCTGGGTACGGTCGCCGCGCTGGGGCTCTCCAACCGGCACATGCCGGCTCGTGGGGCGATCATGGCGCTACTGATCTCGCCGATGATCGTCCCGCTGATCATCTCCGCGGCGGCCATGTTCTTCTTCTTCTCCAAGATCAACCTGGCGCAGACCTATCTCGGCGTGATCCTGGCGCATACCGCGCTTGGCATACCGTTCGTCGTCATTACCGTGACGGCGACCCTGTCGAGCTTCGATACCACCTTGATCAAGGCGGCGCACAGCCTTGGCGCCAACCCCACGCGTACCTTCTTCAGGGTGGTGTTGCCGCTGGTGACGCCGGGTGTCGTTTCCGGTGCCCTGTTCGCCTTCATCACTTCCTTCGACGAGGTAGTGGTGGTGCTGTTCATCTCCGGACCCGCGCAGACCACCATGCCGATCCAGATGTGGTCGGGTATCCGTGAGCAGATCAGCCCGACGATCCTGGCCGTGGCGACCCTGCTGGTACTGCTTTCCATGCTGCTGCTGACGACGCTGGAGCTGTTACGGCGACGCAGCGAGCGATTGCGGGGAATCACACCAGAATAGCGCCTCGGCGCTTTAGATCGATCCCGACCCAAGGGGGCACCAATCGGTGCCCCCTTGGCGTTATTGCGCATATCACAGCCAAGCGAAACCTGAGCGCCTGTGGCAGACCTAGCCATGTGTCAGTTTGCACCACAGAAAAACCTGGCTTGGTGTTCATGGGAGAGAGTGGGTTTTCAATCTATGTGGTTGTTTTTATTTCAATGTTCGTTTTTTTCGTGAAGATGGCATGCCCTGTGCTCCATGTGAGGAGAGGACGAATCAACCCAGGGAGAGATCACATGAGCCATGACAAGCGTGCAAGCAAGTCTGCCAGGCGATTGACAGCCTTGGCCTCGGCAGTAGCTGTGGCGCTGGGAACGCTGTCACTTGCCGGTTGCGGTAATGATGAAGATGAGCTCCCTCCGGTCGAGGAAGAGCGTCCCACCATGGAGGAGCAAGGCTCGCCGATGGAGGATGCTACGTCGGATCCTGGCATCGACCAGACCAATACGGCCTCTGGAGATGGCGCTGCCGAGCCTGTATCCGGCGCCGAAGAGAGCCCGGAAGGTGCGGGTTCGACAGAGCCAGGCGAAGAAGCTTCCAATAGTGACGCAGTTACCAATGACGTAGCTCCCGAAGAGGATCCGCTCCCTGAAGCCGAGCAGGAGCCAATCACTGGCGAACAGCCTGATGGGCAGCAGACCACCATGGAAAGCAACCAGGAAGAGGAGCCCCTCGAGGACGAGGAAGAGCAGGGAGGCGGCTAATCAGTCACCTGTCGATTCAAGTGCCGTCATCGAAATGCATTGAGGGCTCAGGGCAGGAAGCTCATTGAATTCGTCGCAAGGCGATACTCCAGGAGATGTAAGAATGATGTCCAAGGAATTTCTGAAAAAGCTAGGCGTTCTCGGTGTGACCATGGGGCTGACTGCCAGCCCGTTGGCCTTGGCGCAGCAGACACAGACACAGCAGGACGAATTCCAGACGCAGCCAGGTACCGAACAGCCTCAGTTCCCGGCTACCGACGAAGCACCGGGCCATGAGACCGGGCCGGGTGTCGATCCGGGTGACCCCGCGGCACCGGGTATCGATGGCACCACGGCTCCAGGCCAGGATCCGGCCATGCCGGGTACCGAAGCGGATCCAGGCATGCAGCAGGAGCCGGGCATGCAGCAGGAGCCAGGCATGCAGCAGGAGCCGGGCATGCAGCAGCCGGGTACCGAAGCCGCACCGGGCACCGATCCGGCCGCACCTGGTGCGCAAGACGACCCCGGTTTCGGCGAAGGAGCCGAGGCAATGCCGGGAGAGGAGCCCGAGTACGAATACGAGAACGAGGAAGAAGAGTGGGATTATCCAGAGGATGAGAACGACGACGCCTCTTGATCTCTTCGGTTTCGGCCCCGCCGTGTAGCTGGGGCCGGAGGAGCAGGATCGACGCAAGGATGCGTCACTTAAGCATGACGCGCGCAATCGGCTGGCGGCCCGCCACCCTCCCCCCTTGCACCGTCAGCTGGATTGCATGGCGTGCTTCGCCCCCGAGCTCCCACGGGGGCTTTTTTATGCCTGCAACGGCGATGCATCGGACGACACGAACAGCTACTCCTCTTCGAGGCGGCGGTAGAGGGTGCGCCTGGCGATGCCGAGAATATCGGCGGTACGTCGCTTGTTGCCCCCCGTTGCTTCGAGCACTTTCTGGATATAACGCTTTTCGACCTCTTCCAGGCTAGGCCAACTCTGCTGGCCGCTGGTAACCAGCGACTTGCCAGTCTCGATCTGGCGGGTGGACCCACGCTGATCAAGGCCATGTTGGCGAATGCGCTCCGGCAAGTCGGTATGGCTGAGCACGCCGTCTTCCGTCAGGGTCACGGCGCGCATGACGGCGTTCTCGAGTTCGCGTACGTTGCCGGGATAGGGGTAGTCCAGCAAGGTCTGCAGGGCCAAAGGTTCGATGCGCTCGACGCTCTTGTTCTGAGCGCTGGCGTGCTTTTCAATCATGGCGGAGATCAGCCGCTCGATATCCCCTTGACGCTCACGCAGGGGAGGAATGCGAAGCGAGAAGGTTTCCAGGCGATAGAACAGGTCGCTGCGGAAGTTTCCGCTTTCGATCTCCTGCTCCAGGTCGCGATGGGTGGCGGCAATGATGCGGACGTCCACCGCTTCTTCTCTCTCGGCACCGACAGCCTTGATCGTCTTTTCTTGCAGTGCCCGCAGCAGCTTGGCCTGCAGGCCGGGCGACATCTCGCCGATCTCGTCGAGAAAGAGGCTGCCGCCGTTGGCCGCCTGGAAAAGGCCCTGGCGCGAATCGCTGGCGCCGGTAAAGGCGCCTTTCACGTGGCCGAAGAATTCACTCTCCATCAGTTCCGAGGGGATGCTGGCACAGTTGATGGCCACGAAAGGCTCATTGGACCGCGGGCTCTCGGCGTGAATGGCGCGAGCCAGTAGCTCCTTGCCGGTACCGCTCTCACCGAGGATGAGAATGGGCGCATCGCTCTTGGCCAGTCGGGCCGCATCGTGAAAGAGCGCCTGCATTGTCTCGCTTTCACCGACGATGCCATGGAAGTGTCCCGTCGGCTCGCTCTGGTGCAAGCGTTCGGCCAGGCGCCGGTTCTCCAGTACCCGAAAAACCGCTTCTCCCACGCTCTCCAGATCCAGCGGCTTGGTGAGGAAGTCGTCGGCACCGATCTTCAATGCCTCGACGGCCTGGTCGATGGTGCCGAAGGCGGTGATGATGATGAATCCCAAGCGGCTACCTTCATGGCGCAGTTGCTCGAGCAACTGCATGCCGTTCATGCCGGGGAGGCGGACGTCGCTGATAACCAGGGCCACTTCGCTGTGGCTCAAGGTCACGACGGCTTCCTCGGCGCTGCCGACACCCAGCGTCTGGTAACCGGCCTCCTGAAGCTCCTCTTCCAACAGCTCAAGAATGGCGGCGTCATCCTCGACGATGAGTATGGGAAGGTCGGTATGGCTGTGGCTCCCTGTCACGTGGCAGTTCCTCCTTCTTCGGCATCGCTCAGTGGCAGTCCGATTTCGAAGCCGGCTCCCCCCAGTTCGCTGTCGAACACACCGACGGTACCGCCGTGGTCGTTGATGATTCGGTGCACCATGGAAAGCCCCAGGCCGCTACCCTGGCCAACGGGCTTGGTGGTGAAAAATGGGTCGAAGACCTTCGCTTTGTCTTTGTCGACGATACCCGAGCCGTCGTCTTCCACCCATAACGTCAGCCAGCCCTCCTTTTCCTGTGCTCTTATGCGCACACGGCTGACTTCCTTGGCTTGGGCGGCGTTGCGCAGAAGATTGGTCAAAACCTGGATCAGCTGCTGACCGTTGGCCAGCAGCGGAGAAGAAGATGGGGGCAGGTCGAGTTCGAGCCGGATGGCGTTCTGCTCGAAGTCCTCCTCGACCAGTTCGTGCGCCGTGACGACGAGTTCGGTCAGGTTCAGGGACTCTTTTTCGACATTATGGCGGCGCCCCAGCTCCATCAGCTGGCGCACGATCTCGACGATACGCTCCACTTCACTGCGAATTCGTCCCAGCCTGGCCCGGTCGGCGTCGTTGAGCGTGTCGCGTCGGGACAGCCGCTGGGCCTGACCGTTGATCACCGTGAGCGGCGCGCCGATCTCGTGCGCAACCCCGGCAGCCAGCACCCCCAGCTCGGCGAGCTTCTTCGACTTGCGCAGGCGCTTCTCGAGTTCGATCTCCTTGCGCCGACGCGCCTCGATGTCGGCATCCTTCTCGGCCATGGCATCCAGCATGCCGTTCAGGGCCACGGCGAGGCGTTCGTACTCCTGCGGCCCTTTGGCTTCGGCACGCTGGCCCCGGTCGCCGGCCTCGACGCGCTGCATGACGGTAAGCAGACGTTCCAGCGGTCGCTCGATGTGCCGCCGAAAACCCCACCAAATGCCCAGTACGATACCGGCCGCACCGATGACGAAGGCCAGCAGGGCCAGCTGGCTGAGAAACCCGGTGTAGTTCTCGACGCCCGTGTTGAGCCGATTGACCTGCAGTACGCCTTGCACCTCACCGGTGGCCGAAAGCAGCGGCTTCAGCGCCGAGTAGTAGTGCCAGCCGTCGTGCTCGCGGTAGGCGGCTCGCATCTCACCCTGCTCGGCAACTTCGCGAATGGTTTCGGGGCTGAACAGCGCCTGACCCAGCCCGAGGCCGTAGATTTCCCGGCCACTGGCATCGAACACGTAGGCGCCGTAGATGCGGTGGAACGAGAAGGCGGAGTAGAGCGACTCCTCGAGAGGCTCGGTAGCGTTACGTGATAGAGCCTGGCTCAGGGTGGTGCCGATCACGTTGGTGATGACCTGGACTTCCCGCTCCAGGCGATTGCGCACGTTGTCCTCCAGTGACTTGATGGCCACCAGACTGAAGATCAGCAGCGCAAGAAAGAGCGGTGCAATGATGGTCAGAAGTATCAGATTGCGTAAGCGCATGGTGGCTCGTGGACGGTGGTGACGATGATTGCCGTGCCGGATCCCGGGGCCGGCACCGCGCCGGGAATCAATCCACCGGCCTCAGCCGGTAGAGACTGCCCTGCGAATCGTCGTTGATCAGGTAGATGGCACCATCATGACCCTGGTGAACATCGCGTATGCGTCCGATCTGCCCGTCGAGCACCAGCTCCGCGTCGGCGACTCTGTCACCCTCCAGCGTCAGGCGGTACAGCTGCTCGCTGTGCAGCCCCCCGGCCAGCAGGTTGCCCTGCCAGGCTTCGAACATGCTCGAGGTGACCTCGGTCAGGCCGGAGGGGGCGAAGCGATCATCGAAGACATGGATGGGGTCGCGCATGCCAGGCAGGGAATCCTCGCCGATGGGCTGGCGAGCGCCGTAGCTTTTTCCCAGGCTTACCTCGGGCCAACCGTAATTCTCGCCACCGATGAGCAGGTTGAGTTCATCGCCGCCCAGTGGGCCGTGCTCGGTGGCCCAGGCTTCGCCGGCTTGCGTGACTACCAGGCCCTGGGCATTGCGGTTGCCGAGAGTGAAGATCTCGTCGAGTGTTTCCTCGTCATCGACGAAGGGGTTGTCGTCGGGAACACCGCCGGTTTCGGTCAGGCGCAGCACGCTGCCGGCATGGTCGCGGCGATCCTGCGCTCGCGACGGGCTGCCGCGTTCGCCTATGGTCATCAGCAGGGTACCGTCCGGCAGCCAGGCGAGCCGCGAGCCGTAGTGGCGGCCGGGGTCGGCAGGGCGCCCCTGCTCGAACAGCAGCTCGACATCGCTCAGGCCGGAATCGCCGAGCCGGGCACGGCTCAGTGCCGTCACGGTACCGCCTTCGACGGGCTTGCTCCAGGTGAAGTAGATCCAATCGTGCTCGCCGTCACCATAGAGAGGGTGCAGTTCCACGTCGAGCAATCCGCCCTGAATCCGGGCGCTGACCTCGGGCAGGCCCTTCAGATGAGCAATGCTGCCGTCCTCCTCGACCAGCGCCAGTCGCCCCGGGCGCTCACTGACCACGAAGCGGCCGTCGGGCAGCATGATCACGGCCCAGGGATGCTCGAATCCTTCGGCAATGCGCTCCAGGCGCAGCTCAAGATGCTCGGTGGCAATGCGCTCGGCGACGACCTCTGCGGCCTGGGCCGATCCTGCGCTTGCGGCGAAGCACGCCAGCAGCGGAACCGCCAGCCGTTTGCTTGCTTCATGCATGACTCCCTCCCTTGCATTTCGCTACCGCCCCGATAGATAGAGACTCTGGAGCGCTCCGGGCGTTCCCATCGCCCGTACGGTGCCGTTGGCGACTACATCAGGATCGCCAACAGGATCGGCAGGTAGAGCAGGGCCAGCAGCGTCGAGCAGAACACCAGGCTGGCCACGTACTCCGGTTCACGCTTGGCGCGCTGCGCGAACAGGTAATTGAAGACGGCCACCGGCATGCTCATCTGCATCACGAGGATGCTGAGCGCCAACGGCGGCAGGCTCAGCAGCGTGCCGATCCCCCAGGCCAGCAGAGCGGCGACCGGTATGCGCAGCAGGCTGAAGCCGATGCCCGAACGCAGGTTCTTCACCTGAATGCTGGCCAACGAGACTCCCAGCGTGATCAGCATGAGCGGTACGGTGAAGCCCGAGATCAGGTCTACGCTATTGGCCAGCCATCGCGGCAGTTCGGTGTCGCTCAGTAACAGGGCCAGTGCAATCAGGATAGCGTAAACCGTGGGTGTCCTGACCAGGGTTCGCAAGGGATTGCCACTGCTGGCGATGACGGCACCGATGGTGAACTGGAACAGCGAAACCGTGACCATCACCGTGATGCCGAACGCGAAGCCGGCGCTGCCGAAGGCGTAGAGCACCACCGGCAGCCCCATGTTGCCCGTGTTGGGGTACATCATCGGTGCCAGCAGCACCCGCCAATCCCGGCGCAGCAGGCGTGCCATGGCGAAGGTGGCGATACCCATGCTGATCATCACCAGCGCGGTGGCCAGCATGGTACGCCCGAAGCTGCCGGCGTCGATCTCGGCGCCGCTCAGCGAAGCAATGACCAGGGCCGGCGTGCCGATGTTGAAGACCAGGCGGGTGACGAAGTCCACTGGGTAGGGCTGGCCCAGGCGAATCCAGGTGAAGCCCAGGCCGGCGCCGGCCAGAACGGGAGCCATCACGGCAAAAAGGTCGGCGACCATCGAGCATCCTTGGCGGTGAGCAAGCTAAGCATTGTGATGAATACTCCCCTGGCGGTGCAAGTCGCCGATGAACGGCCCCGCCTTGGTATTCGCTGCCATGACCCGGTAAGCTGCGGCTCTTGTTCGCAAGGAATTCTCAAATGCCAACCCATGCTTCCGCCAACAGTTTCCAGGCGCTGGTGCGCCTGGTGCGCTATGCGCGCGGTTACCGGCGCCGCATCGTAGCCGCTACGACCTGCTCCATCATCAACAAGATCTTCGACATCGCACCGGAGATTCTCATCGGCGTGGCCATCGATGTGGTGGTCAACCAGGAGCGAAGCTTCGTCGCCCGGATCGGCTTCGAGACCGCCCAGCAGCAGATCATGGTGCTCGCCGTACTCACCTTCTTCATCTGGGCCGGCGAATCGATCTTCGAATATCTCTACAAGATCCTTTGGCGCAACCTGGCCCAGCGGCTGCAGGCCGACATGCGCCTGGATACCTACGAGCACGCCCAGCGCCTCGACATGGCCTACTTCGAGTCGAAGAGCTCGGGCCAGCTCGTGGCGACCATGAACGACGACGTCAACCAGCTCGAGCGCTTCCTCGACGGCGGCGCCAATGCGCTGATCCAGGTCGGCGTTACCGTGGTCGCGGTGGGTGCGGTGTTCTTCGTCATCTCGCCGCTGATTGCGCTGCTCGCCTTCACGCCGATCCCGTTGATCATCTGGGGCGCCTTCTACTTCCAGCGCAAGGCCGGTCCGCTCTATGCCGACGTGCGCGAGAAGGTGGGCGACCTCGCCAGCCGGCTCTCCAACAACCTTTCCGGCATCGCCACCATCAAGAGTTTCACCAGCGAAGCGCGCGAGGCCGAGCGGCTGCGCCAGGTCAGCGAAGCCTACGTGGAGGCCAACCGTCGCGCCATCCAGGTCAGCTCGGCCTTCATCCCGGTGATCCGCATGGCGATCCTGGCCGGCTTCCTGGCCACCTTCACCGTGGGCGGCATGCAGGCGCTGAACGGCGACCTCAACGTCGGCGCCTACGGCGTGCTGGTGTTCCTCACCCAGCGCCTGTTGTGGCCGCTGACGGGGCTTGCCGAGGTGATCGACCTGTTCGAACGTGCCATGGCCAGTACTCGGCGCATCCTCGACCTGCTCTCGGTGCCGATCACGGTGAAAGACAACCAGGGCCAGCCGCTGGCCGAGCCGGTGCGCGGCGAGGTGAGCTTCGAGAACATCAGCTTCCACTATGCCGCCAGCGGTGTGGGCGTGGATGGCGTGAGCCTGCACGTGCCCGCCGGCAATACCCTGGCGCTGGTGGGCGCCACCGGCTCCGGCAAGTCGACCCTGATGAAGCTGCTGCTGCGCTTCTACGATCCCGAGGCCGGCCAGGTGCGCATCGATGGCCAGCCGATCGGCGAGGTCAGCCTTGCTTCGCTGCGCCAGGCCATCGGACTGGTCAGCCAGGACGTCTACCTGTTCGAGGGCTCGATTCGCGACAACATCGCCTACGCCCGTCCCGAGGCCAGCGAGGCGGAGGTGATCGAAGCGGCACGCACCGCCGAGGCGTGGGAGTTCATCCAGGCCCTGCCCCAGGGGCTCGACACCGCGGTGGGCGAGCGCGGCGTACGCCTCTCCGGCGGCCAGCGCCAGCGCCTCTCGCTGGCCCGCGCACTGCTCAAGGACCCGCCGATCCTGGTACTCGACGAGGCCACCAGCGCGGTGGACAACGAGACAGAGGCCGCCATCCAGCGTTCGCTGGCCAAGATCGGCCACGGCCGCACGGTGATCATGATTGCCCACCGGCTCTCGACCATCGTCCACGCCGACGAGATCGTGGTGGTCGACGGCGGACGGGTCGTGGAGCAGGGCACCCATGCCGAGCTGCTGGCGCGAGACGGCCGCTACGCCGCCCAGTGGCGGGTGCAGACCGGCGCGCTGGAGGAGAGCGAGGCACTGAGCTGAGCGTGTCCAGGCCCACTCCGACGGTGGCGGCGCGCAGCCCGCCACCGTCTTCCCGCTAGATGAACAGGCCCACCCAGACTACCGTCACGACCACCAGCAGGCCCGCCAGTACGCGGTAGTTCTGCCACACTGGCTTGCCGGCGAGTTCGCGCGACTCCTCGCGCCAGGCCGCCTGCGACCACACGTAATCCTTTAGCTCCTCCCGGCTCGGCGCCTCGGTGCTCAGCGAGATGCCAATGAACAGCGACAGGCACAGCAACAGCATGAGGCCGGTGCCGTAGAGGAACTGCAGCTGGTACAGCTCGAAGAGTTCGCCGGCCAGGAAGCCGGTCATGCCGACCGGCGCCCCGATGACCAGGGTCCAGAATGCTGCAGCGCCAGTCGCCCGGTGCCAAAACAGCCCACCGAGGAAGATCATCACCGCCGGCATGGTGACGTAACCCAGAAAAGACTGGAAATACTCGACGATACCCTCGAAGGTCAGGATCACCGGCGCCCATAGCCCGGCAATCACCATGAACACGGCCACCATGCCGCGGCTAATCAGCAACAGCTGCTTTTCGCTGCGCTGCTTTCTGCGCGTCTTGATGAAGTCGTTGACGACCAGCGAGGAAGCGCCGTTGAGCACCGAGTCGAGCGTCGACATCAGCGCAGCGACCAGAGCCGCCAGCACCAGGCCGCGTAGGCCGATAGGCAGGAGGTCGAAGGCCAGCGTGGGCCAGATCAGGTCGGCTTCGGCCAGGTCCGGGTAGATGGCGCGGCCCATGGTGCCGGGAAGAATCAACAGGAACAGCAGCGGCAATTGCAGGAAGCCCGCCAGCAGCGCACCCCAGCGGCCATGGTCGGTACTCTTGGCGGAGAGCACCTTCTGCATCACGATGTGATTGGTGGTCCAGTAGTAGAAACCCAACCACAGCACCCCCGTGAAAATCCCCGGCCAGGGCAGGAAATCGTCGTCCGCCGGCTTGATGACGCTGAAACCGCCCTCCGGCGCTGCGTCCTGCACCGCACCCCAGGAGCCCAGCTCGCGAAAGACCAGGAAGAAGATGACACCACCCGCCACGTAGAGCAGCACGCACTGAATGGTATCGGTGACGATGACCGCTCGCAGCCCGCCTAGGATCACATAACCGCCACCGAGCAGCGCCATGGCGCCAATCAATACGCCCAGCGGCACCTCGGGGAACAGTAGTTGCAGGGTGATGCCGCCGGCAAACAGCGCGCCGGCGCTGTCGATCAGGATGGCGGTAAATATCGAGAACAGCGAAAAGGCATAGCGCGAGCGCTTGTCATAGCGCCGGGCGAGGAACTCCGGCATGGTGTTGACCCGCGAGCGCAGGTAGAACGGCAGGATGAATAGCACGAAGAACACCAGCACCAGCGTGGCCATCCACTCGTAGTTCCACACCGCGATGCCGTCGTGATAGCCGGCGCCCGCCAGGCCGATGTAAGACGTGCCGGAGAGGTTGGCCGAGACCAGGCTGAGCCCGACCAGGGGCCAGATCGTGCCGCGGCCGGCGAGAAAGTAACCCTCCGAATTCTGCTGCTTGCGGCCGGCCCAGAAGCCGATGCCGAGTATCATGATCACATACAGGCCGACGATCACCAGGTCGATATTCGCCAGTTCGAACTCGGGCACGGCTCCCTCCTCAGCCCAGGGCTCATCCTTGAATGTCAGCGGAGGCTGTCTCGCCAAGGGACAACCACATCGCAGCCTGCCCTCAAACCGTAGTTCAGCGGTCGCAAGCCAGCAAAAAAACACTACCGGCCCAAACATTCCGGAAACGGATCAGAAGCACTAGGAGAAAAGGGCGGCCGCTACGCCGCCCAGTGGAGAGTGCAAACCGGCGCGCTGGAGGAGAGCAGAGCAACGGTATGAGCAGGGGGCGGCGCTACCTCAAGGGATTATGAGTCCTTTGGTTGCACCAGCAGCGCATCGAGCGTGACCGGCACCTCGTCGCCGATCTGCTCGTAGCCGAGCAGCAGCAGCACCGAACGCAGGGTGGGGTCGGCCATCAACGCCTGCCCATCCAGCGCCACTCGCTCGGCATTGGTGACCTGGACCTGCCCCTCGGCCGTCTTGGTGAAGCGAACCGGCAGCGACTCCTTGCGCTCGGCGTTACCGGAGCGCACCGTCATCGTCAGGCTCTCCACCAGCGAATCGCCCACTCCCAGGCGCTCCAGCCGCTCGGGAGGAAAGCGGGTAGTCAAGGTGGCCATGGGCCGCTCGGTAATGCCGGAGAGCCACGGCGGCAGCTGCCCGAGCCGCTCGACCACGTCGCTCTGGTTGAGCCGTAGCGGTAGCTCCAGGTTGCCGCCGGCATCGGCACTGCCCCGCAGCCGCCGCACCTCGTGCTGGCGCGGAATGGGGCCGTCGGGCGTAATCTGCATCACCGTGGCGGAAACTCGCGAGCGCTCCGGGTCGAGCTCCCAGGCCGCCAGCGGCAGGGCGAACAGCAGGGCGGAGGCACCCAGGGCCATCAGCGAGAAAGAAGAGAAAAGGCGTTTCATCAGCGGTGCGTCTCCTGGAGCGGAAGGCTCACCCCAGAAGACACTCCATACGCCGAGAAGTGCCCGAACCGGCGGCATGGAAAAAGCCGACCCCGAGCCTCTGGCCTCACTCGGCAGCTTTCGCTATCATACGGCGGCGCAATGCAGGGCCTATAGCTCAGTTGGTTAGAGCAGGGGACTCATAATCCCTTGGTCGCTGGTTCGAGTCCAGCTGGGCCCACCATTAAAATCAACAAATTAGCAATTCTCCCTGGTGAGTCCCATGTTCCAAGGGTACAGTTTCGGTACAGTGCCGATACTTCAGCCCCCTGGAGATTTACATGGCCACCATCGTCAAGACCCCATCTGGTAGCTGGAAAGCCATCATCCGCAAGACCGGCTGGCCCACTACCGCCAAGACCTTCCGCACCAAACGCGACGCCCAGGACTGGGCACGCCGCACCGAAGACGAAATGGTGCGTGGCGTCTATATCCAGCGCAGCGCCTCGGAGCGGATGACGCTGGAAGCGGCGCTCAAGCGCTACCTGGCCGACGTTACCCCTACCAAGAAGCCCAGCACCCAGAAAAGCGAGCGCCACAAGGCCAGCACGCTGACCGAACACCTGGGCAAGTATTCCCTTGCGGCCCTGACGCCGGAGTTGATCGCCAACTTCCGTGACACCCGCCTGAACAGTATTGGTCATCGTGGCCAGCCTATCAGTCCCAATACCGTGCGCTTGGAGCTCGCCCTGCTCGGCCACCTCTACACCGTGGCTATTCAGGAATGGGGCCTCGGCTTGACCTACAACCCCGTCCAGAACATCCGCAAGCCCAGCCCAGGGGAGGGGCGTGACCGCCGCCTGAGCCCTGACGAGGAGAAGCGGCTGTTTGCCGTGCTGCGGCAGCACAGCAATCCCATGCTGGCCTGGATCGCCAGAATCGCCCTGGAGACGGGTATGCGCTCGTCGGAGATCCTGACCCTCACCCGATCACAGGTCGACGTGAAGCGCCGTGTGGTGCGTCTCACCGACACCAAGAACAACGAAGCTCGATTGGTGCCGCTGACCCAGGCCGCCACCGAGGTGTTCAAGCAAGCGCTGAACAACCCGGTGCGCCCGCTCGACTGCGACCTGGTGTTCTTCGGCGAGCCTGGCAGGGACGGAAAGCGTGGTCCCTACGCCTACACCAAGCTCTGGAACCAGGCAAAGAAGAAGGCCGGACTCGATGACTTTCGTTTCCACGATCTACGCCACGAAGCCGTCAGCCGGCTGGTAGAGGCAGGACTATCCGACCAGGAGGTCGCCGCGATCAGTGGGCACAAGTCGATGCAGATGCTGCGGCGGTATACGCACCTGAGGGCAGAGGATTTGGTCGAGAAGCTGGATAGAATGAGTGGTGCCTGAGATAATTGACAAACTTTCGTGATTTTCAGGATCACGATAGATAATTGAGAATCCAAGCGAACTTATAAAAACTAAGCTCAAGTTTTTTTCCTAGTTGCGCTGAAAAAGCTTTCTTGATTCTACATTCAGCTAGAGGAATTAACGTGCATGGCGAATTAGACCAAGCTAGAATCCGTTCTCCGTAAATAATATTTGTTGCTTGGCGAAAAACTTATAGTGGTGGGCTAGGCGAGTAGGTGATGATACTATAGGTGAATCTTTTGATTAATCCATTCTTTAAGCTGATTGTGCTTTATGCAAAGCGGGAGGAGTTATGAGTACGATTTTTGAAAATGCACTAGATTCTTTAAAGGTTGGAATGCATTTTTATATGTCTGGCAGTCAATACAGCACTAGAAAGCATGCAATATTGACTATATTTCATTCGGTTGAGCTGATGCTAAAAGAGTATCTTTACCAAGTGAATCCAATTCTTATTTATAAGAATATTGATAAGAAAATAACGAGGAGTTCACCCACGGTAGGCTTCTCTGATATTTTGATTCGCTTAGAAAATCTAAAGATGAAAATACCTGAAGATCAAGCTAAAACTATCCGAAACTTACAAGCTAAAAGAAATGAAATTGAGCATCATCGCTATGATCACCAAGACGAAGACCATGAACTCATCTCTCAGGCTTTAAGGTTTTCTTTATATTTTATGGAATTTCAACTCGGGCAGCAGCCTGAAAGTTTGTTTGAATCGACATTGCTCGAAGATATTCGCGAACTGGTAGAGGATTATAATGAGCGATATGCCATCGCAGATCATCGGCTTGAATCTTGGATCAAGGAAGAATGGCCAAGCTGGGACCCTGAGGTTGAAGATTCACCAGAAGAATTTATTGGCGTTGATACTTGCCCTAAGTGTAGGCATGAATACCTCGTCATGGAGCAAAAAGGAGCGCCATACTGTTTCTGGTGTTGCCGTGAGGTACCGGCAGAGTACTGTGAAAGATGCTACGCTACAAAAATTTGTGATGTGCCTTGTTGCGAGGATGAGGATGATATTTACTTCAGCCTTGATGAATGATGAGAAAAAAAGATCATGGTTTAGTTGCTGAATAGTCTGCATCAATCTTTTCTTGGCTTTAGTTGATGTTGTTGATGTTTTTTAGGGGGTTAAGGGGTAATGGCATTTGAATTTACATACAGGCCGCTAAATAATCTGGGGAATTATTTTTATTTTAAAAGGTCTTTAGAAAATCCGAGCCTGTTAAGTCCAGATAAAGAAATTGGATGTTTTTTAGTTCTTCAAACATCTTTTGCTTTGCATGAAACAGTGGGCCTGCCGCCACAAAGCTTGGAGGGTTCTTGTGAGACCAACCAAGAATATATTTCTTCAGGCTGTGCTGGAAATCCTCCTTTGGCTTGTTATCCTATATATTTAATCACAGTGGGTGATGATGAATGCGAAAGGCTTGTATATATTGGGAAAACGTCTTCTAAAAGCTCAAGGTTTGCTGCAGGGCATAGTGCTATTACCAAGCTGCATCATCCTATGTATAACGACATGAATAAAAGAGTATATCTTTGTTGTGTGGTTTTTCTTAGAGATGGCAATGAAATCCCTATTGAATGGATCCAGCCGTACGAAACTGCTGAAGCGCTGCTTAAGTCCTTTGAGGCCAACCTGATCTATCATGCAAAACCAGAGCTTAATACTCATTACATATCAAATGAGCCTCTGTTCGAATACGGGCAAGTCCATGTTCAAAATGTTACTGGTGATACTGAGTTTTGGCACGTCAATTTTATGTGATAGCAATAGGGGCGGCTCCTGAGGGAGACAACGGCAAGCGTCGGCCACGAAAGCGTGGTAAGGAATAAGACAGCGAGATTCCTGAGCTGTTCATCACCTATAAGCGGCCACCCGAAATCGAAAATTGCCTGACGTCGGGCCGCTTAGAGGGCCCGAAGCAATAAGAATAATAATGTTATTATTCTTATTATTCCTCTGAGCTATCTGTGCCGGCGTTGGCAATGCGGGTATTATTTTTTGTTTGCTTTTGTTAAGAGCTTGAGTGCTGGATATTTTCCCAAAAAATGGATCATCAAAGTATACTATTTTGATGATCAAGTTGGGGCATGTTAATAGATTTTGAAAACTTGCGCGCTTGAGCTTTGTTTTTGATTGGTTAGCATTGATTTCGTCGATGTATGACTGATGGGGTGCTAGCTATGAATGTTGAAGATTATCTTGTTGAGCGGTTCGGCCTTCTGATGAGCATATCAGACTTGGCGGATCTTCTTGGTCGCTCACCCGATGGCGTGCGGGTCTCCCTTTATAAAGATACTGAGGTCTCGCGGAAGCTTAAGCCGACAATGGTTAAGGTAGGGCGTCGTGTCTATTTTCGGACGCTCCAAGTAAAAGAAGCCCTGAATTTGGAGTCTTCTGAATATGGCGCGTGTTAGTCCATCGGTAGTGCAGAAAATTCTGGGTAGGGTGGTTGCCTATCATGCTGCGTTCACGCTCCTTCCCGGAGTTTCGGTTCCTGGTGCAGTCTTTCTTAGCCAAGCATTTTACTGGACACGTAACACCAAGGCGGAGGAAAGAGGCGGGTGGTTTTACAAGAATCAGCGTGGCAGAGATAGCTGGGAGTCAGAGACTGGCCTGTCTCCAAAGCAGCAGGCCAACGCTAGGAAGTCGCTAGTAGAAATTGGCGTCTTGGAAGAAGAAAGGAGAGATGTTCCTGCAAAAATGTGGTATCGGGTGAACTGTGAGCGCTTGCTTGAGCTTCTTGCGGAGCAACTTGATGACGAGCCTTCTGGAAGTAGCTGTAATTCCCAGTTTTTCCCTTTGGTAGATTCTGCTGTCCCTTCTGGCCAATCTGGTGATCAGGATGGTCAAACCTTGATTCTACCAAAGGGCAAATCTATTACAGAGAATACAACACAGAGTACATCAAGAAATAAAAGCGAGGCGGCCAAAGTTGAGAGTCATCCTGGGCCCGAATCAAAATTAACGCGGGCCGAGATGGCTGAGTTGCTGGGCCAGCAAAGAGCAGACCTCATAGCCAGAAATTACGGCAGCGATAAGGTAGGAGCCCCAGCAGTGGAAGAGATGCGTAGAACACTCCGCACATAGGATACAAGCGGCGCGGAACGGGGGTGATGGCCCCGACCGCGCCTAACCACGACTGCCTGCATAGGAGGCATCCATGGCTAACAAACAGGGTACCACACCCGCCTTCACCGACAGTGGCCTGTCACGGCTGTACCGATCACACGCGGTCGAACAGCACGCCATCCAGAGTGAGATTCAAACTCTGGTGATCATTGCCGGTTACGCTTGCGATTTTCTCACCGAAGGGTTGGAAGCCCTTCCCGAAGACTTCTTCACCTGCATCGAGGAGATGAAAGAGGTGATGGAGTCCATCGACCTGAAAAGCCTGGATTTTGAAAAACGGTCGCTCACGCTCCAGAGGACAAAACGGCGTCTGGAGGCTAAGGCGACCCGCCAGAATCGTCAAAAGGAGGTCTGATCATGAGCAACAAAATTTCGTGCGCACGAAAAATCGCTGGTTTCACCCTCGCGGCCACCATCGGTCTATCGCAGCCTGCCATGGCTGGCGGGATTCCCGTCATCGACACGTCGAACCTGGCCCAGCAGATCCTGCAAGTAGAGCACATGCTGAGCCAGCTCGAACAACTGCAAGACCAGCTCGAAACGGCCAATAGGCAACTGGACAGCATGAGCGGATCTCGGGGCCTGGCTGGCGTCATTGACTCGGTTTATGACACGGCCGTGAACGCCGACCCCAACCAGGTGCTGAATAGCGCCGGCATCAGGAGCGCGAACGAACACGGTCTGTCCGGCGACGTGGCGGTCCTGTACGACAGCGGCAACGAGAACACGGCAACCTGGCTGGGCCAGTCCCAAAAGTCCTTGGAGCAGGCTCAGGAGCGTTTCAGCGAGCTGACCGGCCTGGTGGCCCAGGTCAACAACAGCCCTGACCAGAAGGACGTCCTGGACCTACAGGCCCGTATCGGCTCCGAGGAAGTCATGCTGCAAAACGAAATGGCCAAGCTGACAATGCTCCGGTCGCAAGCCGAGGCCAACCGGGCAATGCACAACCAGCGCGTTCAGCAGATGGCCATCGAGTCATCCGGCGAGCCCCGCGACATCTGGTAAGGAGGCCCCATGAGTGTCAGGAAATTTTCGTGCGCACGAAATTTTGTGATCGTTGCTCTGGCCAGCGTCGTGCTGACCGGTTGCCTTGACGACACCCCGGAAACCGGTCCGGTGCAGACTGTGGACTGGTATCAGGCCCACGACGACGAACGCCGGGCCACACTGGAAGAATGCGCGAACAATCCCGGTGAGCTGAAAGACGACTCGAATTGCATAAATGCCAGGGAAGCCGAACGAATGCTGTCCAGTGGCGAACCTCGTGATATCTGGTAAGGAGGGCTTATGGATCTCTTTCAAGGGGCCTTCGAGCTCGTCGAAAATGCTCTGGACACCTATATATCCAGCACCGTTGGGGATGTGGTCGCATACATCGCACCGATCTTTACCAGCATGATGATCCTCTGGATTGCCATCTGGGGCTACATGATGATGTTTGGAAAGGTCAGTGAGCCCTTGCAGGAGGGTGTTTTTCGCATCATCCGCATTGGCTTCATCATGACCCTGGGTCTGACAGTCGGCACTTACATGGATGTTGTCGTTGATGTGTTGTCTCACGGCCCGGAGGAAATCGCGGCTGTTGTAACCGGCACACCTGCCGACAGCATGGCCAGCATCATGGACGATCTCTTTTCTCGAGTATTCGAAATTGCAGACCGGGCCTGGGACAAGGCTGGCGTGATGAACGGCAATTTTGGACTGTACCTGATTGCTCTAGCCATCCTTGCCGCGGGTGGCGCCGTGGCCTTTATCGTGGCGTTCCTTATCTTGCTGAGCAAGATCATGACTACGCTGCTGCTAGCCATTGGACCACTGTTCATCATTGGTCTTCTATTCAATACCACTCAGCGGTGGTTCGAGAGTTGGTTGGGTCAAGTGATGAATTTCGGAATGATACTGGTGCTGGCGGCCGCTGGCGGACGACTGGCTCTCGAATTCTGTGAATTGTTCCTGGACAGGATGACGGCAGGCGGAGGAGACCTGACCACCATGTGGGATGCTGCCGTCTTTGTGATGTTTTTTGGGCTTTGTTTCTTGTTCCTCAAGCAGGTGCCTGCCATGGCATCGGCCCTGGGCGGCGGTATCGCGCTAGCAACGCAAGGTGCCCTCGGCTCAGCCATGAACGCCATGCGTCCTTCAACGATCCGGCGTCAATATCGTGGTGTCCAGCGTGACGCTCGTCTCGCTGGTGCGGCAGCGGCGGCTCCAGCAAAAGGCGTTTACAAGGCTGGTAGGGCTGCCCAGCGGGCCTACCAGAAGCGCTTCAGTGCCAACACGATTACGGGAGGTTGAAACGATGGGAACTAAGTGGATCGACACCTGGCGAGTCCGCTGGGCGCGTGTAAAACGAGGCGGGGAGCTGGGACTCTCAGGTTTGCTCCTGATGGTGGGTATCCTGCTGTCCGTGGCGTTGCTCCCTGAACTGCCTGGTTTGGTCAGCGGCACCCTTGCTGGCGATGGCGAGACTGTTCGTACTCTGTTCGTCTGTGTGGCAGGTATTGCCGTGTGCATGCTCCAGTGGCGATGGCGCGCAGCGATATATCCGGAGCTCCGGCGTGATACATCTCAGGAGGAGACCTCATGAGCTACCGCCGTTTGACACCCGAGGAGATCGAGGACCTGCGGGCTGAGATGCGTGCCGCCGGCCATTGGATGAAAGCTGAAATGGCCAAGCGTCGGCGCGAGCGTTCTGAAACCGAAGACTCACCACCGGGAGCCGGATCAAACGAGAGTGTTCAAAGTCCCTCCCCTATTACTAATGGCGAAGCCTAGCGCTCGTATCTGTTGCCATTAACTTCATCTGAGACGACAGCCATTTTTCGTACGCACGAAAAGAATGAATGGGTTTAGAGCTAGGGCAGGATTCGGCAAGTGCTGGCGTATGCCGGCAAACTTGCCTAGCCCACCTCTCAGCGGTGGAGAAAACTGGACTATGCCGAGAGTTGAAGCACGCCTGACAGAAATCGAGAAGAACGCCTGGGCGCAGTTCTGCAAGGCCAACGGCCTACGCGAGTCGGACATGCTGCGGCGGATGATTCATCGCGTTGCCGGCAGAGCTGCGACTGTAATGGCGGACGACCAAGAGAACGAACCTAGGCCCCGAAAGCTCACCATCCGCCTATCACCCTCTCAGGAACGCTGGCTAGCACAACGTGCTCAAGAGGAGGGCTATCCCAGCCGGACCAGTTGGGTCACGGCGATGGTCCTGGCTGAACTGCATAGAGAGCCCGTGCTGACAGAAGCAGAGGTCGCCGTCTTGCGGGAATCAAACCGGGAATTGCGTGCCATAGGTAAAAACCTGAACCAGATCACCAAGGCTTTGAACATTGAATTCCGAGAGAGCGACAAGCTCAAGCGGGAGGCCATCGAGGCGCTGGCCGAGCGCATTGAGCAGCACAAGGACCAGGTGGCCAGTCTGCTGTCCAGGAACATGAATCGGTGGAGGGATGATGGATAAGCCGGAAGTCGTCGTACGGATCGTTAGTAATGCCTACGATGCGGAGCAAGTAGAGAGTGTTTTTCTTCGCATCAGTAAGAACGGAGCCGTGGAGCTTGAGGACGAAAACGGCGAAGAGCTCAAGGGCCCGTCTGCTGTCCGGTCGCTCAGCAAGGAGTGGACCATCACGTCCAAGAAACCAAATGCCAGGGGACGCAAGAGCACACGCGAAACTACGAACATTGTCCTGTCGATGCCTGACGGTACCGAACCTCACCTGGTCAAGGCTGCTGCTAAGGCCTTCGCCAAACGCCAGTTCAGCCACAACTATCGCTATGTCATGGCCCTGCACACGGACACTGACAACCCGCATGTCCAACTCACGGTACGGAACCTTGGCCTTGATGGGCGCCGGATGCATGTGAAGAAGGGCGACCCGCAGGGGTGGCGGGAGGCCTTTGCGGCCGAGTTGGAACGGTACGGCGTGGAAGCGAAAGCCACATTAAAGGCCACCCGAAGGAGGAAGGATGGGTAGTCTGGCTGATGACACCATTGCCGACTTGTTGGAAGGCCCAGTAAAGCATAAGGGCAACCGGGCCGCTAATCGGGAGCGTGCGCGCCGCGTAGCAAGTCGAGTGCCTGAGGTTATGGTGAAGATCACCGGTAATGCCAAGGGAGCCGATCATGTCCAGTCCCACCTGGACTACATCAGCCGCAACGGCAAGCTGGAGCTCGAAGACGAGCGCGGCGATGTGATCAAAGGGGAAGACGAGGTTCGCGCACTGGCCAGGGACTGGTCGCAGGACCAGGGCAAGCGTCGGAAGAACACTCGCGACACCACCAACATCGTCATGTCCATGCCTGCCGGCACTGAGCCGCATGACGTGAAGAATGCCGTCCGAGCATTCGCCAAACGACAGTTTGGCCAGAATCAGCAGTATGTCATGGCGCTGCACACAGACACTGAGAGCCCACACGTCCACCTGACAGTGAAGAACCTGGGCTATGACGGCCGTCGGCTGAATGTGAAGAAGGGCGACCCGCAGAAGTGGCGAGAGGCCTTCGCGGTCGAGCTGGAGCGCCGAGGGGTGGAAGCCGAGGCCACGCCGCGCGTCACCCGTGGCGTGATCAAGCGGGGCGTCAACCAGGTGGTGCACCACATTCGCGAGAAAGGCCAGACGCCACAGGTGGACCAGGCGAAGGTCCGGGAGGTCCTTGAAGACTTCCGCGACCAGCGGACCGGAAAAGCCCCGAAGCCGCGGCCCTGGGAGGATCACATCGAGGAGCGCCAGACCTACGTCCGCAAGGCTTGGCTGACGGCGGCTAAGGACTTGGCGCAGAGCCGCGATCCCTACGACCAGGAGCTGGCCAAGCGCATCGTGGCTTTTGTGGGCTCCATGCCGCCGATGAAGGCTGAGCGTCATGAGCTCCAGGAGAAGGTCGCGGGGCGGCTGCAAGGGAGTGCTCAAACGCACCAGGGGGTAGAGAAGGGCAGGGCGCAGGGGCACCAAGACGAACGATAGTTGAGATGGATTCCTACTGGGCTGGCTGCTCAGATTGGCGTATCTGAGCTTCAACGCGCCTGCTGGTCACCCGCTTGTGCTGGTGGGAGCGCATCGGCTTCTACCTGCGTTGGAGAATCGGGCTGCGATAGGACGCCCATGCCGTGTATGATTCTTTCGGTTACTCATAATTAGCGTCTGATACGTGGGGGAAGGCATCGTGGACACTGGATGTCGTGCACAGTGGGCGGCCTTAATCGGTTTCTGGCTATCAGCGAGGGCGTGTGACGATGGACCTCAGCGCTTTGCAAGCCGTCCTGGAGCGTGGCGAGGATAGTCGCCATCAGTTGGCCGGCTTGAGCCGACAGGTCGTTGGCCGACTCAACCAACTGACCTCCAACGCGGCCAGCCAGCATGTGCGTCTCACGCTCCACCCCACCAGCCACAATGTCCTGTCCTTATGAACGCAGTAGAAATCGAAGCCGCAATATCAGATTTGGCACAGCAGCCCTTTGACCCGGCTGAATTCCCCTATGCCTTCCTGGAAGCCTTCGGCAATAAAGCTACCACCATCAAACGGTTGCGCTCGGGTGCATCCAACAAGTCCGATCTTGGCGGCGTGTTGCAGACCAACAATATCCATATCGCAGTGGCGGATGCCGGAGCCGTTACGCAAACCTTGGAGGCCCTCAAGGCCAGCCCGGCGACCACCCGTGCCAAGGCGCGCTACATCCTGGCAACCGATGGCGTGGTTTTCGAGGCTGAAGATCTGGAAACTGGTGAGACGGTGGCCTGCACCTATGAGGCTTTCCCTGACCATTTCGGCTTCTTCCTACCGCTGGCAGGCATCACCACGGTCAAGCAGGTGCGCGACAGCTCCTTTGACATTCGCGCTACCAGCCGCCTGAATCGGCTGTATGTGGAGCTGCTGAAGGACAACCCAGACTGGGGCACGGAAGAACAGCGCCATGAAATGAACCACTTCATGGCAAGGCTGATCTTCTGTTTCTTCGCGGAAGACACCGACATTTTCGCTGGAAGCGGCCTGTTTACCGATACCGTGGCCCAGATGAGCGCACGGGATTCCGCCAATACCCACGAGGTGATCAGCGAAATCTTCCGTGCCATGAACACCAAACAGGCCGAACGCACGACGGCAAGTATTCCCCGCTGGGCAGATGATGGCTTCCCCTATGTGAATGGTGGGCTCTTTTCGGGTAGCGTGGCGGTGCCGCGCTTCAGCAAGATTGCGCGCTCATACCTGCTGCATATCGGCAGCCTGGACTGGACCCAGATCAACCCTGACATTTTCGGCTCCATGATTCAGGCGGTAGCGGACGACGAAGAGCGCGGTGCGCTGGGCATGCACTACACAAGTGTGCCCAATATCCTGAAGGTGCTGAATCCGCTGTTTCTGGACAACCTCTGGGAGAAACTTGAGGAAGCTGGCGAAAACTCTCGCAAGCTGCTTAACCTGCGCAACCGCATGGCCAAAATCCGAGTGTTCGATCCAGCCTGCGGGTCGGGCAACTTCCTGGTCATCGCCTACAAGCAGATGCGCGCCATCGAGGCCGAAATCAACCAGCGCCGGGGAGAACCCAACCGGCCTACGGAGATCCCGCTGACCAATTTTCGCGGCATCGAGCTGCGTGACTTCTCGGCCGAGATTGCCCGACTTGCCCTGATCATTGCTGAATACCAGTGCGACCTGCTGTATCGCGGCAAGAAGCTGGCATTGGCCGAGTTCCTGCCGCTGGATTCCCAGAACTGGATTACCTGCGACAACGCCCTGCGACTGGACTGGCTCAGCATCTGCCCGCCCACGGGAACGGGGGTAAAGCTCCACGCGGATGACCTGTTTGATTCACCGCTTGATCAAGCGCAGATCGACTTCGAGAACGAAGGCGGGGAGACCTATATTTGCGGCAATCCCCCCTATCTCGGGAACACTTGGCAAAGCGCTGAACAGAAGTCCGAAATAAGAAACATCCTTCAAGGAAGAACCGCATCTAGCGGTTTCCTTGATTACGTCTCAGGTTGGTTCGTAAAGGCAGTAGACTATATTGCACAATCCCCAGCTGTTGTTGCATTTGTAACAACAAACTCAATATGCCAAGGACAGTCCGTCCCTATCCTGTGGCCAGTCATCTATGGTGCCGGAATCGAAATTCGATTCGCTTACACATCATTCAAGTGGGCAAATTTGGCGAGCTACAATGCAGGTGTGACAGTGGCTATTGTCGCGCTAGGGAGAGTCTCTTCTGGGCCGAAACTAGTTTACGAGCATGACGAAAATGGAGAGGTTGTCGTACGCCAAGGAATATCGATCACGCCTTATTTGACAATTGGTAATCCAGTTATTGTTGAGAAGCGGAGAAAATCGATTTCAACCATCGCGACTATGGAGTTTGGAAACAAGCCCTCAGATGGTGGCAACCTTTTGGTTGGACCAACAGAGCTTCCCCTCCTTTGTCTTAGCCCTGCGCAACACAAGCGTTTCATCCGAAGAATCTATGGGTCAGAAGATTTCATTAAATCCAGGCTGCGTTTCTGTGTATGGATTGAAGACGATAACTTAGAGGAAGCGCTAGCTATTCCCGCTTTACGCGAGCGAATAGAAGCAGTGCGCGAAGTCCGGCTTGCAAGCAGGGATAAGGGAGCAAATGCGCTCGCAAAGAGAGCACATCAGCTCAAATTGATGAGAATTGGTATTAATCACACCATTGTTGTGCCAAGCGTTTCTTCAGAAAGAAGACCGTATTTACCAGTTGGCATTGTTGATTCAAAAACAACACTGACAAATCTTGCATTTGGGCTCTACGACGCCCCGCTCTGGAACATGGCGCTGATCGCATCTCGCCTTCACCTAGTCTGGATAGCAACAGTTTGTGGAAAAATGAAAACCGACTTTCGCTATTCCAATACAATGGGCTGGAATACTTTCCCGGTCCCAACCCTGACTGAGAAAAACAAAGCCGACCTGACCCGCTGCGCCAAAAACATTCTATTGGCACGGGAAGCCCACTTCCCTGCCACCATTGCCGATCTCTACGACCCCGAAAAGATGCCTGCCAACCTGCGTGAAGCCCATGAGCAAAATGACGAGGTGCTTGAGCGCATCTACATCGGCCGACGCTTTAAGAACGATACTGAACGACTGGAAAAGCTGTTCGAGCTGTACACCAAGATGACGGCTTCCTCTCACTCGAAAAGCAAAACGAAACGGGGGGCGTCCTGATGGGCGGCTATTCGCTGTTTCAGATGTGGGAGCCTTTCCGGCAGTCGCTGATAGCCGGGCACCTTTTTTACGTGAAGCAAGCCAATAAGCGGCTGCTGTCACAATTTGATGACATTAAGGGGGAGGCTGACAAGGCAGCTGAGCGCTGGTTGGAGGAAAATAGCCAATATTTCGATCCAGACCGTCACGATCCAGGAGAGTTCGAAGAACGTGCGTGTGACGCCAGTGTGGAATTCTATGGGATGATGTGCGATTTGCGTGAGCAAACCAAGCTCAGTGTTGTGGCGGGTATGTATCATGAATGGGACAAACATCTGCGAAAATGGATGACAGGTGAGATTCGCCATTGGCATATTGGCGGCATTGTTGCAGAAAAAGTGTGGACCGTAGACGTTGGCAAGTTGTTCGACCTGATGGAAAGTCTAGGTTGGAAAATTCGCAGTCAAGATTACTTCTCTGAGATTGATGCTTGTCGCTTGGTGGTAAATGTCTATAAGCATGGTAAAGGCGGCTCGCTAAATGATTTGAAGCAACGTTACCCGGAGTATCTTTCTGATCCATTGGGCCATATTGGCGGTGGCTTTTCAGGCATAAATTATTTGGACTATGATCATCTCTCTGTGAGTGACGGCCAGCTACAAAGATTCTCAGACGCGATTGCGTCCTTCTGGAAGGAAGTCCCTGAAAATATATTGGACCGCGAAGATCTGGAAGTCCCGGACTGGTTCGCGAAGGTCATGTTGGATGACCAGCGGGCAGCAAGTCGTCAGCAAGGAGGCCCCAATCTATGAGCGAGCTGATCCTTTACACCACAGATGACGGCCGAACCCAACTACATCTTCGGGTGGAGGGCGACAGCATCTGGCTAAGCCAACTGGAAATTGCCGAGCTGTTCCAGACCACCAAGCAGAATGTCTCTCTGCATGCCAAAAACATATTTGAAGACAATGAGTTAAACCCAGAGGCAACTGTCAAGGATTCCTTGACAGTTCAATCTGAGGGTAATCGCCAGGTCAGACGGAGGATCAGTTACTACAACCTTGACCTGATCTTGGCCATTGGTTATCGGGTCCGATCGCCTCGGGGAGTACAGTTCCGCCAGTGGGCCAGCACCCACCTCAAGGAGTTCCTGCTCAAGGGCTTCGTAATGGATGACGAGCGCCTGAAGAACCCCGGTGGCTGGGACTACTTCGATGAATTGCTGGAGCGCATCCGAGATATACGGGCCTCGGAAAAACGCTTTTACCAGAAGGTCCGTGATCTGTTTGCCCTCAGTTCCGACTACCAGGCCCGCGAGCGTGAGACCGCTCAGTTCTTTGCCGAGGTGCAGAACAAGCTGCTCTATGCCACCACCGGCCACACGGCCGCTGAGCTGATCCTAAAGCGCTCAGACCCCAGCCAACCCAACATGGCGTTGACGAACTGGAGCGGTTCGCGGGTACGCAAGCACGACGTTATCGTTGCTAAGAACTACCTAACAGCAGACGAGATCGACACGCTCAACCGGCTGGTGGTGATCTTCCTGGAACAGGCGGAGCTTCGGGTGAAGAAACAGAAGGATCTGACCCTGGACTTCTGGCGTAACAATATCGACAAGATGCTGGCCTTCAACGACCAGCTTGTTCTCGAAGGTGCAGGGTCGGTTAGCCGTGAAAACATGGAGAAGGTTGCCCGTGAACGTTATGAGGTTTTCGACCAGCAGCGGCGTATTGCGGAAGCCAAGGCAGCGGATGCTGCTGACCTGAAGGAAATCGAACAACTGGAACAGGACCTCAAACACAAGGGCAAGAAGCCGTGATAGGTGTCGCGCTATGACAAAGATCGTACCCTCTGTTTCCGTCTCTTATGCCAGCAATGGCAGCTCCACCAAGTCCAATGCGTTGGGCATGCGCCCCATGCAGGAGCGTGCCTACGAGCGGCGCGGTGAGCAATACCTGTTGATCAAGTCGCCACCGGCTTCCGGTAAAAGCCGGGCCTTGATGTTTATTGCTCTGGACAAGCTCCACAACCAAGGACTCAAGCAGGCCATTATCGTGGTGCCAGAGAAGTCCATCGGTTCCAGCTTCAATGATGAGCCGCTGAGTGATTTTGGTTTCTGGGCAGACTGGCATGTGGAGCCGAAATGGAATCTCTGCAATGCGCCTGGCTCCGATAATGGCGGCAAAGTCAAATCGCTGGGCGCTTTTCTGTCCAGTGACGACAAGGTACTGGTCTGCACCCATGCCACCTTCCGCTTTGCTGTCGATCAGTTTGGCGTTGCCGCCTTCGACGACCGGCTGGTTGCCGTGGATGAGTTCCACCACGTTTCAGCCAACCCCGACAACAAACTAGGCGTTCACCTAGGGGAGTTCATTGCCCGTGACAAAGTGCATATCGTGGCCATGACCGGCTCTTACTTCCGAGGGGATGCCGAGGCAGTGCTGTCCCCCCAGGACGAGTCGCGCTTCGATACCGTCACTTACACCTACTACGAGCAGCTCAACGGCTACGAGTACCTAAAGCAGCTCGATATTGGCTACTACTTCTATTCAGGCTCCTACGCTGACGACATACTCAAGGTTCTCGATCCAGCCGAGAAAACCATCGTACATATCCCCAGCGTCAATTCCCGAGAGAGCACCAAGGACAAGGTTCGCGAGGTTGAGCATATCATCGAGGAGTTAGGTGAGTGGCAGGGAGCCGACCCGGTAACGGGTTTCCAGTTGGTTAAAAGTCCAGATGGCCGATTGCTGAAAATTGCCGATTTAGTGGACGACGATCCAACCAAGCGTGACCGGGTATCTGCGGCGCTGAAAGACCCAACCCAGAAGAATAATCGCGACCATGTAGATGTCATCATTGCACTGGGCATGGCGAAGGAAGGTTTTGACTGGATCTGGTGCGAGCATGCGCTGACGGTAGGCTATCGCAACAGCCTAACAGAAATCGTGCAGATAATCGGCCGCGCCACTCGGGATGCCCCAGGCAAAACACGGGCACGCTTCACCAACCTGATTGCAGAACCCGATGCTGCTGAGCAGGCCGTGACGGAAGCTATCAACGACACCCTGAAAGCCATTGCCGCCAGTCTGTTGATGGAGCAAGTGTTGGCCCCGCGTTTCGAGTTCACGCCCAAGAACCCCACCAGCGGCCCACAGGAGGGCTTCGACTACGGTGAAGAGGGCTATGACCCCGACAAATGCAACGTGGGTGTCAACGAAGAAACTGGAAAGTACAAAATAGAAATCAATGGGTTGGCTGAACCCAAAAGCGAAGAGGCCAATCGTATTTGCCAGGAAGACCTGAACGAGGTCATTGCCAGCTTTGTGCAAGACAAAAACGCCATTGAGCGTGGTCTATTCGATGAGGAGCTGGTCCCCGAAGAGCTCACGCAGGTACGTTTGGGCAAGATTATCAAGGACCGTTATCCCAACCTCGATGAGGAAGACCAAGAGAGCGTTCGTCAACATGCCATCGCAGCCCTGAACCTGACCCAGCAGGCCAAGCAGCTGCTTGCGGGTGACGAGACCATTGACGTGGGCAGTAACGAGCCCAAACCGAATACGGCGCTGATAGCTGGTGTGCGCAAGTTTGCCATGGACGTGCGGGAGCTTGATATTGATCTGATTGATCGCATCAACCCCTTCAGCGAGGCCTATGCGATTCTTGCTAAGACCATGAGCGAAGACAGCCTGAAACAGGTGGCGGCAGTTATCTCCGGAAAACGTACTAATCTGACGCCAGAAGAGGCTAAGGAGCTTGCTGTGAGGGCTTTCAAATTCAAAAGGGAGCGCGGTCGGCTGCCTTCTATCAGCTCACAGGACGCCTGGGAACAACGCATGGCTGAGGGTGCTGCCGCTTTCGTGCGCTTTAAGGATGAGGGCCGTTATGACTGATCTGGACGAATTGCGCGCCGAACTGGACGGCTTCGCCCAGCCCGAGAAGAAGAAAGGCCACTCTGCACGCGAAGAGCGCATCATCGCTGGTTTCGAAGAGATCCAGCGCTTTGTCGACGAGCATGGCCGCACCCCACAGCACGGCGAAGACAAAGACATCTTCGAACGACTCTATGCCGTGCGCTTGGACCGCATACGCGCGCTTGAGGAATGCCGAACCCTGGTGACACCACTTGATCACCAGGGCTTGCTCGATGGCGACTACGCCATCGAAGCGGAATCCGTAGAGACTATGGACGATGACGCCTTGCTTGCCGAGTTGGCCGGTGCCGCCGGGGCGCCTGAGCTTACCGAACTGAGGCATGTCCGTTCTAGCGCGGAGAAACGAGCCGCAGAAGAGATCGCCCACAGAGAGAGGTGTGAGGACTTTGAGACCTTCAAGGCGCTGTTTGATCAAGTAGAAAGTGAGCTAAGGTCCGGACTGAGAACCACTCGACCATTCGGCAAGAATGCCACTATTGAGGTGAATCAATGGTTCATTCTGGATGGACAGACCGCCTATGTGGCTGATGAGGGGGAGGAGTTTGATTCGCCCCAAGGAAAGAAGGATGCACGCTTGCGGGTGATTTTCTCCAACGGGACGGAAAACAACCTGCTACGTCTGTCGCTGGTTAGAGCGCTCTACAAGGATGAAGCAAGCCGCCGTATCACCGAGCCAGATGCCGGGCCGCTGTTCAGCGAGACCTGGGAAGAGGACGACATAGAAAGCGGTACCATCTATGTGCTGCGCAGCCTGTCCGAACACCCATTCGTTGCCGAGCACCGCGAACTAATCCACAAGATTGGCGTCACCGGTGGCAAGGTGGAGGCGCGGATTGCCAATGCAGCACACGATGCCACCTACCTGCTGGCCGATGTCGAAGTGGTCGCCACTTACAAGCTGGCTGGCATCAACCGCCGCAAGCTGGAAACCCTCTTCCATCGCATCTTTGCACCGGCACAGCTTGAGCTGACAATTCAAGATCGTTTTGGTCATCCGGTGAGGCCAAGAGAGTGGTTTCTTGTGCCTCTACAAGTGATTGATGATGCTGTGCAGTGCATTCGAGATGGTTCGATTAAGGACGTAGTTTACGATCCCAAAACGGCCAACTTGGTAAGCTATTGACAATGATTGTTGGAGGGGAAGCCTAGGTAGCAACAACTGTGCTTGCTCGGAGCGTAGGAACCACTGTTTACGGAGAGGATAATGAACGATTCGATTTCGCCAAGTGATATCTATGACAAGAATCTCAACTTTCTCTTCGGAGCAGGCGCATCATCTGGACTACTTCCGACGCTTGCATTAGAAATGCGGACTAATGCAGGAAAGCGATGGTCATTAGAGGATCTGGCGGCTCATTTTGAAAACAATAGTGATCCTCGATTAACTCCTCTCTTTATGCACTACTACAGCTCATGTATCCATCCCGCTCAAACATTTGAGATTGAGTCAGTTGAAGGTGGTGAACGACAGAAAGTAATTGGTAACTACAGGTCTTTCTTGGAAACCGTTTTACGAATTCTCTTTCGTAGAAAAGCGCTGGAAAGACGCTGCAATTTATTCACAACAAATTATGATGGCTGCATACCGCTGGTCGCTGATGAGATCATCCGAGAGGGTAATATAGATTTCGTGCTGAACGATGGAGCTCGTGGGTTTAGTCGACGATATCTTCAGGCGCGAAATTTTAACACTTACTTATGTCAGACTGGCATCTTTGAGCGTCACCAAACTAGTATTCCGCAAATTAATCTCATTCACTTGCATGGGTCTGTATATTGGAAAAAGGAAGGGTCTAGCATTGTCGTAGACTATCTAAATGGTAAGTCGGGAACTATACTTAATGAAAGTGTTGTAGAAAAGCTTGCATCATTTTCAGAGTGTCTAGGTGACAAAGACGCAACTCTAACCGATCTGGAAGCTCCAGAGTTAACTAAAGACGAAGTTGATGATTTTTGGGCATTATACAAAAAGCTGCCTATTGTTAACCCTACGAAATGGAAGTTTCATGAGACGGTTTTTGAAGAGCATTATTATCAGATGCTTAGAATGCTCAGTTATGAGCTTGAAAAGCCCAATGCTGTTCTTGTTGCTTTTGGCTTCTCATTCGCTGATGAGCACATCCTTAACCTCGTAAAACGATCACTCTCAAACCCCCAGTTGCAGGTTTTTATATGTTGCTATGACGTTGACGAGTGGGATAGTCTGGCAAGACAATTTCGTGGATATAAAAACGTGCGATGTATTTCGCTTAAAGAAGAAAATATAGATTTTTCTGTGTTTAATGAGAAGGTTTTTACGCTCGACGAATCGTTAGAAACTAATATTATAAAATCTACCTCCGACTTTTTAGAGTCGACTTCGACTTTCGAGGGTGGTGTATGAGTATTCAGGTTGGAGAAGTTATTGCAGTCAACGGAACGAAGGTAACATTAAAGATTGACGAGAATTCAAGCAAAGAAACTCTCTTCTATGGTGGTGATAAGTACAAAGGTGTCTCTATTCGCGAGTATATATCCATTCAACGCGGGTTCAGAGATATTATTTGTATCGTAGAAGGAGAGTACCTTGATGAGAGTCGCGTTGAGAGTGATGGTGGGAAGGTTTCCTATATCCGAAAAGTCGATGCTCGACCCATAGGTTATTTTTATCATAAGGATTTTAAGCAAGGCATAAAATACATGCCGATGATCCGTGACCCTGCATTCCTCCTCCAAGAGAATAAGATCGCACAAATTTTTGGCCGATATGCTGCTGGCTCCTTTGCGATAGGCCGCATGCTGAAGGAAGATATTCCCGTCGGGTTGCCTTGGCAAAAACTCTTCAATAGCCATATTGGTATTTTTGGGAACACTGGGAGCGGAAAATCTAACACTCTTACTAAGCTCTACACGTTACTATTCGAAAAGAAGGCCTCCTTTATAGGCGACAAGAGCAAGTTTGTGATACTAGACTTTAATGGTGAATATACAAATGACCAAATGGTATCATCTGCGTCAAAGACTGTATATCACCTGTCAACTAATGAATATAATCCGTCTGGGGAGGGGGTGAGTGATGTGTTTACAAAGTTTTTTCTTCATGAAGCTGAATTCTGGGATTCCGAAACTTTGGCCCTGTTGTTTCAAGCAACCCAGAATACTCAGAGACCTTTTCTCAATCGTATAATTGAGGGCCGAAGAAAATATGCGAAAGGCGCTGGCTCATTGGCCACATATACAAAATTAAAGTTTAAGGATGCTTTTTGCGCTGGTGAGTGTAAGGCAGCGACGCTGGATCTCATGAGAAATATTGCCAAGCTCATCCAACACCAGGAATTGATCGATGCATTGAAGGAAATATCCTGGCACTCTGGGCAAAATCGATTCTTCCAAAATGGTCTGTCGTATTTTGATAGCAACGGTGTTGCGTATGATACCTATCTGGCACCAATCGTCAATTTAATTGATACCTCCACTCTAGATGCATTTGATCAATTGATCGTGCGTGCAAATCTTCAACTCATAGGCGATCTTGTAAGTGGCTACGTTCAGTTCGAACATATTCAGCCTCTCTTAAAGCGCATCGAAGCTTCCCTTAACAGTTTGAGAAAGGTACTTTCGATTGGTCAGGTACAGCCAGAGAATAGATTACTGACTGTGGTTTCCCTTAGGCGCTGTAACAGTGAGGCAAAGAAGGTACTTTCTCTCCTCATCGCGAAGCACTACTACAATGAACACAAAGAATTGGTCACTCATCCGCCGAAAAAGACTCTTCATTTAATAGTTGATGAGGCTCACAATATTTTGTCTCAGCAGTCCTCTCGTGAGCATGAAAGTTGGAAAGACTATCGCCTAGAGGTTTTTGAAGAGATGATAAAGGAAGGTCGAAAGTTTGGGGCTTTCGTCACCATAGCAAGTCAAAGACCGGCAGACATTTCCCCGACCATTGTTTCCCAGCTTCACAATTTCTTCATTCACCGGCTCGTCAATGACCGTGATCTATTCCTAATCGATAATACTATCACAACTTTGGATAGCCTCTCTCGTGGTTTGATTCCCGGCTTGTCTCAAGGATGCTGTGTAGTTACTGGCATGTCATTCGAGTTACCTATGGTGCTACAGGTTGATCCATTAGATCGGACCAAGCAGCCTGATAGCGAGGATGTTGATCTAGAAGCTCTATGGGCTGACCCTACTGCCTAGCCGCAGGTGTACCGAACGGGCTCTCAGAGGTACACTTGCGGTACACACACTAGCTTCGTGTGCTATCCTCAACCTTCGCTAAACTACTGATTCCAAAGAACTGTACCTTTCGCTTGATTACGGTTGCTTTTCCTTGTGTATCAGTGATTTATTGTTTTAAAAGCGAACTCATAATCCCTTGGTCACTGGTTCGAGTCCAGCTGGGCCCACCAAATTCCCTTCCCGCTTCATTCCAGAACATGCCAGAAACCCCGCCATCATGGGCTTTGTGGGTAAGGCGACGTTTCATAGCAACTCAGAAAGATTCTTGACATGCCCCGACTAAGGGGGCATCAATGGGGGCACAACCACCTGTTGCCACTTTGGTGCCCCCATGAGCCATCGCCAGCAGACCGTGCGGTCTAATGTTAATGCATAGGGAGTAAATGCATGGTCTTCGAGCTACCTGCTCCGGAATTGCAAGGCTCCGAGTCATTGGCTGGTTGTATTGAGGCTCGACGCAGTGTCAGGGAGTACACAAAGACGCCGCTACCTATAGGAGTTTTGGCCCAATTGCTTTGGTCGGCCCAAGGAGTAACAGGTCCTGGCCAAAAAAGAGCAACACCATCGTCGGGTGGACTTTATCCGTTGCGTCTACAAATTGTGGTGCAGCATGTATCGGAACTCGAGCCCGGCACCTATGAGTATATGGCTGATAGCCATTCGCTGAAGCTTGTCGGTGACCGTATTCCGAAAGAAGCCATGCACGAGCTAGGTATTGGTGATCAGCCGTGGTTGAAGGAGGCTGCTATCGTCATCGGAGTCACGGCGAAACTCGAAGACGCGGTTAAGCACTTTGAACATCAGCCACCTCGGGGAGAACGCGGGGCTCGCTATGTTTATATGGAAACAGGTGCTTTAGCACAGAATGTCCATCTCCAAAGTACTGCTCTCGGAGTTGGTTGTGTTCTGGTGGCAGGGTTCGAGGATTCAAGGGTGAAGGAAGCATTGAGGTTGCCTTCAGACTTGGAACCTACGGCATTGTTGTGTATCGGGAAGCGGCAGGATGTCTAGCAGTGCATAACAATACGCGTCACACGGATGGCCTTTACGCCGCTTCGCTCTGTAAAGGTCGCCGGTGCGCTCTGCGTTAGCCATACAGGAGGGGTGGCAAAACCAATAGTCATCGGAGAGATCCAGTTTAGAACCAAAGCGGCCGCTAAAGATGAGATCAGGCGCCGCATAGGTCAATATGAACCCGGAAAGATTTATCTGCTGCGGGCCAGATGTTTTTCGAGGAGCTATCAAGTTTAATGACGAATACACCGAAAAAGTAGGTGCGGGAATAAAATAGAAAATATTCAGGTTAAAACGGATTTTCATAAAAATAGGTGCTTGTATATCCGTTGAGATGATGGATCGGCAGATCTGTCCTCCATTGTAATAGATTACTGCCATCACCCAGTCTGCGGCTTGCTCGGGGTCGGCGTCTATGACTAGCACGGTGGATTTCCCTCCGAGCTCTAACGAGACCCTGACGGTACGATCGGCCGCGGCATGCATCACGGCTTCGCCCACTCGGTTGCTGCCGGTGAAAGAGACCTTGTCGATCCCGGGATGAGGGTGTGGATATGAATAAGCTGAGTGCGCTGCTGCATGACATGCCCAGGCAGATCCTGCGCTTCAAGGGAGTCGTCCAGCTTGAGGACGGGCGCGTATTGGCGCTGCAGCGAGCGGCTGGGCGGTTGCCCAGCCGAGTGCTTGAGAACTGGTCGAAAGGCGAGAGCAAACTGGCCTTCATCGACGAGGACCGCCTCTCTAGGAATGGCTAACCCAGCGCCTGGATAGATTGTAATGCGCAAATGATTAGAGCCTTTCAACTCGCTGTATGTTAGACGTGTGTCAACCAAACTTTTTGCCTGCTTGCGGTAGGGGCAAACTGTTAAGCGCTACTTTCATCGTAGAGTAATACTTCGATACCGAGCTGGGGCATACTAGAACCCCGGCCAACGGAATATAATTTACCAAATTTTGCGCTTGGCCTCACGGATCCAAATCTGGACGAAGTTGATGTTCACCCCAGGCTGCAGCACGACCTGAGCATCGGGGCATCGCCCTGCAGGCAGGCCGACACGTTCTTGGCCTTGGTGGCCGGGCCGGACCCCGACGATGGCGAATCTTGCGCTCAGTGCTTGGGGTGATCACCGGCTCCAAGCTTCAGCGCAAGGTAGGGCAACGGACGTATATGGGCTTCGCCCATTTGCCAGAAAATACGCTAAGGAATTTCAGTTTTGTAACTGAAACGATCGGCTCTGCCCTTGGTGGTCCTCACCTCCACGATCCGATCCCCCGTCGTGTAAGTCGTACGCTTGAGGACGACGACCGGCGTCCCTTCAGCAATGCCGATCATCTTAGCTGTTTTAGCATCAGCGGCATCGGCGGTGAGTGTTTCTTGGGCGCGCAAAATCGGCACACCATATTGGTCAAGCACCAAGGCATAAAGGAAATCCGGGATATGGATGTTCTCATTTTCAAGACCTGGTACTACGGTGGCTGGCCACCAAGAATATTCCACCAGAATGGGCTGATCTCCTATCGAGCCCAAGCGCTCAATGTAGACAAGTTCCGAGCCTTCTGCTACGCCAAGTCGTCGGCAAATATCTTTGGGACCGGGTTGCCTGCGGCGAGCGGTCGCTGTTTTCTGAATGCGGATCGAGCGACCTTCGGCGTCACCATAGGAGAAAAAACGAAATAGGCTTTTCTCGAAGTCGATTCGAGAGACGTAGGTCCCTTTCCCCTGGTGTCTGAACAGCAACCGCTCCCAGACGAGGTTGGTAATGGCTTTCTTTACGGTACCGGGGCTGACTCCCAAGGCCTTTGCCAACTGTGATTCAGAGGGAATCAGGTCACCGGGAACTAGTCGGCCGGTATTGATAAGGGTCCGAATGTGATCTTCGACGACACGGTAGAGCGGCTTGCCCTTGATCGCCTCGAGTGGAGTTGAAGTGAACAGGTTCAACCGATCGGCCTCGGGGGCTGTCTCCATATACACGGCGTTTTCCTCACGTTTTGCATCCAGCTGCATGGTCTTCGTTCCCGTTGAGACGCTCATGCCGCAGTGACGGGAGTGCTGCCATCGTGTGGACACATATTACCGTACAACACAGATCCCTTTCCGGGTGATGTCAAATGAGGTTAGGCCCAGGTGAGGGATGCTCGTCCTGTCACCAGAATTTGTGTCTCATTTTGTATCCGTCGGCCAGGTCAAGCGGCTGGCCGAAATTATGCCATTAAGCACGTAAAAACATGCTCTTGCCTTCTAAGCGGCCTGCTTGGCTGGTGTCTTGTCCTGCACTCCCACCAGTAAGAGGAAGCTGGCCTGTCGTTGACAGGCACCTGACCTCTAGTCTAGTACGTTAGATAGGTTATGTACATGACTTGAAATCGGCAGTTCCTCATATAACAAGTAACGCCCGACGCGGCTTGGGCTAGCAGAGGAGGAGTCTCGTGGAGTTAATCCAATACCTACCACAGGTACTGAGCGGCTGGAACCTGACGATACTCATCGCTGGGACTGTGGTTGGGCTGCTGCTCGGAGCTACCCCAGGTCTCAGCCCTACCATGGCTGTAGCCTTGCTCATTCCCTTTACCTTCCAGATGGAAGCCACTTCCGGGCTGATTCTGCTGGGGGTGTTGTACACCGCAACGGTGGCGGGAGGAGCCGTAAGCGCCATCCTGGTAAACATACCCGGCGCGCCAGCCAACATAGCGACCATGCTCGACGGCCACCCCATGGCCAGGAACGGTCGCGCAACGGAAGCGCTCCATTACTGCTTCATCAGTTCCGGCGTGGGGGGCGTGATCGGGGTGCTGGTTCTGATCTTCTTCACCCCGTTGCTGGCAGGCTTCGCCCTGCGTTTCGGTCCATCCGAGCTGTTCTGGATCGCGATCCTCGGGATTACTGTGATTGGCTCGTTGGGAAGTACTTCGGTGCTCAAGGGCCTGCTTGCCGGTGCCGTCGGGGTCTGGATTTCGTTGATTGGCTTCAATCCCGTGGCAGGCACCGAACGCTTCGTTTTCACTGAGCACCTGCAGGGCGGCGTAACCATAATTCCAGCGCTTATTGGACTCTTTGCCATTCCCCAAGTCTTCCAGATGGTGGAGGACTCTCGCCGCGGACGTGGCAAGGAGGCTTTCGGCATGGAGCAGCGTCCGGTCTGGACGTCAGTGGTGTACAACCTGTCCAAGGTTCGCGCGCTGAGTATCGGAAGTATCGTAGGCACATTGGTCGGACTGATTCCCGGCGCCGGCGGGCAAATTGCCGGGCTGATCGCCTATGACCAGAACAAGAAGTTCAGCAAGAACCCTGAGGCGTTCGGCAAGGGCGAGCCAGAGGGCGTGATAACATCGGAAAGCGCCAACAACTCCATGGTGGGGGCATCACTGGTGCCCATGCTGTCGCTGGGGATTCCCGGAAGCCCGACAGCTGCCGTACTGCTGGGCGGGCTATTGATCCAGGGGCTTTTCCCCGGGCCGGACCTGTTCACCCAACACGCCTCGGTAGCGTGGACCTTCATGGGCGCGTTGCTAGTAAGCCAAGTCCTGATGGTGGTGTTCGGACTCTACATCAGCCGTTTCAGTAAGTATGTCATTCGCATACCCAAGCATCACATGGCTGCTGCGGTAGCGGTGCTGGCAGTCTTTGGCACCTACAGCGTTCAGAACAGTGTTTCTGACGTAATGATAATGATGACGATGGGTTGTGCCATGTACTTTGCCATGCGCTTCGGTTTCGGCCCCGGTCCTGTCGTGCTCGGTATTATTCTAGGGCCGATTGCCGAAACTAACTTTCTCCAAGGGCAAATGCTTGGCCAGGCTATGGACGGCACCTTCCAGTACTTCTTCACGGGCGGCATCAATATATTCCTGGTTGCGCTCTGTGTTCTTTCCATCGGTTACAGCATCGTCGCTGAGTTTAAGGTGCGTTCGCGTCAGCGTGGCCAGTCGTCCGGACGTACTGTGGAGGTGAAGTCATGACGAGCCATCGTAAGCACCGCTTGACTGCTCTGGGTGCCCTGCTGGTAGCGGTCGGCCTGGCAATCGTCTCCTTCATGCCCAGCGTGCCGGGGTACGAATTTCCGCAGCTGGCGGCCATTGGTGCCGTGTTGTGTGCTGCCATTCTCGTCCTGCTGGCGCTGGTGCCTAGTCAGCCGATTACCACCGTCGACGAAGAACCGATCCCGTGGGGCGGAATCTGGCCGTTGTTGCTGATTCTGTTTGGCTTCCTACTGGTCATGGGATGGCTGGGCTTCTTTACAACCTCCTTCCTGGCATTCTTCCTCATCACGCAGATTTACACCCCGCAGCGATTTAGTTGGCACGGGGCCATTCGCGGTGCCGCCATTGCGGCACTCTTCCTGGGAGTGCTTTACCTGATCTTCGTAACTGTACTCCGAGTCCAGGTTCCCAGCGGAATCCTGGTTTAACAAAGAAAATAACAACCCTACCCTCAAGGAGCACTGACATGAACAACAAGCGCCAACTCCTCAATACCCCCCTTCTGGCCGGCATGGTAGCGGGTACGCTGGCTGTTGCCAGCGGCGCCGCCTGGGCGGCAGAGGATTATCCGAACAACCCCATCAATGTGATTGTTTCCTACTCGGCAGGAGGTGCCACTGACTTTCAGGCGCGCATCGCAACCTCCAAAGCGGAGGAGTACCTCGGCGAGCCAATGGTGATCGTCAACCGGCCAGGAGCGGGTGGCCAGGTAGGCTGGAACTATCTGGTGCAAAATGGCCGCGATGAAGGCTATGACATTGCCGCATATAATGTGCCGCACTTCATTGCCCAGTCGCAGATGTACGACACGCATTATAACCTCGACAACCTGGAACCCATTGCCAACTGGGGGGTGGACCCCGCAGTACTTATCGTTGGCCGCGACAGCCCCTTCGATACCATCGATGATCTTGTCGAGTATGCTAGGGAAAACCCGGGGCGCGTCACTGTCTCTGGCGCGGGTCTGTTCGTCGGCCACCATATCGCCACCCTGCAGTTGGAAAATGAAGCTGGCATTGAGCTCCGGTATGTGCCCACCTCCGGCGGGGTCGATGCGCTTCGCTTCGTACAGGGCGGACAGGTTTTAACAACCTGTCGGATGCCTACCGCAGCCAGGACCGGCTGAAAATTCTCGGCATCGCCGATCTTGAGCGCGATGAAGATTTTCTCCCCGACGTTCCGACTTTCCAGGAAGCCGGCTACGACATCGATGACTCCAGCGTCAACTTCCGCGGCTTGATGACTCGCTCTGGGGTATCCGAAGAGATACTTGAGAAGCTCTCGGAAGGAGCGGTCGAAATGTTCAACGACGAAGAGGTCCAGGCCCAGTTGAAGGACGGCGGCTCTCCCATGCGGGTCATGGGTCGTGAAGAGCTGCGCGAGATGTGGCAGGAACGTCACGATTATCTTGAGGAGCTCTTCGCCGGCTTGGACCCCGAGGAGCTCGAAGAGGCTGCTAAAGATTGATCTACCGCTGAGCCGAGAATGCGGCAGCCAAGCCGCTGCTGCATTTCCGGCTAGTACGACTGAGCGGGCCGTACATTGACCTGACACTGTTCCATGCAAGGAAGCACTGGGATTAATGTGTGTCAACTCATATATCTAAGATACTTAGGTGAGGAGAGGATTATGCCAAGCAGCACGAAAGTGACCCAACTTCAGGACACACCTGATGCTAGAGCTGCCGTGGCGTCTCTAGTGGAACGCGCCCGCATTGCTCAAGCCGAGTATGAGAGTTATGACCAGGCACGGGTCGATGAGGTGGTGACTGCCGTGGGTTGGGCGCTGGTCCAGCCTGACAGGAACCGCCAGATTTCCGAGCTAGCCGTGGAAACCACCGGGCTCGGCAACGTGGATGACAAGGTCACCAAGAATCGACGCAAGACGATGGGGCTTTTACGCGACCTGCAGGGTGCAAAGAGCGTTGGCGTGATCCAGGAACTACCTGAGCTGGGCCTGGTGGAAATCGCTCGCCCTGTCGGAGTGGTTGGGGCAGTGGTGCCCTCGACCAACCCAGCGGCAACACCCACCAACAAGACGATTAATGCGCTCAAGGGGCGTAATGCCATCATCTTGGCTCCCTCACCTAAGGGGCAGGCAGCATGTACTCTGCTCCTGGAATTCATTCATGCCGAACTCGATCGAGTCGGGGCGCCACGTGATCTGGTCCAGCAGCTACCGACCCCGGTCAGCAAGGCGACCACCTATGAGCTGATGAATCAGGTGGATCTGATCGTAGTCACGGGCTCTCAGAACAATGTCAGGTCGGCGTATTCCAGTGGAACGCCGGCGGTGGGCGTCGGCGCAGGCAACGTGCCCGTGATCATAGATGAGAGCGCAGAGCTTGATGATGCGGCACGCAAGATTACCGCCTCGAAGACGTTTGATAATGCCACCAGCTGCTCGTCGGAGAATAGCCTGGTGATCCTCGACGATGTCTATGACGATGCCATCGCGGCGCTAGAGCGCAGTGGCGGGGTGATGCTGACGTCAGGCGAGAAGCAGCAGCTCGAGGCTGCCATGTGGGAGAACGGAAATCTCAGTCGTCACATCATTGCGCGCAAGGCGCCGGAAATTGCCCAGCGTGTCGGCCTGAGCCGCTCTGAACTACAATCCGCAACCTTTTTTATGGTCGAGGAGCAGCACGTGGGCGAGGAGTATCCCTTTTCGGGAGAAAAGCTCTCTCCGGTGCTGGCCGTGTACCGAGCCAAGGACTTCGAAGCGGCCTTTGACCAGACTCGCCGCCTGCTCGACCACCAAGGCAAGGGCCACTCCTGCGGAATCCATACGCAGGATGACGCGCATGTACAGCGTCTGGGACTGGAAATGCCTGTGTGCCGAGTGATCGTCAACCAGGCACACGCCTTCGCCAACGGTGGCAACTTCGATAATGGCCTGCCGTTCTCGCTTTCCATGGGGTGCGGGACATGGGGCCAGAACAGCATCTCAGACAACATGAACTATCGCCACTACCTCAATATCACCCGGATCGCTCGCACGATTCCCAGCAACGAACCCACCATGGACGACCTGTTCGGTGATTACCTGGACAAATACGGCCTTGCCGGTACCTGACGCCTATCCAAGGCAAGCGACGGGAGATAATAAATGACGGTTCTGAATCTGATCCAATCCCAGGCAGACGCATGTGGTGAGAAAGCGTTCCTCATCGCTCCGGAAAGTGGTGAGCAATTGACCTACGCGGAGCTGCACTCAAGCGTCAAGCAGGTATCCACCCAACTAGATGACATGGGATGCCAGCGAGGGCAGCATGT
The DNA here is from genome assembly GCF_011742165.1 of Billgrantia bachuensis. Classification (GTDB taxonomy): domain Bacteria; phylum Pseudomonadota; class Gammaproteobacteria; order Pseudomonadales; family Halomonadaceae; genus Halomonas; species Halomonas bachuensis. Next base: position 61,678 of record NZ_JAAQTO010000032.1, on the reverse strand, counting down.
GGCCATGCTCATGGATAATGGGCTGTGGACAGCCACACTGCTGCTGGCTGTAATGGCCAGCGGCCGTGTCGCTGTCCCGCTCAATGCCATTGCCGGTGACAGCCAGCTTGAGTACGTGCTGGATCACTGTGATGCCAATGTGTTATTCGCTTCCAGTCAACATGAGGAGCGAGCGGACTCACTGGCGGGCAAGGTACAGCGAAAGATCAGTGTGATTCCCGCGTGTCCCGACCGGGGGCCCGAGTGGCCATCAGGAGGGCAGGGCGAGGGGGCTCAACTCCAGTCCCTCGAGCCCGAAGCGAATGCGCTGCTGATGTATACTTCGGGAACCACTGGAAAGCCCAAGGGAGTGCTGCTCAGTCATGGCAACGTGGTGGCAGGAGGCAGGAACACGGTCGAGGCTCATGCCCTCTCGGCCGAGGACCGAGCACTCTGTGTTCTCCCGCTCTATCACATCAATGCCGAGATCGTGACGGTGATCGCACCGCTGATCAGCGGTGGCAGCGTTATCATGCCGCACCGCTTCAGTACCAGCTCATTCTGGCAATGGATTCGCGGCTATCAGTGCACCTGGTTCAGTGTGGTTCCCACCATAGTGGCTTACCTACTGGAGAGGGGTAACGCCACCAAGGAGCCGATCCCGGCAACGCCCGGCTTCGAGCAGCTGCGCTTCGGCCGCTCGGCATCGTCGGCACTGCCGGCCTCAAGCCATCAGGAGTTCGAAAAAGAGTTCGGCATTCCGCTGGTCGAGACCATGGGGTTGACTGAAACGGCCGCCCAGATCCTCTCCAACCCGCTGCCCCCTTTTCAGATCCAGTACGGCTCTCCCGGGATTGCCTATCGCAATGAGGTCAAGGTTGTGTTGCCCGATGGTACGGAGGCCCCGCGTGGCGAAATCGGCGAACTCATGGTGCGTGGCGACAATGTCATGAAGGAGTACTACAAGAACCCCGAGGCAACTGCTGAGGCTTTGTCCTCTGACGGGTGGCTGCACACCGGGGATCTTGGCTATCAGGACGATGATGGATTCTTTTATATCACTGGACGGCTCAAGGAACTGATCATCAAGGGGGGCGAAAATATCGCGCCGCGAGAGATCGATGATGCCTTGCTCAAGCACCCCGCCGTGCTGGAAGCCGCCGCCTACGCTCTGAAAGACGACCAGTACGGGCAGCAGATCATGGCCTGTGTCGTTTTCAAGAGCGGCCAGAGCGCCAGCGAAGCCGAACTCAAGGAGCTTTGTGACGGAGAAATCGGCAGGTTCAAGACGCCACGTGCGATCCATGCGGTGCAGTGGCTTCCTCGAGGGCCGTCGGGCAAGGTACAGCGACTGAAGATAGCTGACATGCTGGGCGAACTGAGCGAACAACAACAGGAACCAGCGGCGAGACGGGCCTAGCGGCTTGCTCGCCTTGACAGGATAGCAACCCGGTCCGGGAAGCCCGCCTTCCCGGAACCTCTGGAGTTCTTATTATGTCTTTCAAGATCAACCGACTTCTGTATGCCACCGACCTGGGGCCGCGCGGGCCCGATGTATTCCGCTGCGCGGCAAGCATAGCCGATCAGTATGGAGCCGATATTCATATCGTGCATGTCATCGAGGAGCCATCGATCCTCCGCAATAATATTGCCGAGCGATATATCTCAAGCTCCGTGCTGGGTGGGTATCGTGAATCCACCCTCGACCAGGCGATCAGCGAGATAAAGCGACGCTTGGAGCAGTTCTCGCGCTCGACCCTGGAGTCGGAGGAAGCGATGAATGCCCGAGTAGCAGAAATCCGAGTACTGATTGGGCGCCCAGGACGCACCATCCTCGCCGAAGCCGATCGCATCGATGCAGATTGCATCGCCTTGGGTTCGCGTCGTTACGCAGGCGTAAATGACATGATCATCGGTTCGGTGGCAAGGAAGGTGACGCTTAAATCACGCCGCCCGGTGTTCCTGTTTCCTGTCTGAGACCTGCGAAACGAAATGCCTTGGGGTCATTGGTCCGGGGCCCGTTGCGAAAGCATCGCCTCGAAAGCAATCCCTGCCTGACTGATCGTGCGGTGCGGTAGTCGCACGCGGTAAAGCTGACGTTCGATCGCCGGCCTACCGATATTTATCTGTTTCACTTGGCCGAGTCTCAATTGGTCTCGGGCACAGATACGTGGAACCAGGCCGAGCCCGATTCCTGATGAGACCGTCTGGACGATGGCCTCATTGCTTCCCACCTCGATTGTGTGTGGAGGCCGGATTTCCAGCTCCCTGAGGAGCGCCTCGGTCGCTTCCCGGCTGCCCGAGCCGTGCTCGCGAACTACCCAGACGGTCTGGGCATCAATGACCAGGTTTCGCATGACCCGTTCGGGCGAATCAGCCGCAATGATCACCATGTCTTCCTTGAACCAGTTGCGCGCCTCTACCCGCGAATCTGATACCTGGCCTTCGACCAGGGCGACATCCAGCCGACAGTCGATGAGCAGCTCGACAATCTGCTTCGTATTCTCGCTGATCAGGCGGATCTCGATATGAGGGTGGCGAGCATGGAATTCGGCGATCAGAGGGGGCAGCCAGTAGGTAGCGATGGTTGTGCTGGCGCCGATCGTGAGGCGTCCGCGCTCCAGGCCGTAGAAGGCGGCGAGTGTCTCCTGTGCCTCCCTCTCCAGCGCAAAGATGCTCCTTCCATAATCGTAGAGAGCATGGCCAGGCTCACTTGGCTTGAAGGAGCGACCCTGGCGGTCCAGTAAGGGGGTTTCCAGTTGTGACTCGAGCTCGCGTACCGCCTTGGATACTGCAGGTTGGCTTATCTTCAGTGCCTCAGCGGCACGGGAAAAGCTGCCGGCCTCGACCACGCTGACGAATATCCGGAGAAGGTGCAGATTCATTTTATAACCATAGGTTATGCGAGGTTAACTTTCATGACCTGTATATATAGGTTAGTCGAGGCTAGTCTCTAAAAGAAGATAAATTTATTCCAATTTTCAAGACACACTGACTGCCAGGTGTTGTGGTCTGGACCGGATGGCAGTTCGAAGGAGGCTAGCCCGTGAAGAACAAGGTTCTCCAAATGCTTTTCACGCCGAATGGTGCTGTGTCAAGCACGGAAGCAGCCTCCACTACTCGGGAGCTGCCCTACTTTGAAGACCATTCGGCCCAGGAGAAGCGCCATACCACCTGCTACATGTGCGCCTGTCGCTGCGGCATCGAAGTGACCGTGGAGGCCAACCAGGTGCGCTTCATCCGCGGCAATCCCGACCACCCCATCAACAAGGGCGTGCTCTGCGCCAAAGGCAATGCCGGGATCATGAAGCAGATGTCTCCGGCCAAGCTGCGCAACCCCTTGATGCGCAAGCCGGGCACCGAACGCGGTGACGGTGAGTTCGTCGAGGTCTCCTGGGACGAGGCACTGGATGTCCTCACCGAGCGGCTGCGCGAGATCCGCGCCACCGACCCGAAGAAATTGGCTTTCTTCACCGGCCGCGACCAGATGCAGGCCCTCACCGGTCTGTGGGCGCAGCAGTTCGGCACCATCAACTGGGCCGCCCACGGCGGCTTCTGCTCGGTGAACATGGCCGCCGCCGGGCTCTACAGCATCGGCCAGTCATTCTGGGAGTTCGGCGATCCCGACTGGGATCGGGCCAAGTACTTCATGCTGTGGGGGGTGGCCGAGGATCATGCCTCCAATCCGATCAAGATTGGCATCGAGAAACTGAAGCGCCGCGGGGCCAAGTTCGTCGCGGTCAATCCTGTGCGCACCGGCTACCAGGCCGTCGCCGATGAGTGGGTACCGATCCGCCCCGGGACCGACGGCATGCTGGCGCTGTCCATGTGCCATGTGCTGCTGAGCCGCGACCTGGTGGACTGGGATTACCTGGGCCGTTACACCAACGCGCCGTTCCTGGTCATCGATAATCCCGGGCAGGCGGACGATGGCCTAATCGCCCGTGATGAAGCCGGCAAGCCGCTGGTCTGGGATACCGGCCAGGGGGTGTTCGTCAACGGCATGACGCCCGGTGTGGAGGCGGCCATGGTCGGAGAGCATACGCTGCCCGATGGCCGCCGGGCACGCACCGTGATGACCCTGATCGCCGAGAAATATCTGGACGAGCAGTATTCGCCGGCGAAGGCGGCAGAGGTCTGCGGTCTGTCGGCGGATACCATCGAGCGCCTGGCCCTGGAAATGGCCCATGTGGCCTTCAGGGAAACCATCGAGATCGAGTGCGAGTGGACGGACTGGGCCGGGCGCAAGCATGACCGCTTCATTGGCCGGCCCGTGGCCATGCACGCCATGCGCGGCATCTCGGCCCATTCCAACGGCTTCCAGACCTGTCGCGCGCTGCACCTGCTGCAGGTCTTCCTCGGCACCATCGATGTACCGGGGGGGCACCGGGCCAAGGCGCCGTTTCCCCGGCATACGCCCCCGCCCGTGAAGCCGGCCCGGGAGACGGCGCCCAATACGCCGTTGACAGCGCCGCCGCTGGGCTTTCCGACCTCGCCGGACGACCTGGTGATCGATGATCAGGGCCGCCCGCTGCGCATCGACAAGGCCTATTCGTGGGAGGCGCCGCTGGCAAATCACGGACTGATGCACATGGTCATCACCAACGCGGTCAACAGCGACCCTTACCCCATCGACACCTTGATCCTGTTCATGGCCAACATGGCCTGGAACTCGACTATGAACACTAACAGCGTGCAGGACATGTTGCGGGCCAAGGACGCCAACGGCGACTACAAACTGCCGTTTTTGGTGGTGGTGGATGCCTTCCACTCAGAGACGGTGAATTTCGCCGACCTGGTGCTGCCGGATACCACCTATCTGGAACGTCATGACGCCATCTCCATGCTCGACCGGCCGATCTCCGAGCCGGACTCGCCGTGCGACGCCGTGCGCGTGCCGGTGCTGGCGCCGGACCGCAACGTGCGGCCCTGGCAGGAGGTCATGGTGGATCTGGCCGGGCGGCTGGGCTTTCCGGCCTTCGTCGATGAGCAGGGCCAGCCTAAGTATCGCGGTTACACCGATTTCATCACCCGCTGGGAGAAGGCCCCTGGTATCGGCTTCCTCGCCGGCTGGCGTGGCGAGGACGGCACCCAGCACCTGCGCGGGGCGCCGAACCCGCAGCAGTGGAAGAAGTACAAGGAAAACGGCGGGTTCTTCCAGTACCACCTGCCAAAGCACATGCGCTTCTACCGCTTCGCCAACCGTGACTACCTGGAGTGGGCCAAGGAGGTGGGGTTCAACCCCTCTAGCGAGCCTATCGTCATGGAGCTCTACTCCGAGGTACTGCAGAAGTTCCGCCTGGCCGGGCAGGGGCTCTACGACGGCCCGCTGCCGCCCGAGACGGTAGACCGCGAGCGCCTAGTACAGTACTTCGATCCGCTGCCCCAGTACTACGTGCCGCTTGAGGAACAGCGCGTGGAGCGGGAACGTTACCCCTTCCATGCCATCAACCAGCGCCCGATGCACATGTATCACTCCTGGGACTCGCAGAATGCCTGGCTGCGCCAGATCACCGCGGAGAACTTCCTGTTCATGAACCGCGGCCGCGGCGAGCGCCTCGGGATCGAGGACAAGAGCTGGGTATGGGTCGAATCGCATCACGGCCGTATTCGGGTGCAGGTTAAGCTGATGGAGGGCTGCCAGGAGGACACGGTGTGGACCTGGAACGCGATCGGCAAGCAGAGCGGGGCCTGGGGCCTGTCAGCGGATGCCCCCGAATCGCAGCGCGGCTTCCTGATGAACCACCTGATCTCGGAGCTGCTGCCGGCCGCCGATGACGAGCGGCGCCTTACCAACTCCGACCCGGTCACCGGCCAGGCCGCCTGGTACGACCTCCAGGTGAGCATCACCCCGGCCGAGCCGGACGAAGCGGGCAGCAGCTGGCCGCATTTCGCCACCGTGAAGCCGCTGCCCGGCGCCACGTCCCCACCCGATCAGCTTCGCTATCAGACCCATGAAGCGGTACCCCTGCATCGCTCTCTCCTGGACATCTTCAAGCGGAGGTAGACATGAAACTCGGCCTGGTCATCGATACGGACACCTGTGTGGGCTGCCACGCCTGCGTGGTGGCCTGCAAGCAGTGGAACACCTCGGGGACCCTGGGCCCGCTGACCGACTACCAGCCTTACGGCAAGGAACCCAGTGGCGTCGCCTTCAATCGGGTGCGTACCTACGAGGTGGACACCTACCCCAACAACAAGACCATCAACATGCCCGTGTCGTGCATGCACTGCGAAACGGCGGATTGCGTCACGGTGTGTCCCACCGGCGCCTCCTTCAAGCGCGAGGAGGACGGCATCGTGCTGGTCGATCAGGACAAGTGCATGGGCTGCAACCTCTGCGCCTGGGCGTGTCCCTATGGCGCCCGCGAGCTGGACGAGGCCGTCGGGACCATGAAGAAGTGCACCCTGTGCGTTGATCGCATCTACGACGAGTTGCTGCCCGAGGCCGATCGGCAGCCGGCCTGCGTGCTTACCTGCCCCACCAGTGCGCGGGTGTTCGGCGATTTCGATGACCCGGACTCTGAGGTCAGCCGGTTGGTGCGGGAGCGTAATGGTTACCAACCCATGTCCGAACTCGGCTACAACCCGGTCAATCACTACCTGCCGACACGCCACAAGCCCCATGCGGAGACCACGCCGGGCACCCCCCTGCCATCGCTGACCGAGCGCTTCAAGAGCTGGATCGGCAAGAGCGTCTCGCGCTAACAGGAGAGTTCCATGCATCCTGCATTGTCCGTCATCTTCTTTACCGTCGCGTCCGGCGCCGGCTTCGGTCTGGTCATGCTCACGATCTCGCTTCACCTGCTGGGTGGCGTGCCGGGCATGGAAAGCTCCGGCACCCTGGCGGCGATCCTCGTCGGCGTCGTGCTGGCCACCCTGGGGCTGCTGGCGTCCACGCTGCACCTCGCCAACCCCAAGAATGCCTGGCGTGCCTTCTTCCGCTTCCGCACCTCCTGGCTGTCGCGCGAGGCGGTCTTTTCGGTGCTGTTCTACCCGTGCGTGATGCTCTACGCGCTGGGGCTGTGGCTCTTCGGAGGCGAGCTGGCCTGGTGGTCGGCGATCGCTGGCACCCTGGCGATGCTGCTGGCGCTCGCCACGGTGTTCACCACCGGGATGATCTACGCCAGCCTGCGCACCATCCCGCAGTGGAACAGCCCGCTGGTGCCCGCCAACTATCTGCTGCTCGGACTCGCCTCCGGCGCGGTACTGTTGACCGCCCTGACCGTGGCGTTCGGTGGGAGTGCGGAAACCGTGGCAACGATGGCGCTGGTGCTGCTGGTGATCGCGGGGATCGCCAAGGGCGTCTATTACTTCTGGATCGGCAAGCCCCAGGGGCCCACCATCAATACCGCGCTGGGCATCACCCGCTCACGCATCAGGATGCTCGAGCCAGGGCAGAGCAGCGACAGCTTCCTCAACCGCGAATTCAGCTTCCAGGCCGCTGCGGAGCGCATCCTGCAACTGCGTCTGATCGTGTATGTCTGCGGCTTTATCCTGCCGTTCCTGATGCTGGTCGTGCTGCTGCGTACCGATGCCGCGATCCTGGCGTTGCTCGCCCCGCTGGTCGTGATCGGCGGCTTGCTGGCGGAGCGCTGGCTGTTCTTCGCCGAGGCGCGTCACGTGGTTAATCTGTATTACGGTCGCCAGCAGTGCTGACAGTGCTGACAGTGCTGAGCCGGGAATGGGAGGCCTCATGAAACGCACCTCCTCTCCGCGGCTGCCGCGACTCTTCCCCTTTCTGACCTGGCTGCCCGGGGTGGATCGAACCTCCCTGCGCGCCGACCTGTTGGCCGGTCTGACCGGGGCGGTGATCGTGCTGCCGCAAGGGGTGGCCTATGCCTTGATTGCGGGTCTGCCGCCCCAGTACGGGCTCTATACGGCGATTGTCACGGCCATCGTGGCCGGCCTGTTCGGTTCGTCGCGGCATCTGGTATCAGGACCCACTGCGGCGATCTCTATCGTCGTGTTCAGTGTGGTCTCCGGCGTGGTCTCTCCGGACAGCCCCGAGTTTATCCCCTATGTGATTACCTTGACCCTGCTGACGGGGCTCATCCAACTGGCGCTGGGGCTGGTGCGTCTCGGGACGCTGGTGAACTTCATTTCTCATACGGTGGTGATCGGCTTCACCGCCGGTGCCGCGGTGCTCATCGCCACCAGCCAGCTGCGGCATCTCCTCGGGCTCGAGCTGCCCTTGAGCCAGGCATTCATCCCGTCCCTGATCGACGTCGCCAGGGCTCTGCCCGAGACCAATTTCGCCGTACTATCCGTCGGCCTGGTGACCCTGGGCAGTGCACTCCTGATTCGGCGCTTTTGTCCGCGCTGGCCCTACATGTTGCTCGCCATGGTGGTGGGTGGCCTCTTTGCCTGGGGGATCGGCGGAGCCGAGCGTGGTGTGCCCATGGTGGGCGCCATGCCCGCTCAATTGCCGCCGCCCTCGATGCCGATCCTGTCCCTCAAGGCCCTGCGTGAGCTGGCCCCCGGGGCCCTGGCCGTGGCCATCATTGCGTTGATCGAGGCGGTCTCCATCGCCCGGGCCGTGGCCATGCGCTCTCATCAGCGCATCGACGGCAATCAGGAGTTCGTGGGGCAGGGGCTGTCCAACGTGGTGGGCAGTTTCTTCTCCTGTTATGCCGGGTCCGGCTCCTTCACCCGCAGCGGTGCCAACTACGATGCCGGGGCTCGCACGCCGCTGGCGGCAGTGTTCGCCTCGGTCATCCTGGTGGGGACCCTGCTGCTGGCACCGGGCATTACCCGACACCTGCCGATGCCGGCCATGGCGGGCATCGTGTTACTGATCGCTTGGAACCTGATCGACTGGCACGAGATCCGTGACCTGGTGAGTATCAGCCGCAGCGAGACGGCTATCCTGGGGGTGACCTTCGCCTCGACCTTGTTGCTGGCCCTGGAGTTCGCCATCTACTTGGGTGTACTGCTGTCGCTCGTCCTCTACCTCAAGCGCACCGCGCAGCCGCCGTTGGTGCCGCTCGCTCCCGAGTCGTGCGCCGGCGCGCCGTACGCGGTGCCGGCCGCTCCCGGTCGGCTACCCGATGGCCAGGTGCAGGTACTCAGACTCGAGGGATCGCTGTATTTCGGCGCCGTGGATCATGTGCAATGGACGCTGCACCAGCAGACCGCCGATGGTTATCGGCACATTGTGCTGGTTGGTCTGGGGGTCAATTTCATCGACTTTGCCGGTGCGGAACTGCTGGCCCGCGAGGTCGATCGGCTGAGGGCGCTGGGCGGCGAGCTGTACTTCTGCAGCTTCAAGCCGTCGGCGCTGACGCTGCTGCGCCAGACCCGCTATTGCGAGACGCTCACCGAGACGAACTGCTTTACCTCGACGGACGAGGCACTGGCGAGTCTTTCGCGTCGCTTGGGCAGCGACTCGTCCGGCCCATAAAAAACCCGAACGCAAGGCACGAGAAGCTAAGGTCGTGCCTTTTCGGCGCGGTCGTATGCTAGTCGACGGTGAATCAGCCGGCCGCGATCGGCAAGGGAATTTCGATCGGGCCTGGTGAGGGAGTGTCTAGAGGTGAGTGGACGGATTCCGTTCCTGCGGCCTTATCGAGTTGGCGCTGGCTCTCCAACTGCGCGGTCAGTGCCGCGAGTGTCACCTGCAGGTAGGCGATCCGCTCTTCCAACTGACTGCGGCTGATTGTCCGTTGTGGTTCGATCATGGCTCGTGCCTCCGGCTACCAGATACTGGAAGACAGGTTGGGAGACGTCGAGCCTCCCATGTCATACAGGTTATATCCGCAGTATAAAGAGCCAATGATCGATGAAAAGAAATAAATAGCAGAATTGATAGATTGTACGGTTATATGCTGGCGAGCGAAACAAGCGCTAAAGGGAGTGGGGACGCTGCCACCTCGGGCTGCCGTATCGCCTTAGCCGTGCTGACGTCGTTTCGCAACGACCTGGTCATGGGAGCCTTCTCTTGAAATGTCCTGGCTTGAGGCTCCTGGCCAGGGGAATCAGCCATTGGCCGGGTCAGAGGCCTTCGTTGAGGTAGTGGTCGGCGACAGCGATGCGCGAGCGCGATGATCGAGGATCTCACCGCTGGCCAGTTTTCGTTGGTAGCGCTTCAGCTCCCGCTTGATCACCGGTGCCAGTAAGAAGATGCCGAGGATGTTGGGCACGCAGATCACGAATACCAGGGCATCGGAGAGGTCGAGCATCGACTGCAGTTGTATCATTGAGCCGATCACGATGAAGGTACAGAACAGCCCTTTGAACAGGTTGCGTCCCAGTCGCCCCTCCCCGAACAAGTAGCTCCAGCCCTTGAGGCCATAGTAGGACCAGGAGATGGCGGTGGAGAAGGCGAACAGCAGGGCCGCCACCGACAGCGGCAGCGGAAACCAGGCCACGTTGCGCTCGAAGGCCCGTGAGGTCATCTCGATGCCGCCATAACCATTTGTGAGGGCCGGGTCGTAGTAGAGCGTGGTGACGATTACCAGGCCGGTCAGACTGCAGATGATGATGGTGTCGACCAAGGGCTCGAGCAGCGAGACATAGCCTTCGGTCATCGGCTGTCGAGTGCGCACCGCGGCATGGGCGATGGCCGATGAGCCGATACCGGCCTCGTTGGAGAATACCGCCCGCTGGAAGCCGATGATGATGGCACCCAGGGTACCGCCGGCGATCCCTTCGGCGGTGAAGGCGCCCTGGAAGATGGCACCGATGGCGTAGGGGATGGCCTCGGCGTTCATGGCGAGGACCAGCAGTGCCATGCTGCAGTAGAGCAGGGCCATGACGGGCACCACCTTCTCGGTGACCCGGGCGATCGACTTGATGCCGCCGATGATTACGATGCCGATCAGCGCGGCCATGATCAGGCCGAATAGCCAGCCCTTGTCGGCAAACCAGCTGGCCTCGGCGCCGCCGGTGACATTGACGAACTGCATGAAGGCCTGGTTGGACTGGAACATGTTGCCGATCCCCAGGCAACCGATCACGATCCCCACCGCGTAGAACCTACCCAGGGCGCGCCCCAGGCGCGGCAGGCCGCGCTCGGCCAGGCCATGGGCGAGATAGAACATCGGCCCGCCGGAGACGCTGCCGTCGGCATTCTGGCGGCGGTAATGGGTGGCTAGGGCACATTCGACGAACTTGGTCGACATGCCCAGGAAGCCGGCCAGCACCATCCAGAACAGCACGCCGGGGCCGCCCAGCGAGATTGCGATGGCGACCCCCCCAATGTTGCCGATCCCCACGGTCCCGGAGACCGCGGTGGCCAGTGCCTGGAAGTGCGAGACCTCCCCCTTGTCCTTGGGGTCGGCATAGTCGCCACGCACCAGCCTGAACGCATGGCCTAGGCCACGCACGTTGATGAAGTTGAAATAGACGGTGCAAAACACCGCGCCGGCGATGAGCCACAGCACCACCAGCGGCAGCTCGGCGCCGAACAGGGGCAGGGTGAAGAAGATCAACGCGGAGGTGAACTGCGAGACGGGGGCGATGAGGGTCTCGACGGCCTGGTCGATACTGGCTGCCTGGGCGCTGGAGGCCGAACTCAGCAGCAAGGCCAGCGACCCGGCCAGGAGCCGAGCTCGGCGTGGCAGAGAAACGCACTTGGACATGGGACGCTCACGAATGCCTTGTGGTTGTTGTCGGGAAAGCCGTGGGCACGGGACGCTTGCCTCTGGCCCCGGCGTTTCCGTCTATCGCTTGTCACTATGACCCTAGCAGGGCTGGTTCACTAACTGTTGGGGCCAGTCGGGAGACAATGATGGAACCTGTGCCCGGCAATGAATGGCTGAGGCGGAAACCGGCGGCGTCAGCCCATCGGCCGATCAGGCCTCGCCATCTTGTTTAGCCGCCATTGGGCGGGATCGATCGGCAGCAGCGCCGCGATCGCCGCCGTGGCAATCACATGGGCGGTGTCGTTGTCGGGGTCGTGGACGTTGAGCCCGCCGTGCACGATGTTGACCTCGGCCCGGCCGCGGGGCAATTCGGCTGTGACCACGTCGACGTCGACCCGCTCAGGTTGCTGCACACCGATGGTGACCTGCACGCGCATCTCACGGTGGTCGATGCCCAGCGACTTGAAGAGCACGAGGGAGGAGTGGTGCAGTGCGTCCTGCACGGCGCGACAGGCCGCCTTGGTGTAATCCTCCCCATAGAGATCGTTACCGGTGCCCATTTCGAGAATGATGCGCTGTTCAGTCATGGCGGGGCTCCATTTCGAAGGAAACAATGACGGCGGCGTTGGCGATCACGGTGGTACCGCCGCCACCAGGCTTGTCCACGTCGAGCCCGCCCCTGACCACCGAGATCTGCGGCTGGCCATAGGGAAAGATTCCTAGCAAGGCCTCGGTATTCACGGCCTCGGGTTGCTGCACGCCGATCTCGACGTCGATCAGCATGGCCTCCTTGGGAAAGCCGAAGGCGTCGGCCACGTTCAACGAGTTGTGCCACAGGGCGTCACGGATAGCTCGTGCCGCTGCTTCCGTATAGTTGTGGCTTCGGATCGAGCTGCCCATGCCGAATTGGTGTACCAGGTGAGTCTTGGCCATGGTGGTCTCCTGTTAGTGGTAGGCATGCCGTGCCAAGTGGGGCGATCGTTAGCGTCGGCGGCGGCCGCCGATCAGCTCGACGATCTCGTCGAACAGGTGGGTGTCCAGCGCCTGTGCCATGTCGGTGGCCAGGCAGCGGCGATAAAAGGGGCTGAGGTCCAAGCCCACGCCCAGGCCCAGGATCTCCACTTGGCCCTCTCGGGTGCGTCGGGCGACGACCTCCTTGAGGTGGTTGTCCAGGTAGTAGGCATCGTTGGCCAGGTTGGTGGCGCTGTCCGCCGGGCAGCCGTCGGAGATTACGATCAGCAGGCGCCGGGTCTCGGGGCGGGCGAGCAGGCGCTCGCAGGCCCAGTCCACCGCCTCACCGTCGATGCCCTCACGGAACAGGTCGGGCTTGAGCAGGGCGGCAATGTCAGTGCGGGCGCGCCGCCAGCTGCGATCGGCGTCCTTGAACACCAAATGGCAGACCTCGTTAAGGCGTCCCGGTCCGCGGGGGCGCCCGCGGCGCATCCACTCCTGATAGGCGCGACCGCCGTTCCAGGCTCCGCTGGTGAAGCCGAGCAGCTCGGTGCTGGCGCCGATCATCTCCAAGGCGCGAATCAAGCTCTCGGCCATTATCGTCACCGGCATGATGTGGTGCTTCATGGAGCCCGAGCAGTCGATCAGCAGGCTCACGGCGCAGTCGGTGCCCAGCTTGATCTGCTCGCGATAGAACAGGCGGCGCTCGGTGGGGGAGCTGACCAACTGGGCGAGGCGACGACCGTCGATGCGGCCCTCTTCCTCGCCAAATGCCCATCCATCGGGACGCGGCTCCCAGAGCACGCAGCCGAGCCGGCGGGCCAGGCGGGGCAGATTGATGCCCTGCTCGGCGATGGCCTGGTCCAGCCGCTCGCGGTTCTCGCGGAGCAGGGCCCGGCGCACCAGGCTGCCGGCGGCGACCTCGCGATCGAAGCGGGTGGTGAAGACCCGGTAGGCGAGGGCGGCGTCCTCGAACACCTTGCTGCGGCCGGTGGTCGCGGCGGCAATGCCGTCGTCGTTGTCGCTCTCCTCGAAGTCGAGCAGGAGGGCGAAGGCGCCGGTGGCCTCCTCTTCCCGGTCCGCGGCCTCGTCATCCTCCTCGACCTGGGCCCGCTCGGCGCGCACCCGTTCGCCGACCACCCGGGCAATCGCCAGAGCATGCTCGGCGTAAGCGGCCTGATCGTGACGCTGGCGGCGCAGGCCATGCAGGGCAGTGCCTAGCTTGCCCACCAAGGAGGCGCGGGTGCCCTCGATGTAGTCCTCGGTCTCCTCCAACACCGGGCGGGCGTGCAGCCGCGACCAACACATCTGGACCACGGTATAGAGCAGTAGGCCAATGCTGCCTTCGGTGAGGCCGGAGCGATAGAAGTCGCGCGACCAGCGCTCAAAGCGATGTAGCAGGTTGTCGGCCATGCCCGGCATGACGTCGGGCGTGCGGGTCTCCACTCGCAACTGCTCGAGCAGTTCGAAAACCAGCCGCTCGACTGGGTCTTTCGGGCAGCTTTGGCGGTGAAGACTTGCATCGGAGTACAGCAGGCGCAGCGCAATGCCATCGGCGACGGCGCGGCAGTCGGCGAAGTCGTCCTGGCCGGGATCAATGCGCAGGTGCGGCGCATAGTTCGGCAGGCGCGCTTCGCCCTGATAGAGGCGACGCCCGCGATAGTGCAGATCGAGGTGGCCGGTTATCGCACGCAGGCTGGCCGCGCATAGCTCCTCAATTCGTTGCTGCCGGCGCGCCTGCTGCTGGGCGCTTGCGGTCATGACGGATTCGCCTCACGCATCCAGGATTCGTCGAGCTCTTCTCCGAAGCAGCGCTGGTAGTATTCGGCGACTAGCGGACGTTCGGTATCGTCGCACTTGTTGAGGAAAGACAGGCGGAAGGCCAGCGCCGGATTTCGGAAAATTTCGCAGTTCTCGGCCCAGGTAATCACCGTGCGCGGCGACATCAGCGTTGACAAGTCGCCGGCAGCGAAGCCTTGGCGGGTCAGGTTGGCTACGGCCACCATGGCGGCGATGAGCTGACGCCCCTTCTCGCTGTTTTTGGACGGCACCCGGCCGAGCACGATGGCCACCTCCTCCTCGCGGGGCAGGTAATCGAGCTTGGCGACGATGTTCCAGCGATCAATCTGGGCATGGTTGAGCACCTGGGTGCCCTGGTAGAGCCCGGTGAGGTTGCCCAGTCCCACGGTATTGGCGGTAGCGAACAGCCGGAAGTGGGAATGAGGGTGAATCACCCGATTCTGATCGAGCAGGGTGAAGTGGCCGTCTCGCTCAAGGATGCGCTGGATCACGAACATTACATCCGGCCGGCCGGCATCGTACTCGTCGAAGATCAACGCCACCGGCCGCTGCAGCGACCAGGGCACGATGCCTTCCTGGAATTCAGTGATCTGCATCCCGTCGCGCACCACTATGGCATCCTTGCCCACCAGGTCCAGGCGGCTGATATGGCCGTCCAGGTTGACCCGCAGGCAGGGCCAATTGAGACGGGCGGCGACCTGCTCGATATGGGTCGACTTGCCGGTGCCGTGCAGCCCCTGGACCATCACCCGGCGGTTGCGGGTGAAGCCGGCCAGGATCGCCAGGGTCACGTCGGGGTTGAAGCGATAGGCCTCGTCGATCTCGGGCACATACTCGTCGCGCTCGCTGAAGGCGGGCACCTGCAGGTCGCTGTCGATGCCGAAGAGCTCACGTGCCGAGCGCATGACTTCGGGCTTTGCATTCATCGGGTCGGTCATCACTGTCTCCTCGGCCCGCCGGGGACCTTTCACCATTGGGCCCGAGCCTCGCATGGCAACGACGTGCTCGGGGTATTCCGCGAGCATAGATCAATTTCATAAAAAGAATCAAATCGTACCGTTTTATGAGATATTTTTTCTTGACGGGGAGCAGAGTCGGTCCTAGAGTCACTCGTATTCCGAAAAACGGAAAGAATAGTTCCATATAACAGTAATGAATGGCTTGGAGAACTCCTATGAGCACCGACAACACCGTAGACACCCGCCCCGTCGTGCAGGGCAAGCAAAAGATGACCCCATCCGAGGCCTTCGTCGAAACGCTGGTGGCCAATGGCGTTACCGAGATGTTCGGCATCATGGGCTCGGCCTTCATGGATGCCATGGACATCTTCGCCCCGGCCGGCATTCGTCTGGTCCCGGTGGTCCACGAGCAGGGCGCGGCGCACATGGCCGACGGCTATGCGCGGGTTTCGGGGCGCCATGGGGTAGTGATCGGCCAGAACGGGCCGGGTATCTCCAACTGCGTGACCGGGATCGCCGCGGCCTACTGGGCGCACAGCCCGGTGGTGATCGTGACTCCCGAAGCGGGCACCACCGGCATCGGCCTGGGCGGCTTCCAGGAGTGCCATCAGTTGCCGATGTTCCAGGAATTCACCAAGTACCAGGGGCACGTGACCCACCCGGCGCGGATGGCCGAATACACCGGGCGCTGCTTCGACCGGGCGATGTCCGAGATGGGCCCGACCCAGCTGAACATTCCGCGTGACTACTTCTACGGCGAGATCGAGTGCGAGATTCCCCAGCCGTCGCGTCTGGATCGCGGTCCCGGCGGAACCAAGACCCTGAACGAGGCCGCTGAACTGCTGGCGAGCGCCAAGTTCCCAGTGATTGTCTCCGGCGGGGGAGTCGTGATGGCCGATGGCGTCGAGGCCTGCCAGGCACTGGCCGAGCGACTGGGTGCACCGGTGGTCAACAGCTATCAGCACAACGACTCCTTCCCGGCCAGCCACCCGCTGTGGTGCGGTCCGCTGGGCTACCAAGGCTCGAAGGCGGGCATGAAGTTGATTGCCCAGGCCGACGTGGTCGTCGCGCTGGGTACGCGTCTGGGCCCGTTCGGCACCCTACCGCAGCACGGCCTGGACTACTGGCCGAAGGACGCCAAGATCATTCAGGTCGATGCCGACCACAAGATGCTGGGGCTGGTGAAGAAGATTGCCGTGGGCATCTGCGGTGATGCCAAGGCGACCGCCGAAGCGCTCGTCGAGCGTCTGGCCGACCGAGACCTGGCCTGTGACAGCACCAAGGGCCAACGCGCCGAGCTGATCGCCAGCGAGAAGATGGCCTGGGAGAAGGAGCTCGACGAATGGACCCACGAGAAAGACCCGTTCAGCCTCGATGCCATCGACGAGGCGAAAGGCGAGACCCCGTTCTCCGGCGGCGAGTACCTGCACCCGCGCCAAGTACTGCGTGAGCTGGAGAAGGCCATGCCCGAGGACGTTATGGTCTCCACCGACATCGGCAACATCAACGCGGTGGCGCACAGCTACCTGCGTTTCGAGAAGCCGCGCAGCTTCTTCGCACCGATGAGCTTTGGCAACTGCGGCTACGCATTGCCGACGATCATCGGCGCCAAGGCGGCGGCACCGCATCGCCCGGCGATCGCCTATGCCGGTGACGGTGCCTGGGGCATGAGCCTGATGGAGACCATGACGGCGGTACGCGAAAACATCCCGGTGACCGCAGTGGTGTTCCACAACCGCCAGTGGGGAGCGGAGAAGAAGAACCAGGTGGAGTTCTACAACCGTCGCTTCGTGGCGGGCGAGCTGGACAACCAGAGCTTCGCCGAGATCGGTCGGGCGATGGGCGCCGAGGGGATCACGGTGGACCGGCTGGAGGACGTGGGCCCGGCGCTGAAGAAGGCGGTGGACCTGCAGATGAACGAGGGCAAGACCTGCGTCATCGAGATCATGTGCACGCGCGAGCTGGGCGATCCGTTCCGCCGCGACGCGCTGAAGAAGCCGGTGCGGTTGCTGGAGAAGTACCAGGACTACGTCTAAGAGGGCGGCTTCAGTCCCCACTGAGGTAACGTCCTCACCAAGCCTCGACCTCACAGGCGACAGCGTTCGCCGGGCCGAGGCTTTTTTGTGTCTGAGAACATCTCCCTCCAATGCATGTTTCGAGGAGGCATACATGAAGGACTTTCTGATCATCGGTGGCGGCGTCATCGGCATGATGACCGCCTGGCAACTGGCCGAGGCCGGACATGAGGTGATCCTGCTAGAACGGGGAGAGTGCGGCCGCGAGGCCTCCTGGGCCGGAGGCGGTATCGTTTCGCCGCTCTATCCCTGGCGGTACCCGGCTCCCATCTCTCGGCTCGCAAGTTGGTCGGAAGGCCGCTATGGCTATCTAACGGCGCAGCTGGCCGAGACGACCGGCATCGACCCGGAGTTTCGCCGACGAGGGCTGCTTTACCTCGACCTGGAGGACGAAAGCCATGCTATCGAGTGGGCAAGGCGCATCGACAAGCCCCTGAGCCGGCTCGATGCCTACGCCGTCTATGCCCGGGAGCCGGGGCTGGTCGACGGCTTGGACGGTGGGCTGTGGATGCCGACCCTGGGCAGCCTGCGCAACCCGCGGCTGGGCCAGGCGCTGCGCGCCAGAGTGCAGACGCTGCCAGGCGTCGCATTGTACGAGCATTGTCGGGTCGAGCGCCTTTCGGTCGAGTCTGGCCGCGTCAGTGGCGTCGAAACTTCCGCGGGGCGCTTCACGGCCGGTCACGTGATCTTGTGTGGTGGCGCCTGGACGGGGCGACTCCTGGCCTCACTGGGAATCACCCTGCCGGTGCGGCCGGTCAAGGGGCAGATGATGGTGTTCAAGACCCCGACCGTCACCGGGAGCCGGCAGTGGCTTGAGCGGGTGGTATTGCGCGGTGGGCGCTATCTGATCCCCCGCGCCGACGGGCGTGTGCTGGTGGGCTCGACCCTGGAAGAGGCCGGCTTCGACAAAACCCCGACCCCGGAGGCCCGTGATTCCCTGTATGCCAGCGCCGTGGCAATCCTGCCGGCACTGGCCGAGTGCGAGATCGAGCATCACTGGTCGGGGTTACGGCCGGGCGCTCCCGAGGGGCTGCCGTTCATCGGCGCGATTCACGGCGTGGCGGGCCTCTTCATAAACGCCGGGCACTATCGCAATGGCCTTGTGCTAGCGCCGGCTGCCACTCGGTTGCTGGTCGATCAACTGCTGGGGCGCGAGCCGATCCTCGACCCCATGCCGTATCGTCCTCGGGCGGGACAGGGCGTGCCGGATGCTGCGGCTAACGAGGCCCCATCGCCTGGGGCCTCGTGCCTCTGACGGGACCCTGGCGGTTCATGCATGGGGGCGGCTGGCCCAACGGCCGGGTGGTATCTGGTGCTAATACTGCCCCACCCTAGACAGTAGTCTCGTCGATGGGAGGCCGGTCGCCTCGCCCCCTTTTTTCCATGCTTCGTATGACAACGACACGCCCAGGAGACAGAGATGAGCCAGCCCGATGTGGAATTCCTGAAAGCCTTCAGTGAGGCGTTGAACCGTCACGATATCGATGCCGTCATGAAGATGATGACCGAGGACTGCGTCTTCCACGCCATCGCCGGCCCGAACCTGCAGGGCAAGAGCTTCGTCGGCCAGGCCGAGGTGCGTCAGGCCCTCGAGAATGCCTGGAAGACCGCCCCCGATGCCTGTTGGGTCGATGGTGAGCACTTCGTGATCGGTGACCGCGGCTTCTCGGAAACCACCTACAAGGGCACGACCCCCGACGGGGTTCGCTCCGAGGCCCGCATGATCGATGCCTTTACCTTCCGCGACGGCAAGATCGCCGTGAAGAACGCCTTTCGCAAGAACCGGCCGCCGATAGCAGGCAACAACGGCTAAGGACGGTGCGAGCCGCGGCATCCCGACACACAGGAGTCGATCATGGAGACAATGACCAGCAAGGCGGGAGAAGAGCGACGCAGCGCTACCGCACCATCCCAGCCTTATGATCCGGCTTATGATCCGCTGAAGAGCACCACACCGGGGCGGGGGCGTGACTACGCGCCGACCTACTGGATCGGCACCGCGGGCGAACCCCCAGCCGATGACGGCCCGGTGACCCAGGACATGGACGTGGACGTGGTGATCATCGGGGCCGGTTTCACCGGCCTGACGGCCGCCATCTTCCTGGCGCAGGAGTACGGCATCCGGGCGACCGTGCTCGAGGCCAATCGCACCAGCTGGGGCTGCAGCACCCGCAACGGCGGCCAGGCGCAGTGCGCCTCGGGACGCCTCAAGCGCTCCCAGTGGATCGAGCGCTACGGTCTGGATACCGCACTGAAGCTGCATGCCGAGTGTGTCGAGGGGATGGAGACCTTCAAGTCGCTGATCAAGAACATCGACTGCGACCCCCAGCCCGGCGGGCACCTCTACATCGCCCACCGCGACAAGGTCATGCCGGTGCTGGAGAAGGAGGCCAGGCTGCTGCGCGACGTCTTCGACTACGATGCGCAGATCCTGAATGGCGAGACGGTCAAGCGGGACTGGGTCGGCGATCAGGAAGCCGCCGGCGCCATGCATGAGCCCGAGGGCATCGGCATCCACGCCGGCAAGCTGGCGTTCGGCTATCTCAGGAAGGCCAGGGCCCTGGGGGCCAGGGTGCACCCGTCGAGCCCCGTCCAGGGCTGGGAAACGCGCGACGGCGTGCACTATCTCAAGACCCCGGGTGGGACGGTCAGGGCCCGTGCCGTGGGCATCGCCACGGGCGGCTATACCTCCCAGAGCCTGCACCCCCAGCTCAAGAATCGCCTGTTGCCGATCCTCTCCAACTCGATCGTCACCCGGCCGCTCACGGCGAACGAGATCGAGGCCTGCAGCTTCAGGACGCATCAGGTCATCACCGATACGCGCGTGCTGCGGCACTATTACCGCCTGCTGCC
Organism: Billgrantia bachuensis; assembly: GCF_011742165.1. GTDB lineage: Bacteria > Pseudomonadota > Gammaproteobacteria > Pseudomonadales > Halomonadaceae > Halomonas > Halomonas bachuensis. Next base: position 41,476 of record NZ_JAAQTO010000032.1, on the reverse strand, counting down.
GGACAACCGGCTGCAGATCGGCAGCCGCAGTGCCATTACCGGGCGTGATGCACCTCAGCAGAAATACGAGAATGTGCTGGTCAACAACATGGTCCGGAAGTTCCCGGCGCTGAAGGGCATTCCACTGGATTACTCCTGGTGGGGCTGGGTCGATGTCAGCCACGACATGATGCCGCGCATCCACCAGCCGGACCCCAGCGAAACCATCTTCTATGCCTTGGGCTACGGCGGCAACGGGGTCATGTACTCGGCCCAGGCCGGGCGTCGCCTGGCGCAGTGGATCGCCGGCGATGGCAGGCAACTCGACCTGCCGATCTTCACCTCCAAGCTGCCCTTCCCGAATATCCGCGAAATGGTCGAGTCCCAGGCCTTTGCTCCCTTCCGGCGTGTCGGCCAGCGGTTTCTCTATCGCTGGTACTATCTGAAGGACGAAGTGCTGTGACCAGGCTGGTAACGATTAACCGACCGTTACTTACTGTATAGCGACTAGTCTGCCCGTTCCATGGCTCTTGGAATCAATCGAGCCAGGCGTTCGATGCCTGGCTCGATGCGTGCTTCGGGAATGGCGGAAAACCCCAGGCGCATGTATTCGCTGCCGGGACGATCGAAGTAGTGCAGGTTGCCGCATTCGACCAGGATGCCCTCGGCACGAGCCAGGGCCTGGAGCCGCGTGCAGCCCAGCCCTTCGGGGCCGCGGACCCAGAAGCAGGAACCACCGAACGTCGAGGGGGTATGGAAGGTCGGCAGGTGACGCTTCAGCGCCTCGCTCATGCAGTGCCAGCGGTTCTCGAACGTCTGGTGGATCTGCCTGAGCAGCGCGTCGTGATACCCCCGGTCGAGGAAGAGGGCGAGGGCGCGCTGGTTGTTGGTCGGCGGGTGGCGCAGCATCAGTCTCCGCAGGGCGCGGGCCTCGCGGATCAGCGTCGGGTGGGCGACCATGTAGCCCAGTCGCAGGCCGGGCGCCAGGGTCTTGGAAAGGCTCCCGACATAGATGACCCGGCTATGCCGGTCGAGGCTCTTGAGCGCCGGCGTGGGGTTGCTGAGGTAGTTGGTTTCGCTGTCGTAGTCGTCCTCGATGATCAGGAAGTTCTCGATCTCGGCCATATCGAGCAGCTGCCGCCGCCGCTCGAGTGGCATGGTCACCGTCGTGGGGCTCTGGTGGCTGGGCGTCGTGTAGACCAGGGAACACTGCGTCAGCTCCTCGACCGGTCGCATGCCCTGCTCGTCCACCGGTAACAGGCGGATATCGTCGGTGAAGATCCGGGCGATATTGTACATGTCCACATAGCCGGGATTCTCCATTCCGAACTGCCGACCCGGCTTCAACAGCAGCATGGCGGCGATCCACAGTGCCTGCTGAGTGCCGACCGTGACGAGAATTTCCTCGGGCTTGGCCCAGACGCCACGCCGGGGGAGCAGTCGCTTGTGAATCTGCTCGATCAACAGGGGGTCATCATCGTTGAGGTGGTCGACCGACCAGCTGCGAATGGCCGGCACGCTCATGGAGTCTCGACCACATTCCCGCCAGTGTTGAGTCGGAAAGAGCGCCGGATCGATCTGCCCGTACAGGAAGGGGTAATCGTATCGATGCCAGTCACTGGGTTTCCGGATGGTTTCCTGCTGCGAGGGCCGGATCGTGAGCAGCCTTTCCCAGGGCATACGCTCGGCGTCGATATCGTTGAGACGCACCGGTTTCTCGGCTCGACCTTCCAGGATTTCCGGATTCACGAAGTAGCCGCTGCGGCTCTTGGCAATCAGATAGCCGTCGTCTAGCAACTGCTCATAGGCCAGCATCACGGTGTTACGCGCCACCTGTAGCTCGCGCGCCAGCTTGCGGCTGGAAGGAAGTGCCTCATCGAGCGGGATATGTCCATCCAGGATGGCATGCACGATCTGTTCACGCAGTTGCTGCTGGAGGCTCGCCGGAAGGCTTGAATCGAGATGAAACAGTAGCTGGCACATGATTGGCCCACGATGAAAGCCATCCCGGGAAGGGTCTGGCGAGTCGATGCAAGTGAGCGGGGCTCGGGCGCCGGCACCCACGACCTTCGAACATGCCAAGAATGCGCCTCGAAGTCCAGTTAGACAATCGATAAATCAAAGGGTTGTATCACCCGATCAGCGGCGATGGTGGCCTGATCGGTCGATTTCATCACCATGCGGGGGTCTGGACCAATCGACGGGTGGTGTCTGGTACTAGTGCCCCGGTGACGGGGGGGTAAAGTTAACCTCATGGAACAGCCCGATTCAGACAAGACGAACCGAGTAGGCTGCTCCAGGGTGAGTACAAGTCAATAACAAGACATTACTGGGAGAGTTGCATGAACAAGATAATGTTTTCCGTTATGACGGCGGTAATCAGTGCCGTCATCAGCCAGAATGCATTGGCCGAGACATGGCGCATGGCGCTGGGAGATGCTCAAGGCGGTACCCAATATGCCATGGGGGAGAAGTTCGCCGAGCTAATCCATGAAAAAACGGATGGTCAGGTGGCCATCGATATGTTTCCTAACGGTCAATTAGGCAGCGAACAGGACACGGTCAGCAGCGCCAGCATGGGAATGCTGGATCTGTCGGTCCTGGCAATTAATAACATCACCCCTTTTTCTCCCACAGTAGGTGTTCTTACCCTGCCGTATGTGATTACCAGTCCGGAAGACGCCAAGACCCTCACTCAGGGTGAGATCGGACAACAGCTGGCCGAAAATACCATCCGGGATGCAGGAGTAAGGGTGCTTTCCTGGGCCTATTCAGGGTGTCGTGTGTTGAGCAACTCCAGCAAGCCGGTCGCCACCCCGGATGACCTACAAGGGCTTACCATTCGCGTGCCCCGCAACGAGATCATGATCGCCTCCTATCAGGAATGGGGGGTCAACCCGCTGCCGATGGCCTGGTCGGAGACCTTCACGGCCCTGCAGCAGGGCGTCGTGGATGGGCAGGACAACCCCTACATCACCATCAATGCCATGAAGTTCTACGAGGTGCAGGACTACATCACCGATATCTGCTACGTGTTCTCGCTGGAGCCGCTGATCATGAGCGAATCCAAGTTCCAGAGCCTGAGCCCCGATATGCAGGAGGTCGTGCTGGAAGCGGGCCGAGAAGCCACTGCCTACAGCTATGATTACCTGCTGGAGACGGAAGAAAGCATCAAGCAAGCCCTGGTGGAAGAGCACGGCATGCAGATCATCGAGCCCGCCAATAGCGAGAGCGAATGGATCGAGCGTGCCTCGAGCATCTGGCCGCGCTTCTATGACAGCATCGGCGGCGAGGAGCGACTGGAAGAGGCGCTCCAGGCGCTGGGTCGGGACCTGAACTAACAGCCGAATTTCCTTGTACGCTGCACTGGGTTATGTCAGTGCAGCGTTTGGAATACATCAGGCAAGGCATCGGGGCGACCATTATGAAACAGCTTCTACTGAAGGTTTTCGACAATCTGGAAAATTATATATGCCAGTTCCTCCTTGTATTCTTCGTGATTTTGCTGTTTGTACAAATTGTGCTGCGTAATATATTCAATAGTTCGTTGTCTTGGGGCGATGAATTGGCCACTTATGCTTTCGTCTGGTTTGCCTATATGGGGGCAGTGTACGCAGCCAAAATGTCGGCCCATAATCGCGTGACATTTCAGTTTAAGTTTTTTCCTCATATTGTAGAGAAATTTTGCAATATAATCTCTGATTTGATCTGGGTGGGGTTTAACCTGTATTTCGTTTATTTGAGTTACGATTTCGTGTTCAATCGCATGAATGTATTCTGGAAATCCCAGACGATGGGAGTTCCAATGAAGTACTTTTACCTAATTCTCCCGCTTGCTTTCTTGGTCATGTCTATTCGCATTCTACAGAATATGTATGCCAAGCATGTAATGAATCGGAGGGTCGTGGATCCGGAGGATGCGAAAATCGAAGAAATGCAGCGCACACAAAATGAAACTCAAGAAAAGAGCTGAGTGATCGGAGACAGCCTCATGGATCCCACTATTGTATATGTGCTATTTGGCACCTTCTTCCTGCTGCTATTGCTTGGCGCTCCCATAACGGCGTCTCTTGGTGTATCGGCCCTGGCGGCCTTTCTCTACATTGGCCAGAATCCTGCCACTTTTGTTCAGATCGCCTTTACCTCGGTTGGCTCGTTCCCGCTCATGGCATTACCCGCCTTTATCCTCGCCGGGGCCTTGATGGAAGCCGCAGGGATCTCGCGTCGGCTGGTCGATATTGCCGAGGCGTTCGCCGGGCCGGCAACGGGGGGGCTCGCGGCGGCAACTGTCTTCGCCTGCATGTTTTTCGGTGCTATCTCTGGCTCGGGCCCGGCTACCACGGCTGCCGTTGGCATGTTGATGATCCCGGCCATGGTGCAGCGGCACTACGATCGGGGATATGCATCTGCCATTACTGCCTCCTCCGGCGGCCTGGGCGTCGTGATTCCCCCCTCCATTCCCATGGTCATCTTTGGTATCACCGGCATGGGTATGACACCGCCCCCGGAAGCGGTGGCGGCACACGGCAGCTTCCAGACCTTGTCGATTCCCAAGTTGTTTATTGCCGGTATTCTCCCCGGCATAGTGATAGCCGGTTGCCTGCTAATCATGAATTATCTTTTATCGAGAAAACATGGATATCGTGGCCTCACCGATCACTGGTCGACTGAGGCGATAAAGAAAACACTGCGTCGTGGTATCTGGTCGATGCTGGCGCCCATCATCATTCTCGGTGGTATCTACTCAGGGGTGTTCACGCCTACGGAGTCGGCCATCGTCGCCATCTTCTATACGTTGATCGTGGGGATCTTCATCCACAAGGAGCTGAAGTTCCGGCCGGCAATGAAGACACTGGAAACCACGACCTGGATAAGTGGGCGCGTGCTGCTGATCCTGTTCACCGCGACGGTTTTCGGTCGGCTTCTGGTCGAACAGCGTGTTCCTGCTTACATTGCATCGGCCATGCTGGATTTCACCCAGAACATGTACATCATCTGGGCGCTGATCATCATGTTCCTGTTGTTCGTCGGTATGTTCATGGAAACTCTCGCAGCCATTATGATTCTGACGCCCGTCTTGTTGCCTATCATGTATATGCTGGGGGCCGACCCCGTCCATGTGGGTATTGTGGTCGTATGTGCACTGGCAATCGGTTTCCAGACACCGCCGCTCGGCGAGAACCTGTTCGTTGCCTCGGGCATTGGCGGGGCCTCCATTGAGGAAATCTCCTATCGCGCCTTGCCGTTTGCCGCTGCATCCATTATCGCGCTCTTCATTGTTGCCTATATTCCACAGATTTCTCTCTGGTTGCCCGGAGTGATGGGCTATTAGGTTGAACATTGGAATGTCGGCTCCGGAAGTTGACCAGGCGAAGTGCAGTTATCATTCGAGGTAACGGAGGAAATATGGACAGGTCAATCGAAAAAATTCTTTGCTGTGTCGGGCTTCGCAGTGATAGCCATGTGGTACTGGAGCAGGCATTCAAGCTTTCTCTTGCCACCGGGGCGAAGCTGCATGTTATTCATGCCGTCAAGTCGCTGGATGACGACGTCATGAACACGCTGCGTGTCAATATTCGCGACAAGAAGACTCTGCAAGAGCTTATCCGTAAGCGTCTGGACGAAGCGAGGCAGCAGCTGGAAGATAAGATGGCAAACTTCTGGAGCCTCCATGGCGAGGGAGATGAGTCCGGCGACACCCGGGTTGCTAGCCTAGAGGTGGCCGAGGGCTACCCGGCCAAAGTGATTGTCGGCATGGCCTCGAAGCTGGGCTGCGATCTGATCGTGATGGCCTCCAATAAGCACGGTTTTACCATGTCCTATGTGGGCAAGGTGACTCGGGGTGTGCTGAAACGAAGCCCGATACCCGTGATCGTCGTGCCGGTGAAAAGTTGAGGCAACCTCCAATTCGGTAGTCACGATCCGCGATCCCATTGCCAATCATTTCGAGCTCGGCAGCGTTTTAGTGTCAAGCATGGGGCTCCATGGTGATTTGGGAAGGCCTGGACGCCTCGCTCTATGCCGCGTGTTGTCTGAATATCTTTTATGACGAAGCATCAGCTCGACCGACTGTTCGTTGCGGTCGGTGAAGGCTGATAGCCTAAGTTCGGCTTGTCAGCCGGGATGGCTCTTGCGGACGTTGTGACAGCGCCCGTGAGGCTCGGCCCGCTCAGGCCCATAGGGTTTCCTGCAGTTCCGCCGCGATGCGACGCATAAGTGGCACCCACTCCTTTAGGCTGTCAATGGAGTGGCGAAGGCGGGGCGCATGGATGGCCAGCGAGGCCTGTATGCGTCCCGTCTGGTCATAGACCGGCACCGCTATGGCGACCATCCCCTGAATGAACTCCTCATCGTCGGTGCTCAACTCGTTATCGGCGATAGTATCCAGGCGAGCCTCGAGCGTTTCGGTCGTGGTGGCGGTGTAGGGTGTGTGAGCCTCCAAGGGAAGATTCTTAAGCAATGAGCGTCGCTTATGGGGGGGCATTAACGCCAGGAACATTTTGCCGCTGGCGGTGCAGTGCAGGGGCAGGCGGGAGCCTGGAGGCAACTGGATGCGAACTGGCCAATTGGTCTCGACCCTTTCGTAATACAGTACTTCGTGACCGTCGAGCAGGGTCAGGTTGCAGGTCTCGCCGACCTCGTCGGCCAAACGCTTGAGCAGCATGCGCCGGGGGGCCTTGAGGCTCTCATTGGCCAGCACGCCCATAGCGATGCGATGCAAGAGTTCGCCGGGTAGAAGATGTCGGCCTTCCAGGTCGCGCACTACGAGGTACTGGTCTTCGAGCTGCTTTAGCAGACGATGAAGGGTGGGCTTGGGAATCTCCAGGCGGCGCTCCAGCTCGGCGGCGCTCACCCCGTGGGGTGCGGTGGCGATGGCCTCGAGCAGCAACAGTCCCCTTTGCAGAGTGGAATTGGTCGTATTGCGGCGCGAGGTGGGGCTGTCGTTAGGCATAGGCGATCCTTGTTAGCGATAGGCGGCACGGGGTGACATCATGATAACGCGGCCAGCCTGGGAGGGCTTGCCGCGTTATCATTCAGATGCTAACCAGGAATAGCGAGAGTGCCGGCCACAGGGAGATCGCGATCCAGCAGGCAAAGAGGGCGATGAAGTAGGGGATCACGAACTTCACCAAACGCAGGTAGGGGATACCGGTGATACTGCTGGCCACATAGAGATTGAGGCCGAAGGGTGGTGTGACGAAGCCGATGGCAGCCCCAACCAGGAAGATCACTGCGAAGTGAATCGGGTCGACACCAGCGTTCTGGGCAATGGGGGCCAGGATCGGCGCTAGAATGATGGTGACCGGCAGGCTTTCGAGGATCATGCCCGCCAACAGGATCATCAGCATGCAGGCGCCAAGGATCACATAATAGTTGCCGAGCCCGCTGAGCAGGTTGTCTAGGGCCTGGCCGGCGCCCAGCACCGACAGCAGTTGTTGCATCACTACTGAGATGGCGATCAGCGGTGCCAGCATGCCGGCGATCTGGCCCGAGCGCAGTAGGATACCGGGCAGGGCGGTGAAGCGGATCTCCCTGGTGATGAGCAGTCCCGCGACCAGGGTGAAGCCCACGGTGATGGCTGCGGCTTCGGTGGGTGAGAACTTGCCCGAGTAGATGCCGTAAAGCACCACGCCGATGGTGGCGAACCCCAGATAGGCGCGGCGCGCGAACCGCGCGCTGGTACCGGCCTTGAAGGGAATCAGGGTACCCCAGCCGTGTCGCCGTGCCACAAGGTGGCAAGCCGCCATCATGCCGAACACCATCATGGCACCAGGGATCATACCGGCGATGAATAGGTCGCTGATTGACAGGTTCATCATGAAGCCATAGACGATGAAGATGATGCTGGGCGGAATGATGATGCCCACGGTGCCGCCCGAGGCGGCGGTGGCCGCAGAGAAGCGGTCGTCATAGCCGTTCTTGATCATCTCGGGCTGCATGATGGAGCCGATGGTCGCCGTGGTGCCGGCGTTGGAGCCGGAGATGGCGGCAAACAGCCCACAGGCGCCCAGCGTGGCCATGCCCATGCCGCCGCGCAGCCAGCCGAGTACCGAATAGGCGAAGTCGGAGAGCCGCTTGGCGATGCCGGCGGCATTGATCAAGTCGCCGGTCAGAATGAACAGGGGCAGGGCCAGCAGCCCGAAGAAGCTCAGCCCCTGGAACAGGGTGACGCCAATATTGGCCAGGGTGAAGTCAATTACCAGGCTGGTCCCGACGACCCATAGTCCGATGACCAGGAAGATCGGCACGCCGAGCAGGAAGAAGGTAGTACAGCCGGCCGTGACCAGGCCGATCATGAGTCCGTCCGTCATGTCGTGGCCTCCTAGTCCATGATTGAGGGTTGCAGGTTGAACGGCTCACGGCGCCTGAAGCGGCACACGTCGGCGATCAGGTTCTGCAACACACGAATGATGATCAGAACCCAGGCTAGCGGCGTGGCGAGATAGAACCACCACTGCATGACGTTATCGGTGCCGGGCACGATGGCGAAGTTCATGTGCGCCAGTTGCACTTGGTCGATGGTGAAGTTGATCACCAGGGCGCCGAAGGTGATCCACAGCACGGCATCCAGGATCTGGCACAGGAACTGGCCGGTGTAGGGCAAACGCATACGGATCTCGTTGAGCGAGAGATGGGTGCGCTGCTTGACGTTGAGCGATGCGCCGAACCAGGTCAGCCACAGGAACAGCAGGATGGGAATACTGGTACTCCAGGGGGCCTGGAGGCTGAAGAAGAAGCGCCGGATCACCTCGACGAAGATGATACCGGCCATCCCGCTGTACGAGATCAGGATGATCACCTTCTCCAGGTTGGCGTCGAGCCACCTCAGCGGCGCCCACCACCCCGAGACCGGTCTGCCGGGCGCCCAGGAGGCGCCCCTGGACGCCTCCACGCTGGACGCTTGAGTCGAATCGTGACGAGTCATTAGGTCCTCCACCAGCGCTTCGGCGCCACGTTGACAGCGGCCATGTCACGGGGGATCTCCCGGGCGATTGTATGGATCTCCTGGTAGATATCGACATCACCGGCCCAGGCGTTCAGGCGCTCACGCCATTGTTCCCAGGGCTCAGGATTAAACTCTGGGGCGCACCTACGTTCGGCCTCGGCGCGAATCTCGTCCGACAGCGGAGCGACCCTCACATTGTGCTCGGCAAATACGGTACCCGCGGCCGGGTGCTCGGAAGCGCCGACAATCTGATAACGTCCGGCCTCGTTCATGCCCTGGGTGAAGATCTGGGCGGCATAGGCTGACTCCATCACCTGCTCCTGCAACTCACTTCCCAGGCTCTCGAATTTAGAAAGGTTCATGGCGGTATGCTCAGTGCCGGCGAAGAAGCGCAGGTCGACCGCCTGGGAGACGACCGGCGCCATGCCGGCATAGGCCACCGCGCTCATCCAGGTTTCGGCACCGTCGAGCAGCCCCTGACGAAGACCGTCTAGGGTTTCTTCCCAGGCCACGGGGACTGGGTTCAGGTCCAACTGCTCCATGGCGATGCGTCCCAGTTGAGTGCCGGTGACGCGGTTCTTGGTGCCCTGCAGCTGTTCAAGGCTCGTGACCAATGGCTTGTCGGCCCAGCTGAGCCCCATCATCAGGCCGCGCAGGTCGCAGTGGGTAAACAGGAACTGCAGGTTATGGCGCTGGCGCAGCGGTTCCCGCAGCAGCGTCTCGCTGCGTGAGTCGTAGAAGAAGTGAAACATCGAGGCGACGCTGGGAAACATGTAAGCGAAGTCCAGCACGTTCAGATATGGCGCACCGCCAGCGGAATTCTGGGTAGAGGCCGAGAAGATGTCGACGATGCCCTGCTGGGCCTTGCTGACGCAGTCGAGCTGGTTGCAGACCTCGTTGCTGCCCATGAATTCGACCCGGATGGCGCCGTTGGTCCGCTCTTCCAGGTCGCGAGCGAAGAACAGCTGCCCGGACTTCTGGATGTCGAGATTGCGCGCGTTGAAGCCCGAGGCGCCGAAGCGCAGCTGGAACTTTGGCTCAGTTTGATAACGGCGCTGCTGCTCGGATTCGGCGGCCCGGGCCAGGCTGCTGAGCGTGAGGCCAGCACCGAGGCCACCGGCCGCGAGCAGTGTCGAGGTAACGCCGAAGCGTCCGGAGATGTTGAGGAAATCGCGCCGTGAGATGCCGAGACGGTTGGATTGAATTAGCGACATGAGGGCGTTGCTCCCGAATCTTGTGGTTGATATTTGAGGGATGCGGGCGGGCTTGTAGTAGGGGTGGGGAAGAGCCACCGCTGCAGTCCGCTGGATCCACCATAGGACGCAGTCGGTCACAGATCAAGAAAAATGATTGTTTTTGTCTCGATATTGACCATTGAATTTTTTGGTATCAGTATTATCGAGATAATATGTCTCGCAAATATGGTGACTTTGCAATGCATTCAAAAACTCCAGCGCAAGGCGCCTACGACTACGTGATCGTCGGTGCCGGCTCGGCAGGCTGCGTGCTCGCCAACCGCATAAGCGAGGACCCAGGGGTGTCTGTGCTGTTACTGGAAGCGGGGGGCGCCGACTGGAACCCTTGGATTCATGTGCCGGTAGGCTATTTCAAGACCATGCACAACCCGGCCACCGACTGGTGCTACCTGACCGATCCCGATGAGGGCATCAAGGGGCGGCAGCTACAGTGGCCACGAGGTAAGGTCCTGGGGGGGTCGAGCTCGCTCAACGGACTGCTTTATATCCGTGGCCAGCGTGAGGACTATGACGACTGGGCCGCGGCCGGCAATGTCGGGTGGGGCTACGACTCGGTGTTGCCCTATTTCAAGAAATCCGAATGTCAGGAGCGAGGCGCCGACGAGTACCATGGTGCAGATGGCCCGTTGCATGTCTCGGATTTGCGGCTGCGGCGCGAGATCGCCGAGCGGTTCATCGAAGCGGCCAAGGTGGCCGGAATCCCCGAAAACGCTGATGTCAATGGGGCGACCCAGGAAGGGGTGGGATACTTCCAGCAGACATCCTATAAGGGCTTTCGCTGCTCGACGGCCAAGGCGTTCCTGCGCCCGGCGCTCAAGCGCCATAACCTGACGCTGATCAAGCACGCCCACTGTCAGCGACTGCTGTTGGAAGGTAAGCGGGTTGTAGGGGTGGAGTATCGCCAGGGTGGGCAGACGAATCGGGTGAAGGCCAACCACGAGGTGTTGCTGTCCAGTGGTGCCATTGGTTCCCCCCAGATCCTGCAATGCTCCGGGATCGGGGATCCGGGGCATCTCAAGAAGGTGGGAGTCGAGTGCCTCCACGAGCTGGCCGGCGTAGGGGAGAACCTTCAGGACCACCTACAAGTTCGCCTGGTCTTCAAGACTCGCTGTCGAACGCTCAATGATGAAGTACGCCATCCCCTGATGAAGCTTGCGGTGGGCACCCAGTATGTATTGACCCGAACCGGGCCGCTGACACTGGCGGCCAGCCAGGTGTGCGTCTTCACCCGGTCCCGCGAGGGGCTGGAGCGTCCGGATATCCAGTTTCATATGCAGCCACTCTCCTCCGACAAGCCTGCCGAAGGGGTGCATCCCTTCTCTGCCTTCACTGCCTCGGTCTGTCAGCTGCGCCCCACCAGTCGTGGATCCATACGCATAATCAGCCCCGATGCCGGTGTCTATCCCTCGATCCGGCCCAACTACCTGAGCACCGAGGAGGACTGTCGCGTCGCGGTAGACGCGATCAAAGTGGCGCGCCGCATCGCCACGCAAGCCCCGCTCGACGAGGTCATCACCGACGAATACGTGCCCGGGCCGGACTACCAGAGTGACGAGCAATTGCTGGATGCTGCCCGTCAGTTTAGTCAGACCATTTATCACCCCGCCGGCACCTGCAAGATGGGGCATGACCCGCTGGCGGTGGTGGATGACCGGCTTCGGGTACATGGCCTGGAGGGCCTGCGCGTGGTGGACGCCTCGATCATGCCGGTGATCGTATCCGGCAACACCAATGCACCTACCATCATGATCGCCGAGAAGGCCGCCGACATGATCAAGGCCTCCCGGGGTGCATCGCGCGGAGCAGCCTGATCCGCCGGCGATTGGCCTCAAGCCTGGCGGACAACTGGTGCTAACCCCGGCGGTGTGGGCGAGGCACCATGCACAACATAAGCCGAGCGAGGTCCCGTGCCGTGCGTGATGCCTGATGAGAAACCGGTCCGGCCGGCCGATGTCATGGCCGTGCGTGAATGCCAGCAACGCTCGGGATGCATCGCCAGTGGTGCATCCCCTGTCACCAAGGCGGCGATCCAGGTCCGACTCAGCCGCCTGAGGGAGAAACTGTTATGTTCAGTCTTGAAGTCATCCGGCCGCGCCTGCTGGAAGCCTTCCAGCATAAGATGCCGGGGGTGCTGATTTGCATCACTATCGCCCTGGCCACTACCTTCATTGCCGATCACTATGGTGGGCCTACGCTGCTCTACGCCTTGCTGTTTGGCATGACCCTGCATTTCCTCTCTGAGGAGGGGCGCTGCCTGGCGGGAGTGGAGTTCGCGGCCAGGACGATCCTGCGGCTGGGCGTTGCGCTGTTGGGTGTGCGGATCACCATCGAACAGGTAGCCGACTTGGGAGTCGGACCGGTGCTCACTGTAGTTTGTGGTGTCGCCTTCACGATAGCCTTCGGCGCCGTAGTGGCGCGCCTCCTTGGCCTGAACCGTGACATGGGTTTGCTCACCGGTGGTTCGGTGGCAATTTGCGGTGCCTCAGCGGCTTTGGCGCTCTCGGCTGTCATGCCTCGTCATGCCACCCATGAACGCAACACCATCATGACAGTAGTCGGCGTTACCACGCTCTCAACCATGGCTATGGTTATCTACCCACTGATTGTTGGTGTGCTGAGGCTCGATGATGGCGAGGCGGGAATATTTCTCGGTGGTACTATTCACGATGTGGCCCAGGTGGTCGGTGCTGGCTACATGATTTCGGAGAGCACTGGCGACGTCTCGACTTTCGTCAAGTTGCTGCGTGTCGCCATGTTAGTGCCAACGGTGATGATCTTCATGTTTCTGTTTCGCCGCCATCGCCAGGAGGAGGAGGGCAACCGTAAGGTACCCATGCTTCCAAACTTCTTGATCGCCTTCGTGGCTCTGGTCGTTATTAACAGTCTCGGCTGGATCCCGCCACTGGTTGCCGAGGGCTTCACCGATCTGTCGCGCTGGTGCCTGGTAACCGCTATCGCCGCCTTGGGTATTAAGACTTCATTCCAGAAGCTGGCTGTAGTGGGTTGGAAACCAGTAATCCTGATGGTGGCCGAGACGCTGTTCCTGCTATTGCTGGTGCTGGCCTTTATCCACTTCGACCTGGCGACTTGGTGATGATGAGAGTACAGGTCAACGGCGCACCCCACCATCTCGAAGAGGGCTGCGGCTTGGATCACCTGCTCGCAGAGCTCGGATTGGCCGGGACACGTATTGCCGTGGAACTGAACGAGGCGGTGGTGCCAGCCAGCCGCCATGCAAAGACTTACCTCGCCGCGGGTGACCGGATCGAAATCGTCCATGCCATCGGCGGTGGCTAACACCCGGCTATTCAGGAGATCCCGCATGACCTTATCCGACCAACCGTTACGCATCGCCGGGCGCGAGTTCACCTCACGTCTGTTGGTAGGCACCGGAAAATACCGGGATGTCACCGAGACCGCCGCCGCTCTCGAGGCCAGCGGCACCGAGGTAGTGACCTTCGCCGTGCGGCGCACTAACTTGGGCCAGGGTAATGATGTGCCGTCGCTGCTCGACGTGGTGCCCCCGTCCCGTTATACGCTACTGCCCAATACCGCTGGCTGTTACGATGCGCACGCGGCTGTGCGCACCTGCCGCCTGGCCCGGGAGCTACTGGACGGCCACAATCTGGTCAAACTCGAAGTGTTGGGGGACGAGACGACCCTTTACCCCAACGTCGTGGAAACCCTCAAAGCCGCCGAGACATTGATTGCAGACGGCTTCGATGTCATGGCTTATACCAGCGATGACCCCATCGTGGCAGCGGAACTTGAAAAACTTGGATGCTGCGCGATCATGCCGCTCGGTTCATTGATCGGGTCCGGGTGTGGAATTCAGAACCCCCATAACATTCGCCTGATCATCGAACACTCGAATGTGCCGGTATTGATCGATGCCGGCATCGGCACGGCTTCGGAGGCGGCACTGGCCATGGAGCTTGGCTGCGATGCCGTGTTGATGAATTCCGCCATCGCCCATGCGCGGGATCCGATAGCCATGGCCAGCGCCATGAAAGCTGCAGTCCTGGCTGGCCGAGGGGCTTTTCTCGCCGGCCGCATGCCGCGTCGTGAACAGGCCGAGCCCTCCTCACCGATGGAAGGGTGTTTGGGCGCTTGATCCCTACGCTGGTCCTAACCAGTTCAGGTTCAACGGGATCCAGGCTGGCGCACAGAACTGCATGATCTCAGCTGTTACAAACGTCACCCCGACAACGATCATGAACCACTCAATGGTTTCTTTATTTTCCACCGCTTTTGGCACTCTTGTTCTCTTGGGCAGCGGACAGAACCATTGCGTCCCGATCAATGGCGGCGATGGCATTGGCCGCTCGCTGTAACGCCGGGAGGCACTCCAGCGCTTTATCCTTGGAGAAGCGCATGATCGGCGCCTGAATCGCGATGCCAAGATTGGATCGGCCACCGTTTGGGTCAGGGGCTAAGGCCGCGATGCAAAGCAGGCCCGGAAGGAACTCTTCATTGTCGAAAGCGTATCCTTGCTGGCGTACGTCGCTGATTTCTGCCTCAAGGGTATCAAGGTTTGTCAGAGTCTTGTCGGTAAAAGACTTGAGAGAGATTTCTCCAAGCAGCCGCCGCCTCTGGGCGGGAGGCATCTGTGCCAGAAAAAGCTTACCACTGGCAGAGCAGTGGACCGGAACCCTGGAACCTGGGTGAAGAAAGAATCTAAGCGCTTCAGAGGTTTCCACGCGATCGAGGTAGAGCACCTCACTTCCTGATAGGGCAGTGATATTGCAGCTCTCTCCCACCTCATCCACCAACTGGCTAAGCACGGCATGCCGAGCTCCGTGGACGGTGTCGTTGAGTAGCATTTTCTCAGCGAGTCGGCGGAAGCGACCTCCCTTTCCGTAATGACGTCCGTCAGCCTCGCGCTGGAGCATGCCGGAGCTTTCGAGCTGCTGCAGCATCCGGTGTAATGTCGGCTTGGGCATGCCCGTCTCGTCAACCATGCTTTGCAAGGTGAAGAACTGGTCTTTGTCAGCGATGACTTCCAGCAGCGCCAAGAGTCGCTGTGCCGGAGTTTCACCTTCCAGTCTGTATGTCCCGGTCTTTTGGCTGGTCATGGCATACCTCCCTTTGCCGATAAAGTTACGTCATTTCCAAAAAGAAAGCAATTTGTACCGTTTTCCGAAATCCTTTCTTGACTGTTTTGTCACTACGGCGCTAGATTCATTTAAGGTTTCTAAAAACGAAACCATTCGTACCACAAAACGTTTCGGTGATGCCGAGGAGGACCCCGATGAGCACCCTAGAGAACCAGGACACCCGCCGCGTCGTGCAGGGCAAACAGACGATGACCCCATCCGAGGCCTTCGTCGAAACGCTGGTGGCCAATGGTGTCACCGACATGTTCGGCATTATGGGCTCGGCCTTCATGGACGCCATGGATATCTTCGCGCCGGCCGGCATTCGCCTGGTCCCGGTGGTCCATGAGCAGGGCGCTGCGCACATGGCCGACGGCTATGCGCGGGTCTCCGGCCGCCATGGGGTAGTGATCGGCCAGAACGGGCCGGGTATCTCCAACTGCGTGACCGGGATCGCCGCGGCCTACTGGGCGCACAGCCCGGTGGTGATCGTGACTCCCGAAGCGGGCACCACCGGCATCGGCCTGGGCGGCTTCCAGGAGTGCCATCAGTTGCCGATGTTCCAGGAATTCACCAAGTACCAGGGGCACGTGACCCACCCGGCGCGGATGGCCGAATACACCGGGCGCTGCTTCGACCGGGCGATGTCCGAGATGGGCCCGACCCAGCTGAACATTCCGCGTGACTACTTCTACGGCGAGATCGAGTGCGAGATTCCCCAGCCGTCGCGTCTGGATCGCGGTCCCGGCGGAACCAAGACCCTGAACGAGGCCGCTGAACTGCTGGCGAGCGCCAAGTTCCCGGTGATTGTCTCCGGCGGGGGAGTCGTGATGGCCGATGGCGTCGAGGCCTGCCAGGCACTGGCCGAGCGACTGGGTGCACCGGTGGTCAACAGCTATCAGCACAACGACTCCTTCCCGGCCAGCCATCCGCTGTGGTGCGGTCCGCTGGGCTACCAAGGCTCGAAGGCGGGCATGAAGTTGATTGCCCAGGCCGACGTGGTCGTCGCGCTGGGTACGCGTCTGGGCCCGTTCGGCACCCTACCGCAGCACGGCCTGGACTACTGGCCGAAGGACGCCAAGATCATTCAGGTCGATGCCGACCACAAGATGCTGGGGCTGGTGAAGAAGATTGCCGTGGGCATCTGCGGTGATGCCAAGGCGACCGCCGAAGCGCTCGTCGAGCGTCTGGCCGAGCGGGACCTGGCCTGTGACAGCACCAAAGGTCAGCGTGCCGAGCTGATTGCCAGCGAGAAAGCGGCCTGGGAGAAGGAGCTCGACGAATGGACCCACGAGAAAGACCCGTTCAGCCTCGACGCCATCGACGAGGCGAAAGGCGAGACCCCGTTCTCCGGCGGCGAGTACCTGCACCCGCGCCAGGTGCTACGTGAGCTGGAGAAGGCCATGCCCGCGGACGTGATGGTCTCCACCGACATCGGCAACATCAACGCGGTGGCGCATAGCTACCTGCGCTTCGACAAGCCGCGCAGCTTTTTCGCGCCGATGAGCTTCGGCAACTGCGGCTATGCGCTGCCAACGATCATTGGCGCCAAGGCGGCAGCGCCGCACCGGCCGGCGATCGCCTATGCCGGCGACGGCGCCTGGGGCATGAGCCTGATGGAGACCATGACGGCGGTACGCGAAAACATCCCGGTGACCGCGGTGGTGTTCCACAACCGCCAGTGGGGCGCAGAGAAGAAGAACCAGGTGGAATTCTACAACCGGCGCTTCGTGGCCGGCGAGCTGGACAACCAGAGCTTCGCCGAGATCGGTCGGGCGATGGGCGCCGAGGGGATCACGGTGGACCGCCTGGAGGACGTGGAGCCGGCGCTGCAAAAGGCCATCGACCTGCAGATGAACGAAGGCAAGACCTGCGTTATCGAGATCATGTGCACGCGTGAGCTGGGCGACCCGTTCCGCCGCGATGCACTGAAGAAGCCGGTGCGGTTGCTGGAGAAATATCAGGACTACGTTTGAGGCCCTGCTCGTTCAGTTGATGTGGTCTTCCCCCGGCTCGTCCGGGGGCTTTTTCTATCGCAGCTTTTTTCTTGGGGTAGTTTTCTTAGCCCAAGGAGGTTCATGTAATGAAGGCGTTGTATCGGATTCTCGAGCGTGCTCGCCAAACTCCCAAGCGCATCGTGCTCTGTGAAGGGGAAGATATAAGGATCATTCACGCCGCCATCAAAGCGGCTGAGGATGGCATTGCTCACATTATACTGGTTGGAGAGCGAGATAAGATAAAGTCACTATCCATTCAGCATGAGCTCAATCTGCAGCTCGTTGAAGTAATTGATCCGGCTGACTCACCTTTGACAGGCGATCTGCAGAAGGTCTTGTATATGCTGCGCGGGGAGAAAGGCATGACCCGTGAAGAAGCCGAGACTGCCGTTTACGTTCCTCTTTGTTTTGCCAACCTGCTTGTGCGGGAGGGATATGCGGATGGCTCTGTGGCGGGGGCGGTATACACTACAGCCGACGTGGTTCGTACAGCTATCCAGATCATAGGCATAGCATCAGAATTCCGCATAGTATCCAGTTTCTTTCTGATGATGCTGTGCAAGCCATTTCACAAAATGAAAGGCGGTATGATCTTCTCTGACTGTGGTCTTGTAATTGAGCCGAATGCGTATCAGTTGGCCGAAATCGCCATGTCGGCAGCAGACAGTGCCGAGGCGCTATTAAATGAAGAGGCACGGGTGGCCATGCTGTCGTTCTCTACTGGTGGCAGTGCTGCGCACGAGAATGTGGACAAGGTAGTCCAAGCAGCCCGTAATGTTAAGGCCCAACGGCCTGAGCTCGCCATAGATGAGGATGTTCAACTTGATGCCGCCATCGTCGCAGAGATTTCTGAGCGCAAGCTGCCGTACTCTAAAGTCAGAGGGAACGCCAATGTATTGATTTTCCCTGATCTGGAGGCCGGCAATATCGGTTATAAGCTAGCCGAGCGAATCGGCGGTGCCGAAGCCATTGGACCGCTGCTTCAGGGACTAGCCAAGCCGGCCAACGACCTGTCGCGCGGCTGTAGCGTTGAAGATATCTACAACGTGATAGCTGTAACCTCAGTGCAAGCACAAAGGCTCTCGGGCGCTCCCGACAACTGATGGTCTTTCAAGGGAGTCAAATATGATTTCGACTACCTTGACGATGGAGTCAGGGGCGCTGCTAGGGACGCTGGCCGTCATGGCGGTGGCCGGTTACCTACATACAGTAGCGGGATTCGGCCTCGGAATGATCGTAATGGGAGCGGCTGGCGGGATTGGAGTAGCGTCGCTACCGGTGCTGGCGGCGGTGGTAAGTTTGCTGACGTTGGCGAATAGTGCCATAGCCCTGCCGGGAGGGTGGCGTGGCCTGGGGAAACATCGCGTCATTGCCCTGGCAATGGGCATCGTGCCATCCATCATGCTTGGCGTTTGGCTGTTGGCTTGGTTGAGCGCCTCATCCATGGCGCTGCTTACACTTCTGCTGGGCGCCCTTGTGCTTTATGGGGGGGTGAGCGTCGGGCTGCGCCCGCGTCCACGACTGCAGGAGTCCCCATCTTGGAGTTATGCCGTCAGTGGTGTGTTGACGGGGCTTTGTGGTGGACTATTCGGCGTTCCTGGTCCGCCGGCCATTTATCACTGTTATCGCCAGCCGCTGCCGCTGGAAACGATACGGCTCTTGTTGATCCTTTGCTTTGCCATCACCTCGGGGATGCGCACCTTGTTCGTCGCAACCCAGGGAGGACTGACAGCAGATGTTTGGGAACTTGCCATATGGGCGATACCTGTCGTGGGGGCCGCGACCTGGCTTGGCCGTCGGTACCCCCCCGCGTGCTCTGCCGAGAAAATGCGTAGGGTGGCCATGCTGGCCTTGATCGCACTGGGTATGTTTATTTTGATCAAGGGTTTGCTGTCGTTGGCAACCTTGGGTGGATGAGAATAAAGGAAACTGATCAGCGATGACTCCCGAGTTGCTACAGCGCAGTGGCACTGCGCGGCAAGCAGCTGCTATTTACACATGACTCAATGCGCACCTGCTGTGTCGAGAATGACAATTTTGACGAGTACGAGAGAGTGTCCGCTACTCTGGATCATGAATTCAATGCTGTGGCTTGGGCAACGCTCGATCCGCTGCAGCCCGACCAGTACCTTCGTCTCTACAGGCCGTGCCCATCCCAGCCAGCCGGTCGCTTCGATCGGCTGCTGTGCCGCTGGCAGGTGGTAGGCGCTGACCCATGCTCCGAGCTATGTTGCACTGCACAAAATCCCCTGTTATCGTGTGAGGTATGCAGCAGAGCGGGAATCTCCCGCTCCAAGGCATTCAGAACCCCGGAGGTTCCCCATCATGAGCAACGCATTCGCATTCGATGCCAAGCAGTTTGACACCGCCCAGCTTGAGTCCATTTTCTTCGCCCCGGCGCGCGCTTTCACTGCTTTGTCCATCGACTACACCGAGAAGCTGGTCAATGCACAGCTCGAGGCTGCCAAGGCGTATAGCGACACCACCTTGGCGCAGCTGCGTAGTCTGGCCGAGGTCAAGGATGCCGAGGGCCTAAAGAGCTATCTGGAAGGCCAGCAGGCCGTTGCCAAGGATTTGACCGAGCGCCTGAAGGGCGATGCCGGCAAGGTCGTGGCCCTGCAGCAGGACTTCGTGCAGCAAAGCCAGAAGCTGACCGAGAATAGCGTCAAGCAGGCCCAGCAAGACGTCAAGACGGCTACCCAGAGCGAGACTGAGACAACATCTGCGCCCAAGTCGGTCAAGGAAACCACTTCCAAGGCCAAGTAAGCCTTGGGCCTGCGGGCCGCGCCGACGCAAGACTCAGGCCGCCGATCCATGATCGGCGGCTTTTTGCTATGTGAGCAAATGGCAATTCAGTCTTACCCTGCTGATGGCAATTATTGCCTCCAACCTGCCGGAGTCTTTGGTTGGTGCCATGGCCATGCGCAAAGGCGGCCAAAGGCCACTCAGCGTCATCCTTATCTGGTCTGGAGCCGCCGTAATCCTGACTTGTCTTAACCACCGGCTTCGGTTCTTTAGGAGAAAGGAAAAGCATCATAACTATGATTACGTTGTATTTAGGTGTGGTAGCTAATTTGCCACCACACCTCAACCCTTTGATTGGAATCTAGCAGGGCCCTATCAGATGCTTCACTTCTAGAAAAGCTGCCAGGCCCCAGGGCCCCAGTTCCCGGCCGATCCCGCTGCGCTTGAAACCGCCCCAGCCGGTCTGGGGTAGCACCAGCTGTTCGCTGTTGTACCAGATGCTGCCGGCCTTGAGCTGGCGGCCGATGCGTCGGGCCCGCTCTGGATCCCCGCTGATCACGGTGGCGGCGAGGCCGAAGTCGGTGTCGTTGGCGAGGGTGATGGCCTCTGCTTCGTCTGCCACGCTGCGGGCGCAGAGTACCGGGCCGAATATTTCCTCTCGCCACAGACGGCTGGTCGTGGGTACGTCGCGGTAGAGCGTGGGTGCCAGGAAGAAGCCGCGTTCAGGCAGCGTGTGGTGGCGTGCATCGCGCACCGCCACCAGCCCTTCACGCTCGGCGATGGCGAGGTAGGCCTGCACCGCGTCGCGCTGCCGTGCGCTGGTCAGCGGGCCCATGTCGCTACCCTCGGCCAACGGGTCGCCCAGCTCGAGGGCATCAATGCGCTGCGCCAGGGCCGCATAGAGCGGCTCCGCCACGTCCTGGTGAACCAGCAGCCGCGACGTTGCCGAGCAGATCTGTCCCGCGTTGTAGTAGATTCCCGCCATCACCCAATCCGCGGCCTGTTCGGGGTCGGCATCTTCCAGCACCAGCACGGGCGATTTCCCGCCGAGTTCCAGCGATACCCTGGCGGTACGATCGGCCGCGGCATGCATCACCGCTTCGCCTACCCGGTTGCTGCCGGTAAAGGAGATCTTGTCGATATCGGGATGGGCGCACAGCGGTATGCCGATACCCTGGCCGTCGCCGAAGAGCAGGTTGAGAACGCCCCCCGGCAGGCCGACCTCTATGGCGATCTCGGCGAGGGCACGCTCGGGTAGCGGCGTCACTTCCGAGGGCTTGAGCACCACGGTGCAGCCGGCAGCGAGAGCCGGGGCGACTTTCCAGGCGCTGGTCACCAGCGGGAAGTTCCACGGCGTGATGAGCCCGACGACGCCGACGGGATCGTGATAGCAGCGCGCCTCGACACCTTCCATGTCGAGACGCACCGGCTCGCCCTGCCGGGCGTCCAGGGCGCGTGCCTGCCGGGCATAGTAGCGGTAGCAGACGATGGCGTCGTCGAGGTCGATGTACGCTTCCGCCAGCACCTTGCCGTTATTGGTCGACGACACACGTGCCAGCTCATCCCGCCGGCGCGCCAGCGCCTCGGCGAACGCCTCGAGATACCGGCCGCGCTCGGCACCACTGAGCGCCTGCCAGGCGGGGAGGGCGCTCTTGGCCGCGTCCACGGCGGTATCCACGTCGCGCGGATGACCGGTCGTGACGTCGGCGATTCGCTCCTCCGTATAGGGATTGGTCACCGGCAGGCATTGCCCGCTGGCCGAGGCGACCCACTGATTGTCGATGAACTGCTGCGTCAGGAACGTCATGAAAGCTCCTTGGCCGCGGATGCGTTGTCATGGCACCAGGCCATCCAGGCACTGGCGTCGATCTCGACGAGGAAAGGGCCGTCGGAGGGGCGGCTCTCGAGCGCCTTGGCCAGCTCGGGAGGCGAGTCGACCCGCGTGGCCAGGCAGCCGAATCCGCTGGCGAGCGTGATGAAGTCGGGCGCCTGAATGTCGACGCCCAGGCGTTCGACGCCGTGATTGTCCATGTAGCGCCGAATCTCCTCGTAGCCGTGGTTATGCCACAGCAGGATCACCACCGGCAGGCGGTATTCGACGGCGGTGGCCAGCTCCGAGAGGGTGAACATGACCCCGCCATCCCCGACCAGGGCAATTACCGGCAGCTGCGGCTGGCCGAGCTGGGCACCCAGCGCCGCCGGCAGGCCGTACCCCAGCGTGCCGTAGCCGGTGGAGGCGTTGAAGAAGTGGCGCGGAGCCGGTAGCGCAAGCAAGTGGTTGGCGGCGTAGACCGGGGCCGTGGAGTCACCTACCCAGATGGCCTCCGGCAGTACCTCGCGCAGCGTATCGCACAGCGGCACGAAGGGCGCGAGGGTAGAGTCCTGGGCCAGGTTCAGGGCGTCGCGGGTGGTGCTGGCACGCGCGACGCCCTGCTTGTTCAGCGGGCAGGGGAAATGCTCGAGCAGTCCCGTGATGGCCTGCGCCGCATCACCGACCAGGCCCAGTGACAAGGCTTGGTTGCGCACCAACTGCTGGGCATCCAGGTCGATGCGAATCAGCCGGCCGGTAAGGGCGAAGCCGTCGTCGAAGACCACGTCGTAATCGGTCTCGCCCAGCTCGGTGCCGATGGCCAGGATGACGTCGGCCTCGTGGGCCAGCCGGCGCACGGCCGGCAGCCCCGTATTGGCGCCCAGGTCGAGCGGGTGCGCATCACCCAGCAGGCCCTTGGCGTTGATGGTGGTCGCCGTTGGCGCGTCGAGGCGCGTGACCAGTTCCCTTGCCGCCGCGGGTGCCTTGACACAGCCACCACCGAGCAGCACCAGCGGGCGCTGGGCGTCACGCAGCCACTGCGCCGCCTGGGCCAGCCCATCGGGGTCGGGTGCCGCTGGGTAGATTGTCGGTGCGTTCCACTCCCGCGGCGAGCTGACGGGGGCGTCGAAGAGGTCGATGGGAATCTCGATATGCACCGGTCCCGGCCGCTGGCCCTGGAAGACGGCAAAGGCCCGGGCCAGCACTTCGGGCAGACCGTCGCGATCGAGCAGGGTGTGGCTGAAGCGTGCCACGCCTGCCACCAGGTTGCGCTGGCTCTCCAGCTCGTGCAGTCGGCCCTGGCCGCGGCCCAGGGTGTCCCGGCGGTTGACGCTGGAGATCACCAGCATGGGCACCGAGTCGGCCAGGGCCTGGCCCATGGCGGTGGCGATGTTGGTCATGCCGGGCCCGGTGATGATCAGGCAGACGCCGGGCCGGCCCGTCGCCCGGGCGTAGCCGTCGGCCATGAAGCCGGCGCCTTGCTCGTGGCGCGGCGTGACGTGGCGCACACCGCTCGCCTCGAGCCCGCGGTAGAGCTCCACGGTATGGACTCCGGGGATGCCGAATAGCGTATCGACACCGTAGCGATCGCGCAGCAGGCGAATGAGTAGTTCAGCACAGGTCATGTCATGACTCCGTAAAGCGGCATTGACGTGGCGTGTCACGAGGCCAGCGAAGGCGGCTGGCCGTGCCAGGTGGCCTCCAGATCGAAATCGATCAGCGTGCGGTCGCGGTCGTAGACCGGCTGGCCCTGCAGGAAGCTCATCTCGACCTGGGTACGATGCAGGTTGCCGCGCACCTCGCGCGAGAAAGGATCGTGGTCGAGCACGATGAGGTCGGCCGACTTGCCCACTTCGAGCGAGCCGGTTTCATGCTCCAGGCCCATGGCATAGGCGCCGTTGAGCGTGGCGACGCGCAGCGCTTCCTCCAGGCCGATCGGCGTACCGAAGCGCTCTTCCCCCGGTTCCCATGGGTTCTGCCGTGTCACTAATGTCTCCAGGGCCAACCAGGGGTCGATGGAGGCGACCGGGAAATCGGTTCCGAAGACCGCCACACCGCCCGCATCCAGCACACCGCGCAGATTGTAGGCGCGAGACAAGCGCTCCGGCCCATAGCCGGCCCGGGCCCCGGAGGTGAAGCGCGAGGGATACCAGGCCGCCGGGGAGAACTCGGCGATGACATCCAGCTCGGCGAAGCGGGCGAGGTTGGCGTCGTGCAGGATGGTGCTGTGAGCGCACTGATGGCGTACGCAGCTGGATCCGTTGGTGCGCCGGGTGGCCGCCACCGCATCCAGGAACAGGTCGGAGGCGCCGTCGCCGGTGCAGTGGGCAATGACCCGAATGCCGCGGCGGTCCATGTCGACCAGCATGTCGCGCAGGTGTTCGGGGGTGAGATTGATCTTGCCGCGCCAGTCGTCGCCGCGCTCCCACGGCGTGAGCAGGAAGGAGGAGCGCGGCTCCACGGTGCCGTCGAAGTGGAACTTGACGGCATTGGCGCTCAGGCGGCTGCTGGCGTAGTAGTGGCGTTCGCCGCACAGCAGCTCCCAGCGCCGCTTGACCGGGAAGATGTCGTCCTGCCAGCTGATGGCCGCCTCCACGCGCAGGCTGAGCTTGCCGGCATCGTCGAGCTGCTTGAGGGCGGTCAGCCGCTGCTCGCAGACATGCACGTACTTTGTCGCCGTGACGCCGCGGCTGGTCTGGAAGTGCAGGCCCTCCTGATAGGCCTTGCGCAGCACCTCCACCGGCGTGGGGGGCATGGCGGCGTGGATCATGGCATAGGCGCCATCGATCATCAGGCCAGTGGGTTCACCGGTCAGCGGGTCGCGCTCCATGTACCCATTTCGCGGGTCCGAAGTGTGGCGGTCGATACCGGCCAGGGCCAGCGCCTTGCTGTTGACCATCATGGTGCCCCACATGCGGTCGAGGATGGCCACGGGGCGGTCGGACATGAAGCTGTCCAGCCATTCCCGGCCTGGCGTCAGCCCGGCCTGGCGAAAGGTGTAGCGTACGAAATAGGCGCCATGGATCCAGCCGTCGCCGGGGTGATGGGCGGCATAGTCGAGAATGGCCTGCTTGACCTGCTCGGGAGTAGGGTCTTCGATGCCGATCTTGAGCGAATCGTCGTACTTGGCGGCCAGCCCCAGGTCCGGATGGGTATGCATGTCGTGCAGGCCGGGCATGACGAAGCGACCGCCCAGCGGGATCACGCGGGTATCGGGGCCGATCCACTCCTGCATGGCACTGTCGTCTCCCACGGCGCACAGTCGACCGCCGGCCATGGCCAGCGCCTCGGCCCAGGGGCGTGCGGGATCGAGCGTATAGATCTTGCCCCCTTGCAGCACGATATCGGCATGGCGTGGGGCGGGCGCATGGCTGGAGCGCCAGGGATCGAACATGGCAATCACCTCTAATTGTTGTGCAAGATTCACCTTAAACCAGTGAAAAAGGCCATGAGGTGTTAATTTCTTGCGCCTGAGGTGAACGTTCTTGCCGCTTCAATCGCTCAACTGGACACGGCAGAAGCGCCGAGCAAGCTCTCCAACAGCTTCTTCATCCAGTCGCTGAAGGCCTGCACGTTGGGGTCTTCCAGCCGGCTATGCGGCGTGACCAGATAGTAGGCCCGATCGCTGGGGATCTTCTCGCCGAAGGGGCGAACCAACTGGCCGTGACGCAGGCTGTCGCCACATACCACGTCATCGCCGATGGCGATTCCCTGGCCGGACAGGGCCGCCTGCAGCACCAGCAGGATGTTCGAGAAGTACAGCCCCGATTCCACCTTGATCTGGTGCTTGCCGCCACAGGCTGCCAGCCACAGTTGCCAGTCGTGGACATCGTGCAGATGCAGCAGGGTGGCGCGATCCAGGTCGCGAGGGTGGGTGATGTCGAGTTCGTTGAGCAGTGTCGGGCTGCACACGGGGTGGTACATCGGCTGTGCCAG
The DNA here is from genome assembly GCF_011742165.1 of Billgrantia bachuensis. Taxonomy (GTDB): domain Bacteria; phylum Pseudomonadota; class Gammaproteobacteria; order Pseudomonadales; family Halomonadaceae; genus Halomonas; species Halomonas bachuensis. The sequence continues at coordinate 15,710 of NZ_JAAQTO010000032.1, read as the reverse complement.
CAGCTCGGCATGATGATCGGTGTGAACGCCGTCGCTGAACACCACGAAGAGATCGAAGTTGGGTTGATTGATCGTCTCGTCTTCGCGGTTGGTGCTCAGATGAAGGCGAATGGTGGGATAGGCACGATAGAAATCGTTGATATGGCGGCTGATGACGCTGGCGGCGAAGCCGGGCGGCATGCACACGTGCACGTGACCGTTGTACTCCTGGTCCGGCAGGTTGGCGTGAATTCGCTCGAGACTCTGGAGCACCTCACGTACCTCACCGGCATAGAGCTGTCCCGCCGGAGTCAGGATCACCCCGCGTCCACGACGCTCGTAAAGGCGGAGGTTGAGCTGGCTTTCCAGCAGTCGCAGCTGGTGGCTGATGGCGCTGCGGGTAAGGCTGAGATAGTCGGCAGCATCGGTCAGGCTGCCAAGCCTGGCCAGGGCCTCGAAGGCGCGCAAGGCCTGCAGCGAAGGGAGATGGTTCGCTTTCTGTTGAGCCATTTTGACCAATCCGATGATTATTTTTGACTTTTGATGAGTTGAGTTTGCTCTATAGTGGATTTCAAAGCAACAACACTCCCGAGAGGAGCCTGAATGACCACGCAGACTCAACGTGATGCTCTCACCCGGCGCGTCGAAGCGCTGATGCCCAAGCTTTCCGAGTGGAACCAGACCATCTGGCACTACGCCGAAACCGCCTGGCGGGAATACCGCTCGGCGCGCTTCTATGTCGACCTGCTGCGCGAGCATGGCTTCGAGGTGGAAGAGGGCTCGGGCGGCATGCCCACGGCCTTCTGCGCCACCTGGAGTAACGGCGAAGGCCCCACGCTCGGCGGCTACGCCGAGTACGATGCGGTGCCGGGCAATTGCCAGGCGGCCGACGTGGTGAAACGCCCCCGCGACAACCTGAGCCCCTGGGCCGGTGGCCACACCGACCCGCACTCCGCGCTGGGCATGGGGTCGCTGGGGGGCTTTCTGGCCATGCAGGCCATGATGAAGGAGCAGGGCATCGGCGGTAAGCTGAAATTCTTCGGCGAGCCGGCCGAGAAGGTGCGCGGTTCGAAGCCGATTCATGCGGCGCGCGGTTATTACGACGACCTGGATGCGGCGATCAGCTTCCATCCCTTCTACATGTTGCCTTTGTGCAATACCACGCGCTGGGACACTCACTGCGGCGCCGCCTACGGGGTCATCTATACCTTCCTGTGCGACAGCCCCGAGACCTGGATGACTCGCGGCAGCCACTCGCCCATCGCGGCTTCGCATGCCAGCGCTCGCGCCCCCGGCGCCAACGACGCCGTCACCCAGATGTATACCAACGCCAAGGCACTGCGCGAGCACGTGCTGGCCAGCGGCCTGAACTGGTCGATGAACGAGGCGATCCTGAACGCCGGCCAGGCCACCGCCGACAACCTGGCGGCGCAGATGTCGCAGATCCAGTACTTCATTCGCGTCTCGTCGGTGGAACAGGCCGAACACGTGGTCAGGGGGCTCGACCATATCGCCGAATCCGTGGCCAAGCTGACCCACTGCCGGGTCGAGCGCCACTGGGTCGCCAAGTCGCGCCCCGGGCTGCCCAACCATGCACTGGCCGAGTTGACCTACGCCAACCTCGAGCGGGTCGGCGCGCCGCGGTTGGGCGACGAGGCGATCGAGCTGGCCCGCCGGATCCAGGCCAACCTGGGCATGGCGCCGATGGAGAAACCCTTCCTGGCCGATATCGAGACCCTGCGCAAGCCGCAGGACGCGGAGCGTGAACTGCGTCAGATACTGCCGCCCAACCAGACCCATTTCACCTCCGACGACTACACCGAATACAGCTGGCATGCGCCGACCGTGCGCCTCTACATCGGGCGGCCGGCGCTGGCACCCCGCGACGATGGCGGCGCCTACCCTGACTGGGTGATGAACGCCCTGGGCGGGTTGGCGCCGTGCATCGACCCCATGATCGAGACGGCAGCGAAGACGGTGGGGCTGACCCTGCTCGACCTGTTCCAGCAGCCGGAGGCGCTGAGCGCAGCGCAGGCCGAGTTCGAACGGCGTACCGGTGGCGGCATCGGCGGAGATCAATGGCTGGCCCCGCTATGCGACTACGAACCGCCGATTCATTTCCGCTGGCCCGAATACATTACCACGCCACGTGGTGAAAACGACTGGGTGATTCCGGCACCCAATGAGTGCTCCCAGGCACCCCGGTAGGCTTGACGCTTCCTATCAGCAGGAGAACACCATGGATAACAACAAGTTCGCCATTCGACCCATTACCACTTCCATCAAGGCCGGCCTGGCGTGCCTGGCCCTGGCGGGCAGTGCCCTGGCCTTTCCGGTCGTCGCACTGGCCCAGGACGGCGACGTCATCGAGATCCGCATGCAGCGTTACACTGGCACCGAAGAGGACGCGATCTTCCAGCGTCTTCAAGACATGCTGCATGAGGCCAGCGATGGCCGCATCAAGTTGAACATCTTCCGCGGCGGCGAGCTGGTACCCAACGACCAGATGTTCTCGGCACTGCGCAGCGGCACCCTGCAGGCCATCTATGGCTACGGCGGCTACTGGGGTGGGCAGATGGATACCGCGGTGCTCGAGTCGGGCATTCCCATGGCCTGGACCGATCTCGACGAAGCCAAGGAGCTATGGAACGAGCGTGGCCTCGGTGAACTGTTGGCCGAAAACTATGCCGAGCAGGGCGTGCATTACACCGTGCCGGTGTACGGCGGCAAGTTCGACCTCCTCACCAAGGAGCCGGTCGAATCCCTGGCCGACCTGAGCGAACTCAAGATCCGTGCGACCCCCTCCGTCTCGGCGGTGCTCAACCACTTCGACATTCCTACCGTCTACATTCCGCCGCAGGAGTTCTACATCGCACTGAGTACCAACGCCATCGATGGTCTGATCTATGGCGGCCCCTATGACTACTCGGTGCTCAAGCTCAACGAGGTGGCCACCAGTTACACCGAAATGAACATGCTCTACCCGGGCTTCGTCGACAACGTGCTGGTCAACCAGAACGTCTGGAACCGCATGCCGGAGGACCTTCAGGAAACGTTCATGGACGTCACCGCCGAGTGGGCCGACTACCGTCACCAGAAGTTCGTCGAGTGGAACGAGGAAGCGGCCCATATGTTCGAGATCACCACCCTGCCCGAAAGCGACGTGGTGGCGATGACCGAGGCGGCTCAGGAAGTCTGGGATGCCGAGGCCGAGAAGTCGCCGCGAGCCGCCGAGGCCATCGAGATGATCCGCGACATGGCCCGTGACAAGGGTCGCCTCGAGTGACCGGGAGTCCAGCGATGCATCTGCTTCATGCCTGGATCCGCTGGCAGGACCGCCTGAGCGAGTGGCTCGGGCGGTTCGTTGCCTGGCTTGGCTTCGCCTTGGTTTGCATCCTGGTGTATGAGGTGGCGGCGCGGCAATTGCTGCGCTCGCCCACCAACTGGGCGCATGAGGCCTCGACCCTGACCTATGGCGTCTATGCCATTCTGGCCGGGGCCTATACCGAGAAGTGGCATGGCCATGTGCGGATCGATATCTTCTACCAGCGCCTCTCGACGAAGGGCCAGGCGCTGGTTTCCTTTCTCATCGGCGTGCTCACGCTGATCCTGCTGTCGCTGCTGTTGGAGAGCGCCTACGACTTCGCCATGCAGTCGGTGGCCATGCAGGAGCGCTCCTTCCGCAGCACCTGGGCACCGATCATCTGGCCAGTAAAGGTGATGATTCCGTTGGCCGTGCTGCTGATTATGCTGCAAATGCTGGCCAATACCCTGCGCCACCTCTGTACCCTGCTTGGGCACCCCCTGGAGACCGATCCCTCGACCGGTCAGGACACCGAGAGCCGGGGGGATTCCGATGGTAAGCATTGACCCAATATTGCTGACGCTGCTGATGTTCGGCGCCATGCTGACCCTGATGTTCTTCGGGGTGCCGCTGGCCTGGACCCTGATGGGAGTGGGCGTCGGCTTCGGCTACTGGATCTGGGGGCCGGACAGCCTCGGCATCATGCTGCCCTCGGTCTTCGGCCTGATGAACGAGTTCATACTGGTTGCACTGCCGCTGTTCATCCTGATGGGGATGATTCTGGAGCGATCGGGTATTGCCGACGACCTTTTCCAGATGATCTACAAGATCATGGGCGGCGTGCGCGGCGGGCTGGGCATGGGAACCGTGGTGATCTGCGCCCTGATTGCCGCCATGGTGGGCATTACCGGTGCTGCTACCGTGAGCCTGGGGTTGATCGCGCTGCCGGCGATGCTCAAGCGCGGCTACAGCAAGCAGCTCTCGGCAGGCGCCATCATGGCCGGTGGCGCGCTGGGGTTTCTGATCCCGCCCTCGCTGGTCATGATCCTCTACGCCTTCCTGACCCGCGAATCGGTGGGCAAGCTGTTCGCCGCTGGCGTCATGCCTGGCTTGATGCTGGCCGGGATTTATATGCTCTACATTGGCATTCGCTGTTACCGCAACCCGGCGCTGGGTCCGCCCATCGAGGCTTCCGAGCGGATCGGCTTCTGGCAGAAGGTCGTCGCTTTGAAGGCCATGATCCTGCCCGGCGCCCTCATTGCCGTGGTGCTCGGGACCATGGCGGTCGGTGTGGCCTCACCCACCGAGGCGTCGGCCCTGGGCGCCTGCGGTGCCATGCTCTGCGCCCTGGCCCACGGCAAGCTCAACGTCACCATGCTCAACAGTGCGCTGTTCAGCACGGCACGCATCATGGGCATGCTGATGTGGATCATGATCGGCGCGGTGATCTTCTCGAAGATCTATATCGCCCTGGGGGCCGGACAGGCGATCGTAGGCCAGATCATGGCCGCCGAACTGAGCCCTTACCTCGTGCTCAGCGTGATTCTGCTCAGCTACCTGGTGCTGGGCATGTTCCTGGACGATTCAGCCATTCTGTTCATCACGGTGCCGCTCTACGTGCCGATCATCAAGGCGCTGGGCTTCGATCCCATCTGGTTTGCCACGCTGTTCGTGCTGGCGATGCAGAGTGCTTACCTGACCCCGCCCTTCGGCTACAACTTGTTCTATATGCGCTCGGTGGCGCCACCGGAGGTCACGACCGGCGACCTTTACCGTTCGGTGGTCCCGTTCCTGGCCATGCAGATACTCGGCATCGTGCTGCTGGTGATGTTTCCGCAGATCGCCCTGTGGCTGCCCGGCCTCATTTTCGATTAGGAGGTCCCATGACGCACCAACCGCCGTCGGCCGAACCGACACGTCAACTCGAGGATGACAAGATCATCGTGACGCGCTGGGACTTTGCTCCCGGCGCGGAAACCGGCTGGCATCGCCATCCCCATGACTACATCGTGATACCGCTGGTAGATGGGGTGATGCGCCTGCATACCGTCGAGGGATTCCACGAGAGCGAGGTCAAGGTCGGCATTTCCTATCGCCGCCTGGCCGGCGTCGAGCACAACGTCATCAATGCGGGCGAAGGCTATTTCGCCTTCGTCGAGATCGAACTCAAGGCGAGCCGGGAGGAGAAGTAACATGGCAACGTTCAACCAGCCGCTGGGTGGCAACGAGATGCTCTGCCTGCTGCCTGGCGTCCTGCAGCGTGATTGAGGGAAGCACCATGCAGGACAAGCCCGCCGAGCTCGGTGTCACCGTGGTGGCCGGTTTCCTGGGGGCCGGCAAGACGACCCTGGTGAATCATTTGCTGCAGCATGCCGACGGTCGTCGGCTCGGGGTCATGGTCAACGACTTCGGCGCGCTCAATATCGACGAGGCGCTGGTCGACGAGCGTCGCGACGACCTGATCACCCTGAGCAATGGCTGTGTGTGCTGCAGCCTGCAGGGTGAACTCTCCGCTTCCATCGAATCGATGATCAAGCGACGCGGAGGGCAGCTCGACCATCTGCTGATCGAGTGCAGCGGGGTGTCGGATCCGGAGCGGGTGGTGAATGTCCTGCACTACCCGCGCATTCGGGCCAGGGCCCGGCTGGAGGCCGTCATCTCCCTGGTCGATGCGGCGCTCGATCATGCCGACCTGAGCCCGGCCCTGCGGCACTTGGTGGGCTCCCAGATTGATAATGCCGACCTGGTGGTAATCAACAAGGTCGACCTGGTGGACGAGCAGGACATCGCCAGGCTCGAGCAGGCCATCCTGCTGCCCGGCTCCCGTCACGTGAGAACCACCCAGGCAGCGCTGCCGGCGGATTTCGTCTTCTGGCCGGCATCGAGCGAGGCGCCGATGTTTCGCCGCGTGCGCTCGGAGCCTTCCCCGGCGACGAGCATCGAAGCCCTGGGGCTCAAGACGCTCAGTTGGAAGCGCGAGGGTACCGTCGACATGAATGAGCTGAGTGCGCTACTGCATGACATGCCCAAGCAGATCCTGCGCTTCAAGGGAGTCGTCCGCCTGGAGGACGGTCGCGTGCTGGCGCTGCAGCGTGCGGCGGGGCGGTTGACCAGCCGAGAGCTTGAAAACTGGTCGAAAGGCGAGAGCCAGCTGGTCTTTATCGGCGAGGCCTCGCCGTCGCTTTGGGAGTGGCTGACTCAAAGGCTGGATAGGTTGTAAGTAAAGATGGGCTGAAGGTGAGCGGAGGAGATTGACCTGCAGTCGCAGCCGGAGGTTCTAGGGGTGGCTGTAACGCTTGGGTGGCCTCGAGCCTGAATGGATCGACCGTATCCTTTTGCCGATGAGCCCTTTGGACTTGGCAGCAAAACATCAATGTAGACGGAATAATCTCATACACAGCCCCAGGCTGGAGGGCAATGCCCTACCAGCCTCCTCATGATTTGAAGAATATACAATCTAGTCGCCGAAGTAGCTTTCGAAGACCTGATCGAAGGTGCCGTCTGCTTTCAATCCGGCCATGGCCTCGTTGAATGCTTCTGCCAATGCCCCATCACGTTGACGGAATGCGGCGCCGATTCCCGGTCCGTAGATAGATTCAGGGCCGGTCACCAGTTCTCCTTGCCGTGTAAAACGGTCATCGTTGAACATAGTCCTCTGGGCCAGGGGGAACGCGGTGAAGACCAGGTCGAGTCGTCCAGCGTGCATGTCGGCAACCACCGAACCAGAATCAGCGTAGCGCCGGATCTCTGCATCAGGGTAGAACTGAGTTACGTACTCGTCCTGGATGGTCGCTTGCTGGACGCCTATCGCCGTGTCCTCAAGCGGGCCATCCAGATCGTGCTCGGCGCCAGCCTTGCCGACCCAGACAGAAGGCACCTGATAATACGGATCCGAGAACAGAACCTGGTTAGAGCGCTCCTCGGTAATGTTCATCGCCGACGCAATGAGGTCGAACTTTCGCGCTTGAAGCGCCGGAATGATGCCATCCCAGGCCTGCTCGACCCATACGCATTCGCGCTGCATCCGCTCGCAGGCAGCATTGACGAGTTCTACCTCGAAACCAGTAATAGTGCCGTCCGGCAGCTTGTACTGATAGGGCTCATAGGGTACATCGACACCGATGCGCAGCGGCTTATCTTCTGCATTGGCTCCTCCTCCGAGCAGGGCAGCTGACAACAGCAGAGTGGTGAGGGAATGAATTCGCATTTTGTATCCTCGCAGTTTGTTTTGTCGTATGTGCGTGGGTGATTCCGGGCCGATCTTGTTATGCCGCTATGGGTTGAGGGCGGAGCGAGAGAACCTCGCGCCGGAGAACTTTGCGTATTCGTGACTTAGGTTGTCTTGCAGGATGGATTCGGCCAGACGGCCGGCATGGAAGGCTGCCAGGCTGATACCGCTGTGGCTGCTTAGGCCATAGGCCCCGGGGTATTGCCGTGAAGCTTCATAGAGAGGGTGGCCATCCGGTGTCATTACGCGCAGCGCCCCCCACGAGCGCACCAGTCGCGCATGGGCGAGAAACGGAAAGATTCGCACCGCGCGATCGGCCAATTGCTGCATTACCGGCAGGGTCACCCCCCTGTCGAAACCGACCTCTTCCTGAGTGTCCCCGATCAAGTACGCGCCACTAGCCGTCTGTCGAATCTGTGGGGTCGGCAGTTGGGCAATTTTTTGCAGGCGTTCAGTCACCAAGACCTGGCCGCGCACGGGACGCACCGCCCCACTGAGCCCCAGCATCGGCGCCAATGCTGCGCTGCCCAGACCAGCAGCAAGGATAAGGCGCTCAGCTTCGTAGGTGCCGTGCGTGGTCGCCGCTCGAAAGCCATTCATGAGGGGAGTGAGCAAGTGCACCTCGCAGCCAGGACGATAATCGAGCCCGAGCCCGAGATTGGCTGAAAACAGCGCGCGCAGTAGATACAGGGGATTGCAATGGCCGTCATGGGGCGACCAGGTACCACCGTGCACGCCTTCGCCGAGCCCCGGGAGGTAAGAGGCAAGCGACGTACGGTCGAGATATTGCCAACGGAATTGTCGCGCCAGGTAGGGGGATGTCGACTGGATCGCCGAGTACTCGCGCTGACGTGCCTCTGCTTCCTCCTGATTGAAGCAGAGATCGACTCCACCCCTGTGTTCGTATTCGAGGTCTAACCCGGTGCGCCCCTCGAGTTCAGCGGCAAACTCAGGCCAGGCCAGGCTCGCTTCGAAACTGAGTTCGGCATAGGCTGGCATGCCTGCGCCCTTGCCCTGCACCCAGGTGAGACCGGCGTTCCCTCGTGAGGCGCGCAGTGAGTCGTCGCTTCCATCGAGCACCGTAACGCGACAGCCCGCACGCAGCAGACCATAGGCCACCGCCATGCCGACCACGCCACCACCAATGATTAGGAAATCCTGCTGCATGCCGTCCGTTTCTTGTAAGTGGAATGCCATCGACGATAGCGAGGCGAACGGTATACGATCCAATACCAATTATTGTCATGACGATACACAAATATTATGAAGCTTCCCCATCTTCGCGATAAGCAGGTGCTTGCTTTCAAGTTGGTCATGGAATGCGGCACGGTTTCCGGTGCGGCAAGGCGTATGCTCATCGCCCAGCCAGGAGTCACCCGCCTGCTCAAGCAGCTCGAGCATGATTTGGGTTTTCATCTATTTGAGCGGGTGCGCGGCCGCTTGATACCCACTCCTGAAGCGTGCCTCTTCCATCGCGAAGTACAGCGCGTATGGACTGGCATCGATCATCTGCGTGATACAGCACGACGGATACGAGAGCGAGAAATAGGGGGGCTGAGAATCAGCGCCATGCCTCTCCTCGGGATAACCTTTTTACCCGATGTCCTGGCCGAGTTTGCCCCTGACCACCCAGATACCCGGATCGAACTGGCCACCTTTCGCTCCGAACAGGTCGTCGAGGATGTCATCACCCAGCGAAGCGATCTTGGCTTTGCCATCGTGGCTGACAACGACGACCGCGTGAACAGTGAACATTTTCGCCTCGATAGCTTGTGCGTACTACCAAACAAGCACCCGCTCACCGCGCGCGAGAGAATTTATGCAGAGGATCTGCAAGATCAGACGTTGATCTGCTTCGAGCCCCAGGATCCGCTGCGTCGGGCGCTCGATGGATTGCTGGAAGAAAAAGGTATACAGCCGTGCCGGAGAATAGAAGTCTCACTGGCGCTTCAAGCCGCGCGCCTGGTTGCCAGGGGAGGAGGTCTCGCCATTCTCGATCCTATCAGCGCCAGGGCCTTTGGTGGGGACTCGCTGACGCTGTGCCCCTTCGAGCCCAATCTGGGCGAAGATTTTGCGTTGCTGACGCCGCGCGACCAGCCGCTGTCGCGGCTTGCCCGGGATTTCGTTGCCGCCTTCCGGCAAGGCTTCGAACAGGTCACCTCGATCCAGTTGCCGGTGGCTGAACGGCCTGCGTAAGCACTCGCTCCTCTCCCTATCGCCCAGAACCTATAACATCTCCGAATGAGATGGCCAGTTCTATGTATTGGTTCGTATGGTATCGGCAATGTTAGCTTTCACGACGGCCTGGCCAGAATCCCTGTGTGCATTGCCGCTGAATATTCGGGTGACTAAGAGCGCCTCGCTCGCTGCTGAGAGATGAGGGGATCGGCCATTTTCGACTGTGCCCACCTTTCAAGCTGAATATGCTGGGACAATTGAGTCCAATCCAATAGGCAACAAGATGGTCAACCTCCGTCAGATCGAAGCGTTCCGGGCAGTTATGGTGCATAAGACCGTGACCCGTGCTGCTCAGACGCTTCACGTCTCACAGCCTGCCGTGAGCCGGCTCATCGCCGACCTCGAATATCACGTGGGATTTTCCTTGTTCAAGCGAGACAAGGGCCGACTGGTCCCGACTCCAGAAGCGCAGGCGCTCTATGAGGATGTCGAGCGAGCCTTCGTGGGGCTTGAAAAAATCACTGAAACCGCAAAGGAGATCCGCGAGTTCCGCACCGGAAGACTGTTCATCAGCTGCATGCCAGCGTTGGCATTGAGCGTACTTCCGAACATGGTCCATGACTTTTCTGCACGGCATCCGGGCATAACCATCTCCCTTCAAGCACACAGTTCTCAACGGGTTCTGGAGTGGGTCGGAACTCAGCAGTGCGACCTGGGATTCATAGGTATGCACATCGAGGATCCGGCAGTAACCATCTTGCCTCTGGTAACAGGCTACCTTCGGCTGATGATGCAGCCTTCTCACCCCTTGGCTAAGAAGCGGGTCATACATGTCCAGGACCTGGAGGAACAGCCATTCGTTTCCTTGGGCCAGCTACAGGATGTCAGGCCTCTCATCGATCAGGCCTTTCATGCAGCGGGTGTGAAACGGCGCATGCGCATAGAGACACAGCTTTCCAGCGTAGCGTGCGAGCTGGTAAAAGCGGGTGCCGGTGTATCGCTGATCGATCCCGTGACGGCAAGTTTTTACTCCAAGCAAGGGTTGGTATCGAAACCTTTCCTTCCTGCGATCGATTTTCATTACAGCGCAGTTCTTCCTGCTTACCGTCCTCCGGCACGCCTGGCAATGGAATTCCTGGAGGATGCCAAAGCCCAGCTCCAGCGGTTGATCGATGCGGAAGACGATGCTTCCTATAACATCAATGAATAGATTGGCCATAAAATGGCATTAGTTTGCATAGTTTTGGGGTGCTAGCTTCTAGGGCGTGGTGTCGAATGGCATTGCAGCAATCATGAATGGCTCAGTCCCTGTCGATATTGACTGACCTTACAAAAACAAACTCAAGGATCCCAAGCATGAATAGACGGGTACTACTCACTGCATCCATGACTGGCGTGATTGGCCTTGCAGCAGCATCAGTACAGGCAGATACCCTGTATATAGGTGCATATGGTGGCTCATCGGAATATGCGATGAAGGAATCCATCATTCCTGCCTTTCAAGAAAAGCATGATGTCGATATCGTATACGTTGCCGGTAATTCCACTGACACACTGGCTCGGCTTCAAGCCCAGGCAGGCCAGCAGGAGCTCAATGTTGTTCTGCTCGATGATGGGCCAATGTATCAAGCCGTGAATCTAGGATTTTGCGCACCCATGAACGGCTTGGAGGCGCTGGACGATGTTTATGACATCGCCCGGTTTGCTAATGACAACGCCGTAGGTGTGGGTGTGGTGGCATCCGGTTTTGCCTACAACGCAGAAATGTTTGAGAGGAACGGGTGGGAGCCGCCGTCTTCCTGGCGTGACCTGGCCGACGAAAAATTCCAAGGAAAGATAGTCGTTCCTTCGGTTAGTAATACTTACGGGCTGCATGCCCTGGTTATGGCAGCCAGATTGAACGGCGATGGTGAGGACGATATCGATCCTGGTTTCGAATATATTCAGGATTCAGTCGTTCCGAACATCCTCAGCTTCGAAACTTCTGCAGGCGGGATGTCGCAGCTTTTCCAGAATGAGGAGATTGCACTTTCGGTCTGGGGGAGTGGGCGTGTACAGGCACTGGCAGATACCGGATTTCCTGTGAAATTTGCTTATCCTGAAGAAGGAGCCGTTGCCTTGATGGTAGCAGGCTGCATTGTTGATGGCAGTGGTGAGGACGAACTCTCCAGAGCTTTCATGGCACACCTGCTCTCTCCTGAAATCCAGGCTATCCTCGCGGACACTCAGGGCTGGGGACCATCAAATCGATATACCGAGCTTGATGACGAACTGGCAGCGAGCTTGCCCTACGGTGACCGTATCGATCAGCTGACCTCGGTGGACTGGGACACTATCAATCCACAGCGCATGGAATGGACCAACCGCTGGAATCGTCGCGTCGAGCGTTGATTCAAGCCAATTCATCAATTCCATGACTGATGACCCCTGCCTGCCAATTGCCGCCAGGCAGGGGTTTGGGAGAGTCCTACCATGAGCTATCTAAGCCTTACGTCATTAACCAAATGCTATGGGCCCACCACAGCCGCTGAAGATATTTCACTGGAGATCGATAAAGGAGAGTTCGTCTCACTTCTTGGACCCTCTGGCTGTGGCAAGACTACCACCCTTCAGATGATTGCCGGGTTTGTAGAGCCGACCCGGGGTCGTATCCTCATGGACGGTGACGACATCACTCACCGCAAGCCGAATGAAAGAGGAATTGGGATCGTATTTCAGTCCTATGCTCTTTTCCCGCACATGACGGTGGTTGATAACGTGCGCTTCGGGCTGGAAATGCGGCGTGTCCCTGAAGCCGAAAGCCGGCAGCGGGTAGGGGAGGTGCTAGAGCTTGTCCATCTCGACCAGCTGAAGGACCGCTACCCCAGGGAGCTCTCCGGTGGGCAGCGTCAACGCGTGGCGCTTGCGCGTGCCCTCGTGATCCAACCACCGCTCTTGTTGCTCGATGAACCTCTGTCCAACCTCGATGCCAAGCTTCGGGAGGACATGCAGATCGAGCTGCGCAATATTCAACAGCAGGTCGGTACGACCACACTTATGGTCACTCATGACCAGTCCGAAGCCCTTTCCCTCAGTGACCGTGTTGTTGTCATGAACCAAGGGCGCGTGGTGCAAGTCGATGAACCCTTCAATGCCTATGAACGGCCTAGTGACGCCTTCGTCAGCTCATTCGTCGGCAAGACCAACCTTCTTACTGGTCTGATCGGGAAGAAGCAGGGCGACCAGACAGCCATACGCTTGGGTGATGCGACTCTCGACCTCACGCTGGATGGTCCTCGTACCAGCAACCAGGTGCAGATATCCATTCGTCCCGAGAAGCTCGAATTGACGGATTGTGCGAGCGGCAAGCTCAAAGGCAGGGTGAAGACTCGGTTGTTCCTGGGTAACCACTGGCTCTACCAGGTCGACAGCAGTGCCGGTGAATTATTCATCACCCAGCCCAACCTAGGGAAAGTAGGCGTCGCGGTTGGTGATGACGTAGGTGTCAGTTGGTCTCCCGGTGCCATTCGGTTACTTGAGGAGAAAGTCCATGGCTGAACTCGCTTCGACTCTTCCAGCGACGTCACCACGGTTTTGTCCAAAGTCGCTGATTCCATGGCTATTGAGCGCTCCAGGATCGATATTCTTCCTGATGCTGCTGGGTATGCCGTTGCTGATGACCTTGGTGCTCAGTTTCAATAGTTTTGATTATGCTGAAGGAATCATTGCTACCTTCAGCCTTGCGAACTACATAGAGGTCATCAAGGACAGCTACTTCCATGAAATATTCTTTCGAACCTACGCCATTAGCGTAGCTGTAGTAGTGCTGTGTATCGCCATTGGTGTGCCAGAAGCTTATATACTCTCAAGAATGTGTAGCCCATGGCGGTCACTGTTCCTTGTTGTCACCTTGACGCCACTGTTGATCTCCGTGGTAGTGCGAACCCTGGGCTGGGTACTGCTCATCGGCGGGAATGGCCTGCTGGGAAAAACCCTGGAAGCTCTGGGCATTGCCGACGCCAGCACGGGTAACCTCATGTATACCCATGCCGGTATCATTCTGGCGCTGGTTCACGTGTTAGTGCCCTTTATGGTGATCTCGGTATGGGCTGCCTTGCAGAAACTCGATCCTTCCGTGGAACATGCGGCATTATCACTAGGTGCCAGCCACACCACGGTCTTCCGTCGAGTCGTAGTGCCGCAGATCCTGCCCGGCATACTCTCCGGAAGTTTGATTGTATTCGCTCTGGCAGCAAGCGCATTTGCCACTCCGGCCATACTTGGCGGGCGACGGATTAAAGTCGCAGCTACCGCAGCTTATGACGAATATCTCAACACCATGAACTGGCCCCTCGGTGCTTCCATTGCAGTTATTCTCCTGGTCGCAAATGTGGTCGTGGTGATGAGTTACAACCGCATGATGGAACGGCGCTTCCGCCGGACACTGGGCTAGAAGGAGACATTCATATGCAAAACAATGGAAAACTGGCCCTGTGTTTTCACACGCTATTCGTGATCTTCCTGATGGCACCGCTTGTCGTCGTCATGCTGGTCGCTTTCACACCGAATGGCTATATCTCATATCCCACAGACGGCTTCTCGCTCAGGTGGTTCCGAGCCATTCTCGAGAACCGCAGCTTTGTTCAGGCATTCTGGAATAGCCTCTATCTTGGCATCGGTGCTGCCAGCGTTTCTGCCGTACTCGCTGTGCCTGCTGCCTTGGCCATCGCTCGCTACCAGTTTCGGGGGCGCGAGGCGCTAGTAAGCCTGTTTCTTTCACCGCTGATGATTCCGCATGTGGTGCTGGGTGTCGCCTTTCTCAGCTTCTTCTCGCGAATCGGTGTCTATGGCACCTTTTACGCCTTGGTGGCGGCCCATGTCATTATCATCATGCCGTACACCATGCGCCTGGTGATGGCATCGGTATTCGGCATGGACCGACGAGTCGAACAGGCCGCGCTGTCACTGGGCGCCAGTCAATGGACGGTTTTTAGGCGTGTCACCATGCCGATTATCTTGCCGGGCGTTGCTGGCGGCTGGATTCTCGCTTTCACCACCAGCTTCGATGAACTGTCGATGACGATTTTCGTTGCGTCTCCTAGTACGACGACGCTGCCTGTCCAGATGTACAACCACATCGCTCACACCATCGACCCGCTGATTACCTCTGTCTCAACCGTGCTGATCGTGCTGACGGCCCTCTTGGTTCTGATATTGGACCGCATCTATGGACTCGACAAAGTCCTGATCGGCAAAGGATGAAGAGATTAAATGAATATCTATGATTTTGCTGTCGTCGGAGGCGGATTAGTAGGCAGTGCTATTGCCTATGGCCTGGCCAAGGCCGGCCACCGGGTCGCTGTACTCGATGAGGGCGATGTTGCCTATCGGGCCTCTCGAGGCAACTTCGGGCTGGTCTGGGTTCAGGGGAAGGGGCTCGAAATTCCGAGCTACTCACAGTGGAGCATGAGCTCTGCATCCCTGTGGCACAGTCTCTCGGAAGAACTCTGGGAGCTCACTGGAGTAGCAACTCAACACCAAGCCCCGGGAGGCGTGCATCTCTGCTATAGCCAGAAGGAGATGGAGCTGCGGCAGGCTGATCTGACCTCGCTGGCCAAGGCGACTGACGGGCAGTTTGATTTCGCCATGCTCGACCATGAGCAGCTACGCGAGATGATTCCGGAAATCGGGGAGAGTGTCACGGGAGCCTCATGGTCGCGCTGGGACGGACATGCCAATCCGCTCTATCTGCTACGCGGGTTGCAGGCCGGCTTTCTTCGCTGCGGCGGTACTTTCCTGCCTGGCAGCAGGGTTCGCCGAGTACATCAGAGCGGGGACAGCTTCGTAATCGAGCGTGAAGGGGAACGAGTTCAGGCGGAACGCGTGGTGCTCGCTGCCGGTCTCGGTAACCGTCTCCTGGCTCCCCAGGTTGGGCTGCATGCTCCACTGGTACCCAATCGAGGCGAGATCCTTGTCACTGAGCGCATGCGCCCCTTGCTGAATCTTCCGACCACGTATCTTCGCCAGACAGGGGAGGGTTCA
>NZ_JAAQTO010000031.1 GCF_011742165.1 Billgrantia bachuensis | reverse complement strand
GTACCGAGACCCCTGTGCTATCGCATATCGCCCAGCGAGCCGTGCGTGCCCTGCCAGCGCTGGCCAATACGCGGGTAGTACGTACCTGGGGTGCGCTGCGCGTGATGACGCCGGATGGCTATCCAATCTATCAGGCCTCGCTCTCCCACCCAGGCGCATTCGTGGCCTGCTGCCACAGCGGTGTGACCTTGGCTGCAGCCCATGCCAAACGCCTTGCCCCCTGGATCGCTGGTGGTCCCTTGCCTAGCGAAATAGCCCCTTTCACCGCGGAGAGATTCGATGTTCAAACGGTTATCCCTGCCTGATGCACCTGCACAGAAGACAGTGATCGTGTACTTCGATGGCCGGCAGGTTACTGCCAAGGATGGCGATACCATTGCAGCGGCGCTGCTCTCGGCCGGCGTCGAGGTATGTCGTACCACGCCGGTGAGCGGATCCCCGAGGGGGCCCTACTGCATGATGGGGGTCTGTTTCGAGTGCCTGGTCGAGGTGGACAACATTCCCAATGTCCAGGGTTGCCAGGTTCTTGTGAAGGAAGGCATGCAGATCCGTTCGCAAAACGGCGCAAGGAGGCTCGGCTGATGACGACTCATGACCTTGTGATACTCGGCAGCGGGCCTGCTGGTATGGCCGCTGCCGCCACTGCCGTGGCCCATGGCATCACCGCGGTGGTGGTCGATGAGCAGCCGGCGCCTGGCGGACAGATCTATCGTTCAATTGAGTCGACACCACTCAAGGAGCGGCGAATTCTTGGTGATGACTACTGGCATGGTAAGGAGCTGGTAGATGGACTCGATGATCCCCGCATCGACTATCGTCCTGGCACTACCCTTTGGCAGCTCACCCGGCAACTCGAGGTCGGGCTCCTCCAGGGGGAGAAAGCATCGATGGTGCGAGCCCGCCATGTCATTCTCGCCCATGGTGCCATGGAGCGGCCCTTCCCGATTCCGGGCTGGACTCTTCCCGGAGTCATGACTGCCGGAAGCGGTCAGATTCTGCTCAAGAGTGTTGGCTTGGTGCCTTCGGCACCGGTTGTGCTCGCTGGCTGTGGGCCACTTCTGTTACTGCTGGCCGTGCAATATTTGCGCGCTGGGATTCCCATCGCTGCTCTGCTCGATACTACGCCGGCGGGGCAATACCGGGATGCACTCCCGCTATTGCCAAGTGCGCTACGAAATGTTCGGACCTTGCTCAAGGGCGTGGGGCTGCTGGCCGAACTGCGACGTGCAGGCGTCAGGCATGTTCGGAATGTGACGGCTCTGGAAGCTGAGGGCGAAAACCGATTGAAGCGTGTCCGCTGGCAATGCGGCAATGATCCTGAGTGGCACTGCCTGACAACACCGCTACTGCTGTTGCATCAGGGCGTAGTGCCGAATACGCAGGTTACGCGGGCCCTCGACTGTGCTCATGACTGGGACGAGCGGCAACTGGCCTGGCAGCCGCGAACGGACGCCTGGTTGGCGACAGATGTTGAGGGAGTTGCGGTCGCTGGAGATGCCGGCGGCATCGTGGGTGCCAGGGCCTCGGCCATGCAGGGACGATTGGCAGGGTTGGGTGCCGCCATTGCGCTCGGCCGTGTGAGCGAAGATGAGACCCGGGAGGAAGTGAAACGGCTGCGTCGTGACTTGGCGCGAGAAGCGGCCATACGTCCTTTCCTCGATGTCCTCTACCGACCGGCAGCGCATTGGCGGCTGCCTGAGGACGATACGCTGGTATGCCGTTGCGAGGAGGTTACCGCTGGGGAAATTCGTCGCATGGCCGAGCAGGGATGTCGTGGCCCCAACCAGACCAAATCATTCACACGGTGCGGGATGGGGCCCTGCCAGGGACGCATGTGTGGCCTGACAGTCAGCGAATTGTTGGCTGATGCCAACGGGCAGAGCGTTGCCGAGACTGGCTACTACCGCCTTCGCCCCCCCTTCAAGCCCATTACCTTGGGGCAGCTGGCAACAGCGGCAGAAGACGCTTCCGAATGAGTGCCCGGATCGTGATCGTCGGGGCTGGTCTCCATGGTTGTAGTGCCGCTGTCCTCCTCAGCGCCCAGGGCCATCGGGTCACAGTGATCGACAAGGACTATGCCGGTCGGCACGCCTCGGGTGTCAACGCCGGTGGTGTGCGGCGGTTAGGCAGGCATCCTGCGGAGATCCCATTGGCCATGGCGGCCTGGGAACGATGGCAACGCATGGCCGACGTGGTCGGTGACGACTGTGACTTTCGACCGGTGGGGCAGATCAAGGTCGCCGAGAACGGCGACGATCTGGAGGTGCTGGCTGAGCGTGAGCGGCAGGTTCGGTCCCTGGGATTCGACCACGAGTACCTCATCACTCGCAACGAGCTACGTAAGCGCGTTCCGGCACTGTCTCCCCACTGCCCTGGCGGACTTGCCTGCGACGGTGATGGTTATGCCAACCCCTATCGGACGGTGACAGCGTGGCGGCGCCAGGCTCAACGGCAGGGCGCGAGCTTCTTCGAAGGTGTGGCTGTCACCGACTTGGAGGCTCATGGCAATGGCTGGAAGGTTCGGGCGGGCCCCCACCGTTTCTCTGCCGATATCGTCATCAACTGCGCTGGTGCTTGGGCGGGTACGCTTTGTCAATGGCTGGGCGAGCCGGTACCTCTCGCCGCCGAGGCGCCGATGCTGATGATTACCGAGCGGGTGAAGCCGTTTCTCGGCCCGGTCATTGGCGCAACGTCCAGGCCGCTCTCCTTCAAGCAGTTTGAAAACGGCACCGTGCTGATCGGCGGAGGCGTTCGGGGAGAAGTCGATTCGCACCGCCAGGTTGCCGAGACCTGTTTGGGAGGACTGGCGGACAATGCCGACACCGTCTTGAGCCTGTTCCCCTTCATGCATGAGGCGCGCATTGTCCGCACCTGGGCAGGGATAGAAGCTGTAATGCCGGACCAGATCCCAGTATTGGGTCCGAGCAGTACATCCGAGAGCGTAATTCATGCCTTCGGCTTCTCGGCTCACGGCTTTCAACTAAGTCCCATCACTGGGGAAATCGTCGCTGACTTGGCTATGGGGCGCGAGCCGCACTTCCCGATCCAGCCATTTTCCATCACGCGTTTTAAGGGCTATCGCTCCTCAGGCTGATGCTCTGATTTGCCACATGACACATTTTGCTCACCTTTCGGCACGCCGAAAAGAGCGACACCACGCCTGTAGACAGGCAATCCAAGGAGTTAATCATGATCGAACGCAGTATTCGTACCCCCATCATGCACCGTGCCGTTGCAGCCAATGGCTTTGTATTCTTCGGTGGCATCATTGCTGATGATCTCAGCTTGGACATGGCAGGCCAGACTCAGCAGGTATTGGATAAACTTGAGAGTTATCTCACCGAAGCCGGAACTAACAAGGAATGCATCGTGTCGGCTACGGCTTACGTAGCTGATCTGTCTCTGAAGAAAGGGATGAATGACGTCTGGACTCAGTGGTTTGATCCGGAACACTTGCCTGCCAGGGCGACGTTAGGGGTCGCGGACCTGGGAGAGAACGTGTTGTTGGAGCTTGTTGTTACTGCAGTTAAGTAGTTTTTCGCTGTCTACGGCAGCTGCCCAGGATGTAGCCCATCACTTCATACAGATAACCGTGTGAGGTGATGGGGAGCGCTTGAGCTGATCTCCTGTCGCCATCTTGATACTCAAGTGCCTGAAATTCTCAAAGAGTGTGGATTGTGATCCGGTCCACGAACCGTCTTCCTCCTGGGGCTGTATAAGGAATACAGCGCATCGGCAACCAGAGGGGTTCCCTATGACATGTGATTTTGACGCTGCGCTGCGCGGTTTTGACGACTTGCGCTCCGACTAAGGCGTCGAGTGGATACCGAAGCCGGGGCGGTTGCTTGGTTGCCAAAGAAATCAAACTGGATGATTGATCGTAATTGACCCTTTTGGGAGGGAAATGACATGCGAATGCTATCTATTGGACTGTTGACCGGTGTGCTGGCCCTGGGACTTGCTGGCTGCGGTACCACCACCGGCGAGCGAGCGCTGAGTGGCGCCGGCCTGGGGGCAGCCGCAGGTGCTGGCACCGCCGCCATGACAGGCGGCAGCGTAACCAGGGGGGCGATGATCGGTGGCGGTCTGGGCGCTGCCGTCGGGGCGGCTACCAACCGCGATGATATCGACCTGGGACGCTGGCGTCGCTGATTGACGAGAGGGAGCGCCTCCCCGGAATCGGCAGCATCATTCCATAATCGCCGGATGCGCCAGCTGTCTTATTCCTGCTAACGCCACTCCAGGTCCACCGCGATCGGGTCGTGGTCGGAGGAGCGGAAGAGATCAGGGCGGAAGTGGGGCGCCGCATTGTCCGGCCCGTCATAGCCGAGGAAAGGGGACTCGTCGGCATTGATGTGCCACGGCCGCACCGCTGCCACAGCTGCGGCCAGTTCGGGGCTTGCCAGGGCATGGTCCAGATAGCCCGATTCACCGCGGAACACATAGCTATAGCGGCGCTCCGGCGGCAGCTCGCGGGCGATCAGATTGACCAGCCCTGCGTGGGTCAGGGTGCGGATCGGGTCCTCGGCGCCGTAGGCGTTGAGGTCACCGATCAGCAGCAAGCGCTCGTGTCCCTCGGCGGCGGCGAGGCGATCGAGAAAGCCGCTCATGGCCTGCGCCTGCTCCACCCGGCGCTGGTTCCAGCAGCCCTGGCCGCGGTCGATATCGCCCCGGGGCGGGCAGCCGGACTTGGACTTGAAGTGGGCGGTCACCACACCAAAGGCCGGGCCGCTGTCCACGCTGCGGAAGAAGGCCGCCATCGGCGGGCGATGATGGGCGGGGTCGTTGTCGGCATGGAGCTCGCTCACGGCCTCTACCCGGTCCGGCCGGTAGATCAGGGCGAGCTTGATCGCATCAGAGCCGCGGTCGGCGTCCCCGCCCACCGCACGATAGCGGATACCGGTCCGCTCGCTGAGCTGCTCGACCAGATCGGCCAGGGCGCGTGGGTCGTTCTCGACCTCCACCAGGGCCAGGATGTCAGCCTGCAGGCCCTCAACCGCCGCGGCGAGCTTGGCCCGCTGACGCTCCAGCTCGTCGGCGTTGGCGGCGCCGCGCTGGCCAAGCGTGAGGAAGTAGTTCTCGAGGTTGAAGGTTGCCACCCGCAGCCGCTCTCCCGGTTCTGGCAGTGGCCCCGGTCGGGGGTTGGCGTCCTCGAAGTGCGGCTCGAGGGTCGGGTGCAGGCGGTAGGCGTCGAGGGCGTGGGTCAGAATTCCGGTCAGGCCTTGAACGGTGCTGCCGACACGACGAGTGCCATCCGCATCTCGGTAAGGAGTGGGGCTCGGAAAGGTGCGGTAGCTGCCGTCGTCCAGCTCGAGGATGTCTTGCTGCTGGGGTTCGCCGGGCGTGTTCGTGGGTCGGAACAGGCGGGTGGCGGCCAGCCTCAGGGAGCCGTAGCGAGCCAGCTCGTAGTTGCCGGTGACGGTCAGCGTCTGCGGAAACGTGAGAAGCAGCCCCTCCTTGCGTGACAGCTGCTCCTCGCTGAGCGGCCACTGGACCGTCAGCGGCTCGGGTAGTTGGTCGCGGGCACAGGTCTCGATCCTCTCGACCCGCTGGAGCTGGACCTGGCCGCGGTACTCGCCGGTGCGGGCGCGGAGTTGCAGGTGTTTGCCGGGAGCGATGAGCGCCCCATCGCTCGGCGTGGCGCCAGGCATATAAACGAACAGACCGACGGGGCCATGCTCCGTCGCCTGCTGCAGATAGAAACCGTTCAGCCGTTCGCGGCCGAGAAACTCTCCGGTCACCACGCCGTCGACGACCACCTCCCGGCCGGCGGGCAGGGCCGTACGTTCACCAATACCCTTTATGGCGGCGAGGTCGGCACTGGATGGCTCGGGGCAACCGGCCGCCGCCGGTAGGGCCGCCAGCAGGGTCAGCAGCAAGGCTAGCGGTCCTGCTTGGCGGGTCACGCCAGGATGCCGGGGCTTGCCGGGAGTGCGTGGCTGGGCGGTGAAGGTCATGCGTTCATTCCTCACCCAAGCAGCATCACCCCTACACCATAGGCCGCCACCCCGGCCGCCACCGGCCAGCCCAGGGTGCGCTTGTACCACCACACGGCCAGGGTCGCCAGAATGCCGATGAGGGTGGCTAGCCAGGAGGTGGCGCTGGGCGTCACCGGCATCAGCGATACGCCGAACACGGCGGCGATCATCACCGGGCCGAGCAGGCTCAGCCACTGGGGCATCGCTTCCAGGCTGTCGTCGTTGCCTTGCCGCTCGAGGCGGCGCTGCATCCAGAACAGTGGCAGCACGCGTATCAGCAGGGTGCCCAGCGCCGAGGCAAGAACCGCGATCCACAGGGCGCTACTCATGGCGTTCTCCTTGCACGTGTTCGCTTTTTTGGCTGTGGTCGAACTTGGCGACCTGGAAGCACAGGGCGCCGCAGGCGGCGGCGAGAGGAATCGCCAGGTTGGTCAAGCCTGTCACGGTCAGCGCCAGGGCGGCCAGGATGGTCAGGCCGAGGGCCAGGCTCCAGCGCCGCGAGGTGAAGCGGGGCGCTATCAGCACCAGAAACAGAGCGGGCAGGGCGAAGGGCAGGATCTCACCCATCAGGGCCCAGCGAGCGACCAGCTCGCCGCCGGCAAACGCTCCCAGGGCCGTGCCACCGATCCAGCTCATCCAGGCCAGCAGGGCGGCGCCGCCGAACCATCCGAGTCGCTGAGCGGCCGGTAGCTGGGGTAGGCGAGCATGGGCCAGAGCGAAGACCTGATCGGTGAGGCCGTGCATCAGCGAGGGCCACAGGCGGCTGGATGTCAGCCAGGGTGCCAGGTTGGGGGCGTAGACCACATGGCGCAGGTTGATCAGCAGTGTCATGGCCACCACCAGCCATAGCGGCGCGCCGGTGGCCACCATGCCGACGAACAGGAACTGCGAGGCACCGGCATAGATCAGCGTCGAGATCGCCACGGCTTCCCAGGCGCTGAAGCCGGCCTGGGTCGCGATCAGCCCGAAGGAGATGGCCACCGGCACATAGCCGCCGAGCAGCGGGATGGCCTCGCTCATGCCGGTCAGCCAGGGGCGGGTGGGCGAGGAGGCGGCTTGCAGGCTCATGACGTGGATTCCTCGTGGTAGATGACGCTGAGCAGCAGCGTGGCCCAGGCCTCCCCGGTGCGGTAGAGGTGGGGGCGGTCCGCGGCGAAGGTGAAGGTCTCGCCGGCCGACAGGGTGCGGGTCTCGCTTTCCGGTCCGGCCTCCAGCGTACCGCTGATCAGGATGAGCGATTCCCGCGCACCCGGGGTGTGGGGTTCGGCAAGGCGCAGGGTATGCGGCGCGCAGCGCATCCAGTAGGCGTCGACCTGCGGGCGGTCCTTGCCTTGGTCGAGCAGGCGTACCTCCACGCCGTCCTCGCCCAGGGGCACGGCAATAGGCGCCACCAGAGTGCCGAAGGGCACCTTCAGCTGCACCGCCAGGCGCCAGATGGTGTCCAGCGTGGGGTTGCCGTTGCCCTGCTCGAGGCGACACAGGTTCGACTTGGCGATGCCGGCGGCGGCGGCCAGTTGCGATAGCGACAAGCCTTGCGCCTGGCGCAGGGTCTGCAGGTGCCGGCCCAGGGTGCCGAGTGAAAGCTTGTCCAATTGAGTGGCCTCGCACTGTTCCTTTTAATGAACGTTCTATAAAAGGAACAGGTTTTTGTCAACTGCCGAGGCGCTGAGGCCAGGGGCTCACGACAGCTCCAGGCCAATGGGGCTAGCTGGGATTGAGTATCGTCGATGCCCTCAGGCGCTCCGCTGCCAGGTCGAGAAAGGTGCGTATCTTGGCAACGGCGCCACGGCCTTCGCTGTGCAGCAGGTGAATGGGTAGCGGCGGGGGTTCGTAGGCTTCCAGCACGGCCTCTAGCCGTCCTGCCTCGAGATCCGCCCCCACCTGATAGGAAAGCACACGAGTGATTCCCCAGCCGTTGCGCACGGCCTCGATGCAGGCCGCAATGCTGCTGACCGTCGCTCGCGGGTGGATGCGTACCACTTGATCGTAATCGCTACCGAAGCGCCACTCCTTGTTGGCGCTCAGTGTCGTGGTGGCGAGAATGCGGTGCGCCGTCAGGTCCTCCAAGACGGTGGGCGTGCCATGCCGGGCGAGATAGTCAGGCGCTGCACAGACCACACGGCGCACGCTCCCCACCCTGATGGCGGAAAGGCCGGAGGAAGGCAGCGAGCCGATACGCACCGCGATATCGAAGCCCTCTTCGATGATATTGACCACGCGATCCACCATCACGATTTCCGCGCGCATTTCCGGGTAGGTATCGAGGTATTCCAGCAGGATCGGCATGACGTGGATGCGGCCGAACTCATTGGGACAGTTGATACGCAGCAGCCCGGTGGGGCGTGCCGCCGCGCCGCTGACGGCGTCGTCGGCCGCCTGCAGTTCCTGGAGGATGCGCCGCGCGTCTTCCAGGTAGCGCCCTCCGATCTCCGTCAGGCGAACCCGCCTAGTGGTACGCGTGAAGAGGCGCACACCGAGACGTGCTTCCAGCGCATTGATGCCGCGGGTCACCGAGGGGGCGCTCAGGCCGACGGCTCGCCCTCCGGCGGCAAAGCTGCCGGCATCGGCCACGGCGACGAAGACTTGCAGGGTCTGGAGGCGGTCCATGAAGGGATTTCCGATCGGCGTCGATTGGCATCATTTGATGGAATAATGAATTGCAAATCTCGAGGATTCTAGTGAAAAAGCGCAAAGATTAGTCTGGTGACGTTCCGCCGTCGTGGCTCTTCACGACACGTCATGCCATTACCAGCAGGAGTCTTTGCTATGCCAACGCCCACTACCGTAAATGCGCGCTTTCCACGCGACGCCGTACCGATCCGCCTGTTTCGCAACCCCAAGTCCGGCCATTGCCATCGCGTCGAACTGATGCTTGCGCTGCTCGAGCTGCCCTATGAGACGGTCGATGTCGATATGGCCAACGGTGCGCACAAGTCGGCCGAGTTCCTGAAAATCAGCCCGTTCGGCCAGGTGCCTGCGATCGAGGACAACGGCGAGTTTCTCAGCGATTCCAACGCCATTCTGGTTTATCTGGCCCGGCGGTATGACGCGCACGACCGCTGGCTGCCCACGGAGCCGATCGCTGCCGCACAGGTACAGCGCTGGTTGTCCGTGGCCGCTGGAGAGATTGCAGCGGGGCCCTGTGCCGCGCGTCTGGTAACGCTCTTCAACGCACCACTGGATCATGAGCAGGCGATTGCCCGCGCGCATTCGCTCCTCTCGGTGATGGAGAAACACCTCGAGGGGCAAGAGTATCTGACCGGTAGCGCGATCACGCTGGCGGACGTGGCGGGCTACAGCTATATCGCTCACGCCCCGGAGGGTGGGGTCAGTCTCAAGGAGTATCCGGCCATTCTCGCCTGGCTCGGGTGTATCGAGGCGCAGCCCGGTTTCGTCGGCATGGTGCGCAGCCCGGCACTGGCCTAAGCGAACGGCAGCGACAGGAGGCGAATCCCATGACAGCGAACCGGCAGATCTTCCATGAGGGCGAGCGCAGGGTACAGCAGCGTGCCGGCGTGCCCGTCAGCTATGTGCAGCGGGTGTCCGCCTATGTGCGTGCCGCGATGCCCGACCAGCACGTCGAGTTCTTCAACACTCTGCCGGTGCTGTTCATGGGAGCGCTGGACCGGCAGGGGTGGCCGTGGGCGGTGGTAACCTTCGGTGCCCCGGGGCAACTGTGTACGGCGACGCCCAGCGAACTGCTGATTCGCCAGGTGCCACCGCTGGCGGATGCCCTGGAGCTTACACTGGGGCCTGGAGCAAGGCTGGGGCTGCTTGGGCTCGAGATGACCAGCCGTCGCCGTAATCGGTTGAATGGCACGGTGCGTTCCCGTGATGCCGAGGGCATACGGGTCTCGGTCGATCAGAGTTTCGGCAACTGCCCACAGTACATACAGCTGCGCGAGGTGGACTGGCAGGCGGGGCAGGATGCGCCTCCCATTGCCCGGCAGGTATCGATCGCCTCCCGTGCCGGCCGGGCCATGCTGGCCCAGGCCGATACCTTCTTCATCGCCACCCGGGCAGGCGAACTGGGGGGTTCCCACCATGGCGTGGATATCTCCCATCGCGGAGGCAAGCCGGGTTTCTTGCACTTGGACGCGGACGGAAGCCTGTCGTTTCCGGATTTTCCGGGGAATCGTTTCTTCAATACCCTGGGCAACATCGAGCAGGACCCGCGGGTCAGCCTTTTCATTCCCGACTTCGAGACCGGGCAAGCCCTGGTGCTGCAAGGCCGCGGGCGGATCGACTGGGACCCTCGGCGCGCGTCGCTGGTCGAGGGGGCCGAGCGCATCGTGGATGTCGTGCCGGAGCAGGTCTGGCATGTCGAAAACGCCCTGCCCGCGCGAGGACGGCTGATCGAGCGCTCTCCCTCGCTGACGCAGACGGGCAACTGGCCCAAGGAGGCGGCCGGGAACGCCTACCGCCGCCTGCGGATTGCCGACAAGATCAGGGAGAGTGACGTCATTACCTCTTTCGATCTTGAGCCACTGGCCACGGATGACCTTCCGCTGGCGCCCTATACGGCCGGGCAGTTTCTCACCGTGCGTCTTGCCTCCCGGGCCGGGCATTCGCCATCTGGCGGGCAGGCCACGCTGACGCGCAGTTACAGCCTCTCCAGGGCATGGCATGAGCGGGCGTCTCGTTATCGGATCTCGGTCAAGCGCGAAGAGTACGGAACGGTCTCTCGCCTCCTGCATGACGAGTATGCGGTGGGGGACGTGCTCGAGGCGCTTCCGCCGGCGGGAGACTTCACGCTGCGCGAGCGTTCGAATGCCATCGTGCTGGTGTCGTCCGGCGTGGGCATCACCCCGATGATCGCCATGCTGGAAACCATCGTGCAGCGTGCCGACGCCGGAGAGGCGCCGCCTGGCGAGGTGTTCTTTATTCACAGCGCGCGCAACGGACGGGAACAGGCCTTCGCGGAGGTGCTGAAGACGTGGGCTGACAGGTATCCCTGGCTGCGCCTGCATATCGCCTACACGCGCCCCACGCCGGAGGATGTATTGGGCAAGACGTATCATTCGCGAGGACGTTTGACGCTGGCATCGCTCTCGGCCTGGTTGCCGGACATGACCCGCAGCCAGGTCTACCTCTGTGGGTCGGAGGGGTTCATGCGAGCGCAGTATGCGGCACTGCTGGCGCTCGGTATGCCCCGTGAGCACCTGCTCCATGAGCTCTTCGGGCGCGGTTCGCTTGAGTCCACCGAGGCGCGCGAGCCGGGAGCGGCTGCGCAGCAAGCGTTGCCTTCGCATGCCCGGGTCACGTTCGTATCGGCCTCCACGAGACAGAATGAATCACGCCAGGCGCAGACCGTCGTCGAGTGGACGCCGGCGCAAGGCACCTTGCTGGAATTGGCCGAGCAGGCAGGGCTCGCGCCGCTGTTCAGTTGCCGAGTAGGGCGCTGTGGGAGCTGCGCGCTGCGCCTGGTGTCCGGTGAGGTGCACTACCCCGTGCCGCCGCTGGCGGCCGCGGAAGGCGAAGTGCTGCTGTGCTGCGCGGTCCCTGCCGCTGAAGAACCCGTGGTCATTCAATTGGCCGATTAGACGCTGCGTCACACGAACTCGGAGTCGTCGGTCCTCACTGTCACGCCACCCTCCTCGCCGGGCACCATGACCATGAACTCGCCGTTGCCCAAGTAGCTGACGTCGTGGCCGTCGTGGGTACGGAAGGTGGGCGTGCCTCGAACGGCACCTTCGTGTTGCATTTCGCTGAGCTCGCGGGGATTGGCGAACATGTCGATCATGTACTCGCGGCCTTGTTCGTCGAAGGCCATCACGGTTCTTTCATGCTGGGTCACGGTGCCGTTCTCCCTGAAGATGTCTCTCTAACCCATAGCAATGCTGTGGCGGCTTGGCTAGCCACGCCGTATCGGCGCTGCGTTGAGTTAACCAGGAAAGATTAATTTAGATATGTAGGCACAAGCGGATGTGATTATAACTCATTTCCCGTCCTCTATTTCTGAAAGTATAGGTGATTGTAGAAACAGAGTGGTGGGTTAAATCTCAGACTATACTGTTGTCGTCCTCTGACAAAAGGGCTTGCATTAGAAGCCCCCTTTTTCTGCCCGGGCGCAGGTTCTCCTGTCCTTGAGCATCATTCAAGGTGAACGATCATGGATCGCATACTAGAAACAGCATTAAAGGAGTTTATAGCCGAGTTCGATGGAAATGTCATGCTTCCGCATGACCCGCAATACGATGAAGTTCGCCAGATATGGAATGCAATGATCGATCGCAGGCCTTCCATGATTTGTCGCTGTGTCTCGCCTGAGGATGTGATCAAGTCATTGAACTTCATACGTAAGCACGACTTACCTTTTTCCATACGCGGAGGGGGCCATAACATCGCTGGCAACGCAGTCTGCGACGATGGCTTGATGATCGATCTGTCGTTGATGAGAGAAGTCCATATCGATCAGGATCGTCAATGTGCCTCCGTCGGGCCAGGCTGCACCCTCGCCGATTTCGATGCCGCTGCCCAGGAGTATGGCCTTGCCACGCCGTTGGGTATCAATTCCACAACGGGAGTGGCCGGCCTGACTCTGGGCGGTGGCTTCGGCTGGCTCAGCCGAAAGTACGGCATGACCATAGACAATTTGCTTGGTGTGGATGTGATCACGGCCGATGGCGATCAGTTGCACGCCAGTGAAGCGGAAAATGCCGACCTCTTCTGGGGCCTTCGCGGTGGTGGCGGGAACTTTGGGATCGTGACACGGTTCGAGTACCAGCTTCACCCCGTGGGGCCGAACGTGTTGAGCGGCCTTATCGTCTACCCCTTCGACCAGGCACAATCGGTGATCACACAGTTTGCCCGTTTCACCGAGACGATGCCGGACGAGTTGAATGTCTGGATGGTGACGCGCAAGGCACCGCCGCTACCTTTCCTACCCGAAGATGTGCACGGAAAAGAGATCGTCGCGCTCGCAATTTGCTACTCGGGCGATCCGGCCGAAGGTGAGCAGTACATTGAGTCGCTTAGAGGCTTCGGCACTGCCCATGGTGAGCACATCGGTGTGCAGCCGTACATCGACTGGCAACAAGCCTTCGATCCGCTATTGACCGCGGGCGCCCGCAACTACTGGAAGTCGCATAATTTCTCGTCTCTTGGCGCAGGAGCGATAGATACCGTCATTGAATACGCCGGCCAGCTGCCGTCTTCCCAGAGTGAAATATTCATCGGCACGATAGGCGGGCAGACGGGCCGAGCAGACCCCGAAGCAATGGCCTACTCGAGCCGCGGCACTAATTACGTATTGAACGTGCATGCTCGTTGGGAGACGGCGGACGAAGACGCACATTGCATTGCCTGGGCGCGAGAATTCTTCAGCCGCTCACAACCCTTTGCCAGTGGGGGGGCTTACATCAACTTCCTCACGGAGGACGAAGCCGATCGCATCGAGTTCGCTTATGGTGCGAGCTATGGACGGTTGGTTGAGCTCAAGAAGAAGTTCGACCCGGCCAACGTGTTTCGCATCAACCAGAACATCAATCCGGCCTGGATGTCACCCGATTGACCTGGTTTCTTTCGCTCGACCCCTTATGACAAGCAATATAATGCTAAGAGCGCCCCCGCGCGGGCGCTCTCTGTGTTATCCGCATAATAAAAACATACGGTGTTGTTGTAATTATTTTGTGGTCGATAAAATAAAAATAAAGGTGTATCTTAAGTCAATTTTTTATGCCACTATAAATGGCATGAATCAAGGACGGCTTCAAGGAGAGTTGAGCATGGAGTGCTCTAATGTGCCAAGGATGCATGAGCAGGAGGCTCGTGAAAGAAAAGTATGGATACAAGGCGATCGTGAGCCCGGCCCAAGTCTTCTTGGTAGCCGGGCTTCTTTATTTTCAGTGACTTAAAATAGAAAGGTAGAAGGTTTGACGCTCGCCTTAAAGAGGACGACATTTGTTTTTATCAGCTGTCTAGTGATGCATGTTATGGAGGTGTTTGATTATGCGCGTCTTTGCCAATCCAGTCGGTTCCGGTTCGCTGTGGTTCGACAATCTCGCTACTGCCGACGGAATACCCGTCGCTTATGATCCACAGGCGCGGGCCTTCCTGCCCATGCCTCCTTTCTGCGTCAATCGGGAGGTCATCAGCTGCAACTGGATCGCTCCTGAACAGGGGGCTTTCTGTCGCTCCTGTGCCATGACGGAGCTGGCCCCCGATCCCTCGATTCCCGGCGCCATCCCGAACTGGGCGAAGACCGAGGCCGCCAAGCGCTGGGTCCTCGACAATCTCGGCCGCTGGCACTGGTTCCGGCCGGAGGATCCCGGCGCACGCCCCGTCTTTCACCTGCTCGCCGAAGGCCCGACCCCAGTGCTCATGGGTCATGTTGCCGGTAAAGTAACCATCAGCGTGGCCGAGGCGGACCCGGTGCTGAGCACAACCCGGCGCCAGGCCCTGGATGAGCCCTACCGCACCATGATCGGCCACATGCGCCACGAAATCTCGCATATGCTCTGGTGGCGGCTCAGTCTTCGCTACGATTTCCTCGATGCCTTCCGTGCCGAGTTCGGTGATGAACGAAGGGATTACCCTGCTGCGCTCCAGCAGCATTACCAGAATGGCCCACCACCCGACTGGAGGCAGCGTTTCCTGACGACCTACGCCTCTGCGCATCCGCACGAGGATTGGGCCGAGACTGCGGCGCACCTTCTGCACCTGACCGATATCACGGACAGCTTTGTAGCGGCGGGCCTGTCTTCGCCGGAGCTGCCGAACCCGGGTTGGGACCCCTATTCGGAACCTGATGCCATGCGCCTGATTCATGTCGCGGCCTCCCTCACGGTAGGGGTCAATCACGTCAATCGATCCATGGGGCTTTCCGATCTCTACCCCTTCGTGCTGTCGGATGCCGCACGCCGCAAGCTCTCCTTTGTGCATGATTGGCTGCGCCGAGGCGCGCAGGGGCTTTGAGTTGTTTCATTAGTTTCTGTTTTAGCAATATAAGATTCATTTGTGTGCACTTGCATGTCGACAACCAAGCGCTATTCATGGATCGCTATTGGAATGGCGCACTTCGAGGGTGTGTGCTACAGCTTAGTAGCTAAATAATCTTTGCAAACAAGCAGGCTGATCATGGTACGTCATGCGTGACGTTAAACGAATAATACGCAAGGACGATCTTATGAAAAGCAGAAAGGGTTATTCTCTCAATCGCCGCGAGTTTCTTCAGACTTCTGCCATGACGACCGCTGGCATCATGGCAGCCGGTATGCCGCTCTCGCAGGCAATATGGGCCGCAGAAGGATCCGGTGGAGGAGTGTTAAGGGTTCGCTCCTATGCGGATATCAACAAGTTGGATCCCGGCTTTTATCAGAATGCTTACAACGTCGATGTGATGAACTGCATTTATTCCAAGCTGATACATTACAAGCCTGGTTCAGAATGGGAGACGGAGCTACAAGCCGCAGAATGGATAGAGCAGGTCGATCCGACGCATATTCGGTTCAAGCTGCGTGAAGGCATCATGTTTACCGGCGGCTACGGAGAGATGACCGCTGAGGACGTCAAGTTCTCTTTCGAGAGAGTTATAGAACACAACTCCCCAGTAAAGGATGACTGGGGGCCGTTGGATCATGTTGAAGTGGAAGACGATTACACAGGCGTAATCGTTCTTAAATCACCTTTTGAGCCCTTGTGGAATGTGACGCTACCTTATGGTGTGGGCCATATCGTCTCGAAGAAAGCGGTGCTGGAAGCAACGGAAGATGGCGGCGATTTCGGCATGGAGCCGCCGAGTTTTTCCGGTCCTTATGTTCTCGATGAATGGCGGCCCAACCAGGTGGTGATCCTCAAGCGAAATCCGGAGTGGACGGGGCCGAAACCCGGCTTCGATGAAATTCGTATATTGCCCATCGGCGATCCCAGAACGGCGGAAACCGCCTATCGCTCCGGCGATCTCGATTTCACCCACATCAGTCTGTCCACACTGGACGAGTTCAAGAGCGATCCTCCTCAGGATACCGTTATCGAAGAGCGTCCCTCGCTGTACTACGTCTATGTCGGGATGAACACGGAGAATCCCAAGCTGCAGGACATCAATGTCCGCCGTGCGGTGCAGTGGGCGATCAACGTACCGCAGCTATTGGACGTGGGCTACTTTGGCCAGGCGGAGGTGGCGACCGGCATGGTGGCGCCGGGCCTGGTAGGGCATCGGGAGCAGGCGCTCATCCCTCCAGAGGGGGACTTGGAAAAAGCGCGGGAATACCTGCGCGAGGCGGGAGCCGAAGGCATCTCGCTGCGTATCGACGTGCTCAACGAATCCAAGTTTACCGCCATGGCCGAGATGCTTCAGGCCCAGTTGGGGCAGATAGGCATCACCCTGGAGATCGATGTCCAGGATCCCGGGTCGTTCTGGTCGATCGGCATGGAGTCCGAAGGCGACCGCTGGCAGGAGATGGAGCTTATCCTCCAGCGCTTCTCGATGGTGCCGGACCCTTACTACGCCACTACGTTCTTCACCTGCGAGCAGGTGGGCAACTGGAACTGGGAGCGCTTCTGCAACGAACGTTTCGACGAACTCAACGCCGAGGCCGTCACGGTGCAGGACGAGGAGGAGCGCGCGGAGATGTACCGGGAAATGCAGGATCTGCTGGAAGAGTCCGGTGCCTATCGCTTCCTGACGCACGAGGGCTCCCCGTTCGTTTACCGCGAGTCGGTCATGACGCCGGCAACGAGGCCCGACGGGCGCCCACTGTTCCGTTTCTTCGATCCTGTCTGATTCCCTGGGCGCCTGGAGGGCGCCCTCCACTTTCGGCATCCCAGGGGTTCGCTCATGCTGCTCTATCTGCTCAGGCGGCTGGTCCTTGCCGTCGCCATCGTGGTGCTTGCCGTCACCTTGCTGTTCGTCATGATCCATGCCGTACCCGGTGACCCGGCCTCGATCATGCTGGGTCCTCGGGCCACGCCGGAGCAGCGGGCTCTGCTGCATGAAACCATGGGGCTCGACAGGCCGCTTCCCGTGCAGATCGTCACCTTCTTTGCCGATGTGGTGCGGGGCGACATGGGCACTGATGTCTTTACCCAGCGCCCCGTCAGTCGGATCGTGTTCGGCGAAATGCCGTACACGATCGTGCTGATCCTGACGTCCATTACCTGGGCCGCGTTGGTCGGCATTCCACTGGGCTGCTATTCGGCGATCCGGCGCAACTCGCTCATCGACAAGTTCATCGGTGTGTTCTCGGTGGGCACGATCGCGATTCCCTCCTTCGTCATGGCGGTATATGCCTTGCTCATCTTCGCCGTGATGCTGGGCTGGCTGCCGGCGATCGGCGCGGGGGAGGGGTTCTGGGACAGGGTGAGGCACTTGATCCTGCCTGCTTTCGCCGTCGGCGTAGGCTGGGTCGGGTACATCTCTCGCATCGTCCGGGCCTCGATGCTTGAAGTCATGGGCGAAAGCCATGTGCGGATGGCACGCGCCTTCGGGCTGCCGGAACGGCGCATCATACTGCGCTACGCGCTGAGACTGGCCATCCTGCCTACCGTTACCGTGCTCGGGGTGGGCATGGCGCATCTGCTGTCGGCAGCGGTCTTCGCGGAGGTGGTTTTTGCCCGGCCCGGCCTCGGTGCGCTGATCGTCAATGCGGTCGGTACACGCAACTATCCCGTTGTCATGGGGACGGTGCTGGTTACCACCGCACTGTTCGTGATCTCCACCACGCTTTCCGATCTGATCAATGCGGCACTGGATCCACGCGTACGGGAGAGCCTGTGATGCCAGCCACCGATATGACGCGCAGCGAAGGGCAGCCGATGCGCGAGCCCAGCGCCTGGGTTCAGCACTGGCGCCAACTATGCAGGAATCCGCTGGGCCTGCTGGGGCTCATTCTCGTGGTGCTGATGGTGGGCAGTGCACTGCTGGCCAATGTCATCGTTCCCTACGACCCGGCCCAGGTAATGGTCGGGCCGCGCCTCGGGCCGCCAACCTGGCATAACCTGATGGGCACCGATCAACTGGGCCGGGACACCTTCTCGCGCGTGATCATGGGTGGGCAGGTGGCCCTGATCGTGGCGCTGGCTTCACTTTCCGCGGCGCTGTCGCTGGGGTTGCTGCTCGGTCTCGTGGCCGGTTTCGGCCCCCGCTGGCTGGATAACGGCCTGCTGCTGTTGCTCGACTCGGTGCGTGCCTTTCCTGTGATCATCTTTGCCCTGGCCGTGGTGACCCTGCTGGGGCCGAGTCTCTATACGGTGGTCTTCGTCGTGGCGATCACCTCGATACCCGTCTACGCCCGCGTGGTGCGTACCCAGACACAGGCGCTGCGGGACCACGAGTACGTGCTGGCCGAACGCGCCATGGGGGCGAGTACGAGGCGCATTCTCGGCGTGCACATCATGCCCAACGTCATCGGGCCGCTGCTGATCCTGGCCAGCATGGACGTGCCGCTGGTCATCGCCCTGGAGGCGGGGCTCAGCTTCCTGGGCATGGGGGTGCGGCCGCCCACGCCTTCCTGGGGCACGATTCTCAACAACGGCTACAACTATATCCAGAATTCGCCGTGGCCGGTCATCGCCGGCGGTATTCCCATCATCCTGACGACGCTGGGTTTCACCTTCCTGGGCGAGGCACTGCGGGACATCTTCGATCCCAAGCTGAGGAGGGATCTATGACACAGGCCTCCCTGCAAGCGACGACACCGGAGAGGGCGGACACGCTGCTCGAGGTCCGTGACCTGTCGCTGGATTTCGGCAGTCCCAAGGGACGAATTCATGCGCTGCGCGATATCTCCCTGACGGTGCCCAGGGGGCGTATCGTCGGCGTGGTGGGAGAGAGCGGCAGCGGCAAGTCGACGCTGGCTTATGCCATCATTCGGCTGCTGGCAGAGAACGCCCTCGTCACGCAGGGGGAGATCTTTCTCGACGGTCGGAACTTGCTCGAGCTGTCGCCTCGCCAGATGCGCGACATTCGCGGTCAGCGGATGTCGATGATCTTCCAGGACCCGATGACATCGCTGAACCGGGTGCTGTCGGTGGGCGACCATATGATCGACATCCAGTACCGCGACAGCGCTCCCAAGGCGGAGAAACGCCGGCGAGCGATAGAGGCCCTGGGCCGGGTGGGCATTCCCGACCCCGAGGACCGCATCCAGAACTATCCTCACCAATTTTCGGGGGGCATGCGTCAACGCATCTGCATCGCCATGGCCATGCTGGTCGAGCCTGCGCTGCTGCTGGCCGACGAGCCGACCACGGCGCTGGACGCGACGATGGAAGTACAGATCATCGACCTGCTGAAGCGGCTGCAGCAAGAGTTGGGCTGCTCGATTCTCTTCGTCTCCCACCACCTGGGTACGGTAGCGGAGCTGTGCGATGACGTCATCGTCATGTACGCCGGCGAGGTGGTCGAGAGCGGCAGCGTGCGGGACATCTTTCACAAGCCCGGCCACCCCTATACCCAAGCGCTGCTGCAATGCGACCCGGGGCGGATTCGCGAGAAGACGCGTCGTCTGCCGACGATACCGGGCAATGTGCCCAACCTGCTCAACCGGGTGCCCCAGGGCTGCATCTTCAAGACCCGCTGCCCTTATGTCTTCGAGCGCTGCCACGAGGAGCACCCGCCTAGCTACGACGTCGATAGCGGGCGTGTCGATAGCGGGGCTACGCACACCGCGCGCTGCCACCTGCGCGACCCGGCCGAAGCGAGTCGCGACAAGGAGGAAGGGCATCTGGTGCAAGGAGGCAACGAGGAGGGAGGACGCCCATGAATGCACTGCTGGAAGTCGAAAACCTCAAGGTTCGCTTTCGCAGCATGGGGATGCTGCGCGCCCTGGCGACACGTACCTCCGATCCCTATATCGATGCGGTGTGCGACGTCTCCTTCCAGGTGCGGCCGGGCGAGACGCTGGGGCTGGTGGGCGAGAGCGGCTCGGGTAAGTCGACCATCGCTCGCACTCTCATGGGCCTCAATCCGGCTCACTCCGGATCGATCCGTTTCGACGGCCGGGAGTTGACCGACCTCTCGCAGCGAAGCTATAAGCCCTTTCGCCGCGACATGGCCATGATGTTTCAGGATCCGGTCGGGTCGCTTTCCCCCAGATTGACCGTGCGTTCGCTGATCACCGAACCCTTCTTGATCCATGGCATACGCGACAGGGACAGGGATGTCGAGGCCAAGCGACTGCTGGAGATGGTCGGGCTCAGTGAGGAATTCGCCCAGCGCTTCCCGCATCAGCTTTCCGGCGGCCAGGCGCGCCGCGTGGGGGTGGCGCGGGCGCTTGCCCTCGACCCGCGGCTGATCATCGCCGATGAGCCAACGGCTGGGCTCGATGTCTCGGTGCAAGGCGAAGTCATCAACCTGTTGGCTCGATTGCAGGAAGAGCTAGGTATCGGAATGCTGGTCATCACCCACAATCTCAATGTGGTACGCCATATTTCGGATCACATGGCGGTCATGTACCTGGGGCGCTTCGTCGAGAAAGGCCCGACCGAGGAGGTCTTTTACCGCCCTCGCCATCCCTATACCGAAGTGCTGCTCTCGGCGAACCCGGAGCCCGACCCGGATGCCAGGCTGGAACGGATCGAGGCTCGTGGCGACGTACCCAGCCTGATGCAGCGTCCCCCGGCGTGCGAGTTTCATACTCGCTGCCCCAAGGCGCAAGAGATCTGCAGCCAGGTGGATCCGGAAGTCACCACGGCAGAGGAGGGGCATACCTTTCGCTGTCATTTTCCTGTGAACACCCCGGAAGACCCCGACACCGATACCGTCGGAGCGGGCAGCGCTGGCCGGTCCTCTCGGCCTGGCTGAGAGAACGCTTGGGCAAGCGGGTTGGAGCCGCTTGTACGTCAACTAGACCAGCTTGCGCGGAATGGTGCGGTGCCAGGTTCTGTAGTAGACCTGACGCTCACCCTCGAAGGCTTCCAGGCTGGCCTGGAGCTGAAAGTTCTGCGCGTTGGCCGTGAGTACCGTGTGGGTCACGGTATGGATGCTCCATTCGCCTCGACTGCGCCCACACTCCCAGTGCGTTTCGCCGCGGATGGAATCGAAGTCCTGCTGGCGTGAGCTGTA
The DNA here is from genome assembly GCF_011742165.1 of Billgrantia bachuensis. Classification (GTDB taxonomy): domain Bacteria; phylum Pseudomonadota; class Gammaproteobacteria; order Pseudomonadales; family Halomonadaceae; genus Halomonas; species Halomonas bachuensis. Next base: position 18,483 of record NZ_JAAQTO010000031.1, on the reverse strand, counting down.
GCGTTCCTGCGTCCGGGTGCGGGTCGTCATGCCTGTCTCGTCCAGAAGCAGCGCGCCCGAATCATCGGTTACCTCCAGCATTGTGGTATCGCTCTCCAGCTCATGCCGGATATCCCAGCGGTGTATCGCCGGCTCGAGCGGCGTGCTGGTGGGAGGCGGGGCACACTCGGGTGCTGCGAAGGGCTTCAGTTCGGTGTCCTCGGGGCGCGGCGAGCGCAGCGGCAAGACCAGCGCGCTGTCCCGGTTCCGGATTGTCAGTTGCACCGGCTCGGGAGCCGGCCAGGCCAGGGGCCAGTACGAGCTGGAGAGAGAGAGCCTGATCCGATGGCCGACAGGAAACGCCTGGGCAACGTCGTTCAGCTTCACGCTGACCCGGTAGGACTGGCCAGGTTCCAGCGGCGATGGGTCGGCATGACTGTCGCGGTGGGTCAGGTTGAGCAGCCCATAGGTGACGCGAGTCGACCTGCCGTCGGGCGCCACGTCGCACAGGCGCACGGCAACCTGGGCCACGGGCCGGTCGGCTGACAGGGCCAGCTCGACACGGGGCTGGCCCAGAATCTCCAACGTCTCGTCGAGAGGCGGCGAATCGAAGACCAGCGAACCGCCGTCCTCCCGGCGCTGGTCGAGGGGCAGGTCGGGGCCGGCCACATAGGAGCACCACTTGCCCGCGTAAAGGCCGCAGGAGAGGGGCGACTGCACCGACTGGGCGGCCTGTTCGCTCGGAGATTCTTCATCCATGCACAACCGCCCCGGTGCCAGCGGCAGCCGCCAGGATGTGACGTTCTCTGAGGGCCAGGTCGGCTCGGCGACCCATCGGCCGGGTCGCTGGTCGTACCGCGCCGCCGGTGGCATGCTCTCCTGCATCCACACGCGCAGCGCCGGGTCCCGCTCGATGCCGCAGGCTTCACCCTTGAGCCACTGGTCCCACCAGCGCCGGCACTCCTGAAGAAAGCCGATGGCCGGGCCCGGTTGACCCAGGTGGGGGTACTTGTGGCTCCAGGGGCCGATCAAGCCTTTGCACACACCGGGGAGCTGCTCCACCAGTCGAGGCACCGCGTTGGAGTAGCCGTCTGCCCAGCCGCTCACCGCGAGCACCGGGGCTTCGACGCCGGCGAAGTTCTCGCAGATCGAGCCGTGCCGCCAGTAAGCGTCGCGATGGGGGTGATCGAGCCAGGTCGCCAGCCACAGACCGCTGCCCTCCAGCCGCTCGCGCCACATCTCACGCCAGCGTTCGCCGACTACCTCAGGGTCCGGCGGCAGCGAATTCAAGGCGAACATGGTCGAGGCCCAGGAGAGGTTGTCACCCAGCAGACAACCTCCCATGTAGTGCACGTCATCGGCATAGCGGTCGTCGGTGGAGCAGACGCTGACCACGGCCTTGAGCGGTTCGGGGCGCCGTTCGGCCAGTTGCAGGCCGTTGAACCCGCCCCATGAGATACCGATCATGCCGACACTGCCATCGCACCATGGCTGCTGGGCGATCCAGGCCAGGATATCCTCGCCATCGGCGAGTTCCTGCTCGAGGTACTCGTCGCGCAACACGCCTTCCGATTCGCCACTGCCCCGTAGATCCACGCGCAGCGATGCATAGCCGTGCCCGGCAAAGTAATGATGGTGCATGGCATCGCGCAGTACGGTGCCGTCGCGCAGTCGGTAGGGGATGTATTCGAGAATGGCCGGTGCCGGCGCATCGTGCGCGCTGTTCGGAAGCCACAGGCGTGCGCAGAGGTGCACCCCGTCGCGCATGGGAATCCGGACGAGGTCATGCCGCTCGACGGCATGGGGGTATTCGTTGACGAATTGCATGGCAGCTCACTGTGGTGTGCGACCGGGAAGTGGAACGACTCTTCGCGACAGTGTAGATCGAAGTCCGAGGGGAAAACCCAGCGAACCGGCGGCCATCATCTAGGCTGAGGGCATGGACTTCGTTCAAGGCGAAAGGGAGGCCTATGCGTAAAGGCAGGGAAGTAAAGCACAAGGGATCGCGCAGCAAGGGGATCTGGCTGGTCTGGCTCGTTGTCGCGTTGTGTTATGCCGTTCCCTACACGCTGCTCAGCGACGTGTCGCGCTGGTACGGCAGTTTCCTGTTCTGGGCGTTGGCGGGGCTGGCCGTGATCGCGCTGAACGTTTTCCTCACCCGCGACTTCGAGGATCGGTGACATGACCGTTTCCCTCGTGTGGTGGGCCATCGCGGGCTATCTGGCGATCGCCATCGTCATTGCCATTCTGTCGCGTCAGGGCAAGACCCAAGACATGTCGGGCTACTTCCTCGGCAATCGGCAGATGAACGGCTTCGTCTCGGCGCTCAGCTACAGTGCGACCACCTACAGCGCCTTCATGATGGTGGGGCTCGCGGGGCTGACCTATGCCGGTGGCGTGGGTGCGCTGGGGTTCGAGATCGTCTATTTCGCCGGGGTCTCGCTGGTGGCGGTGTTCGGGCCGCACTTCTGGGCCGTGGGCAAGGCCTTCGGCTTCGTCACCCCCAGCGAGATGCTGGGCCGACGCTACGACAGCCGGGCGGTGGCGATCGTGGTGGCGCTTTCCAACTGCCTGTTTCTGATTCCCTACGCGGCGGTGCAGCTCGCCGGGATCGGCTACCTGCTGCAGGGCACCACCCAGGGCACGGTGCCTTTCACCGTCGGGGTGTTGCTGGCCACGGCGCTGGCGCTGTTCTTCTCCTACATTGCCGGCATTCGCTCGGTGATGTGGACCGACTCGCTGCAGGCAATCATGATGATCGTGGCCTCCACGCTGGTGACCTTCCTGGTCATCCAGGGGTTGGGCGGCTTTCAGGTGCTGTTCGATACGCTGGCAACGGAGCACCCCGAGATGCTGGTGGTGCCGGGGGAGGGGCTGTTCACCTTCACCACCTTCCTGGGCCTGACCATTCCCTGGTTCTTCTTCAGCCTCTCCAATCCCCAGGTCAGCCAGCGCCTGTTCATGCCGGCGTCGCTTACGGCGATGCGCCGGATGCTGCTCGGTTTCCTGCTCTTCGGCTTCGTCTACACTCTGGTCTCGGTGCTGTGGGGGCTCTCTGCCATCGTTGCCTTTCCGGAGCTCGACAACGCCGACCTGGCCACGCCATCGCTGCTGACCTCCAGTCACGTACCGCCCCTGCTGGGCGTGATCGTGATGATCGGCATCCTGGCGGCGGCGGTCTCGACCATCGACTCGATCATGCTGACGCTCTCCTCGATGGTCGCCCGCGACGTCTACGGCAATCTCAGGCCGGGGAGCAGCGAGGCGCGCCAGCTCGCCGTCGGCAAGTGGGTCATCCCGGTCATTGCGCTGTTGGCGCTGGGCTTTGCCGAACTGCAGCTGAGCCTGATCGCGGTGCTCTCGGTGGCCGCATCGGCCGGGCTCGTGGCCGTGGTGCCGGCCATCATCGGGGCTTTCTATTGGCGCCGAGGCACCGCTCCCGGCGTGCTGGCAAGCGTCATCGTTGCCAGCGCCTTCGTGCTGTTCGTCTACGCCATCGGCAACAGCTTCCTGGGGTTGCCGGCAGGAGTGTGGGGCATCGTCGTCGCGAGCCTTACCTTCGTCGGCGTCAGCCTGGCCAGCCGGCCTGCACATGCCGCGGCGGACGAATTCCTGGCTGCCGTACCGCAGAGCCCCGAGCGGGCGTCGCGGGTGGTAGAGAAGCGCGGCGAGCGCTAGCCTGAACGGAGAGACGCAAGCTACTGATCACGCAAACGGAAGGCGACATGGGCGAGACCTACCGCGAAGGACCGATTATCCGGTCATTGCTGGATACCGACTGGTACAAGCTGACCATGATGCAGGGGGTCCATCACCAGTACCCCAATGCCAGCGTGACCTGGGAGTTCCGTTGTCGCGATGCCGAGCCCCTGGAGCGCTACATTCCCGAGATTCGCGAGCAGATCGACCGACTCGCCACGCTGCAGCTGTCGCGCGAGGAGTCGGCCTATCTGGCGAGCTTCGCCTACATGTCACCCGATTTCATCCGCTTCCTGGAGCTGTTCCGCTTCCGGCCGGAATACGTCCAGGTCGGCATGCAGGGCAGCGAGCTGTGTATCGTCATCGACGGGCCGTGGTCGCACAGCATCCTGTTCGAGATCGTGATACTCGCCATCATCAGCGAGGTGCGCAATCGCACCCTCTACCCCGAAGTCGAGATCGACCAGGCCGTGGCTCAACTGCGCCGCAAGCTCGATAGCCTGCGCGAGGCCTATACATCCGAGCAACTGGCGAGCTTCAACCTGGCCGACTTCGGCACGCGCCGGCGCCTCTCTCAGCCCGTGCAGGAGGCGATCGTTACGGTCATGGAGGAGGAGTTTCCGGGCAATTTCGTCGGCACCAGCAATGTCGATATTGCGCGGCGTCACGACATCAGCCCGATGGGCACCATGGCTCACGAATGGGTCATGGCGCACCAGCAACTGGGCAGCCGCCTGGTGGACAGCCAGCGGGCCGCACTGGAGGCCTGGGTGCAGGAATATCGCGGCTACCTGGGCATCGCCTTGACCGATACGGTTACTCTCGATGCTTTCCTGCGCGACTTCGATCTTTACTTCGCCAAGCTCTTCGATGGGCTGCGTCACGACAGCGGCGACCCGCTGTGGTTCGCCGAGAAGTGCATTCGCCACTACGAGTCGCTGGGCATCGACCCGAAGACCAAGACGCTGATCTTCAGCGACAGCCTGACCTTCGACAAGGCCATGCACATCAAGACGGCGCTGGAGGGGCGCATCCGCACCAGCTTCGGTATCGGCACTAACCTGACCTGTGACGTGCCGGGTGTGAAGCCGATGAACATCGTGATCAAGATGGTCTCGTGCAATGGCCAACCCGTGGCCAAGATATCCGATTCGCCGGGCAAGACCATGTCGCGCGACGAGAGCTATGTGCGCTACCTAAAGCATGTCTTCGGCGTGGAGGCGTAGTGCTCACGCCCGGCTGTTTCAGGCCTCCGGGAAAAGCGTGGATCAGAACGAGCGGGCAGGCCGAGAGCCGGCCTGCCGCGAGGTAAGAAAGCGGTTACTTAGCTCGCCTTCCTGTTGATGTCCTGCTTGGCCATCTTGCTCAGCTTGTCATCGGTGGCCTTCTCCTCCTTGAGCGTTTCGGCCAGGATCTCCTTGGCCTTGGTGTGACCCAGCTGCTCGGCCAGTTCGCATAGCGTGCCGTAGCTTGCGATCTCGAAATGCTCCACTTTTTGAGCCGCGGCGATCAGGCCGGCATCACGCAGCGGCCCCTTCTCGGTGGCGTCGATCAGCTCCTCCCCTTCCTGAATCAGGCTCTCCATGGCTTGGCTCTTGATGCGCTTGAGGCGAATATCGGGGATGGAGTCGGCCGCCTGCTCGATGCGCTCCAACTGGCCCTGGGTTTCCTCGAGGTGATGCTGGAAAGCCTCGACCAGCTTCGGGTCATCGGCGGCACGCGCCATCTTGGGCAGCGCGCGAGTGATCTGCTTCTCGGCGCTGTTGGTCTCGGATAGCATGCGGGCGAAGAGTTCCTGGGGGCTATCGATCTTCATGTGTCCTCCTTTCGCTTTGGTAAAGCATTCCTTTGTCTAGCTTCTACAACGTAGCAATGCTCCGGCGTTTATACGATTTTCATCGGTTGCTTTATGTGACTGAGTACTTGCGATGTAAGTGATGCCGATCTCAAGCGCTGTCGCCCTCGAGCGGCTCAAGGCGTATCAGCTTGCCGTCCGCTTCGTCGGTGAGAACGTAGACCAGGCCATCCGGCCCCTGCTCGACGTCGCGAATGCGAGCGCCAAGTGGAATCCGCTCTTCATCGGTGACCTCTTCGCCTTCAAGCGTGATACGCACCAGGCCCTGCTCCGAAAGCCCGCCGATCAGCATGCTGCCCTGCCACTCCGGCAGGGTGTCGCCGGTGTAGAAGATCATGCCGGAAGGCGAGATGACCGGTGTCCACTGCTTGACCGAACCCGCGTAGTCGCCGTCGTCGCTGGGGTCGGGGATTTCCTCTCCGTCGTAGTGTTTACCCCAGCTCACCTCGGGCCAGCCGTAGTTGCGCCCCGCCTCGGGTCGGTTGAGTTCGTCGCCACCCAGCGGCCCCATCTCGGCCACCCACAGCTCGCCCGTCTCGGGATGGAGGGCGGCGCTCTCGATGTTGCGGTGGCCGTAGGACCAGATCTCGTCGCGGGCCTCTTCGTCATCGAGGAAGGGGTTGCCGTCGACCGGCGTGCCGTCGTCGTTGAGGCGCACGATGGTACCGAGATGGTTGGACGGATCCTGGGCCGGGTCGAACTGGAAGCGCTCGGCCAGGGTGAGGAAAAGCGTCCCATCGTCGGTAAAGACGATGCGACCGCCGAAGTGGTTCTCGTGCTCGACCCTCGGCTCCATGCGGAAGATCACTTCGAAGTCCTCGAGCTGGTCTTCTTCCAGACGGCCACGGCCCAGGGCGGTGGTGGCGCCTTCGTCGCCGGGCTCCGAGAAGGAGAGATAGACGTATCGGTTGGATTCGAAGTCGGGGTGCAGGGCGACATCCAGAAGTCCGCCCTGGCCCTGGTTGAACACTTCGGGCACGCCCTCGAGCGGGTCGGAGAGATTTTCCTCCTGCGAGAGGAGCCGCAGACGACCCTCGCGCTCGGTGATGAGCATTCGTCCGTCGGGCAGAAACGCCATGCCCCACGGATGCACGAGTCCATCCACAACGGTTTCGATCCCCATGGCGCCCGCTTCGGTCTGAACGGACTCCTTAGGTTGCGCCGAGGCGAGCGGCGACAGGGATAGGGCAACGGCAGCCAAGCCGAGCGCGGCGGTCGGAATGGTTTGTGCCATGAGATGTCCTCCTTGAGTGGGCACTAGCCTTATCTCAAGGTAATTGCTTGGCCCCGTCTGGCAAGCGCAGCGAAGCGTGGGCCGGGCTTGGCAAAGTCGCCACGCGTTAGCGCAGCCTCGGCGGGACAACTATAACTGTGGGCAGTAGCCTGACTTGCCGACGGAAGGAGTCGTTATGGAATCGATATGGAAGCTGGGCAGCCGCGGTGTCGCCGAACATCCCTCCCTGACAGAAGATAGCGAGGTGGACGTCGCCATCATCGGCGCCGGCATCACCGGGCTCACCGCGGCGCTGGCACTGGCCGAAGCGGGACAGCGGGTCATGGTATTGGAGGCTGCCACGGTGGGGGCTGGTGTGACAGGTGGTTCCACAGGCAATCTTTACGCCACGCTGGCTTCGGGGCAGGCGCCGCTGCGCCGCAAGTGGGGCGACGAGGTGGCGGCCGACGTGGTTAGGGCCAGGGCCGAAGCCGTCGACCATATCGAGGTGACGATCGAGCGACTTGGCATCGAATGCCAGTTCAAGCGTCAGCCGGCCTATCGCCTGTCGACCGAAGACCGGCAGCATGCCCGGCACGACCTGAACGAGGAACTCGACGCGTTGGTCAGCGCCGGGCTCGATGCCGAGATGGCGGAGAGCCCCGGATTACCCTTCGATAGCTGGGGCATTCGTATTGCCAACCAGGCCCAGTTCAATCCGCTGCACTACGTCGAAGGGCTGGCCAACCGTTTGCAGGGCGAAGGTGCGGTGATCGTTCAGCACAGCCCGGTGCGCGAGGTCGATCCCGGCAAGGGCATCGTCAGAACCGACGAGGCCAGCGTCGCCGCGAAGCATATCGTTCAAGCCACCCATACCCCCAAAGGCATCAACCTGGTTCAGGCGGGCATGCTGGTGTCGCGCGAGTATGCCGTCAGCGCCAAGCTGAGGAGCGGCGAGTATCCCGAGGGCATCATCTGGGTGCTCGATCCCTTCCACTCGCTGCGCAGGTACCAGTATGGCGAGGGAGAGTACCTGATGGTGATCGGCGAAAAGCACAAGACCGGCGAGCATCATGGCGACCATTACCAGAAGCTACGCGAATATCTCGAGACCCACTTCGACGTCGAAGCCTTCACCCATGGCTGGTCTGCCCAGCAGTACAGCTCGCCCGACGGGCTGCCCTACATTGGCCGCATGCATAGCCACGACAACCTTTACATGGCAACCGGCTTCGCTGCCGACGGCCTGGTGTGGGGCACCCTGGCCGGTCTGATCATCTCCGACCAGATCCTGGAGCGCGACAATCCCTGGCATGCCCACTTTGGCGCTCGGCGGATCACGCCGGGCAAGTCGGCGCTGCAATATGCCAAGGAGAACGTCACCGTCACCAAGCACATGGTCAAGGACTACCTGGGTATCGAGAAACTCGAAACTTTCGACGGCATCGAGCCGGGGCAGGCTCGGGTAGCCACGGTGGATGGCGAGAAGCTCGCCATCCACCGCACCGAAACCGGCGAACTCAAGGTGCTGTCCGCTGTGTGCCCGCACATGAAGTGCATCGTGCACTGGAACCCCAGCGAATCGACATGGGATTGTCCCTGCCACGGCAGCCGCTTCGATACCGACGGCGAGGTGATCGAAGGCCCTGCCTATCATCCCCTGGCGCAGCCGGAGGGGCGAGCTTAGCCATCCTTATTGGAAGCCTGGCCGGGCGTGCCGAAGTAGCTGCGATAGGCGGATGGAGTGACACCCACCAGTCTTTGGAAAGTACGGTGCAGGCTATCAAGACTGGCAAAACCAGAGCGTTCGGCAATGCGGGCCAGAGGCCAGCGGGAGGTCTCCAACAGTGTCCTGGCGCGGTCGACCCGCGCCTGCTTGACGAATTGGGCGGGCGTTTCGCCGATCTCTTCGCGAAAGCGGCGCACGAAGGTGCGTTCACTCATACTGATGCGTGCTGCTAACGCAGGCACGCTCAGGTCACCGGTCGGATCTTCGATAATCGCGTTGACCAGTGGCGACAGGCGGGAACCTGCGGCGGCCTGGGCTTGCAGAGCGGCGCTGAACTGAGCTTGCGAACCTGGTCGGCGCATGAACAGGACCAGATCGCGAGCCACACCAAGGGCCACCTGCGAACCGCAGTCGGCTTCCACCAGCGATAGACAGAGGTCGAGGCCCGTGGTCACGCCGGCAGACGTGTAGAAAGGCGGCTCGGCAGTATAGATCGCACCGTGGTCGACGCTAATGTCGGGCCACATTTGCTGCAGCCTATCGCACGCCGACCAGTGTGTCGCTGCGCGTCGCCCGCGCAGCAGCCCGGCCGCCGCGAGAACGAAGGCACCGGTACAGACGCTGGCTACGCGACGGGTGCTGCGTGCGCGCTCCTGCAGCCAGGCCAGCAGGTCGGTTTCCGCCGCGGCCCGGCGCAATCCTTCCTCACTTCCCCCAGCAACGATCAGGGTGTCCAGTGACGCTGGCAGTGCCGCCATGGGCAGGGTCCCGGCGATACGTAAACCCGCATTGGAAACGATGTCGCCGCCGTACGGGGAAGCCAGAAGGAGGCGATAAGCTGGTGCTGCCTCGGGGCAGTGGGTATTGGCCTTGCTGAATACTTCCATGGGACCGACCAGATCGAGCGCCTGGATGCCATCGAAGCCGATCAGAGCAACGGTATGTGGTTTCGAGGTGGAGAATCGCATTGGCGTATTCTGCGATGACTTTGTCATTTACGCCAGAGTCAGGTGTGACGCAGCATGAGCGGATTACTTCTCGGAGAACTCCCTTGATGCCCACACGTTACGTCTCGAGGCTGGTTGGTCTGGCCGTGTTGATTCTCTCCATGGTCGCGTTGGTGAGCTGGCGCTATGGCAACCCGGGTGCTGCGCGTCTGCTCGAGCATCGTTCCCTGGAACTGCCGGCGCCCAAGGATGGGCGAGAACGGCATCTGGTAGCGGTCCTGGCCGCCAACGGCGGCACTGAAACGACGGATTTCATGGTTCCCTACGGCGTCTTGAGGGAATCGGGAAGAATGGACGTGGTATCGGTCTCCACACGGCCAGGCCCTGTGCAACTGCATCCGGTATTGAAGATACGAGCAGAACAGACCACGGAAGAGTTCGATGAACAGCAGCCGGGCGGAGCCGATATCGTCATCGTGCCGGCATTGCATCGCCCCGACCATCCGAAAGCCATCCGGTGGCTGCAGCGACAAGCCGAGTCCGGTGCCGTCATCGTCGGGGTCTGCGATGGCGTGCAGACATTGGCTCATGCCGGGCTGCTGCAGGGCAAGTCGGCGACAGGTCATTGGTTTTCATTGAGCAAGCTCCGCCGACGCTACCAGGACACGACCTGGGTACGCGATCGCCGCTTCGTGGTCGATGGGCGCGTGGTGACGACTACCGGCGTGTCGGCTTCCGTTCCCGTTTCGCTGGCACTGGTCGAAGCGGTGGCTGGGGCGGCACAGGCGGACCGCCTTGCACTTGACCTTGGCATAGCGGATTTCGATGAAAGACACGATTCGGATGCTTTTGGCCTGTCACTTGAAATGCTGCTGACCATCGCGCGCAATAAATTGGCCTTCTGGAATCATGAACGCTTCGAAGTGCCGGTCGAGGATGGCATCGATGAGATCGCCTTGGCACTGAGTGCCGATGCCTGGTCCCGCACGTATCGCTCCAGCGTCGTAACGACACACCCCGGCGAGCAATGGATTCGCTCCCGCAGAGGTCTCGTCATCGAGGCGGAGGAGCAGGAGACGAACACGACTGAAACGCTGCGGCCGGTGATGGAGCCATCAGCCGCGGCGCTGGACGACGCGCTTCTGGATATTAGCGAGCGGTACGGATTGCCGACCGCCAACCTGGTCGCCATGCAGCTCGAATACGCCTGGTGAGGCACGAGGCCGGTGGCGGTGCGCCAGGCACAGCAACGCCACGGCGAGCAACAGCTCGGCCAGGTCGCCGCCGTAGTACATCAGCTGGGCAGCAGCCTGGATCTCCTCAACGCCGTGGCCGGTGCCGCGCGGCCACAAGTAGCCGTACATGAGCTTGCCCAGCAGGGCGTGGGCGGCCATGGAGATGAACAGTACGCCCAGGCGAAAGCGTAGGCCGAGCCGGTGTGGCGAGGCGTCCGGACCCGCCAGGATCGACCAGCAGAACAGGTAGCCAGCCGCGAGGAAGTGCAGGTGCACCCAGCCGTTGAGCAGGACACTATGCTGCGAGGCGGCATACAGCGGGGTGAGGTAGAGCAGGTACATGCCGCCGATATTGAGCAGCAGGGCGGTGACCGGGTGCGACACGCTGCGTATCGGCAAGCTCCTGAGCAGGGCGGTAACGCCTCGCGCAGCCGCTTGCGGCAAAGAGCGCAGCAGCAGCGTCACGGGAGCGGCCAGCACCCAGGCCAATGGTGCCAACATGCCGAACAGCAGGTGCACCGCCATATGGCCGCGCAGGTCGTGATGGGCCCAGGCCATGACCGGCGGCGCCACGGCTGCGGCGAGCAGCATACTGCCCAGGGAGAAGAAAGCGCAGCGCCAGCCGCTCCAGCCGTTATTGCTTAGACGCTGGCGCCGGGCGGCTGCCAAATAGACCAGCGTGACCAGGCCGAGCAGAACGAGCGGTAGCCATGCCAGCGGCGACCCATCGCTGCCATACCCTTGAGCGGAGGGCACTGGTTTAACTCCGCTCCAGCCGTCTGGCCCGCCGGTAGAGCCAGGTGCCGACCAGCAGCAACGCCAGGGCGCAAAGGTTCCAGGTCAGGTCGTAGAGGAGCAGGTCGACGCCATAGCGGATCTGATGGATGCGCAGCAGCTTGTGACTGACGATACCGTCGACCAGCTGGAAACCGCCCATGCCGAGGAACACGCCGGCCCAGGCCCAGCGTGCCGCTAGCCGGTGTCGGTGCGCCAGGTCGATCAAGAGGAAGGTGCCGACCACGATGGCGAGCAACTCGGCCGCATGCAGCAGGCCATCCGAGACGATGCCAATCATTGGCGTGGCATGATCGAAGAAATGATGCCACTGCAGCAACTGGTGGAAGACGATCTCGTCAATGGCAGCCATGATGCCTGCACCCACCAGCACGGCATACCACAGGGAGCGCCGTGCATCGTGAGCGTTGGCCGGGGAGGGGCGGGATGAGGTCATGGCTTCCATGCTCCGGTGGACCTAGCCACAGCCTAGGCCCGCTCTGGCGCGAAGACAATCCGCCGCGGCTTTTCTAACGCTCCCGGGCGGGAGGAAAACCCACCTCGAAACCGCGAGCGTCGAGATGACGAATATCGCGCGGGCATCCTGCGTCGTCGAAATCGACCAAGCCGACACCGCTGCCGTTCCACAGCCGCTCGCCCGCCTTGGCACGGTCGGGGTCGCGCGGATGTATCGCCAGCCGGCGACGCTTGGTGAACCAGTTGAGCGGCGAGCGGGGCGAGTAGAGCCAGCGATTGAGGCGGTCGAACCAGTCGAGCAGGGTATCGGGAAAGGCGTTCTTGATGCCGCTTGAAGTGATCTGCCAGAGCCGCGGACCTTCTTTACGTTGCCGTAGCTGGATGTCATAGGCGAAGGAGTAGTGCACGTCGCCGGAGAGAATGACGTAGTTACCTGGCGTGCGCGAGTGACGAAAGATGTTGAGCATGACGCTCGCGGCGCCACGATGGGCCATCCAGTTCTCGGCATCCACCATCAGCGGCTTGCCGGCCAGGACGAAGAGACGCTGCACGGCCTCGATGAGCTTGACGCCGAACATGGGGGCAGGCGAAACGATAATCGCCGAAGGGGCGTCGAGCATGGCCTCCTGAAGCTCGATCAGCGCCTCCCAGTCCATCAGGCCCGAGGGGCGGGCCGGGTGGCGTTCGCTGCGCCAGCGACGCGTGCGGGTATCCAGTACCAGCAGCGGAGGCGGCCCCGGAATATGAAATTCCCAGCCTTGAAAGTGCCGCAGCCGCCGCAGCAGATCGTCCTGCTCCTCGGCAAGGAGCCAGCCCCCCTGCTGCCGGGCCTGTTTCAGCAGTCCCGCGCCTCGTGCGGTGAGTTCGGCCAACCGGTCGGGGTCGTTGCCCCAGCCCTGGCAGAACAGGTAGGCGAGCATGGCATTGCCGATGATGCGTCGTGAAAAGGGGTGGCCGTAGGCGATCTGCTCCCAATCGGCGGTGAGATTCCAGTCGTCGGTCACGTCGTGGTCGTCGAAGATCATCAGCGTGGGCAGGTGGGCAAGCAGACGGGCGCCGGCGGGCAGGCCTTCCACGAAGCGCTCGATGATGCCCTGCTCGGCCAGGTAGCGCTGATGGTCCTCTCCGTCGAGAGGAGGAGGCTTCGTCTCGACCAGGCGCCAAGGCACCGGCGACCATGCCAGCAGATACATGGCCATGACTTCGGCGAAAGTGATCAGATGGTTGTGTGCGTTGGCCGTGGTGAACACCGGCTTGCGTACGCCGCCGAAGAAACGCTCGCGCAGGGCGGTGCCGCTCTCGGTGTCCGGTAGCAGTGCCGCACGCTGATAGTAGGTGTTTTCGTCGCCGTAAAGCGCCTGGCTGTCGGGCACCGTGGCACCCTCCAGTGTTTCGTCGAACAACCCCAGCCGCGCGATCAGCGCATGAATGGCCACCAGCATGGGGCCGGCCACGTCATCGGCATAGACCTGGTCGCCGGTCATCAACAGCCAGGCCGGCCACTCCTGCGGTTTTCGGCGGCGCTCGGCGAGCCAGGCATCGGCGCATACCAGGCCGTCGGGGCCGTCGTGATGCGGCTTGCGGCAGGAGCCGTGCAGCAGGCGGTGGTGGCGCTCGCTCAGTACGAAACTCGGGTAGCTCGAGCCTTCATGCAGCAGGTGCGGCGCCCAGTCGGCGATACCGCCTTCACCGGATTCGCCGAATACCTTCAGGTCGTAGTGAATCAGCGTGCCGGTGGGTAGTGGTGTGGCCAGCGAAACGTCGATCAAGTGAAGCCAGGCATGACGCCCCACGGGAATGCGCTGCAGCCGCTCGTCGCCCAGCAGCAAACGCCGCGGTGGCTGGCTCTCTGGGTGCAGCATGAGAGAGAGCTCAAGAGGATGAGAGCCCACCAGCCACAGGACCAGACGCTCGGTCGTCAAACGGCGCAGTAGAGGACCGGCCAGCACGTCGGGCAGGGTCGGGGCATCGTGACTCATCGAGGTCTCCTGTGTGGCGGCCAGCTTCCACCGCCGCTGGCGAAGCGCAGATCAAGTGAGTAGGCTTGGCTACGTTTCGTTCAATCTTTTCTGATGGAGGCACTGCCGTGTTCGTGATGATCGTTGGCCTCATACTCTTTCTTGGCACGCACTCGATTCGTATCTTTGCCGACGATTGGCGCCGCAAGCAAATGAGTCGTATGGGAGAGAAGCGCTGGAAGGCGCTGTTCTCGCTCGTTTCCATCGCCGGGCTGGCGCTGGCGATCTGGGGTTTCGGGCGCATGCGGCTCGACCCCACCTGGGTGTGGTCGCCGCCGGTTGGCCTGCGCCATCTCGTTTCGCTGCTGATGATTCCTGCCTTCATCCTGCTGGTGGCGGCCTATGTCCCCCATAACCATATCAAGGCCAGGCTGGGCCATCCCATGGTGCTGGCGGTCAAGGTGTGGGCCTTTGCCCACCTGCTGGCCAATGGGCGACTTGGCGACATCGTTTTCTTCGGTGCCTTCCTGCTCTGGGCCGTGCTCGACTTCCGCTCTGCCCGGCGTCGCCAGCCGGCCCCGGCCGTGACGCCACGCGCCTCCGGCACCATCGTTACGCTCGTGGTGGGCTTGGTCGCCTATTATCTGTTCGCTTTCCATCTGCACGTATGGGTGACCGGCGTGCCGGTGATGTAGCGGCGCGGAGGTTGGCGCCCGGAAGTATTGACGTGGATCAAGGCGCTGTCGGCGATATTGGTCGAACCTGATGGCATCTGCCGGTTGCCGGCATCACGACCATGAGGAAACGCCATGCCAGCCATGATGAAGGCCGCGATATTCGTCGAGCCGGGCCGCATCGAGATCGACGACAAGCCCATCCCGGACATCGGCCCCAACGACGCCCTGATCCGCGTCACGACCACCACCATCTGCGGCACCGACGTACACATCCTCAAGGGCGAGTACCCGGTCGAGAAGGGGCTGACGATCGGCCATGAGCCGGTCGGCGTGATCGAGAAGCTGGGCGCCAACGTCCGGGGTTATCAGGAGGGGCAACGTGTCATCGCCGGTGCCATCTGCCCCAGCTTCACCTCCTATGCCTGTCAGGACGGCTGCAGCGCCCAGGATGGCGGCCACCATGCCCACGGCTACAAACCGATGGGCGGCTGGCGCTTCGGCAACACCATCGACGGCGCCCAGGCCGAATACCTGCTGGTGCCCGACGCCCAGGCCAACCTGGCTCCAGTGCCCGACGGGCTGACCGACGAGCAGGTACTGATGTGCCCCGACATCATGTCGACCGGTTTTGCCGGCGCCGAGTCGGCGGGCATCAGGATCGGCGACAGCGTGGCGGTATTCGCCCAGGGGCCGATCGGCCTGTGTGCCACGGCCGGGGCCAGGCTGCGCGGCGCCGGGCTGATCATCGCCGTGGATGGCGTCGACGAGCGCCTGGCCATGGCCCGGCAGATGGGTGCGGACATCACCCTCGACTTCCGCAAGGTCGACGTGGTCGAGGAGATCCTGCGCCTGACCGGTGGCCGTGGCGTGGACGCCTCGATCGAGGCGCTGGGGCTGCAGTCCACGTTCGAGGCAGCGCTGCGGGTCGTCAAGCCGGGGGGCACCCTGTCGAGCCTGGGGGTCTATTCCGGCGATCTCACCATTCCGCTCGGTGCGTTCTGCGCCGGCCTCGGCGACCACAAGATCGTCACCTCGCTGTGCCCCGGCGGCAAGGAGCGCATGCGCCGGCTGATGCAGGTGATCGAGACCGGACGCTTGGACCTCGGGCCCATGGTGACGCATCGCTACGCGCTGGAGAACATCGTCGAGGCGTACGACCTCTTCTCGCACCAGCGCGACGGCGTGCTGAAGGTGGCGATCCAGGCAGGTTAAGCATTGTCAGCAAGCCGACTAGGCGGCGTCGGTATGGACGAAACAGCGTTGAAACGCCGTGCGGATTTTTCCTGAGAGGCTGCTACTCTTTGTTACATGGGGATTGAACGGTCATTCAATGTTCATCCCATCGTCATGGAGTCGCGCGATAAGGGTCGGGAGCCAGCTCCCACTGGCCCCTGTCACCCTGTGCAAGACCCTCATGGAGAACCCGTCATGTCGTTTACCCGTCGCCGTTTCCTCAAAGGCACCCTGGCTGCCGGCGCCGCCGCCACCGTGCCGTCGTTCTATATCAACAAGGTTTTGGCCCAGGAGCAGACCCTGCGTATCTATGCCTGGGCGGGCTATTTCACCGACGAGATGCTGGCCGACTTCACCGAGAAGACCGGCATCCGCGCGACCTTCACCCCCTACGGCACCAATGACGAGCTGATGAACTCGCTGCGGGCCACCGACGGCACCGGCTTCGACGTGATCATGCCCACTGTGGACCGGGTGCCGGGCTACCTGGATTACGACCTGGTACAGCCGCTGGACGAGTCGCGCATCAACTGGGCCGGCGCGCTTGACAGCGCCATCGAGGGTTCCGAAGTGGGCGGCGTGGTCGATGGCAAGCGCTACTTCGCGCCCAGTGACTGGGGTACCGAGGCGATCACCTGGAACCGCCGCGATGCCAAGATCGACCGCGCCAACCTCAGCTACGCTGACCTGTGGAATCCCGAGCACGGCCAGGGCGTGACCGTGCGTGGCCACTCGGCACTGGTCGGCATCGGCCTGTGGCTGGAGCGCGAGGGCCGGCTGCCGCATCCGCTGCTCGACTCCTACCGCAGTGAAGAGGCCATGCGCGCCAACTTCGACGTCATCCTCGAAGAGGCGGTCAAGCACAAGCAGATGCTGGTGCAGTTCTGGGATACCGAGAACGACGCACAGGCGGCCTTCCGCACCAACGGCGCCATCATCGGCCAGACCTGGGACTCCACCGCCTTCCGCCTGCAGCAGGAGGGTGAGGACATCGCCTACGGCGCGCCCAAGGAGGGAGCGTTGGCGTGGATGGAGGGCTTCGTGATTCCCAAGAACGCCCAGAATCCGGATGCCGTCTACGAGCTGATCAATTGGTACTACACGCCGGAGGCGGGCGCCTTGTTCGTCAAGGCGACCGGCTACAACTCGACCTCCAAGGGCGCCACCGAGCTGTTGCCCGACGAGACGCGCCAGTTCTTCACCGATTCCTATACCGAGCAGGACCTGGCCAACCTGTGGTGGTGGCCGATCCAGGAACCGTGGTACGTGGCACTGCGCAATGAGTATCAGGATCGCTACCTATCGGCATAAAGCGCCGGATTAAAGAGATAAGAGGGAAGAGGGGCGCGCAGCGCCGCTCTTCCCGCTTCGTTTTAGCCGCGTAGCGGCGATCTTGTGCATGAGGTTTTGATGGACGGTAGCGTCAGACTGGACGAGGTGGTGATGCGCTTCGGCGATTTCACCGCCATCGAGAAGACCACGCTTGCGATAGGCTCGGGCGAATTCTTCAGCTTTCTCGGCCCTTCGGGCTGCGGCAAGACCACCCTGCTCAACATCGTCAGCGGCTTTCTGACTCCGAGCGAAGGGCAGGTCATCATCGGCGGCGAGCCCATGGCCGGGGTGCCGGTCAACCGCCGGCCCACAGCGATGATCTTCCAGAACCTGGCGCTGTTCCCGCTGATGACCGTTTTCGAGAATATCGAGTTCGGCCTCGAGGTGCGCGGGGTCGACAAGCGCAAGCGGCGCGAGGTTTCCGAGCGGCTACTGGCGCTGGTGGCACTGGAGGGCAGCGGGCCGAAGAGGGTCACCGAGCTTTCGGGCGGGCAGAAGCAGCGCGTGGCCATCGCACGGGCGCTGGCGGTAGAGCCCCGGGTGCTGCTGCTCGACGAGCCGCTCTCGGCGCTGGACCTCAAGCTGCGTCAGCACATGCGCGCCGAACTCAAGGCGATCCAGCGCAAGACCGGTATCACTTTCATTTATATCACCCATGACCAGGGCGAGGCATTGACCATGTCCGACCGGGTCGCGGTGATGTCGGCGGGGCGCATCCAGCAGGTCGCCGATCCCATGACGCTCTACCGCGAGCCGGCCACCGGCTTCGTTGCCGCCTTCGTCGGCGAGAACAACCGCATCCAGGCACGCGTGATCGACCGCGAAGGTGAGCGGGTGCGCCTCGATGGCGGCGCCCTGGGCGAACTGGCCGGCCGCGCGAGCAGCGAGAAGCGCCTGGCCAACGGCGAGGCGGCGGTACTGTTCGTACGCCCCGAGCACCTGCGCCCGGCCACGGCAGGCGTAACGGGGCCCAGCTTCGACACCGAGATCGAGGCGGTGCACTTCGAGGGCGCCTGGGTCATGCTCGAGACGCGCCTGGTCGCCTCGGGCGAGAAACTGCGCGTGCAGCTCGGCCATGAGGTGTCGCGCAACCAGGCCGATGCGCTCGCCGTGGGCCAGCGGATGACATTCGGCTTCGATCCGTCGGATGCCGTGGTGCTGCCCGACGACGGCAGCCCGGTGGTGGACGAAGACACGGGCGAGGTGGTGGAGGGCAGCCAGGCGGAGGCTGGAGGCGCGCATGTTTAGGCAGCTCCAGGCGCGCTTCGGTGGGCCGCTGGCGATGGCCATCATCACCCTGCTGGGGATCTGGCTGATCGTGATGGTGACCCTGCCGCAGCTGCAGATGATCGAGTACTCGCTCAAGCCCAACCTG
>NZ_JAAQTO010000030.1 GCF_011742165.1 Billgrantia bachuensis | reverse complement strand
AACTACGCCACCCTGTTCGGTAACGACATCCACCGCGCCATCTTCTTCAAGACCATCTGGTCGAGCGTGCTGGTCACGCTGCTGACGCTGGCAGTGAGCTATCCGCTGGCCTGGTACCTGGCCAAGGTCGCCACCCCGCGCCAGGCCGCGCTGTGTATCCTGCTGCTGATCGTGCCGTTCTGGATCAACGAGATCCTGCGCACCTACTCCTGGTTCATCATCCTGGCGTTTCGCGGCCCGCTCAACGAGGTGCTGATGGCGCTGGGGTTGATCGAGCGGCCGATCCGTTTCCTCAGCGGCAACGGCGGGGTCATGGTGGGCATGGTCTACGCCTACATCCTGTTCATGGTGTTCCCTCTCTACAACGCCATCGAGAGCCTCGACGACAACCAGGTGCGCGCCGCCCGCGATCTCGGCGCCGGCACCGTGCGCACCCATCGGCGCATCGTCATTCCCCACGCCAAGCCGGGCATCGCCACCGGCTGCATCATGACCTTCATGCTGGCGGCGGGTAGCTACGCCGTGCCGGCGCTGCTCGGTTCGCCGGGCAGCCGCTGGTTCACGCAAATCATCTACAACTGGTTCTTCGAGGGCGGCAACTGGAACCAGGGCGCGGCCTACGCCTTCCTGCTGCTGGTACTGTGCATCGGCTTCATGTCGTTGGTGATGAAAGTGTTTAAAGTTGGTCTGGGGGACATCGGAAGATGAGTTCGCAACGCTTCCTCGCCTTCGGCCTGCGCTTCTATGTGGTGATCTTTTTCGCCTATCTGTTCCTGCCGTTGCTGATCATGGCGGCGGCGACCTTCAACGACAGCCGATTTCCCACGGTGACGCCGTGGGACGGCACCACGCTGCGCTGGTTCGGCGAGCTCGCCGCCGACAGCGGCATGTGGCAGGCGCTCGGCAACAGCCTGATCGTGGCGACCGGCGTGCTGCTGGTGGCGGTGCCGATCGGCATCGCCACGGCGCTGTTTCTCAATACCGTCTCCAGCCGCGCCAAGCCGTTCCTCTACGCCCTGATCCTCTCGCCGCTGCTTACGCCCGGCGTGATCATCGGCATCTCGACGCTGATCTTCTGGCGCCAGTTCGGCGTCAGTGGTGGGATCTTCCTCACCGTGCTGGGCCAGGCCACCTTCATCGCGGCCTATGTGATGCTGATGGTCACCGCGCGCCTGCAGCGGTTCGACCGCACCATGGAGCGCGCGGCGCTGGACCTCGGTGCCAGCCAGTGGCAGATGTTCCGCCGCATCCTGCTGCCGTACCTCAAGCCGGCGCTCTACTCGGCGGCCGTCATCGCCTTCCTGCAATCCTTCGAGAACTACAACACCACGCTGTTCGTGGTCGGCTACGATACCACGCTGACGGTCTACATCGCCTCCAAGGTGCGTACCGGGCTGACGCCTGCGGTCAACGCGCTAGGGCTGATCCTGATCCTGATTACCGTATTGTTTGCCGTCGTCTACGAACTCAAGCGGCGGCGGGAAGCGGCACGAATCGTGAAAGGGGTCTAATCCACCGTTGCCGGAACCGCGGCGAGCGGCCGAACCGGTAGCCAGACGTGAGCGGCCAGCCCGCCCAGGGGAGAGGCATCCAGTTGCAGCCGGCCGCCGTGCAGCGTCACCAGGTCGGCGACGATGGCCAGCCCCAGGCCGTTACCGGAGCGCCGCTCGTCCAGGCGTGCACCTCGGCCCATGGCGGCTTGGCGCTGAGCTTCGTCCATGCCGGGGCCGTCGTCCTTCACGCAGAGCCAGATCCCGTCGTCCCCGGTACGCCCCTCCAGGCGGACATGACCGTTCGCCCAGCGCAGGGCGTTGTCCAGCAGGTTGCCGACGAGCTCCTGAAGGTCCTGGGGCGCCATTCGCACGCGCAGGCCGTCCGGCAGGCTGTGTTCGAGCTGCACGCCGCGGCGACCGGCAAGCCGCCCCAGGCCGTCGAGAATGGGAGCCAGCACCTCGGCCACCGCGACCTTGGGGGCCAGGCCGACGTCACCCGCCGCGGTGGCACGGGCCAAATGGTGGCGCACGGCGTCGTCGATGCGTTCGAGCTCGTCGCGCATCTTGGTGCGGCGCGGCTCCTCGATGCCATCGGCCAGGGTGGTCAGCACGCTTACCGGGGTCTTGAGGGCGTGAGCCAGATTCCCGGCGGCATGGCGGGCGTGCTCCATCAGGCGCCGGTCACGAGCCAGCACGGCGTTCGTGGCGCCGGCAAGGCGAGCCAGTTCGGCGGGCAGGCGGGTGTCGAGCCTTTCGGCATCGCCGTTCTCGACCTGCACCAGGTTGCCCTGCATGCGCCGCAGCGGCGCCAGGCCCCAGCGCACCTGCAGCGCCAGCATCGTCAGCACCAGCAGGCCCAGGCCGGCGAGCGACAGCGCCACTAGTCGGGCGAAGCGGTCCAGCTCGAGGTCCAGCGTCTCGCGCGGCGCCGCTACGCTGACGTGCAGCGGCGCCTCGAGCGGGGCCAGGTGAATGTCGCGCTCGACGACACGCAGCGGTGCGCCGCGCGGGCCCTCCAGGTCATGCCGGACCACCCCGGTCGATTCGCGTACGGGCAGGCGCTGGTCCCATAGCGAGCGCGAAGTCAGCACTCGTTCGCCGCCGTCGCTGACCTGCCAGTACCAGCCGGAGAAGACTTGTTCGAAGCGCGGGTCGCCGAGGTTGCGCTCCTGCACCAGCCGCTGCTGCACGTTGTCCCAGGCTAGCCCGGCGATCACCACGTTGAGCAGCGCCTCCAACTGGCGGTCGAAGGCGCCGGTGGCGGTGGTGCGAAAGTGCTGGGCGAGGCCGAGGCCCGCCAGCGGCAGGGTAAGCGCCAGCACCAGCAGGGTGGCCAGTATCAGCCGGCTGGCCAGCGACAGTCGGTGTAGCCGGTTCATGAGGCCTCGGCGCTGTCGATGAGCCGGTAGCCCTGGCCGCGGCGGGTCTCGATTCGCTCGGCCCCCAGCTTGCGGCGCAGGCGGCTGATCTGGACGTCGATGACGTTGGAGTCGGGCTCGTGATCGCGGTCGTAGACGTGTTCGGCGAGTTCGCTGCGGCTGACCACTCTAGGGGCGGCATGAGCCAGATAGGCAAGCAGGCGAGACTCCTGCGCGGTCAGGCTTATCGGTCGGCCGGCCAGGCTGACGCTGCCGGTGTGGGTATCGAAGGCCAGCTCACCGATGCGCAGCACCGGATGGGCGTGGCCGTGGCTGCGGCGCACCAGGGCGCGCAGGCGGAACAGCACTTCGGCGGTCTCGAAGGGCTTGGTGACGTAGTCGTCGGCGCCGGCGGAGAAACCAGCGGCCTTGTCGGCCCAGCGGGTACGGGCGGTCAGCACCAGCACCGGCAGTTCGATGGCGTCTTCCCGCCACTCGGCAAGCCAGCGGCTGCCGTCGCCGTCGGGCAGCCCCAGGTCGAGGATCACGGCATCGTAGGCTTCGGTGCGCACCAGGAAATCGGCCTCGCTGCCGCTGGCGGCCCGCTCGACCAGCACGCCGGCCTCGTGCAGTGCCTCCGTCAACGCCTCGGCCAGCGCGGCGTCGTCCTCCACCAGCAGCACCTTCATTGCGCCTCCTCCTTGCGCCGCATGCCGTCGATGTTGACTCCCTCCATGCCGATCAGCTCGCCGCTCTCGGCGTCGAATTCGAACTCCACCACCTGGCCCTGGGGGCCGAGCATCTCCACCTCGTAGATCGTCCGGCCGTCGTCGCGCTCCAGCTCCACCTCGAGCACCTGCCCCGCGTAGCGCGCTTCGAGCCAGTCGAGGATCTCGGGCAGGGCGACCAGGCGGCCGCTGCGTACCGCTTCATGCAGGTCGCGCCAGTGATCGTCGGCCAGGCCATGGCTCGCCGTCAGGCCGAAGAGCGCCGACAGCAACAAGATGGGCAGCGCTCGACGCTCGCGCGCTGCGAGCCAGCGGGAAGGCAGTGATCTAAGGAAGCGTGTCGTCATGTCGCCAAGGATGCCGGGCCTGACATGAACACAGCATGAACGTCGCCGTCAGCTTCGGGCAAGGTGGCCGCTGGTAAAACTTGAGCTGTTCCCTGAACGGGGGCACCTAGAACGTGACCATGAATGGAGGCACTACCATGAAACGCAAGATGATCCTGATCGGCTCACTGGCCACCCTGATGCTCGCCGGCACCACGGCGCAGGCCGATGATGGCAGCCTGGCGTCTGATCGCCTCGATGAGGTGCTGGATCAGGCCGCATCCTTCGGATTTCAGCACTATCAGGAAATCGAGGCCAAGGGCCGCGACAGCGTCGAGATCGAGGGCTGGCTCGATGAAGAGTGGCAGGCCGACGTGCGCCTGTCGCTGGAGAGCGGCGAAACCCTCGAAGAGGAGCGCAAGCGCCGCGGGGGCGATGCCTGGGGCATGAGCGAGGACGATGTGCGTATGGCCATGGAGGCGGCGATGGCCGAAGGCCTGGCCGAATTCGACGAGATCCAGGTCGACCGAGATGGCCGCATCGAGATCGAGGGTCGCGACGCCGACGGACGCGAGATCGAGGTGCGCAGCCAGCAGGGCGAGAGCGGCGCGACCGACGTGGAGCGCGACTGAGGCTATTCGCCGGGGGCTGCCCCGGCGACGCTCCAAGCTATCCAGAACAAGCTATCGAGAAAGCGAGCAGACGTAACGCAGGGCCCGTCGCGGGAAGCGCGGCGGGCCTTGCCTATCTACCTATCCTGAGAAGGAGGGGCGCTCTTTCTCAGCGCTGGCCACCCCACGCGCTCTCCAGCACCTCGAGCGCCGCGGCGATGGCGGGCTCCTCGCTGCGCTCGCGCCGCCACACGAAGCACAGAGCGCAGGGCAGGCGCACGCCTTCGACGACCGTCAGGCCGCGCTCCTGGCGCTCGGCCATGGCCAGGGCGTCGCGGGCCAGGCTCAGGCCGACCCCGGCGCGGACCAGGTCGAGCATGCATGCCTCCTGATCCACCTGAGCCACGCCGTTGGGCGTCAGGCCGAGCGGACCGAGCACGCCATGCAGCAGCCGGTAATGGGCCGAAAGTGTCGGTGTGACGATCCACGGCAGGGCGGCCAGGCTCGCCCAGTTGCTGGCGGCCACTCGGCTGCCCCAGCCGGGCGGTGCCACCACGTGATAATCGAAGTGGGTCAGCTCACGATAATCGATCTCCGGCGCCTCCGGGCCGGGGCCTTCACCGGGCGGCGCGAGGAAGAAGCCCACATCGAGTTCCTCGCGGCGAATCCACTCCAGCACGCTGCCGCTCATGCCGTGCTGCAGCTCGGTCTCGAGCTGCGGCGCGCTCTCCACCAGGCGGTGCAGGAAGGCGCCCAGGCGTATGAACTCGGGATCGACGATGGTGCCGATGCGCAGCCTGCCGTGCAGCGTACCGTGGAGGGCACGGGCGCTCTGTTCGAAGGCGGCCATGGCGGCCAGTGCGCGCTCTGCCGCCGGCAGCAGGGCCTGGCCATCGTCGGTCAGCGCAAGCCCCTGGGGGCGACGGCGGAACAGCGTCAGCCCCAGTTCCTCCTGGAAATGCTTGAGTTTGAGGCTCACGGCGGGCTGGGTCAGGTGCAGCCGTGCGGCGGCCCGGGAGACGCTGCCTTCCCGGGCCACGGTGACGAAGGCGCGCAGGGCCTGGAGGTCATGCATGCAAATTGGCCACGCAAGTGAGTGATATGAGCAAAGCTTATATCTGGCTTTGATATTACTCAATTGATCCTGGCTTCGGTCGCGGTAGTCTGGACTCACGACATAACAACGATGCAATGGTGCGGCCCGGTTCGCCGAGCACGGACCATCGAGAGGGAGCATGCCATGGCAGAGCAGGAATTCGACTATATCGTGGTGGGCGCCGGTACCGCCGGCTGCCTGCTGGCCAATCGCCTCAGCGCCGACCCTGCCAACCGGGTACTGCTGGTCGAGGCGGGCGGACGCGACAACTACCATTGGGTGCATATCCCGGTGGGCTACCTCTACTGCATCAACAATCCCCGCATCGACTGGTGCTTCAAGACCGAGCCGGACAAGGGCCTCAACGGCCGTTCGCTGATCTACCCGCGCGGCAAGACCCTGGGCGGCTGCTCCAGCATCAACGGCATGATCTACATGCGCGGCCAGGCCCGCGACTACAACGGCTGGGCCGAGGCGGCGGGCGACGACGCCTGGCGCTGGGAAAACTGCCTGCCCGACTTCATCAAGCACGAGGATCACTATCGCCTGGACGAAGGCGGCGATGCCGATGCCGCCCACCGCGACTACCACGGCCACGGTGGCGAATGGCGGGTGGAGAAGCAGCGCCTCAAGTGGGAAGTGCTCGACGACTTCGCCGAAGCGGCGGTTCAGGCCGGCATTCCACGCACCCGTGACTTCAACCGCGGCGACAACGAGGGCGTCGACTACTTCGAGGTCAACCAGCGCGACGGCTGGCGCTGGAACGCGGCCAAGGCCTTCCTGCGCCCGGTGTGCGAGAAACGCAGCAGCTTCACCCTGTGGCACTCATCCCAGGTGCACCGGCTGCTGTTCGAAACCGAACAGGGTCGACGGCCCCGCGCCTGCGGCGTCGAGCTCGAGCGCGACGGCACCATCGTCCAGGTGAGGGCGAAGCGCGAGGTGATCCTGGCCGCCGGCGCCATCGGCTCGCCGCAGTTGCTGCAACTGTCCGGTATCGGTCCGGCGGATCTCCTGGCCGAGCACGGCATCCCGCTGGTCCATGAACTGCCCGGCGTCGGCGAGAACCTGCAGGATCATCTGCAGATTCGCTCGGTCTATCGCGTCACGGGGGCCAAGACCCTCAATACGTTGACCGCCTCGTGGCTGGGCAAGGCCAGGATCGGCATGGAGTACCTGCTGCGCCGTACCGGCCCCATGAGCATGGCGCCCTCACAGCTGTGCATCTTTACCCGCAGCAGCGACGATTACACGCACCCCAACCTCGAGTACCACGTACAGCCGCTGAGTCTGGAGGCGTTCGGCCAGCCGCTGCACGACTATCCGGCAATCACCGCCAGCGTATGCAATCTCAACCCCACCAGCCGCGGCAGCGTGCGCATCAAGAGCCGCGACCCGCGACAGGCCCCGGCCATCGCGCCCAACTATCTCAGTACCGAGGAGGATCGTCGCGTGGCGGCGGACTCGCTGCGGGTCACGCGGCGTATCGCCGAGCAGCCGGCCTTCGCCAAGTACCGCCCGGAGGAGGTCAAGCCCGGCGTGCAGTACCAGAGCGACGATGACCTGGCCAGGCTGGCCGGCGACATCGGCACCACGATCTTCCATCCGGTAGGCACGGCCAAGATGGGGCGCGACGACGATACCATGGCGGTAGTGGACGCCCGCCTGCGGGTGCGCGGCGTCGTGGGGCTGCGGGTGGTGGATGCCAGCATCATGCCCACCATCACCAGCGGCAACACCAATTCGCCGACGCTGATGATTGCCGAGAAGGCGGCGGGCTGGATTCTTGGCGATGGTAAGAATCCTGACACACAGGCAAAATAGTATTTGACCTGGGAGCGCGAAGAGCGCAAACTGCGCGCAGTTGGTTAGCAAGTCGAACATCGCAAGTGGTCATCGAAACGCTCTTGGCGTCGATTTCCCGGTGAAAAGTTTCTTGTTTTACCCACTGCAACTCGGGTATCTCCCGGAAAATCAATGCTGTTAGAGGAATTCGATAATGGCAACTGGCACAGTCAAGTGGTTCAACGACACCAAGGGCTTCGGCTTCATCTCTCCGGACGACAACGGTGACGACCTGTTCGCTCACTTCTCCGAGATTCAGGCTGACGGCTTCAAGACTCTGCAGGACGGTCAGAAGGTCTCCTTCGACGTCACTCAGGGCAAGAAAGGCCTTCAGGCCTCCAACATCAAGGTCATCGGCTAAGCTTCGGCTTACCATGAACTGATGTGCCACCCAGGTGGCAGAGAAGGCCCGCGAAAGCGGGCCTTTTTCGTTTGCGCCACGTTTGAAATCTCTCCATCGGATTATATTATTTGGTTATTTTAGAATTTCTAAAAATAACTTTTTAGAATAAGCGGCGGCAGTGCACAATAGCCCGACGTTCCCCTTGTGCACGGACTTTTCCCATGCCGCTGGATGCCTGGCTAGCTTTTGTCGTCGTCCTTGCCGTCTTCCCACTGATGGCGTTCTCCCGCCTCGGCCCCGATATCGTATTGCTGGGGGCGGTCATCCTGTTGTTGACCCTCGGCGTGATCGACCCGGCCCAGGCGCTGGGCGGTTTCTCCAGCACCGGCCTGTTCACCGTCGCCTTCATGTACGTACTGGTGGCGAGCATCCGCGAGACCGGTGGCATCGACCTGATCATTCGCCACGTGCTCGGGCGGCCGCGCAGCGAGAGTGGCGCGCTGGCACGACTGATACTGCCGGTGGCCGCTCTCAGCGGCTTTCTCAACAACACGCCGATCGTGGCCACCTACGTTCCCGCGGTGTTGAGCTGGAGTCGACGCTTGCAGTTACCGGCCCATCGCCTGCTGATGCCGCTCAGCTTCGCTTCGATCCTGGGTGGCACCGTTACGCTGTTTGGCACCAGTACCAACCTGGTGGTTCATGGTTTGCTGATGGAGCGTCGGCCCGAGCTGACCATGGGCCTGTTCGACATCGCCTGGGTGGGGGTGCCGGTGGCCGTTGTCGGCCTGCTCTACCTGATGCTTGCAGGCGCACGCCTGCTACCGCAGCGGCGCGATGTCGGACAGGCTTTCGAGAACCCACGCGAATATACCATCGAGATGGAAGTCGACTCTGCCGGCCCGTTGGTCAACCGAACCGTGGAGGAGGCCGGCCTGCGGCACCTTCAGGAGCTGTTTCTGGTAGAGATCGAACGTGACGGCAACGTGGTCAGCGTGGTGGGGCCGGGTGAGCGACTCAAGGGGGGCGACCGGCTGGTGTTCGCCGGCACTTCCGATGGCGCGGTAGAGCTGCAGCAGATTCGCGGCCTGGTGCCGTCGTACCACGGGGAATCCAGCCTGAAGAAAGAGTTTCGCGAACGTCGCCTGGTGGAGGCGGTGGTGTCGGACCAGTGCCAGTTCGTCGGCCAGCGCATTCGCGATGGCCATTTCCGCACCCTTTACGGTGCCGCCGTGCTGGCGGTGTGCCGCGGTGGCGAGCGGGTGGCCGGCAACCTGGGCCAGGTGCGTCTGCAGCCCGCCGATGTGCTGCTGCTCGAGGCGCGCCCGCCTTTCATCGAGCGCCACCGGCAGTCGCGGGACTTCCTGCTGATCAGCCAGGTCAACGGTGCGGCACGCCCGGTCCACGAGAAGGCCTGGATAGCCTGGAGCATCCTGGCGGGCGTGGTTGTGCTCGCCACTTTCGGCGTCATGAGCCTGATGAACGCTGCCATGCTGGGTGCTGCACTGGCGCTTGCCAGCGGCTGCTGCTCGGTGGGGGCGGCCAAACGCGGGCTCGATACACAGGTGCTGCTGACCATTGCCGCCTCCTTCGGCCTGGGGGCGGCGCTGGAAAGCTCGGGGGCGGCGGCTGCCCTGGCCGGGCTGGCGCTGGGCCTGGCCGATGGCAGCCCCTGGCTGCTGCTCATCGGCACCTACCTGCTGGTGGCGCTGCTCACCGAGCTGGTGACCAACAACGCTGCGGCGGTCATTACCTTTCCGGTGGTGGTGGCCAGCGCCGAGAGCCTTGGGGTCAGCCCGATGCCCTTCGTGGTGGCGGTAATGTTCGCCGCCTCGGCGAGCTTCCTCACTCCGATCGGCTATCAGACCAACCTGATGGTACATGGGCCCGGCGGCTACCGTTTCAGCGACTTCCTGCGCGTGGGCGGGCCACTCAACCTGTTGACGGCAGCGGTGGCACTGCCGTTGATTCCGCTGGTGTGGCCGTTCTGAGCGAAGTCCATGCCGCCCTCGAAGTGCAGGCTTGTCTCTTGGGTATCCCGCGGCGAAGCCATTGCGGCGGGCTCGCCGCGAACAGGTCTTTGGGTTAGGGTGTCGTTTTTCGATTACCTACGGAAGAACACCATGAGCCAATCCGGCGAACTGATCATCGAGCCGAAGAGCGGTCGTCCGGCCGATGCCTGTGTCTTCATCCTGCACGGCCTGGGCGCCGACGGTCACGATTTCGAGCCACTGGTGCCGGCGCTGCCGCTTGCGCAGGGGCTCAACGTACGCTTCGTGCTGCCCCACGCGCCGCGGCTGCCGGTCACCATCAACGGCGGCATGGTGATGCCGGCGTGGTACGACATCCACGAAATGAGCCTCGACCGTCGCGTCGACACCCGGCAACTGGTGGCCTCCGCGGAGCGTATCCAGGAGTTGGTGCAGGAGCAGATCGGGCACGGCATCGACAGCCGGCGCATCATTCTCGCCGGCTTTTCCCAGGGCGGAGCGGTGGCATACCAGGCTGCGCTCTCCTTTGCCGAGCCGCTGGGCGGGCTACTGGCGATGTCGACCTACTTCGCCACCGCCGACACCATCACGCTTGACGAGGCCAACCGCGAGCTGCCGATCGAGATCCATCACGGCTCGTTCGATCCGGTGGTGCCCGAGTCGCTGGGCAAGGCGGCCTACCAGCGCCTGCAGGGCCTGGGCTATCCGGTCCACTACCAGAGCTACCCCATGGCGCACGCGGTGTGCCCGCAACAGGTAGGCGATGTCGCCAACTGGCTGAACGCTCGGCTGGGCTGACAGTCCATGAGCGACACCACCGCCGATGCATCGCTGCTGCGCGCCTGCCTGCGCAGCAGTCGGCCGAACTTCCTGATCCTGGCACCGCTGTGCGCAGGGCTCGCTATCACCGCGGCCCTCGCCGACGGCTACTCGTTCGCCACTGTCGATGCGCTGCTGGTGCTGCTCGGCGCCTTGCTGTCCCATGCTGCGGTCAACTTGTTCAACGAGCACCACGATTTCCACTCCGACCTGGACGAGATGACCGAACGCACGCCGTTCTCCGGCGGCAGCGGCTCTCTGCCCGAACGGCCCGAAGCCGCCGAGTCGGTGCATGCCGCGGCGCTCGCCTGCCTGCTGGGCGTGGTGCTGATCGGCGTCTGGTTCCTGTGGCGGGCGGGGCCGGTCGTGCTGCTCTACGGCCTGCTGGGACTCGGCCTGGTCCTGGCCTACACCGCTTGGCTGACTCGCCGCCCCTGGCTCTGCCTGCTCGCACCCGGGGTGGGCTTCGGCCTGCTGATGGTACTGGGTGCCCATCAGGCACTGACCGGCGCGCTAACGTCCACGGCTCTCGCGGCTGCGCTGGTACCCACATTGATGGTCAGCGCGCTGTTGCTGATCAATCAGTTGCCCGACATCGATGCCGACCGGCGGGTGGGGCGCGACCACCTGGCGATCCGCCTGGGCCCGCGGCGTGCCGCGCGGCTGGTAGCGGTGCTGCTGGCCCTGGCTTTCGGCGTAGTGCCAGTGGCCTGGCTGGCCGGGGCTCTACCGGGCGCAGCCTGGCTGATGTGGTTGATTCTACCCGCCCTGGTGTGGCTGGTGCGTGGCTTGTGGCGGCTACCGCCGGAGGTCGAGCGGGGCGAACTGGCGCCGCTGCTGCCGCTGATGGGGCTCAACGTCGCGCTGCTGTTGGCGAGCTTGGCCCTGCTCAACATCGGGCTTCTTGTCGCCGCCTGAGGCCCTTCCTGCTCTGCCAGGCTGGCCGGGATCCCGGCGCGGCGACAGACGATATGGCAGACAAGCTCGGACTCTGACAGGCTTAGGGAAGTGGACCTGCCTGTTTGAACTCAGGGGTTGAGTCGGGCAGGAACGATCCCAAGGTAATCAATAGTGCCTGGTCAGCAGCACAAGGAGATTGTGATGATGCCCGATATGTCTGAGGAGTTGCGTTTGCCCGTGGCCTGCCCGAGCTGCGGTAGCCACCTCTATCGTGTTTCGAAGGTTCATAACCCGGATGACAAGGTGTTCTGTGCCTCCTGCAAGCGCTTCCTGTGTCTCTATCACGAAGCGCAGACCATGTTGGAAAAGGGGACAGGCGACGAACTCGAAGCCATGATCGAAGAGGTCGTCAACCGCAACCATCATTGAAGCGGGCACCATGCCGCCACTCGAGGAGACATTGCTGGCCGCTGGGCTATTGCTGCTGGCCGCCTTGTCGCTGTTCGATCGCCATCTGGTGCGGGCTTGCTCCTGGTTCGTGGCCTTTGGTCT
The DNA here is from genome assembly GCF_011742165.1 of Billgrantia bachuensis. Lineage (GTDB taxonomy): Bacteria > Pseudomonadota > Gammaproteobacteria > Pseudomonadales > Halomonadaceae > Halomonas > Halomonas bachuensis. The sequence goes on along the minus strand of NZ_JAAQTO010000030.1, from coordinate 84,435 downwards.
GGTAGTCACGCTGGCCTGGGCCCGGCTTGGGCTGGTTTGGTTGGCGCTGCTCGAACTGGTGCTGGGCGCTGTCCTGACCGGCGCCTTCCTGTTCCACGCCTTGGGCGTGACGCCCAGCGTCAGAAGGCCGCGGGGGTTTTTCGCGCACTGGCACGATCCGGTGCCCTTGACCTGGGGGCTCGCTCTGGAGCGCTTGTTGCCGGCATTGGCGGTACTCGCCATGTTGGGCGTCACCCTGGCTGCTCTCGACGACGATAGTTCCGGTTCGCTGCGCCCTGGGGGACTGGGGCTGCTGGTGCTGGGACTATGGGCTTTTGCCTTGCATCGCCACCTGCTGCGGCGTTTGCTGGCGTTCAACGTCATCGGCACGGGCATCTTCTTGTTGCTCATGTCACTGGTCGGCCCTTCGGCCATGCCTGCCGCCCACGGCCTGGTCGTTATCGGCCTGGTGGTGGCGCTTGTCGGGACCGCGCTCGGGGCGCTGCTGGTTCGGCGGATCGAGGCGCTGGAGTGGGCGCATGCTGCTGCGCCCCGAGCGGATGACCCTTCGACATGATCGAGCGTCTGGGACTGTCGCCGCTTACGATTCAGGCAGAAAGCATGGTGGCGGTATGGGTCGTGCTCGGCCTGCCGTTGTTGCTTGGCGCTGTTGGCGGCCTGGTGCGACCTGCGCGTGGCTGGCCCGTGGCTATGGCCGGCCTGTTGCCACTGCTGGCCCTGGCCTGGCTGTGGCGTGACGTGGACAGCGAGGCAGGCCGGAGCTGGATGATAGAGATTGGCTCCCTGGCGTTGTACTGGCGCATCAACGGGCTGACGCTCATTTTGATAGCGTTGACCTATCTGATCGGCTTGGCCAGCGCGCTCTATACCCCCGCCTATCTGCGCGAGGACCCACAGCGCGAGCCACGAGGCCAAGCCTGGTTCTGGCCGCTGCTGGGCATACTGATATCGAGCCTATCGTTGATCTGGCTGGCGGTCGATCTGCTTTCGCTCTACTTCGGTCTCGAGCTGATGGGGTTATCTGCCGTTGGGCTGATGCTGCTGACGGGCAAGGTCGATGCCTTGGTCGCCGGGCTGCGCTATCTGCTGCTGGCGCTGGTGGGTTCGCTGGCCTTCCTGCTGGGAGTTTCGCTGCTGCTAGGGGCGTGGGGAAGGCTGGATCTGGCGGGTCTGGCCCGGGCTGTCGAACCCGGCGCGCCGCTGTGGGTGGCCGTGGCTCTGCTCAGCGCTGGGCTGCTGCTCAAGGCCGCGGCCTTTCCCTTGCATGCCTGGCTGGCTCCCGTGCACGCTTCGGCCTGGATTCCTATTAGCGCGCTGCATGCCGGCCTGGTCGTCAAGGCCTCGTTTTTCATTGCTTTGCAGCTATGGCTGGTACTGGTGCCCGAGGCAACAGTGGCGGCGTGGGCGATAGGTGGCATGGCTGGTGCTGCGGTGATCTGGGGTGGCGTGATGGCCTGGCGCGCGGCGAAGCTCAAGGACGTGCTGGCCTGGTCTACCGTCTCGCAACTGGGTTACCTGCTGTTGGCCTTTCCGCTGCTGATCGGTACCGATTCTGCCGTTGCCGCACTGGCCTGGGAGGGTACCTGGCTGCAGCTGGCCGCCCATGGCCTGGCCAAGGCGGCCATGTTCCTGGCCGCCGGCAACCTGATCCTCGCCACCGGTGAGATCCGCGTTGCGGGGCTGGCCGGTGCCAGTCGTCGTTTCCCGCTCTCTCTGCTCAGCTTCGGCATGGCGGCGATCAGCCTCGTTGGGCTGCCGCCGAGCATGGGCTTTACCGCCAAGTGGCTATTGCTGCATGCGGCGCTGACCGGCGGTCACTGGCCGTGGTTAGCCGTGCTCGGCATCGGCACGCTGTTGAGCGCGGCTTACGTCTTCCGCGTATTTCGCTACTCCTTCATCGAAGATGCGCCGGAATATGAGTTCCACCCGGTGCCCTGGGGCATGGATGCCATCGCCTTGCTGCTGGCGCTGTCGGCTCTGCTGCTGGGGCTGGCAATGGAAGGGCCACTGGACCTGCTGCGCGGTGCGGGAGAAGGATCATGAGCCAGCCCTGGCTGCCGCTGTTCATCCTGGCCACCTCGCTGCTGGTGGCGCCGCTGATCTTCGTGCTGCCGGAGCGCGCCTGGCGGGCGCGGGCCGTGGTCAACCTGTCGGCCGCCGTACTCAAGCTGGTGCTGGTCGCACTGCTGGTATGGGGCTTTTACCAGGGGCGCGATTACTCCTTCGGCTTCACCGTGGTGGATGGCGCTGCCTTCTTCCTTCAGGTCGACGCCCTGGGGCTGATGTTTGCCGGTCTCTCTGCGCTGCTGTGGCTGGCCACCACGGTCTACGCCATCGGCTATCTCGAGGACTCGCCCAACCGCAAGCGCTTCTTCGGTTTCTTCAGCTTGTGCATTGCCAGTACCGTGGGCATCGCCCTGGCCGGCAACCTGTTCACCTTTCTGCTGTTCTACGAGCTGCTGACGCTTGCCACCTACCCACTGGTGGTACACCGCGGGCATGACAAGGCATTGCAAGCGGGCACGATCTACCTGCGCTACACGCTGTCCGGCGGTCTCGTGCTGCTGCTCGGCGTGGTGGCGCTGCACGCCCTGGTGGGTGACATTGCCTTCGGCCAACGCGAGAGGCTGGCCGATCTTGGGCCCGAGGCCCACCCGATGCTGACCGTGCTATTCCTGGTGTTATTGCTGGGGCTCGGCGTCAAGGCCGCGCTGGTACCGCTGCATGGCTGGCTGCCACGAGCCATGGTGGCGCCGGCTCCGGTCAGTGCGCTGTTGCATGCGGTAGCGGTGGTCAAGGCGGGGGCGTTCGGCATCGTGCGCCTGGTCTACGACGTCTATGGCATATCCCTGGTGCATGAACTCGGCCTGCTGATGCTGCTCAGCGTCATCGCTACCGTCACCATCCTGTACGGCTCGGTGAAGGCTTTGTCGCAGCAGGAGCTCAAGCCGCGGCTGGCCTATTCCACCGTCAGCCAGGTCTCCTACATCGTTCTCGGCATCAGCCTGTTCGGGCCTTTCGGCACCATCGCGGGGCTCGTCCACCTGATGCACCAGGGGCTGATGAAGGTCACCCTGTTCTACTGTGCCGGCAACTACGCCGAGGAGCTCGGCATCCACCGCATCGATGAGCTCGACGGCGCCGGGCGGAGAATGCCAATGACCAGCTTGGCATTCACCGTGGGGGCGCTGGGCATGATCGGCCTGCCGCCGGTGGCCGGGTTCATCACCAAGTGGTACCTGGGCATGGGCGCGGTGCAGGCCGGCATGTCGTGGGTGATCGTCGTACTGATGGCCAGCAGCCTGCTCAATGCCGCCTATTTCCTGCCCATCCTGCACAGACTGTGGTTCCGCCACGGCCCGGCGCATGGCCACGGCAATTGGCCCGAGGAGCGCAACCTGGGGCGCTTCGAGACCAGCGCCTGGCTATTGTTACCCACCGCCGCCACAACGCTGTTCAGCATTCTGGTGGGACTGCTGGCGGGGATGACCTTCAGTCCGCTGGATCTGGCGACCTTCGTGGCGACAGAGGAGTACCTGCCGTGAGCCTGCTGCTTCCCATTGCCGTGCTCTGGCCGCTGCTCGTTCTGCTGCGTAGTGGGCTGGTGCAGGCCATGGAGCAAGGCGGCATGCGCCGCCACGAGCCGCGCCGGGAGCTGCTCGATGGCTGGTGGGCCTCGGCGCCTCTGCCGGCGCTGATCCTGGCACTGTGGCCCGGCGAGCTGTCGTTTGCTCTGGAAAGCTGGCTGCTGGGTGGCTTGTGGCAATACGATGCAGCGCGCCGGCCCTGGCTGATGTTCGGCGCCCTGCTGTGGTTCCTGGCCGGCTGCTATGCGCGCGGCTACCTGGCAGAGGAGCAGCGCTGTGCCGAAGCCGGCGACGAGAGCGCCTTTCGCCGGCTGTTGGGCTTTTCGCTGTTCTGGCCGCTGACCTTGGCCGGCAACCTGCTGCTGATCCTGGCCGAGGACATCCCCAGCTTCTATCTCGGGTTCATCACCATGACCCTGGCCGCCTACGGCCTGGTGGTGCATACCGGCAATCACGACGCCAGACGCGGTGGGCTGGCCTACATCGTCATGGCGCTATGCGGCGAGGCACTGATCCTGGGAGGCCTGCTGTGGTCGGCGGGTAGCGCGGAGGCGCTGACCCTGAGCGAGCTGCGGGCCGCCATCGCCGAGGCGGAGCAGGGGCTCTGGATGGCGACCCTGCTGTGGCTGGGTTTCGGCGTCAAGGCGGGGGTGATCGTGTTCCACGTCTGGCTGCCACTGGCGCATCCGGTAGCGCCCACGCCAGCCAGCGCCGTGCTCAGTGGCGTCATGGTCAAGGCCGGCGTGCTGGGCTGGCTGTACACCTTGCCGCTGGGCGATGCCGAGGCGGGGCTGGCCCGGCTTGGCGAAGCCATTATCGCGGCAGGGCTGGCGGGGGCCTTCGTGGCCGCCTTGCTGGGTGTGGTCCAGCGTCATCCCAAGGCGGTGCTGGCCTACTCCAGCGTCAGCCAACTGGGCATGCTCGCCAGTCTGGTGGGGGTGGGGCTGGTGACGCCAGGGCTATGGCCGGCACTGCTGGCACCGGTGACCTTGTTCGCTGGCCACCATGGCATGACCAAGGGCGCCCTGTTTCTCGGCGTGGGGATCAGCGAACACCCGCCGCGGCTGCCGGCCTGGCTGATCGTGACGCTGCTGGCGCTGCCGGCGCTCTCGCTGGGCGGCGCCCTGACCTCGGGGCTGATCGCCAAGGGGTTCATCAAGGAAGTGCTCAAGGAAGGTGGGCACTCGACGCTGGTGAGCTGGCTCAGCGTGGCGGCGGTGGGCAGCACCTTGCTGGTGGCGCGTGCGCTGTGGCGCCAATGGCACAGGCGCGGCGAGCCTGCTCTTCACTGGCGTTCACCGATGTTGCTGGCCTGGTTGTTCGCCGTCCTGGCGGCGGCTGGGGTACCGCTGTGGCTACCCATCGGGGAGCCTGGCGTGCCGTGGCCACCGCTCAAGGAACTTCCCGGGCTGCTGTGGCCGGCGGGGCTGGGGGTGATCCTGGCCGGCCTGGTGCTGCTGACGGCGAAGGCGGGGAAGGGAGAGTGGGAAAAGTTCTCGCGGTTGCCGGCAGGCGACCTGTGGTGGGTCTACCTGGTCTTGGCACGGTGGGCGGCGGCGGGGCTGACGACAGTAGGCGGAGCGCTGCAGCTCGGTAGCCATCGGGTGCGCGCTAGCCTGGTGGTGAAGGAGCGTCGCGCCAGGGCCTGGCTCGACGACCTGACCCACTACGAGCGAGTCTTCACTCATCTGGCCGTGCCGCTGATGATCGGCGTGGCCCTGCTGCTGCTGCTGGGGTTCTGGCTAGGCTAGCCTTGGCTTCGACTGCAAGTCGTCGAGCGAAAGTCAGTCAAGGCGAACAGCTTTGGATCAAGCCCAGGCCTGGGTGCCGCCCCAGGCCTGGAGGTTCAGTTCACAGCAGCTCTTCTCCCGCCAGTGCCAGGCGTGAACGCTCCACGCTGCGCAGCGTCACGTGGCCGGCATGTGCCCAGTTGCTGAAACGCTGCACTACCGCCGCCATGCCGCAGGTGTTGGCGGTGAGGTAGGGCGTGTCGATCTGGCCGACGTTGCCCAGGCAGACGATCTTGGTGTTGCGCCCGGCCCGGGTGAGCAGGGTCTTGAGCTGCTTGGGTGTGAAGTTCTGCGCCTCGTCGATGATCAGGAAGGTGTCATTGAGGGTACGCCCACGCATGAAGCCGGGGGCGCGGATCTGCACCCGGGAGCCGATCAGGCTGCGCGTGGCGTCCTGGCTCCAGCTGGTGCTGCCGTCGTGCTCGTCACGCAGCAGGTTGTCCATGTTGTCGTGGAAGGCGCCCATCCACGGTGACATTTTCTCCTCCTCGGTGCCGGGCAGAAAGCCGATGTCCTCGCTCATCGAGATCGGCGCCCGGGTGAATACGATACGCTCGAAGCGCTTGGCATCGAGAGTTTGCTGGAAGGCTGCCGCCAGTGTCATGAAGGTCTTGCCGGTGCCGGCACTGCCGGCGATGGTGACCAGGTCGATGTCGTCATCCATCAGCAGGTTGAGGGCGAAATTCTGACGGCTGTCGTGGGCATGAACTCCCCAGACGCCATCCCTGTGGCGATAGTTGGTCAGCAGTTGCAGTCGCGCCTGCTTGGGGCCCAGTTCGCGGACGATGGCCTCGAAGCTGGCACCGTTCTCGCTGTCGGAAACCAGCATGCCCAGGTGCCAGTCGCTCGGAACCTGACCTTCCAGCCGATAGAAGGTGTGGTGGTCGACTCGCTCCACCTCGACGTTGACCTCCATCTGGTTCCATGGGCCACTGCTGCTGCCCTCCGCATCAGGATAGATGCGTACCCCCTCGAGCATCACATCGCTGTCGCTGAAGGCGCGGTCGGTCAGGTAATCCTCCACCGGCACGTGCAGGGCGGCGGCCTTGACCCGCAGGTTGATGTCCTTGGTCACGAGAACGACCGAAGCATCCGGACGCTCGTCGCGCAGCCGGCAGGTTTCCGCCAGCAGCACGTTGTCGGGGCTTTCCTCGAGATGTTCTAGCGGTTTCAGCTCCGGGTAGCAGAGGAATACGAGTTTGCCGAGCGTGGTCCCCCCGGCGCGAGGAATCGGGATGCCTTGCTGAATTTCGTCGAAGGTGACCTGGTTGGTCAGGTCGGAGAGGGTACGGCTGACCTGGCGGGCGGTTCGGGCGATCTCGCGCAGGCCGTTCTTTAGCTTGTCGAGTTCCTCGAGCACGGTCATCGGGATGACCACTTCGTGCTCCTCGAACTGATACAGGGCAGCGGGGTCATGCAGCAGGACGTTGGTATCCAGCACATACAACCGCTTGGCTTTCTTGTCGAGTCGTACCATCGGGGCAGCGCTCCTGAGTTGACGGCACCAACAACACTGGCCTTCACATCATTCCATGGTATGACAGTCCGGCTCTCTGGCGGCCAGTGTCACTTCGAATGGCGGGCTCCTCTATGGCTTTGATGTCTCCTAGCATGGCGTTTCACCGCTTTGGTTGCCATTGAAAAGCTTCAACGCAAGCCGTATGGCAAAACTGGTACGTTGGGTGATGGTTTGGCGAATCGTCATGGCACGGCTGGAAAGGCTCGCTGGCGTAGCGAAATGCGACTCGGCGGAAGGAAGGATGGCCGACTCCTGCTAACGTTGATTGCGCATATGGCGATGCGTAGCGTAACGGCGTAATCTGCACGAAAACAACAATAGCCCGACACGACGTTGCCTGGTGTGTTCGTAGACTGATGAACGTAGGGAATGTCGCGGCAATCGGGGTGCCCATGGGCCAGCGAAGGTAGAGGTACGCAGGATGGATCCGGTCGTAGTGGTATTGATCGTGGCGGGAGTTGCGTTGCTGCTCTCGCTGGTGTGCATGGTGGCATTCGTGAAGAGCCGCAACGCACGCAGCGAGCTCGAAGAAGCACCACGGGCAACTCGCCTTGTGGCAGAAGCGGCGCCCGAGCCCAGCTCGGAGGCAGCCGTTCGGCCGAACGTAGTCGCTGAGCCTCTGCCAGATGCACAGGAGCCGATGCATCGCTTCCAGGTTGCCTCGGGCAAAGACATCAAGCAATGCCTCTTCGTAATACTCGACTGGCCGGGGCTGGATACCAACCGCCGTCTTGCCCGCTTGTTCAAGGAGTACAACGCCCAGTATGACGCCAAGTTGGGTGTCTACAAGATTCGCGACCCTCTCGCCGGCTACAAGCTCACCATCGCCAACTCGTCACCTCCCGGTACCCTGCCGCCCATCCATGAAGGCGACGACCAGCCCACCGTGCCAGGCGTCTCGATCCTGATCCATTTCGTCAGCAAGCGCAGCGTGGCGCGCAACCCCGAGACACTGATAGATATCACTCAGTCGATCGCTGCTCTCGGCGGCCACATTCTCGATGCCGAGCGCAATGCCGTCAGTAACGAGGAGTTCGAGCAGCTGAGGCAACATGCGCAGAATAGTGCTTCATTGACCTAGTTGTTCAATCCCGGTGAAGCACGACAAGAAAGCGCCAGGCGAGCCATCAGCGCTTACCTGGCCACCTCATACCACACCCAGATTCCGCACAGCGCCAGCAGCACCAGGCCGACCTTCCTGGCATGTCGTTCCCATAGCTTGAGCGCCGCATCGCCGGCCAGCGCGACGAGCAGGGCGAGGCCGAAGTAGCGCACACCACGGCCCAGCATCGCTGCCAGTAGAAAGAGCGAGTAGGGGTAGCCGCTCGCTCCGGCGGCCAGCATGGCGATCTGAAAGGGTACCGGCGTGACTCCAATGGTGGCCACGGCCATGAAACCATCTGCTTGCAGTCTTGAGCGAAAGCTTTCGAAGGTCTCCTGGCTGCCGAACAGCCCGATCAGTTGACTCCCCCACTGCTCCATGACGGAAACGCCCAGCAAATAGCCCAGCGATGCCGCTACCAGGTTGCCCGCCAATGCCACGCCGGCAATCGTCCATTTCCGCTCGGGATGGCACAGCATCCAGGGGATGAGGATGACTTCGATCGGGATCGGCACCAGCAAAGTTTCCAGCATCGAAGCGCCGAACAACAGCCACAGGGCATGAGGCGAGCGATTCAGGCGGTCGAGCCAGTCCCTGGCGGAAGTCAGATGAAGTCGTGACATGGCCGATTCGCATCCTTGCGAGTGGAAAAACTTGAGCATAGCCCATCGAATAGCGCATAACGGAACTGCTCCCAAAGTCCTTTCGATCAGGACAACGTGCCGGCAGCACGGGGCCGCGCTAGTACGAACAAGGTGAAAGATGGACACAACCACGAGATTCGTCATCGAGACACTTTCCCCCCGCGACAGCATGCTGATGGATGAGCTGCTGACCGTGTTCGGTGAGGCGTTCAACGAAGTAGATACCTATGGTGCCGCTCGTCCCGGTCGGGCCTACATGGAACGCCTGCTGGCAAGCGATACCTTCATTGCCCTGGTGGCCCGCAAGAGAGGCGAGGTGGTGGGCGGCCTGGCCGCCTATGAACTGCCCAAGTTCGAGCAGGAACGCAGCGAGATCTATATTTATGACCTGGCGGTGGCAGAAGCGCACCGGCGCGAGGGCATTGCCACGGCGCTGATCGAGAGGCTCAAGGAAATTGCGGCGCAGCGGGGTGCCTATGTCGTCTACGTTCAGGCGGACCTGGGCGATACCCCTGCCATCGAGCTCTATTCGAAACTCGGCGCTCGCGAGGATGTGCTGCACTTCGATATACCGGTGCCGCCGAGCTCAGGGGCGACCAGCGCCCAAGCATGATCTTTCAGGGAGGACCCATGTTCGATTTGGAAACGCCGCGCCTCCGGCTGCGCCCACTGGCCACCGCCGACTTGCCGGCGCTGGCCGAGATGCTTGCCGACCCGGAGGTAATGCGCCACTCGTTGCGCGGCGTTTGTGACGACATGGCCACTCGCACCTTCCTCGACTGGTCTTTCGACTGTTACATCAAACATCGTACGGGGCCGCTGGCACTGATGGACAGGCAAGATGGCAACTTCGTCGGCTTCTGCGGCGTATCTCCTGAAAGGATCAAAGGCGCCATGGAGCTGAACCTGGGCTACCGGCTCGCCAAGCGATACTGGGGCCAGGGGCTGGCGACCGAAGCCGCTCTTGCTACGTTGGAGCATGCCTTCAGCGATCGGCGGCTCGACTCGATCGTCGCTATTGTCGAGTCGGCGCATACGGCATCGCTGCGGGTGGTGGAGAAGGTAGGGTTCGGCTGCTTCGAGGCGCTGGAGTTCCACAAGCGAGCGGTGCGTCTATACCGAATGCATCGGGCGCAATGGCAGCAGCGGTCGGTCGCCACCGGACTGATCGGCTCGGCCACGCCAGCGGATACAAGCGTGACTCACCACCCAAAACACGGGAAGTGGTAATGAACCTGACGACGCTATTGCTGTTCATACCGGCCTGTTTTGCGCTCAACCTGGCGCCGGGCCCCAACAACCTGCTCTCCATGAGCAACGCCAAGCGATACGGCGTCAACGTCGCCTGCCTGGCGGGAATCGGCCGGCTGGTCGCGTTCATGGCGATGATTGCGCTGGCGGCCTCCGGGCTTGCCACGCTGCTGTATGCCTCGGAAAAGCTGTTTCTTGCCATCAAGCTGTTGGGGGCCGCTTACCTGTTCTGGCTGGCCTACCAGCTGTGGGTCGCCGCGCCCGGCGAGGAGCGTGAATTGGAAGAGCGACAGCGCAGCCTGCTGGGGCTGGCCCGCCAGGAGTTTCTGCTGGCGGCGGGCAATCCCAAGGCGATCCTGATCTTCACCGCCTTCCTGCCGCAGTTCGTCGACCCTGCCGGCCCCGTTGCGCTGCAGTTCGCGGTTCTTGGCGCGCTCTTCCTGCTGCTCGAGTGGGTGGCCATCGCCGGTTACGCCTATGTCGGCGCTTTCCTGCGCCAGTGGTTCTCGCGCCCCGCCATGCGGCGGCTGTTCAATCGTGGCTGCGCGGCGCTGCTTGGCAGTGCCGGGGTGGGCCTGCTGGTGGCCCGACGCTAATGACGACTCGCAGAGTGCCACAGGCAAGCCAATAGAGGAGTCGCAACATGAAGCCAAGAATCAGCATGATCACGCTCGGCGTTCGGGACCTGGAAGCGTCGATTCGGTTCTATGAGCAGGGGTTGGGTCTGCCCAGGATGGAGTCGCCGCCCGAAGTGGCTTTCTTCACCCTCAACGGCACCTGGTTGGGGCTCTACGGCCGTGAGTCGCTGGCCGAGGACGCGGGCGTCCCTGCCGAAGGCAGCGGCTTTGCCGGCATCGCCCTGGCCCACAACCTGGGCTCCGAGGCGGAGGTCGACGAGCTCCTGGAGCAGGCGGTTGGCGCCGGCGCCAAGCTGGTCAAGCCCGGCCAGAAAGTCTTCTGGGGTGGCTACTCGGGTTACTTCGCCGATCCGGACGGGTACCTCTGGGAAGTGGCCCACAACCCCTTCGTCTGGATCGGACCCGAGGACGAGTAGGGCGAGCGCGTTGGCCCAGCGATCAATTACCCAGCGGCAGCCGTGTCTCGAACTTGGTGCGCTTGCGCGATATCAGCGTGCGGAACTTGTGCACGCCGTCGCTGGCATCCAGTACGCGGTCGCAGAAGCGATCGTAGCTCTGCATGTCGGGCACGCTGACGATCAGTACGAAATCCACCTCGCCGGTGACCTGGTAGCACTGGGTGACTTCGGGAGCCGCCTCCATCTGCTTGGTGAAACGGCCGTAAAGCGCCTTGTCGTCTCGCGCCATGGTGACCTCCACCACCATGTGCAGGTTGGCGCCCAGGGCTTCGGGCGCCAGGATCGCCACTTCGCGCTGGATCACGCCTTGCGCCTTCAGGCGGCGAACGCGCTTCAGGCATGCCGAAGGGGAAAGCCCAACGTGTTCCGCCAGTGCCTGGTTGGTCAGGCTGGCATCGTGCTGCAACTGGTCGAGGATTCTCAGGTCGAGTCTGTCCATGTGCAGGAAATTTCCCCCGGGGCCAACAAAAAGCAACATTCTTCCCGTTTCGGGGTAAGAACACCATCGCCTTGCTCGGTACATGAGTAAAGTAAGCAGTTGGCTCCCTGACGGAACGACGTCCACATGACACAACGACTTCCAGCCCGCCTGCTCGGCACGATGGTCAAGCTGTTGCGCGAGACCTGGACGGTCTACTGGACCCTGCTCAAGGTGATGGTGCCGGCACTGCTGATCGTGAAGGCACTCGAAATGCTGGGCATGACCGAACTGCTCGGCCACTGGCTCTCGCCTTTGATGGCGCCGCTGGGGCTGCCCGAGCCATTGAGCCTGGTGTGGGCCGCCACGCTGCTGACCAACATCTACACCGGCTTGGTCATCTTCTTCGAAGTCACCCGGGATACGCCGCTGACCGTGGCGCAGGTAACGGTGCTGGGTGCGCTGATGGCCGTGGGGCACTCGCTGCCGATAGAAGGGGCCGTGGCGCGCATGGCCGGCGTGCCCTGGTGGTTGACGCTGCTGCTGCGAGTCGGCGGTGCCTGGCTGCTGGGTTGGTTGCTGCACCTGAGCTATTCGCTGGGCGACTGGCTTCAGCACGCCAATCACGTGGTGTGGGAGCCTTCCGCCCAGGAGGCGACCCTGATGGCCTGGCTGCAGGGCCAGGCCACGACGCTAGCGACCATCTTCGTGGTGATCTTCGCCCTGATGAGTCTGCTCAGGCTGCTGCACTGGCTGGGCGTCGAGCGGCTGATTCACAAGCTGCTCTACCCGCTGCTGCGGCTACTGGGCATCGGCCCGGCAGCGGCCAACATCACCGTGATCGGCATCACCCTGGGGCTCACCTTCGGTGCCGGCCTGCTGCTGCGCGAGGCGCATTCCGGCCGCCTGACCCCGCGGGACATCGTGCTCACGCTCTGCTTCCTCGGCCTCTGCCACAGCCTGATCGAGGATACGCTGCTGATCATGCTGATGGGGGCGGACCTCTCCGGCCTGCTGTGGGCACGGCTCGGCTTCGCGCTGGTGGTCATCGCCCTGCTGGCCAGGCTGCCCTGGCTGAGGCGCGCCCAGCTGCCGGCGTGGATGTTTGCCCAAAGAACGGTGCCGGAAAGAGTGCAGAGCCCTTGATGCAGAGCTCTTGAGAAAGGGTGGCTCTCTTCACACGGCCGCTGGCGCGGCAGGGCCGGTTTCCGAGAGGGGCGAAGCGTGCACTTCATTGAGCAGCCACTCCCTGAAGGCCTGGATTCGCGGGTCGAACTGGCCACTTTCGGGATAGACCAGGTAGTAGGCGAACGCCGGCATCACCGCGAGTTCTATGTCGAACAGCTTCACCAGGCGGCCCTGGCGGAGCTCGCTTTCTATCATGGCCGGCTCGGCAAGGCTCACGGCGCCGCCTTCGAGTACGGCTTGCACGACATGGCTCGCCTCCGGGAAGGCCACGCAGCGGTTGGCGTCGAAATCGTCGATGCCTGCCGCCGCCATCCACATGGGCCAATTCGGCCAGGCCTGGCCGCCCACGTGGCAATCGACGTGGCACAGCGTGTGCTTCAGTAGATCCCGGGGGGCCTTCAGGCTGGGGCCGGCCTGGAGCAGTGCCGGGCTGCAGACGGGTACCACCGTTGTCTCGAACAGCCTGTCCGAGCGGGCATTGGCGTACTGGCCGCTGCCGAATCGAATGGCAGCGTCTACGTCGTCGAGTTCGAAATCCCTGACGTCGTCGGTAATGTCGAACGTCAACTCCAGGGAGGGAACGGCCTCCCTGAAATGGGGGAGCCGGGGCAGCAGCCAGTTCGTGGCGAATCGGGCGCCGAGCGAGAGGCGCAGCGGGGATGAACCCCGGGCCATTTTTCTCGCTCGCCCCACGGCACGCTGCAGGTTTTCCAGGGCTTCGCTGGCAGCCTCGAACACCACCGCTCCGGCAGGCGTTAGCCGAATGCTGCGGCTGCTGCGCACGAACAGCTCGATACCCAGCTGTTGTTCCATCTCCTTAATCTGATAACTGACCGCCGCCGGCGTCAGTCCCACTTCCTCGGCGGCACGAGTGAAGTTCAAGTGCCTGCCGGCGGCTTCGAAAGTTCTCAATGCTCGCGTGCCAGGCAGCAGTCGGTTGCTCATCGTTCTTCAAGCCAAACTTGATAGTTCATCGAGAAGTACTCGTTTCTCAGGAAAGAGTCAACGCGACATTATCAAGCGAACCTTGAATACGGAGCGACCTCATGACAGCAAACCAGGAAACCTACGTGACCCAGCGCAACGGGCTTGACGCCACGGCAAGCGAGCTTTCACCGCTGGCCTTCGCGGGCTATGCCCATTTCACCGCCATGCAAATACGGGGCGGCAAGATCCGCGGCCTCGATCTTCATCTGGAACGGCTGCGCTTTGCATCGCGGGAGTTGTTTGGCCAGGCACTTGCCGACGACGAGATCCGTCGCTACCTGCGAAAGGCCGTGGAGGCAGGCCCTGCCGATCTCTCGCTTCTGGCCACGCTGTACTCGCCCGCGGGGGAATTCACCGTGGCTGGGCCTGAAGCGACCCCGGAGGTGCTGGTGCGCACGGCACCGCCTTCTTCCGGCCCACAGGGTCCGCTGGCGCTTGCCCCGGTCGAGCATGAGCGCGTACTGCCGCAAGTGAAGCACGTTGGCGAAGTGGCCAAGACCTACTACCTGCGCCAGGCCGTCGAGCAGGGCTACGACGATGCGGTTTTCCTGGATAGGGCAGGGCGGCTCAGCGAAGGCACGATCTGGAATCTCGCCTTCTGGGATGGTGCCGCCGTGGTATGGCCGCAGGCCGACATGCTGTTGGGCACCACCATGGGGATTTTGCGTCGGCAGTTGCAGCGGCTCGGCATTCCCCAGCGCACCCAGGCGGTGACCCTGTCGGACCTATCCTCGCTGAAGGGGGCCGTGGTGATGAACTCATGGACGCCTGGTATCGCCGTCAACCGGATCGGCCCGGTAGCGCTGCCGGAGGCGCCGGAGTTCCTCGCCCTGCTGCACGAGGCCTATCACGCCGAGCCGCTTGAGGCGTCTTGAGGCCCTCATGCCGGGCACTGCCAGGTAGGTAAACGCTTACTGGGGCGGAGGCACTGCAGGAACGGGAGTTGGGTAAAGACCAGGAGCATCCACGCGCAAATGATAGCGTGGTAATCTTCCGGCAATGCACCTGTCCTGGCTGCCTGGCTCTTCGGCAGCCACTAGCGGACACCGTCCTGAGCCGACTGGAGATGGCATGAAGCTGTTGCGTGGGTTCCTGTGGCTGCTCGGCTTCCAACTGCTCGGCCACGCTGTCGTCGAGCTGCTGTCGCTTCCCGTCTCCCACGCCATGGCGGGGCTGCTGTTGCTGCTGGCCTGGCTGCTCGCGAAGCGGCGCCTGAACGAGAGCGTGGCCACGGCGAGCCAGGCACTGATTCCGCTGCTCGCCATGCTGATCATGCCCGGCGTGGTAGGTGTGTTCTTCGTGATCGAGGAGTTCGCCGGCCACTGGACGGCGATCATGGTTGCCCTGGGGGTTGGCACCTTCCTCAGCGTGCTGACCACGCTCTGGCTGATGCGGCGCTTCATGCCCCGGGAAGTCGTGAGCGCCGATGAGCGGGAGCGCCGGCTATGAGCGAGCTGCACGCCTCCCTGCTGGACACGCCGATACTCGCCATCGCGCTGACCCTGGCCGCCTACTTGGGCGGCATCCATCTGTTCGAACGGATGGGCCGGCCGAGCTGGTGCCCGGCGGTGCTGATCGGCGCCGTGCTCACGGCGGCAAGCCTATGGCTGCTGCGCTATGAATATGTCGACTATCAGCACAACGTCAGCTGGATAACGCTGCTGCTTGGCCCCGCCACGGTAGCCCTGGCGGTGCCGCTCTACCAGCAGCGGCAGCATATCTTCGCGCTATGGAAACCGATCCTCTGCTGCGTGCCGCTCGCCGCCGTGCTGGCCGCGCTCTATGCCGTGCTGATTGCCTGGCTGCTGGGAGCGCCACCTGACGTGCTGGCCTCGCTGGCGCCGAAGTCGGTCACCGCACCCTTGGCCATGGGCATTCGCGAGCAGATCGGCGGCTCGCTCTCGCTGATGCTGGGCGGGCTGCTGATCACCGGCGTGCTGACCACTATCTTCGTCTCGCTGCTGGCCCGCCTGCTCAAGATCACTGACAAGCGCATCCTCGGCTTCGCCCTCGGCGTGAACGGCCACGCCATCGGTATCGTACGCGCCTTCGAACTCGGCCCCACCGCCGGCGCCTTCGCCTCGCTCGGCATGAGCCTGACGGGCGTGTTCACCGCGCTGTTCCTGCCGCTCGTTTGGCGGTTGTTTGGCCTGTGATGTGACGCTATCTCGTACGGTTCGCTGGCGGCCCCGTCCAGCACGAGACCGTTTCCAATGGGTGGTCTAGAGTGAGTAAGTTCTGCCGGTTGGATGGGCTGCTTACCGCCAAACACATGAGGAAACGATGCGAACGGAAAAAGAGAAGATGCTGGCCGGCGAACTCTACGACCCGCGCGATGCCCAGCTGCAACGCGAACGGCGTCGCGCCCGTCTGCTGACCAAGGCCTTCAACGACTCGAGCGACGACCAGGGGAGTGAGCGCAAGCGGCTGCTGCTCGAACTGTTCGGCACCATGGGCAAGGGCACCTTGATCGAGCCGCCGTTCTACTGCGACTACGGCGGCAATATCACCCTGGGCGAGCGGGTCTTCTTCAACTTCAACTGTGTGATCCTCGATGTGGCGCAGGTCACCATCGGGAACCATGTGCTCTTCGGCCCGGGCGTGCAGGTCTACACTGCCACCCATCCGCTCGATGCCGAGCAGCGCCGCGGCGGCCTGGAAGCCGCCAAGCCCATCACCATCGGCGACGACGTCTGGATCGGCGGCGGGGCGATCCTCTGCCCCGGTGTCACTATCGGTGCTCGCTCGGTCATAGGCGCCGGCAGCGTGGTGACCAAGGACATCCCCGAGGATGTGTTTGCCGGCGGCAATCCCTGCCGGGTGATTCGCTCCCTCGAGAGTGGCGAATCGCACTAAGGGGAGCCTGACAGGGCTACGGTGTAAGTAAGCGCTAACTGGGGCGAGGCGATCGTTTAATTGACCAAGAGAAAAGAGGCAATGAAAACAACAAATCCAAAAGTCGAAGCGCTCTTGAGCAAGACCGAGTGGCAGGAGGAGAGAAAGAAACTGCGAGCCATGCTGCTTGAATGTGGGTTGAGCGAAGACGTTAAGTGGGGAAAGCTTTGCTACTCGTTCCAGGGCAGCAACGTGGCCATCATCTTTGCAATGAAGGCTTACTGCGCGCTCGGCTTCTTCAAGGGAAGCTTGTTGAAGGACCCCGAAGGCATTCTCGTCGCACCGGGAGAGCATTCCCAGGCGATGCGCCAGGTTCGCTTTACCCATGCGCAAGAAATCGATGCACTGGAGTCAACGTTAAAAGCCTATCTGCATGAAGCCATTGAAGTGGAGAAGGCCGGCCTGACGGTGGAGTTCAAGGAGAAGCACGAGCTGGAATACCCCGAGGAGTTCCAGGTGGCGCTGGATGGCAACGCGGCGTTAAAAGCTGCTTTCGAAGCGCTCACACCGGGGCGGCAACGGGGGTATATCCTTCATTTCTCCGGAGCCAAGCAGTCCAGCACGCGAACGTCGAGAATCGAGAAGTGCGTGCCGAACATTCTCGCCGGCAAGGGCTGAACGACCGCTGAGGCAGCCGAGTAGCACTTCATCATAGGGAGCCTAATGTCATGAAGACGCAGTACTATACGGCGACGAGCCTCGACGGCTTCATCGCTACCGAAGACGATTCCCTGGACTGGCTCTTCCCGTTGGGAGACATCAACGATACGAGCTACTCCGCCTTCTTTGCAGAGGTCGGGGCGCTGGCCATGGGCTCCACCACCTACGAGTGGATGCTGCGCCATTCGGAGAAAGTTGCCGAGGCAACCGGGTCGCCATGGCCCTATACGCAGCCAACCTGGGTCTTCACGAGCCGCAAGCTACCGAGCATCGAAGGTGCGGATATTCGCTTCGTGCAGGGCAGCGTCGCGCCCGTTCATGCCGAGATGGTGCAAGCAGCTGGCGGGAAGAACCTCTGGATCGTGGGCGGTGGCGATCTAGCGGGCCAATTCTATGATGCCGGCCTGCTGGACGAAATCCTCGTGCAGGTGGGCTCGGTCACCTTGGGCAGCGGCAAGCCGCTGTTTCCACGCCGTATCACCAACCCGCCGCTGGAGCTGGTCTCCGTCCGCCAGGTGGGCACGGGCTTTGCGGAGCTGTGCTACAGGGTGCCGTAAGCCAGCGTTCCACCAGGCTCGCTGATGAATGATCTAGCTCTTGGGTCACTCATATAAGCCACATTGAGCCGGATCCAGGGTGAATCATCGCCCTCAGGCAGGAACAAGTGCCCTGGCGACAGCGTAATGCCCATCCGACGGGCTTGGTCGACGAGCTGGGCCGATGAGTCGGCTGCGGGATGGCGTGCCCAGACAAACATACCGCCTGCCGGCTCGATGAAGACTTCCCAGCCGGCGCGCTTTAACAGGGTGAGCGCCGAGGCCATCTGCTCCGAGAGCTTGCTCCTGAGGCGTTCCGTCAATTTCCTGTAGCTGCCGTTCTGGAGCATGGTGGTTACGACTTGTTCGGCAAAGCGGGAGGAAGAAATGCTGGTCAGCATCTTGATATCGACAAGAGGCTTGAGCAGAGGCTGCTTGGCAATGATGAAGCCGACGCGCAACGACGAGGTAAGACTTTTGGAGAAACTGCTCAGATAAATGACACGATCCAGGCCATCCAAAGCGGCTAGGCGGGTACTGGGTTCCAGCTGGAAATCGGCATAAATATCATCTTCGACAATCTGAAAGTCATGGGCTTCGGCCAATTGCAGAATGCGATGGGCGATGGCAGGTGCCAGAGTAGAGCCTGTGGGGTTATGAAAAACGCTGTTGATGAAAAACAGCTTCGGATTATGCTGGGCGAGCAATGCTTCCATGCGGTCGATATCGGGGCCATTTTCCAGGCGAGGAACGCCGATGACATGTATACGCTGCAAGCGTAGTAAGCCAATGAGATTGTAATAACCCGGCGATTCGACGAATACCACATCCCCGGGTTCGAGTAGAAAACGCACAAGAAGATCCAGCGAATGGCTGCCACCACCAGTCATTAGTATCTGGCTAGCGTCGGCCGTGATGTTCAACAGCCGCACGCGCTCCTGGATCAATCCGCGCAGATCCAGCGGGCCCAGTGGCGTACTGTAGTCGAAGATGCCCGAGCGACTTTGTCTCGCGACTTGGCGAATGGCATAGGTCAGGTCATCGCCTTCACGCCAGTGGTTGGGTAACCAGCCGCAGCCGAGTTTCAAGTGATCTTCATCAGCCTGGAAGAGACTCCACATATCGTTCGTGAAATCTTCCAGTTGGCTCGGTGCCGCATTCACTTTGGCAAGGGCCGTCTGCGCCGTAGCCGCAACATAAAACCCCGAGCCAGGCCTTGAACGTACCAGCCCTTGGGCCATCAGCCGTTCGTAGGCTTCGATGACGACATTTCGGCTGATGCCATGTTCCGCGGCCAAGCGTCTAATCGAAGGTAAGCGGCTTCCACCACCGCCGCCGTTGCGCCCGATCCATCCCACCAGGCTTTCGACCAGCTGTTCTACCAGAGGCTCGTTCGAATGCTTATCCAATTCCAACTTCATCATCGGTACGCCCCACGGTAACCGTACAAGAAAATCCTGGAACAGCTTCTCGAAAAGCAGCGAGATCGTACCTTTCCATGCGTGGCACGAAGATGCAATTGTCCTTCACGCGGCTGACCTGAAGCCCGCGTTTTTTCCACATGCATCATGAGCCCCTGACCATGCGCCGATCCCAACCCATTCGACTCGCCTTCGCCCTCTGCGTGATTACAACGGCAGTCAACCTGCAAGCGCCCCTTTACGATGCCTTGGCAGCGCGTAGCGGAGCCGGCGTGGGCGCCACGACCGTTGCGTTTGCCTGCTATGTGGTCGGCATTCTGCCGGTGCTGCTGGGCTTCAATGGGCTTGCCGAACGGGTAGGGCGCAAACCGTTGATCGTCACTGCGCTGATGCTGTGCCTGGCTGCTACGGCGTTAACTCTCGCTATGCCTGGCTTGGTTACCCTGGGTATCGCGCGCTTCATGATGGGCATCGGCACGGCGCTGACATCGGCAGTGGCACCCACCTATATGGCCATGCTGTTCGAGAGAGAGGATAGCCGGGTTCCGGCCAACTGGGTTACGGCCAGTACCGCACTGGGATTTGGACTAGGTGCGGCCGTTACCACTTTGTTCGTGCTACACACGCCGAGCCTGACGCCACCTAGCTTGTGGCTCTATCTGGGAGCCGCTTCGTTGGCACTACTGCTGGTGCTGACGCTCAAGAATGATTCTTCACGGCGGG
Organism: Billgrantia bachuensis; assembly: GCF_011742165.1. Lineage (GTDB taxonomy): Bacteria > Pseudomonadota > Gammaproteobacteria > Pseudomonadales > Halomonadaceae > Halomonas > Halomonas bachuensis. Next base: position 64,618 of record NZ_JAAQTO010000030.1, on the reverse strand, counting down.
CTGGGGCCGAGATGTTGCGTTTGCCAACCTATCCCCCCGGGGCCCTCGGCTATGGGCTCGCCATCTTGTTGGCATGGGCAACCGTGGGGCTGGTCATCGCGACCCTGCCTTCCACCCTGGCCCAGCATGGCCTATCGGGCTGGGCCGGCTTCGCGACTTTCGGTGTCTGCAGCTGTGGTGTGCTCTTCCAGCCATGGGCAAGAAAGTTGGCTCCGCAGAAGGCCACTCAGTTGGGCCTGATCATCTTGCCCTTGGCGTACGCATTGATCGCCTGGGGAGCCTTGCGGGGAGATTTGGTGGCGGTGTTGCTGGGTACCGTCGCGGCAAGCAGCGCCTGCTATGGTTTCATCTACCTGGGTGGGCTGAGTGGCGTACTCGACTTGGCGGCGGAGCATCCCGCCCGGGCAAGCGCCGGCTACTTCCTGATGGCCTACCTCGGCTTCAGCATTCCCGTTATCACCACAGGAATCCTGGTCGATGCTTTCGGCCATGCCGCTGCGCTGGGGATCTTTGGTCTGGCACTACTTGGCGGTGTGGCTATGGCGCTCGGCATTCTCCAGCGCGGACGAATTTTAGCCGCAGGGCACTCCAACAACGTATGCCAAGCAAGTAAGCACTGACTGGAGGGAGCTCAGTGTACGACGAAACAGCGTCGACTTGGCGCTCGCTCGCGCGCACTGCTTGGGCGCTTTCATGCGAGCCGCCAATATGAAGGCCCTCAGACCATCAATGTCCGGTTGTGCTCCAGCTGACGCTGGGCTTCGGCCAGCGTGTGGGTTTTGCCACTCCAAGGCAGACGCTCGCCTGCCTGGCGGAGGTGGTACTCGATCTGGCATCGGTCTTCGTCGTCCAGGATCTCGTAGCGGTGGATCTGGTCGCCGAACTCGTTGCACCACCAGTTGTCAGGGAGTTGGGTCCAGCTCATGGCGTCACCTCCACTGGCGCATCAACGCCAGGATTCTCCAGTTCACCACAGCGCGCTTGCGCTCGGCTTTGATCTCGTCTGCTCGGCGGGCTTCATGGCGCCAAAGCGCCTCTCCATCCACTAGGCACTGCCCGAGTCGTCGCCGATCAGATACATTAATCGTGCATTTGGTAACATTAAGTTGCATTTAGCCTAGTATAAGGTTTATCGGCTTGCCCATCCCAATCTTGAGCTTTTTTTGCGAGGCCTTAGAAGGGTACAGCCGCGCTGGCGTGGGGCCACGCCGTGGCCTCCGCGCAGAGCGCCAAGCCTCTACCCTCTACCCTCTACCCTCAGGTAGGGTGATTCAAAATAGCGTCGATTTCCGCTGTATCGAAATAGAAGGGCGTACCTTCAATCAGTAATCCGTTCTCAAACCTCAATATTTGTGAAAATGGCTGAGTGATTGAAATTCCGCTTGCTCGGGCTGTCAGATGCAAGGTGCTTGACACGTACAGCTTGGCTGGGGAACCAGCACAACTCAGATCCTCCACTGCCACCTTGCTGAATGCTCTGTTCATTTGCTGCATCAACCCGGCGATACCTTCCAAGCCTATCCAGTCGCCTGAGTACGGGAGTGATGTAGGCTCGTGGACGACAACATCGGGGTGAAAAGCATCCGCTAATAGGCGAACGTCTTTTGACTCCGATTGCATAAAAGCCATCTCCACCTGGAACATCCTTTCGAGCATCTGCATAGTGGTAAGCGATTCTTCTTGGCTGATTTTCATAGCGCCACCTCGGCTGTATATGAATGACAATAAGAAAATACTGGCCTCGCCAAGGGAGCGACTATCCGTTTATTGCCACCAAATTGTGAAGCCGCAGCACGGATTGGTAATACTGACAGGTTACTGTTGGGGCTGCGGTCATGATGCTCCGCTGACCTCTCGGGTGCCGAGGCTGAGCCAAGCGGCGCTACCGTAGCTCACGGCAGGTTAGTAAGCACTGACTGGAGGGGTTGGTCTCGCTTCGCTATGCTGAGGCGAAATCGACGGCAGGGAATCAGCCATGTTGATCGAGGTAATAAGAAACACGCCGCGCTGGGTATTTCTGCTCTTCATCGTGTTGCTCTTCACCGGCTACCGATCCAATAGACACCACACGTAAGCACTTTCAACTATCGAAGGCAAAAGTCTACGGAGCACCACATGCCAGTCGTTACCACAATCGAATTCCCCGGCGTTACCCAAGTACAGTATGAGACGCTCGGAGACAGTCTTTCCTCGAGAGGAGCGCCAGAGGGCATTCTCTATCACGCATGCGGCCCTGTTGCCGGCGGTTGGCGCATCGCGGATGTTTGGCGCTCTGCAGAAGACTTCGACAGGTTTGTGGATGGAACGCTTCTGCCGGCGGCGCGCGCACTGGGGCTTCCCGGGCCGGTCCGGCGAGAGTACTTCCCGGCGCATCATGCCGGGCAAGTTGCCGAGTGATGGACCATGCACTCCTTTTACCGGGTTCGCTGACTAAGAGTGGAATCGATGAAAAACGCCAGAGCGTTCTGGAACAAAAGTGCTGCGCGCTACGCCAAGAGCCCCATTCGCAACGTGAGCGCGTACGAAAAGAAGCTCGCCATCACCCAGGAGTACTTTCGGCCCGATTCGGCCGTGCTGGAGTTCGGTTGCGGCACGGGGAGCACGGCGATCATTCATGCGCCTCACGTCAAGCATATCGTCGCCATCGATATCTCCGATAAGATGCTGGAGATCGCCGAGCAGAAGGCCCGTGATGCCGGCGTCGAGAATATCTCCTTCCGGCAAGGTACCTTGGAAGAGGTAGAGCTGGCGGAGGCGAGTTTCGATGCCGTGCTGGGGCTCAATATCCTGCACCTGCTCGAGGACCTGGAGGCGACGCTGGCCAGGGTGCACGGCCTGCTCAAACCCGGCGGCGTGTTCGTCTCCAGCACCGTTCTGGTAGGCGACATCAACGTCCTGTTTCGTATGGCGATCCCTCCCATGCAGCTGCTGGGGCTTGCTCCCTATGTGAATCGCTTTGGCAAGCAGGCCCTGGTCGATAAGCTGAACGATGCGGGGTTCTCCATCGAGCGGGAGTGGCAGCCCGGAAAGGCGACGGTATTCATCGTAGCCAGGAAGAGCGCTTGACCTTGACGGTGCTATCTTGATGAAGATCTCGCTGCTGGCGAAGCGGTCGTCGAGCGCTACTTCCACGAGTTGACATCAAAAGTCGGGAGCACGTCCGTGAAAACCTTCGTGGCCCATATTCGCCCCGCGGTCGAGGCCGACTTGGCCGATATTCGGTCCTGTGCACATGAGGCCTATGCCAAATACGTCATGCGCATTGGCAGAGAGCCTGCCCCGATGCATGCCGACTTTGCAAGCCAGATAGGCCAAGGCAGCGTCGATGTTGCTGCCTGCGTATCGAAGATCGCCGGCTTCGTTGTGTTCTATCCGGCAGGCGACCACATTCTCCTGGAAAATGTTGCAGTGCTGCCGGCGTACAGTGGCCGCGGTATCGGGAGGCGCTTGATCGAACACGTTGAGCGTGCCGCCAGGGAAGCGGGTTATGGGGCCGTTGAGCTCTATACGAATGAAGCCATGACGGAGAACTTGGCCATGTACCCAAAGCTAGGGTACGTCGAGGTCGGTCGCAGGCGTGAAGCGGGTTTCAACCGCGTATTCTTTCGCAAGCGGCTCTAGCTGGCGGGTCGCCAATCTCAGTATAAATGTCACCCTATATCGGCTTCTGTCAGGCATGTAAGTTATGGCTTACATGCCGTAAGCCTTCACCCATACCTACGCGACCAAGGTCAAAATTCAGGCTCGTTACGTAGATTTACACGCAAGATGGCGTTAGCGTTGGGCTAAGCGAGCTGAACCAATGGCCCTGCGCCGGACCAGAGCGAGACGCGCCTTGCACTACACCTCGATCTTCTTTGAAGCCATACGCCCCCTGTTGTGGCTCCTCCTCGTCGCTCTGTCGCTCGGCCTCCTCAAGTCTCGCTGGTTCAAGGGCCTGTTCGGCGAGGCCTTCGTCAAGCTAATCGCCAAGGTGCGGCTGCCGGCGAATGAGTACCGGGGCGTTCACAACGTCACGCTCCCCACGCCCGATGGCACCACCCAGATCGACCACATCTTGGTCTCCCGCTACGGCATCTTCGTCATCGAAACCAAGCATATGACAGGCTGGATCTTCGGCAGCGCGAAGCAGGCGCAGTGGACCCAGAAGATCTACCGCAAGACCTTCAAGTTCCAGAACCCGCTGCGCCAGAACTACAAGCATGTGAAGGCTCTGGAAGCCATGCTAGACGTGCCGTTGGAAGCCATCCACTCAGTGGTGGTCTTCTCCGGCAGCGCCGTCTTCAAGACCAGCATGCCGAACAACGTCACCCTCGGCGGCGGCTATGTGCGCTACATCAAGTCGTTCCGCGAGCCGGTGCTGAACGATTTTATCGCCATGGAGAACTTCCACGCCATTCTTGACGAGCGCGTGGACTGGGAGCAGGTCTATGGCCTGTAACAGCGTGTTCTGTGGCATCGTCGGGAGAGCGCCTAACAATTCGTCCACGCCGCTTCGCGGCGCGACTTAACTCAGGCGTCAGGAGAAGCTTTGGAATATCAACGAGCCCGCCTACAATATCAATTCAATAAACTCCGTCCAATTCGCGAGGGGGTTTACCCGCAGTACGGTGGAAACACTGAATTCGAATTATTTTCATTCTTTGAAATCTGCTATCACCTTAAAGACTGGGTGAAATATAGCCCAGAGTATTCTTCACTTAGCAATATTGAAAAATTCATAGAAAACAGCCCAGCGCTAAGAATCTGCGCCGACATATGCAACAGACTGAAGCATTGCAAGCTAACGAAAAAGCCCAGAAGTAAATCTGAACTCGGGATTTTTCAGCTTAAGTCGACCACAACAATTTTCCCGTACCCCGGCGGCGCACTAGAAAGCCTGGATGAAGCAAAAATAGTCACTGAACGTGGCGAGGAATGCTGCTTCACTCTTGCAAGCGAGTGCATGGCCGAATGGGAACGCTATTTTAAGGAAAGCGGGGTTTAGTGCATGCGTCCCCTAACAACTGGTTCAAATCGTTCGCTTCGCTCACTGGGACGGGTTAAACCCCGCCCCTTAACCAAATGTTGGGTGCTTATGCAAGCTGTCTACAAAGTACGGCTTATGTTCGAGTGGGGTGGTGGTTGCATATGGTGTGGTAATGATGCTGCACTCGAAAGTTTTGATGTTGGACCTATCGAAGAAAAATTATCGCTGTCAGAGGCAACGCTTCAAGAACTCGACATATTATCTACTTGGCACGACAAAGCGCTTAATTGGGAATATCCGCCTGACCCAAGTCCTTGGAGTCAGGAGGAATTTAAGGAGTTGAGGCGGCCGCTCTGTCCATGCTGGCAAAACTCCAAGCAGAGCTTGGGGCGGGTTTCGAGGTGGTTTATGAGCCAATTCCATGAATCAGCACCTAACAATCGCAGGCACCGCGACGGTTTTTTCGTTGCGGCTTCGCCTTCACTACAAAACCGCGCGTGCTTCGAGCGTCATGTGGGTATCGCCGAGTAACGAGCATGGATAAGTATTCCAAGATTGAAAAGTACGTTGTAGCGAGTGATGTTGGTAGTCGGGATGGAATCGGAATAGAGATTTATTCTGGCGACAGTATGCTTCTGGAAGTCTTTCGAGATGATACGAAAAAGACCAGAGAAGTGTCTCTTTATAAAAATGAACTCGATCTAGAGCTTGTAGAAGAAGCAATTGCGCTTTTCAAAAAGGAAATCCCGTGGGAGTTTCAAGAGTGAAACCGATGCACAAGTCACCACATAACAAGGCGCATCACGCGCAGCCTGCGGCTGCTGGGATGTCAAACGCTAACGCGTTTTTCCGCCCGTGTGCTTTGCGTTAAATCTATGAAAGAGCATTGAGGATATGAGCATAGCAAAGCGGATGTTGGAGGAAGAGCAGGAAAGAGGCTACAGCTCGAAAGAAGGAATCACTGTATGTATGGACTGCTTTGAGGAATACGGGTTAAGGCAGTTTATAGAAGATAATCAAACTGACTCATCATGCTCTTACTGCATGGTACAGGGAGAACATGTTGTTGCCTGCGAACTGGACCTGCTGATAGAGCATATCGTCTCAAGCATTCGTCTTGAGTGGGGGCATCCAGCAGATGAAGGCCTTCCTTATGAAACGCGAGAGGGGGGGTGGCAGTTTGCCCAGTGTATGACACCTGGGATTTGCTTGACGAAATCGGTTTGGGCAATGTGCACGGAGAGACTTACGAAGATATATGCGCATCTATCCATAACCAAGAATGGTGCGAGAAGGACCCCTATTCCCTGAGTATTGATAGGACGTTGTTTTTTGGGTGGCAGAGATTCGCTGACTTTGTCAAAAACAGAGCTAGGTACCTATTTCTAAGAACCAAAAATCCCGATTACGATGAACATCAGCATGATGGAATGGACCCAGTAAGCATTCTTGATGCTCTGGGTGAAATTATAAAATCTATTGGTTTGATTAAACCAATAGCCGTGGATCAAGAAATACGTCGCGTACGAATCACAGATCCGGAGAAGATCTTGAATTCTGCGAAAGACTTAGGCTCTCCTCCTACAGAATTCGCCACAATGGCTAACAGGATGAGCCCTGCCGGAATTCCAATGTTCTATGGTGCTTTCGATATTGATACCGCAATATTAGAAACCTACACACCCTGTACTTCAGATAAAAAAGTCACTTGTGGTGTTTTTAAGCCCACTAGAAATCTAACGGTAATTGATCTTTCCGCTACACCGTATGTTCCCAGCCTGTTCGATGAGCATGAAAGAGAAAAGCGCGATTACATGAAGTTTCTCTTTGATTTCATAGATGATTTTACTAAGCCAATAGAGAGAAACGACAGGGTGCATATTGATTATGTTCCAACCCAAATCGTGACGGAATATTTCCGCTACGTATTCGAAAGCGAAGATAATACTCCTATTGATGGAGTGATATATCCCAGCTCTAAAAATGAAGGAAAGCAAGCTATCGTTATTTTTGCAACTTCCGAGCAGTGTGCGGAAGCTGATGAATCCAAAACAGAAAGCAAGCTATTGAGGTTAGTTAGCATCGAGTCAAGTGACCTAAAAGGGGTTTAAAAAGTGCAGGCAAGGGACGCTCCTGACGTCGCGCCCCTGCTGCAAGCGTTCAGTTTCTGGGCTGAGCCACGTCTGGTGTGGATGGGGCTGAATTCTTATCTTGTCGGAGGGCATGGCTATGGTCGATGTGGTCTTGGAATCGACGATCAAGTGTCCAAACTGTGGCCACCAGAAAACGGAAACCATGCCTACAGACTCATGCCAGTATTTTTACGAGTGTGAGTCTTGCCATGCTTTACTGAAGCCTAAGCATGGAGACTGCTGTGTCTTTTGTTCATACGGCACAGTTCCGTGCCCACCGATTCAACAAGGATCAGGGGGGTGTGCTCCTGACCCATAACAAGTAGCAGCAGTAAGCGGTGGAGGTCCACGGCCCAAATCGACCACGCTCAGCTTCAACATTAGACACCACCATCCCCTGTCGATTTCTGCCAGCTCCATTCGACATTAGATTGCCACTCACAGCAAATCACCCACAGAAGGGAGCCGATCATGAAGCACATGGCAAAGAACACGATCTGCCTTTGGTACGACGGAGCCGCTGAGGAAGCCGCAAAATTCTATGCCGAGACCTTTCCCGATTCCTCGCTCGATGCAGTGCACCGCGCGCCTGGGGACTACCCCGCGGGGGAGGAGGGGAGCGTTCTGACGGTCGAGTTCACCGTACTGGGCGTGGCGTGCCTCGGGCTGAACGGCGGGCCTATGTGCAAGCACAGCGAGGCGTTCTCGTTTCAGGTGGCGACCGAGGACCAGGAGGAGACGGATCGCTACTGGAACGCCATCGTCGGCAATGGCGGCGAGGAGAGCCAATGCGGATGGTGCAAGGATAAGTGGGGCATCTCGTGGCAGATCACGCCGATTGCGCTGACGAAAGCATTCACCAGCCCCGACCGCGCCGCCGCCAAGCGGGCATTCGATGCCATGATGACGATGCGGAAAATCGACATCGCCAAGATCGAGGCCGCCTTTCGCGGTTGAGATGAGAAGGGGTTTACCCAAAGCCGCCGACGCTACCCAGCGTCGGCGGGTGATCAGCCATTGTCCCTCGGTGGTGTCCAAGCCGGTGCTTCGTCCACGGTTCGCCGTGCGTCCTCCCGCATGGCGTGCCCCAACGACTCTTCGAGCTTCATGAACAACTCCCCGTAGCGCGGGCTGAAGTGGATGCCTTCTTCGATATTGCGCCAAGCGTCGAACAGTTGGTCTTCGTGGGCTTTTTCGCTGGCGACAAAGGAGTCGGTCATCCGGCGGGCGCGTTGTGGGTGGACGCCCAGGGCGGTGAGGGCCTCGCCACCGAGTTCCAGGGCGGAGTAATAGGTTTCGCTCACCACGTCGTCGGCACCGGCTTCGCGCAATTCATAACCATGGCCGCGGTCGAAGGCGCGGGCCAGTATCCAGACCTCCGGGTAAAGCTGTTTTACATGGCGCACCAGGCTCACGGCCCGGTCGCGGTCGTCGATGGCGACGACCAGCAGGCGCGCCTCGGCAATGCCGGCGGTTTCCAGCAGTTCGACGCGGGTGGCGTCGCCAAAGTAGCTTTTCAGTTGGATGCGGCGCAGGTTTTCGATCTGATCCAGGGCATGGTCCAGGGCGACGCTGGGAATGTTGTTGGCGCGAAGCAAACGACAGACGATCTGCCCGAAGCGGCCGACCCCGGCCACGATCACCGGGGCACGCTCTTCTATCTCATCCGGCTCCGCTTCTTCATTGGATGCCTTCTGATAGCGCGGCAGCACCACCCGGTCATAGACAATGAACAACAGCGGCGTCAGGAACATGGACAGGGCCACCACCAGTGACAGCACCTGGGCGGTGTCCGCAGGAATCACCCGGTTCTGGGTGCTGTAGGTCAGCAGGACAAACCCGAACTCACCGGCCTGGGCCAGCCCGAGCGTGAACAGCCAGCCTTCGCTATCGCGGATGCCGAATGCGAAGGCCAGGCCAACCAGAATCAGCGCCTTGCCCACGATAACCGCCAGGGCGAGAAGAAGGACCGCATCCCAGGAATCCGCCAGCACCCCGAAATTGATCCCCGCGCCCACGGTAATGAAGAACAGCCCCAGCAGCAGCCCCTTGAACGGTTCGATATTGGCTTCCAGTTCGTGCCGGAATTCGCTGTTGGCCAGGACCACGCCGGCCAGGAAAGCGCCGAGCGCCGGCGACAGATTCACCAGGCTCATGAGTGCCGCGATGCCGATAATCAGCATCAGGGACGTGGCGGTAAACACTTCCCGCATACCGGACTGCACCACGTAGCGGAACAGCGGCCGGCTCAGGTAATGGCCGCAGACAATCACCAGCACGATCGCACCGACAACCACCAGCCCATGCGCCCAGCCCGGTAGGTTCTCAACCAGGCTCAGGCTGCTGTGCCCGTGCTCTGCGTCGGTACCGGAAATTCCCGGCACGGCCAGCAGCGGGATGACGGCCAGCATGGGAATCACCGCGATGTCCTGGAAAAGCAGCACTGAGAAGGCACTTCGGCCGCCTTCGGTTTTGACCAGACCCTTTTCGGTCAATGTCTGCAGGACGATCGCGGTTGAGGAGAGGGAGAAGAGAAACCCCACCGCCACGGCTGTTTGCCAGGGCAGGCCCAGGGACCAGGCAAAACAGGTGGCGGCGGCTGCGGTCAGTGTGACCTGCAGGCCGCCGAGACCGAGCAGGCGGACCCGCATGGCCCAGAGTGTTTTGGGGTCAAGCTCCATCCCCACCAGGAACAGCATCATGACCACGCCGAACTCGGCAAAATGCTGAACGGTAGCGGTCTCCTGGCCCACCAGTCCGGTCACCGGCCCTATGACCACACCGGCCACCAGGTAACCGAGTACCGACCCCAGCCCGAACCGCCTGGCCAGTGGCACCGCGACCACCGCCGCCACCAGGTAAATAAACGCTTGAACAAAGTAGTCTGTCATCAGAGTAGTCAGTCATGTCCGTGGGCCGAAAAGCAAATATTCGCACATCCAACCTTAGCCCAACGGTTGCATTCCGCTTCCGGTTCCGAAAACGGGAGTGACCTTCCCCCTGGCTTGGCTCCGCTAATAATTCTCCAGGTCAGTCACCGACATGAGCCAAAGCCGCCGACGCTTCCCCAGCGTCGGCGGCTTTTTCTTTTCTAAGTCCGCAACCTCACGCCTCGATCCACACCTCATCGCTCTTGAAGCTTACCTTCCAGGTGCGCAGCCGCACGCTGTCGTCTTCCAGGCATTGGCCGTCTTTCAGGCGGAAGTGCTGCTTGTAGATCGGCGTGGCGACGACGAGCTGGCCCTTGAGGTCGCCGACGATGCCGCGGGCGATAACGTTGGCGTTGGAGAAGGGGTCGTGGTGGTCCAGGGCGTAGAGTTCCTGCGCCTGGCCGGGCAGGTAGAAGACTGCCACTTGGGCCGGGCCTTCCGGGGTTTCCACCCAGGCGGCGACGCCGGAGTAGGGCACCAGGTCGGCGCGGGTGCAGAGTCGTTGCCAGGTCTGGGTCATGGTCTTCGCCGCAATTGCTGAACTCATTTCTTTTAATCTCCAGATACGTTTCAGGAAATCGGCGAGCGAGATGAAGCGCTAGGCGCGCGGCGGACCGAAGGCGAGACATAACGTGGGGTTAGGCGAGCCTTCGGGGTGCCGCGCAACAACGCGATTCGCTCGCGCAGCGATTTCCATTAGGCCGGCCGCAGCTGGCCGCGCTCGGTGGTATAGATAATGTCCGGGTCGGGTCGCGCGTCGTTGACGAAGCTGCGGAAGCGCTTGAGCTTCTCCGGGTCGCTGATGGCGTTGGCCCATTCGCACTCGTAGGTGTCGATCACGGCCTGCATCTGCCGGTCGAGTTCTTCGCCGATGCCGAGGCTGTCCTCGAGGATCACCTGCTTGAGGTAGTCGAGGCCGCCTTCGAGGTTCTCGCGCCACACCGAGGTGCGCTGCAGGCGGTCGGCGGTGCGGATATAGAACATCAGGAAGCGGTCGATGATGCGGTAGACCTGCTCGTCGTCGAGGTCGGTGGCGAAGAGTTCGGCGTGGCGCGGGCGCATGCCGCCGTTGCCGCACACGTAGAGGTTCCATCCGTTCTCGGTGGCGATAACGCCGATGTCCTTGCTCTGGGCTTCGGCGCACTCGCGGGTGCAGCCGGAAACGCCGAACTTGATCTTGTGCGGTGCGCGCAGGCCCTTGTAGCGGTGCTCCAGCTGGATCGCCATGCCTACGCTGTCCTGCACGCCGTAGCGGCACCAGGTGCTGCCCACGCAGGACTTCACCGTACGCAGCGACTTGCCGTAGGCGTGGCCGGTCTCGAAGCCGGCTTCGATCAGCTCGCCCCAGATCGCCGGCAGGTCCTCCAGGCGGGCGCCGAACAGGTCGATGCGCTGGCCGCCGGTCACCTTGGTGTAGAGCGCGTATTTCTGCGCCACCTGGCCCAGCACCACCAGCTTGTCGGGGGTGATCTCGCCGCCCGGCACGCGGGGAACGACGGAGTAGGTGCCGTTCTTCTGCATGTTGGCCATGAAGGTGTCGTTGGTGTCCTGCAGCGGGATGTGGGCCGCGTCGGTGATCGGCTCGTTGAAGCAGGAAGCCAGTATCGAGGCCACCGCCGGCTTGCAGATATCGCAGCCGAGTTTATGGGTCTCGGGATTGCCATGCTTCTCCATCAGCTCGCTGAAGGTCTTGATGCCCTCCACCCGCACAATGTCATAGAGCTCCTGTCGGGTATGGGCGAAGTGCTCGCAGATCGACTTGTCCACCTCCACGCCGCGGCTTTCGAGCTCGTGGTCCACCAGGTTCTTGAGCAGGGCGGCACAGCCGCCGCAGCCGGTGCTGGCCTTGGTGGCGCCCTTCACCGCGCCGAGGTCCACGGCGCCGGCGTCGATCGAGGCGCACACGTCGCCCTTGGTGACGTTGTGGCACGAACAGATGGTGGCGGTTTCCGGCAGGGCGTCCGGCCCCAGCGCGGGGGCGGCTTCGCCACCGGCGGGCAGGATCAGCGCGGCCGGGTCCTCGGGCAGGTCGATGCGGTTGGCGTAGTACTGCAGCAGGGTGTCGTAGTAGCTGTTGTCGCCCACCAGCATGGCGCCCACCACGCGCTTGCCGTCGCTGGAGACCACCAGCTTGCGGTACTGCTGCTTGATGGGGTCGAGGAAGCGGTACTGCCGCGCGCCGGGGGTGCGGTCGCCGTGGGCGTCGCCGATGGAGCCCACGTCGACGCCCATCAGCTTGAGCTTGGTGCTCATGTCGGCACCGGCGAAGGTCACGCCGCCTTCCAGTAGCGTGGAGGCGGCGGCCTTGGCCATCTGGTAGCCGGGGGCGACCAGGCCGAAGATGCTGTTGTTCCACAGCGCGACTTCGCCGATGGCGAGTATCGCCGGGTCGCTGGTCAGGCAGTTGTCGTCGATCACCACGCCGCCGCGCTCGCCCATCTCCAGGCCGCAGTCGCGGGCCAGTTCGTCGCGTGGGCGAATGCCGGCGGAGAAGACGATGAGGTCGGTTTCCAGCACCTTGTCGTCCTGGAACACCATGCGGTGGCGGCTGGCCTCGCCGTCGACGATCTCCTGGGTGGCGCGGCCGGTGAGCACCTGCACGCCCAGCGCCTCGATCTTCTCGCGCAGCAGTTCGCCGCCTTCGCTGTCGACCTGCATTGGCATCAGGCGCGGGGCGAATTCCACCACGGCGGTATCGAGGTTGAGCCCGCGCAGGGCGTTGGCGGCTTCCAGGCCGAGCAGACCTCCGCCCACCACCACGCCGGTGGTGGCGGTCTCGGCGGCTTCGCGAATGGCGTCGAGGTCCTCCAGGGTGCGGTAGACTAGGCAGCCTTCGCGGTCGTTACCGGGAATCGGCGGCACGAAGGGGTAGGAGCCGGTGGCCAGCACCAGGCGGTCGTAGGCGTAGCGGCCCTGGGATGTCACCACTTCGCCCTTGCCGCGGTCGATGGCGGTGACCGCCTCGTGCAGGCGCAGCTCGATGTCGTGCTCGGCGTAGTAGTCGGCGGTGGAGAGCGCCAGCGAGGCGGCGTCGCGACCGCTGAAGTACTCGGAGAGGTGCACGCGGTCGTAGGCCAGGTGGCGCTCCTCGCCGAACACTGTGACTTCATAGCGCTGCGTGGCGCCCTGTTCGACCAGCTGCTCGACCAGATGGTGGCCGACCATGCCGTTGCCGATGACGATCAGTTGCGGTTTAGCGGGCGTGTTCATGCGGCCTCCTTCGCGGGGCTTTGCGGTGATTCATTCAGGGCGTCGTCGAGCAGGAGTTGGGCGTCGGCGGCGCCGAGCAGCAGGGCCGGGCGGCAGGGGGTCAGGTCGCGGCCCGCCAGGGCCTGCTCGAAGTACCAGGGGCCGGAGGCGGTGTCGCCGTAGAGCACGGCGCCTTCCAGGCGGCCGTCGCGCAGCAGCAGGCGGCGGTAGTCGCCCTGCTGGGGATCGCGATAGCTGAGCACTTCATGGCCGCCGGGTTCGGGATCGGTGGGGCCGAAGGCGTAGAGCGAGACGCCGCTGACCTTGAGCTTGGTGGCGGTGGGCTTCTCGGTGTAGCCCTGCGCACCCTCGGCATCGGGCCGGCAGAGCCGCTCGGCCAGCACCTCGACTTGGCGCCAGATCGGCTCCACCAGGCCGTAGGTCTGGCCTTCGAACTCGCAGCACTCGCCCAGGGCGTGGATCGATGGATCGGAGGTGGTCAGCCACTCGTCGACGACCACGCCGCGGTTGACCTCGAGCCCGGCGCTGCGGGCAAGCGCCGTGTTGGGCACGATGCCGATGGCCACGACGACGCAGTCGGCGGCGAGCCGGGTGCCGTCGCCCAGAAGCGCGGCGCATACCTGGCCGTCGACGTCGGCTTCCAGCCGTTCGAGCTGGGCAGCTGTATGGATGTCGAGGCCGCGGCCGCGCAGCTCTTTCTCGAGCAGGCGCGCGGCGGTAAGGTCGAGCTGGCGATTCATCAGGCGGTCGTCGCGCTGCAGCAGGCTCACCTGCATGCCGCGTTTGCGCAGCCCTTCGGCCGCTTCCAGGCCGAGCAGGCCGCCGCCAATCACCACGGCATTGCTGCCTCGTTCGGCGGCGCGCGCCAGGGCGTCGGCATCGTTGAGGTCGCGGAAGACGTGAACGCCCGGCAGTTCGAGCCCCGGCACCGGCGGGCGGGCCGGATGGGAGCCGGTGGCCAGCACCAGGCGGTCGTAGTCGAGTTCACGGTCGGCATCGGTGGCCAGGCGCCGTGCGCTGCGGTCGATGGTCTCCACCCGCTCGCCCAGCACCAGCTCGATGCCCTGCTCGGCGTACCACGCGGCATCGCGCAGGGTCAGCGCCTCGCGCTCCATCTCGCCGGCCAGTAGCGGCGAGAGCAGAATGCGGTTGTAGGCCGGCGTCGTTTCAGCGCCGATCACGGTGATGCGAGCGGGTCGCTCCGGCCGGGCGAGGAGCGCTTCGACCAGGCGATGGCCGGCCATGCCGTTGCCGACGATGACCAGGTGTTCGCTGGGTGCCGTTGCGGGATGTCGCTGGCGCATGGCTGACAGCTCCTCTCGATGCTTAAGTGACTGGGTAAAACCAAATGACCGGGTCAAAACGCAACGACGCCTCGGCGCGGCCCCTATCGATCTGCCATCGAATCGGGAAGCGCAGAGACGTCGTTGTCGAATATGTGTCGGCGATCGCCTTTGATCGCCTCACTCAGTACAGTTCAAGAACCCGGCCAGAACGCCAAAATGCAGCTAATTTCATTTGAAGAACATGAGGTTGGGCTGCATAAATACGACCGGATGGAGCTCGGCTCCCGCCGGTCGTGCACATCACTGGTGCGTTGCGGCATCGAAATGCACAGGGCTGTAGCAAGCCGCCAGCAGCGCCGGGTCGAAGCGTCCCCCCGCTTCTTCCAGTTGCCTGACGATGGGTTCGGCGAAATGCAGGGCGGCCTGCGGCGTGGGGCGCAGCACGTCCGGGCCGCAGAGCTGCTGGTGGATAGGCGCTTCGTCGTGGGCAAGAGTCTCCAGGTGGCGAACCGAGCGGTCGAGATAGGGCGGCAGGGCCAGCCACTCCAGCGCCTGGCGGCGGTGCTCGGGCGAGGCGTAAAGCCACTCGCCGGCATCGCGCAGGGCACGCAGCAGGGCGGCCAGCGTGGCCGGGTAGCGCTGCGCCCAGGAGCGCGTCACGCCGAGTACCTTTTCCGGGTGGTTGGGCCATAGCTGGGCGCCGGTGGTCACCAGCCGGCCCACCTCGCAATGGCGGGCCAGGGTGCCCCAGGGCTCGCCGGCACAGAAGCCGTCGATTTGCCCGTCGCGCAGGGCTTCCACCATGCGCGGCGGCGGCAGGGCGACCAGCTCCACGTCGCGGTCGGGGGCGATGTCGCCCAGGGTGAGCCATTCGCGCAGCTGATAGTGCTGGCAGGAGTAGGGGTAGACCATGGCCAGGCGCGGGCGCTTGCCGCCGCCCTGGCCGCGCAGCCAGGTGCCCAGCGTCAGGGCGCTGCCGGCCGGGTCGCTGGTAAGCGTGGCACCGCTGGCCTGGCACAGGGCGTCGGACAGGGTCACGGTGTTGCCGTTGCGGCTGAGCAATAGCGGGGCCAGCGTTTCGCAGGGCGCGCGCCCCAGCCCCAGGCTCATGGCCAGCGGCATGGGGGCGAGCATCTGGGCGCCGTCGAGCAGGCCGGCGGCGACCTTGTCGCGCAGGGTGGTCCAGGCGTTTTCCCGCGACAGGCTGACATCCAGCCCTTGGGCGGCGAAACAGCCCCGTTCGCGGGCGACGATCAGCAGGGCGGCATCGAGCAGCGGGACGAACCCGAGGGAGATGCGCTCGAGTTCCGGCGAGTCGGCGTGGTGTTGCGGGTGGCTCATGAGCGGGATCCCCGTGGTTCGGAGGCGGGCACGGTCGGGTTCAGGCGGGCGAGAATGTCAATGACGCTGTCGGCGACCTCGGCGATGCGCTGGCCGCGGTCCATGGCCAGCTTGCGCAGCATGCGGTAGGCCTGCTCCTCGTCGCAGCCTTGGTGCTTCATCAGCAGGCCCTTGGCGCGTTCGATGCGCTTGCGCTCGGTCAGCTGGTTGCGTGCCTTGTCCAGCTCCTGGCGCATGCTCTGGAAGGCGTCGAAGCGGGCGATGGCCACCTCGACGATGGCCTCGACCCGCTCGGGTACCAGGCCGTCGACCACGTAGGCACTGACGCCGGACTTGAGCGCGGCCTGCAGCATGTCGGAGTCGTGCTGGTCGGCGAAGAAGACCACCGGGCGCGGGTTCTCGCGGTTGAGCAGCGCCATGCTTTCCAGCGTGTCGCGGTCGGGGCTCTCCATGTCGATGATCACCACGTCGGGCTGGTGGCGTTCGACCATCTGGTTGAGGCTGGCCGGGCTCGCGAGCCGGCAGATGACCCGGTGCCCTTCGGCCATCAATGCCTCTTCGACCATGGCGGCGCGTACCACCTCGTCGTCGACCAGCAGGATGTTCAGGGGTGGTGGCATAGTGACGTCGCTCGTGTCTGGCTAGGGCTCCATCCCTTGCCTAGCAAGATCCATTCCAAATGTGATTTGCCGCACTCCTGGCGCTGCCTGGCGAAGGGCGGCCTCGGGGGCGGTTGCTGCGTCGCAGCGTTCTGGCTGGCATTCAGGCACCAGACTGGTGCAACGCGAGTGTGGACCCTGCCGGTTCATGGTGCGTTGCCGCATGAGGAAGCCGGCCGGGAGGCAACAGCGGAGAGACATCTGCCTGAAACGGTCGCGTTATACGCCGCATGGCACGCTTCCTGCTTGATATGGGGCAAGTAACTTCAATGGGAGCGCAACGTTCAGCGCCCCAAGCGGCAACGACGCCCGCCAACCGCCACCTCTTGAGGACGGCCGTTGGCGGGCGTCGTCGTTTTGCGAACGACGAGACAGGAGATCGACATGCGCGAGGCCCGAACCACTTGCCCCTACTGTGGCGTCGGCTGTGGCGTGGTGGCCTGCGTCGAGGACGAGCGGATCGTCGACGTACAGGGCGACCCGGAGCACCCGGCCAACTTCGGCCGGCTGTGCGTGAAGGGCTCGGCCCTGCACGAGACGCTGGGCAACCACGGCCGCCTGACCCGGCCGCGGGTCGACGGCGTCGAGGTTGACTGGGAGACGGCGCTGGCCACGGTGGCCGAGCGGCTCACGGCGGTGCAGGCCACCCGCGGCTCCCAGGCCCTGGCCGCCTACCTTTCCGGACAGCTGCTGACCGAGGATTACTACGTCGCCAACAAGCTGTTCAAGGGGTTTCTCGGCACGCCGCACCTGGATACCAACTCACGGCTGTGCATGGCCTCGGCCGTGGCCGCCCACAAGCGCGCCTTCGGCGCCGACGCCGTGCCGTGCAGCTACGAGGATCTCGAAGAGGCCGAGCTGGTGGTACTGGTGGGTTCCAACCTGGCCTGGAACCATCCGGTGCTCTACCAGCGGCTGAAGGTGGCCAAGCAGCGCAAACCGCTGCTGCGGGTGGTGGTGATCGACCCACGGGTCACCGACACTTGCGAGATCGCCGACCTTTACCTGGGGCTCAAGCCAGGCAGCGATGCGCGCCTGTTCACCGGGCTGCTGGCGTGGATGGCCAAGCGCAACAAGCTCGACCGGGTCTATCTGGAGCAGCACGTCCAGGGCTTCGACGAGGCACTGGCCGCGGCGCGGGAGCAGGATGCCGGCGTGGAGGCCATCGCCGCCGACTGCGACGTCGATGCCGAGCGCCTGGAAACCTTCTTCTACTGGTTCGCCAGCCACCTGCACGTGGTCACGCTGTTCTCCCAGGGCGTGAACCAGTCGAGTAGCGGCACCGACAAGGGCAACGCCATCATCAACTGCCACCTGGCGGGCGGCAAGATCGGCCTGCCCGGGGCCGGGCCGTTCTCGATCACCGGCCAGCCCAACGCCATGGGCGGGCGCGAGGTGGGCGGGCTGGCCAACCAGCTCGCCGCGCACATGGACTACGACACTCCCGGGGCGCGGGATCGCGTCACGCGCTTCTGGGCCACCGAGCGGCGGGTGCCGTGCCTGCCCGACGGCCCGGGTCACAAGGCGGTGGCGCTGTTCGAGGCGATCGAGCGCGGAGAGGTGCAGGCACTGTGGATCATGGCCACCAACCCGGCCGTGAGCCTGCCGCGGGCCGACCGGGTGCGCGCGGCGCTGGCGAAGTGCCCGCTGGTGATCGTCTCCGAGTGCATGGCCGACGCCGACCTGCTGGCCTATGCCGATATCGTGCTGCCGGCCTCGAGCTGGTCGGAAAAGGACGGCACCGTGACCAACTCCGAGCGTCGCATCTCGCGCCAGCGCGGCATCCTGCCGCCACCGGGGGAGGCGCGCCACGACTGGTGGATCGTCTGCGAGGTGGCCAAGCGGCTGGGCTTCGGCGAGGCCTTCAACTACAGCCACCCGAGCGAGATCTTCGACGAGCACGCCAGGCTTTCGGGCTTCGAGAACGGTGAGAATCCGGGCGAGGGCCGCCGGCTGTTCGACATCTCCGGCCTGGTCGGGCTCGACCGGGCCGCCTACGACGGCCTGGCGCCGATCCAGTGGCCGGTGAATGCTGGCGCCCCCCACGGCACCGCCCGGCTGTTCACCGACGGCCGCTTCGCCACGCCGGACGGCCGTGCGCGGATGCTGCCGGTGCGCCCGCGGTCGCCGGCACAGGCGCTGGACGCCGCGCGGCCGCTGCGGCTCAACACCGGGCGCATTCGCGACCAGTGGCACACCATGACCCGTACCGGGCGTGCGCCGCGCTTGATGAACCACCGTGCCGAGCCGTTCATCGAGATCGCCCCGGAAGATGCCAGCGAGCTGGGCGTGGAAGAGCATGCGCTGACCCGGCTGCACGGTGCGGGCGGCAGCTATATCGGCCGGATGCGGGTGTCGCGCGGGCAGCGCCGCGGCGAGGTGTTCGTGCCGATGCACTGGAGCAGCCATTTCAGTGGGTCGGCACTCATGGGCGAGCTGCTCGAGGCGCACCTGGACCCGATTTCCGGCCAGCCGGAGTCCAAGCATGGCGCAGTGTGGTTGGAGCCGCTGCAACTGGGCTGGGAGGCCACCCTGCTGGTGGCCGACGACCTGGGCGTGGCGGAAACGGCCTGGTGCGACGAGAGCCGCTACTGGGCGCGCATTCCCCTGGGCGACTGCCAGCGTTGGCAACTGGCCGGCGGCGAGCTGAGCGCCTGCGGCGGGGTGGAAGGCGCCCGCGGCGGGGTTGAGAAGGCCGAACGCGACTGGCTGGCCTGGCTGGAGGCCGAGCTGCCGGTACCTCCTACGCTCTGGTGCACCGACCCCGCCAGCGGCCGCCTGCGCGCCGCCGGGGTCGATGAGGCGGGCCGCCTGCGCTGGTGGTTCATGTCGGGGGCGCCCAGGGAGCTGCCCAATCTGACCTGGCTGGCCGCTCGCTTCGCTGAGGCTGCCAACGGGGAAGGGCTGGCGCCGCCGCACCGTCGGCGTCTGCTGGCCGGCTGCGACGACGGTACCGCCAACCAGGGCCCGGTGGTCTGCAGCTGCCATCAGGTGGGCCAACGCGCTATCCTAGGGGCTATACGTGAAGGCGACGACAGCGTCGAGGCGCTGGGCGCCAGGCTGGCCTGTGGCACCCAGTGCGGCAGCTGCATTCCCGAGCTGAAATCGCTTATCGAAGAGGAGAAGGCCCATGCGAGCGCTGAGCCACTTGAAGACAATGCTGTCGCCTGAGCTGCTGCAGGCCGCCTTCTCGCGGCTGCACGGCCTGGGGCATATCGTGCGCTCGCCGTTCGGGCGATCCACCCGCGTTGCCGCACCGACCGTGACCCTGGACGGCGATTGCCATGCCGGCCGGGTCTACCTGGTGGGGGCAGGTAGCGGCGACGTCGAGCTGCTCACGCTCAAGGCCGCCCGGCTGCTGCAGCAGGCCGATGCGGTGGTCTACGACCGCCTGGTGGGCGACGACGTGCTGGCGCTGATTCCCGCCGGCCACGAGCGCTACTACGTGGGCAAGGAGCGCGGCCACCACAGCGTGCCCCAGGCCGAGATCGGCGCGCTGCTGGTGAAGCTGGCGGGGCAAGGGAAGTCGGTGGTGCGGCTCAAGGGCGGCGACCCCGGCGTGTTCGGGCGCATGGGCGAGGAGCTCGCTGCGCTGGCCGAGGCCGGTGTGGCAGCAGAGATCGTGCCGGGGATCACCGCCGCCTCGGCGGCCGCGGCCGGCATGGGCATTCCGCTGACCGACCGCGCCCACGCCCAGCAGCTGCGCTTCATTACCGCCCAGCTGTGCCGCAAGGACGGTGAGCCCGACTGGGCCACCTTGGCGCGCCAGGACGAGACGCTGATCTTCTACATGGGCCTGACCAAGGTCGAGGCCATTTGTGCCGGGCTGCGTCGCCACGGCCTGCCCGACGACTGGCCGATCATGCTGGTGGCCAACGCCAGCCTGCCCGAACAGGCCTCGCTGGTCGGCACCCTGGCCGACATGCCGGGCAAGCTGGCTGCCTCACCGCTACCGTCGCCCTG
Organism: Billgrantia bachuensis; assembly: GCF_011742165.1. GTDB lineage: Bacteria > Pseudomonadota > Gammaproteobacteria > Pseudomonadales > Halomonadaceae > Halomonas > Halomonas bachuensis. The sequence continues at coordinate 44,128 of NZ_JAAQTO010000030.1, read as the reverse complement.
CCTGATCGTGGTCGGCAGCGTGGTCAGCATGGTCGCGACCAGCCCGGCCGCCGCCCCGTCGGCCCAGACTGAGGCATCTCCCTCCCGCTGAACCGTCCGCGCCTGAGGTGCCCTGGGCCTTATGCTGCACCAAGGCTGGGCGCCCGCTCTCTGACTTGCACCGGCATGGTCGCTTCCGCCACGGATAGCGTGGGCCATGCGGGCATGCCGAAGCCTGGCGAAAGCTGAGCAAGTCGTAGCAAGTGCGCCGCGGCTCCGCCCTGGCGCGCTTTCTGCCGCGCGAGCGATGAATTGGCACGCAACGTGCTAGGTATAGGGCAAGGCTGCAACCGCAGGCTGCCGGCAGGATCAACGACGATCGCCGCTGCCTGGTTTCGCAGGCCTACGACAACGCGACGAATACAGGCAAGGGCGCCTGAAGCTGCACGCCGGCTTCAGGCGCCTTTGCGTTTGTCGCGCCAGTTTCGATACGGAGAAACGCCACGAGCGTCGAGAACGTTATGTCCTATCTGCTTCCTTCGGAATTCGCGACAAAGATGGTGGATGCCGGCGAGTCCAAGCTCCACATGGCCACCCGGGACGTCCTGATTCGCGCCTTCATGGCCGGGGCCATCCTGGCCCTGGCCGCGGTGTTCGCCGTCACCATCACGGTGCAGACCGGTATGCCGATCCTCGGTGCGGCGCTGTTTCCGGTCGGCTTCTGCATGCTCTATCTGATGGGCTTCGATCTGCTGACCGGCGTTTTCGTGCTGACGCCGCTGGCCTGGCTGGATCGGCGCCCCGGCGTCACCATCGAAAGAATCCTGGTCCATTGGGGCAAGGTCTTCTGCGGCAACCTGGCCGGCGCCCTGACGGTGGCGGTGCTGATGGCGGTCGTCTTCACCTACGGCTTCGCCACGCCGCCGGACGAGGTGGGGCAGAAGATCGCCGGCATCGGCCATGCCCGTACCGTGGGCTACAAGGAGTTCGGCGCGGCCGGCATGCTGACCATCCTGATCCGCGGCATCCTGTGCAACTGGATGGTCTCGCTCGGCGTGGTCGGGGCGATGGTCTCGACCACGGTGGGCGGCAAGGTGATCGCCATGTGGATGCCGATCATGGTGTTCTTCTTCATGGGCTTCGAGCACTCCATCGTCAACATGTTCCTGTTCCCGTCTGCGTTGATGATGGGTGGCGACTTCTCGATCACGGACTACCTGATCTGGAACGAGATCCCCGTGGTGGTGGGCAACCTGATCGGCGGGCTGTCGCTCACCGGGCTGACGCTATACGCCACCCACGTGCGCACCGCGCCCCTGCGCGATATCTGACATGTCGGCTTTCGAACCCGGCAGGTCGCTGCGGGTTTCGCTGGGGCAGTGCTCGAAGGCGGGGCGCAAGCCGGTCAACCAGGATTTCCACGGCGCCTACGTACCGCGTGAGCCGCAGCTGTCGAGCAAGGGCGTCGTGGTGGCGCTGGCCGACGGTATCAGCAGCAGCGATGTGAGCCAGGTGGCCAGCGAGTCGGCGGTCAGGAGTTTCATCGAGGACTACTACTGCACTGCCGAGAGCTGGACGGTGAAGACCGCGGCCCAGCGGGTGCTGATGGCGACCAACTCCTGGCTGCACGCCCAGACCCGGCGCAGCGAGTATCGCTGGGACAGGGATCGCGGCTACGTCTGCACCTTCACCGCGTTGGTGCTGAAGTCGCGCACCGCCCACATCTTCCATGTTGGTGATGCGCGCCTCTATCGCCTGGTCGAAGGAAGAGCGGGCGGCGCCCTGGAACCGCTGACCCGTGAGCATCGTGTCTGGGCGACGCCGGACAGGAGCTACCTCAGCCGGGCGATGGGCGTCAGCGAGCAGCTCGAGATCGACTACCTGGCCCTGCCCGTCGAGGCGGGAGAGCGCTTCCTGCTGATGACCGACGGCGTCTATGAGCATCTGAGCGAAGCGCGCATGCACGAAATTCTCGCCGAGCACGAGGCCGACCTGGACGCCGCCGCCCTTGCCCTGGTGCAGGCGGCCTTCGCAGCGGGCAGCGACGACAACCTGACGGTGCAGGTGGTGAGAGTCGAAGAGGTGCCGCTGGGCCAGGCCGAAGAGCTCTATTCGGGCGAGGCGAGGCTGCCGTTCCCTCCGCAGCTCGAACCGCGCATGGTCTTCGATGGCTATCGCATCCTGCGCCAGCTCCACGCCAGCGATCGCAGCCATGCCTACCTGGCCGTGGACCAGGCAACCGCGGACAAGGTGGTCATCAAGACCCTGGCGACCGAACTGCGCGAGAGCCCGAAGCACGTGGAGCGGTTCCTGATGGAGGAGTGGATCGCCCGACGCATCGACAACCCGCACGTGGTAAAGGCGCACCGGTCGGGGCGCCGGCGGCGCTACCTCTACAGCGTGACGGAGTTCATCGAGGGTCGTACGCTGGCCCAGTGGCTGCGCGACGAGCCGCGGCTGGAGCTGGAAACGGTGCGCAGCCTCGTCGAGCAGATCGCCCGCGGCCTGCGCGCCTTCCATCGCCTGGAGATGGTGCATCAGGACCTGCGGCCGCATAACGTCATGGTCGATGCCGCGGGGCACGCGACCCTCATCGACTTCGGTTCGGTACGCGTGGCCGGGGTTGTGGAAGGCAACCCGGGGCAGGGGGAGGAGCTGCTGGGGACGGCTTCCTACACGGCGCCGGAGTGTTTCCTCGGCGAGCCGGCCACGCCACGCTCGGACATGTACTCGCTGGCCGTGATCGCCTATCATGCGCTCACCGGGACGCTACCCTACGGCACCGAGGTGGCCAAGGCGCGCAGCCGAGCGGGGCAGCACCGCCTCGCGTACCGCTCGGCGCTTTCGGCCAACCGCGAGCTGCCCGCCTGGGTCGACGAGGTGCTGAGGAAGGCGCTGCACCCTCAGCCGGAGCGGCGCTTCGAGGCACTCTCCGAGCTGGTCCACGAACTGCGCCAGCCCAGTCCCGTGTTCGTGAAAAAGTCCCGCCCGCCGCTGATCGAGCGCGACCCCGTACTGTTCTGGAAAGGCGTGGCCGCGCTGCTTTCGCTGCTCGTGCTCGTGCTGCTGCTCGAGTGAGGTTGGAGGTTAGGCCCGCGAACTCGTGCCAGGGCGCTGCCGACGGCCGGCGAGGGCGCGCGCGAGCTGCGACTTGCTCATGCTCGAACGACCGCTGATGCGCCGCTCGCTGGCCAGCTGGTAAAGCTCGTCCTTGCTCTTCGCTTCGAGGTTCGTTGCGTCACCGTCCGGCTTGCGCTCGGCGTGCCCGTCGGGCCTCGGCTGCTCGTTCTGCTCGATCGTTTCCTCAGGCTGGGGCTTTCCTGCCTGCTCGATGCACGCCTTCACCGCATCCAATAACTCCTCGCGCTTCATCTTCGATGTGCCGGAGATTTCGTACTTCTTCGCCATGTCGAGCAGCTCGGCCTTGGTGCGCAGGTTGAGCCCGTAGATGTGCTCGTGCTCGCCAACGCTGTAGGGCAGGGCATCCGATTCGTCGGCTTGCTTCAGCTCCTCGATCATCTGCTCCAGATACTCGATCACCTTCTTGCGCTGGGCTTTCTCGCTGACGTTCCAGGCATTGTTGCTGGCACGCTTGTGCGCGACTTTGAATTTCTTGCCTTCCAGGCAGGTCTCGTAGCTGTTGGCGTCGCACTTCTCTACACGCTGATGGGACACGATCAGCCAGTTGTATTCCGTCCCGATGGGGGCGCCGGACTCCTCGGGGGCGCGGGCCGCCCGCCGCTTGGTGGTCTGGTAGGAGATTTCCCACTCGTCGGGGCTGAGCTTGCGCTCGCGCCACTCTCCCTGGTCGTAGTACCACTTGTGCGAGCGGCCGACTTTCATTCCCGAATAGCCTTTGCCTTCGTGCTGCTTGAGGCGGTCATAACGCTTGTCATCGGTAGCCATCGCTGCACCTCCCTGGTTTTCTTGATGCACACACCTAGCATAGGAGTAAACGGGGTTGGCGAAGTTCCTGGCGCGTGAGCCGCGGCCTCGGCATCTGCTAGGCTGATTCTGCAAGGCGCCGGGAATGGCGCGACGCGGCAGTTGCCGCAGCAGGCAAGGAGCGGGCATGGCCGACAAGGAAAGCGGCGTCAAAACGATTTCGCGCTATACCCGACGCGTGATGATTGCTATTGGGCTCGCCGCCCTCGTGGCGGTGCTGCTCTATTTTGCCAATCAGCTCCTCGACGTGATGCTGCTGGTGTTCGCCGGCATCCTAGCGGCCGTGGCGATCGATGGCGTGGTGCGTTTGTGCCAGCGCTATCTGCCGATCGGGCGGCGGTGGGCCCTGGCCATCGCGCTGCTGCTGGTCTGTCTGGCGCTGGGTGGAACGGGCGCGCTGGTCGGCCCGCGGCTGATGGCGCAGCTACCCCAGTTGGTGCAGCAGCTCCCCCAGGCGTTACTCCGCCTCGTGGAGGTGGTGCAGGAGCTGCCCGGCGTCGCGACGGCCCTCGAGGAGGTCGAGGACCCCGCGCGACTGCTCGGCGAGCCGGTGTTCAATCGCTTCACCGCTCTCTTTTCCAGCACGCTGGGGGGCATTGCCAGCTTCCTGCTGATCCTGCTGGTGGGTTTCTATCTGGTGCTCAGCCCGGGCGAGTACGTCGACAACGTGGTGCAACTGTTCCCACCGGCCCGGCGCGTGCGGTTGCGTCAGGTGCTGTACATGCAGGGACGTTCGTTGCGGCTATGGCTGCTCAGCCGCCTGGTATCGATGCTGTTCGTCGGCATCGCCATTGCGCTCGGGCTGATGTTTCTCGACGTGCCGATGGCGGGCGCGCTGGGACTGATCGCCGGCCTGCTCACCTTCATTCCCTACCTGGGGCCGATTCTCGGCGCGATACCGACCGTGCTGATTGCCTTTCTTCAGGCGCCGGAGCTGGCGCTGTACGCCATTGCCCTCTACGTGACGGTGGAAACACTGGAGTCGAATATCGTCATGCCGCTGGCGGCCAAGGGCATGGTGCGCCTGCCGCCGGCCTTTACCGTGGTGGTGCAGCTCGCGGGGGCGGCGGTGGCCGGAGTGGCCGGGGTAATCCTGGCCACGCCGCTCGCAGTGGTGGCGGTGGTAGCCGTACAGATGCTCTATGTGGAAGATGTGCTTGGCGACGATGTCGAGGTGCTGGGGCAGCGATGAGGGTGGTCAGCGAAAGGAGCGTCAGGAACCTCTTTCGTTGTGGTCGCCGTGCGTCTGCCGTCGGCTCCTGGCGTCCTTGAAGGCGGCATCCCACCCTTGGCGGTATGCAGGACATACCCTTCTGGGCGCAGCATGCGAGTCAGTGCGGAGAGCACGTTGGGCTCGTCGTCGACCAGGAGCAGCCTGGCAAGTACGGCTTCCTGCGCTACGTCTTCCATGCAGCTTACTCCTTTCCCGGTGAAGCATCGTGCCGAAACGGCCTCGACTGTTTTATCGGCGGAAAGGGAGGAAGCTTTAGCAAACGGGGCCAGGGAGCCCCGTGTCTTGCGTCACGAAGAGGAGCGGGAACCCTAAAGGTGAGCGAGCACCGTGTCGACGCTGCTCTTGTCGACCACGCCGCGTTCGGTATCGATGCCGACGTAGGACACCACGCCATCCTCTGCGATCAGGGCGAAACGCAGGCAGCGAATGCCCATGCAGGCACCGCTGGAATCCTTCTCCATGCCCAGGGCGCGAGTCAGCTCGGCGTTGCCGTCGGCCAGCATCAGGATCGCCTGGGCGTTCTGGTCCTTCTGCCAGGCGCGCATCACGAAGGCATCGTTGACCGCCATGCAGGCCAGGGTATCGACCTTCTCCAGCACCTTGTCGGCCTTGGCCACGAAGCCGGGCATATGGGTGTTGGAACAGCCGGGCGTGAAGGCGCCCGGCACGCCGAACAGCACCACGCGCTTGCCGGCGAACACCTCGCTGGTGGTGATGTCCTCGGGGCCGTCGGGGCCGTTGGTCTTGATCTTCACGTCGGGGATCTTGTCGCCTACGGAAATGGGCATTGGACAGCTCCATGTCATGTCATTGGTAGCGATACTGTAGCGCAGTATGGCGGCTTGGCACGTTGCCGAATGTAGCCCGGTCAGCTGCCCTGGTAGGCGTCGAAGACTTCCTGGCCGGTCATGTCGTGGGTCTCGTTGGCGAAACGGTAATACGCCGGCTTCTGGTCGATGAATATCTGGGAGTCGAAGCTCCATGCCTCGCCGCCGTCGACCAGGCCCACCGGAATGGCATAGTGGTTACCGGTCTTGAGGCGATAGAAGAGGTGGGTGCCGCAGCGTCGGCAGAAACCGCGCTCGGCCCAATCCGACGAGGCATAGACCGTGATGCTCTCCTCGCCTTCTATCTCGACGTCGCTGACCGACTCCAGCGCCAGCAGCGGGCCGCCACCCCAGGTGCGGCACATGTCGCAGTGGCAGGCGCCGACGTTCTGCTTGTTGACTGCCACGGCGACCTTCACCGCGCCGCACAGGCAACTGCCGCGTGCATTCATCCCGTCTTTCATTGGGTCTCCTCCGTTGAGCATTGAAGTGTTCATCATGGCGAAGGATAGCCTTCGCAGCGAAGGTTCGCAGTCTCATGTTGCGGGCCTGCGACCGGCTCCGTAAGCCTGGCCAGGCCGGCTAATCGGGGTCATCCGAGACGAAGGCTTGGCGATGAAAGGCAGCTGCGGCCTCGACCTCGGCCAGGCCGGTGATGCTGGGCTCTTGCAAGGTGCCGCCAGCCAGAGCCTCGAGAACCGTCCTGACCCCGCGTGACAGGGAAATGAGGTGGTAACCCCCTTCCAGCACGAAGACTAGTTGGCCCTTGCAATGTCGGCGTGCAACCTCTTGAAGTATTCCGGTCATGGCGGCAAAGCCTTCGAATGAGACATTGAGGGCGAGATCGAACGGGTGCGGATCGAACCCTGCCGATACGAGAATCAGGTCCGGTTGGAACCAGTCGGCGGCAGGCACCAGGATTTCGTTGAAGGCCTTGAGGTAGGCCTGGTCGCCGGCTCCGGCCGGCATGGGGACGTTGACCGTGGTGCCTTCGCCCAAGCCAACGCCGATCTCTTCCAGTTGCCCGGTGCCGGGATAGAAGGGCGAGGCACGGTGGATATCGAAGAACAGCACATCGGGGTCGGCATAGAAGATGTCCTGTGTGCCGTTGCCGTGATGGGCGTCCCAATCGACGATCATGACGCGCCTGCAACCGAGCTCCGCCTGGGCATGGGCGGCGGCGACGGCCACGTTGTTGAACAGGCAGAAGCCGCGGGCACGCGCCGGCTCGGCGTGGTGCCCAGGTGGGCGTACCAGCGCGAAAGCGGACTCGCTGCGCCCCTGTATGACCGCCTCGACTGCGGCGATGGCGGTGCCGGCTGCCACTTCGGCGGCATCGATGCTGCCGGTGGAAACCGCCGTTGTGTCCACGTCGAGCCAGGCATTCTTGCCGCGTAGATCGAAGATGTGGCTGAGATACGAACTGGTGTGGACGCGCCCCAGCTGCTCCCGCGTGGCCGCCTTGCCAATCTCGAAGCGCAGGCCGGGCACCGGCTCGAGTTCCAGCAATTGACGAATGGCGCTGAGCCTTCCTGCGTGTTCCGGGTACTTCCAAGGCACGTTCAGCGATGAGAGCAGTTGGCGTATTCGCCGCTCCATGCGGCTGGGCAGGAAGGGTGCGTCGGAGTCAGGCTGGTGCGATAGCACTCGTTCGTCGTAGAAAGCGATCACGCTATTGGGCTCGGCCACGTTCCGCTCCTGCAGGAAAGGTGTCGTTTTCCCACAGCATAGCCGCTTGCGAAACGCTAGCCGCCTGGATTCAGGGCCGACGCCTGGATCATGGCGTGAAGCGCCGCGGCGGCGGCCGAGAGCGGATGCCGACGACGCATGACGATGCCCAGTGGGCGGCTCACGTCGGGTGCCGTCAGCGGCCGGTAGTCGATGCCGTCGGTGGCGATCTGGCGGAAGCTGAGCCGCGGCAGCACGCTGATACCGAGGCCGGCGGCCACCATGCGACCCACGGTAGCGATCTGGCTGGCGTCGCAGAGGATCTCCAGTGGGGTGCCCACCTCGGCCATGATGCGGTCGATGTCCTGGCGCGAGCTGGAGAGACGATTGATGCCGATGAAGGGGTGGCCGGCCAGCTGCGCCCATTGCACGCTCTGCTGCTCCAGCAGCGGGTGCCCGCTGGGACAGACCGCCACGTAGCGATCCACCAGCACCGGTTCGAAAGCCAGCTCTTCGGTATCGTGGGGGGCCACCGAGAGCCCCAGGTCGGCACGGCCCTCACGCACCAGTTGGCTGACCTGCTCGGCCAGCACGTCGTGCAGGCTCAGGTTGATGCGTGGATGGCGGGCATGGAAGGTGGCGATGATGCCGGGCAGCAGGCCCGCTGCCAGGGTGGGCAGCGCGGCTACGGTGACCTTGCCGCGCTGCTTGGAGAAGCGCTCCTCGAGGTCGTCGAAGGCTTCGGACCAATCATGCAGCAGGCGTACCGCCACCGGTAGGAAGGCTTCGCCCTCGGGGGTCAGGGTGAGCTGGCGCGTGGTGCGCGAGAACAGCGCGCCGCCGACGGCCTCCTCCAGCTTGCGCAGGGCGATGGAGATCGCCGGCTGAGAGAGGTGGATGCGCTCGCTGGCCTCGGCCAGGCTGCTTGACTGGGCCACGGCGACGAAGGCGCGCAGCTGCTTGATGCTGGGTTTCATTTAGAAAGTAAAACACAATTTAAAAACTATTCAATATACAAAACGTAGGGGGCGCACCATGCTGGTTGCGTAGGCCATTCCACCTGCAACACGACAACAACAAGCCCGCAAGCCGGGCCCAAGGAGCCACTCATGAAGCCAACCATGAAGACCCTGCTGGCCGCCGTGGCGGCCAGCGCCACCCTGCTTTCTGCCGCTGCCGTACAGGCCCAGGAGCGCCTGCTGATCGGCTCGACCTCCAGCTCGTCGAGCCACTACGGTTACTTCGTCGCCGTCAATCAGATCATCAACAACCAGGTCGAGGGTGTCAGCGCCTCGGTGGCGGAAACCGGGGCCACCGTCGACAACCTGCGCCGCCTGAGCCGCAATCAGATCGACATGGGGCTGGTGACCACCAACACCGGCTACCACGCCTATGCGGGGCAACAGGACTTCGACGGTCGTCCGGTCGACAGCCGCCTGCTGTGGGTCTATACCGTGGCGCCCCAGAACGTGGTGATACGCGATGATGCCGATGCCTCCAGCCTCGAGGAGCTCGACGGCGTGCGCTTCAATCCGGGTATTACCGGCTCGGCTACCGAGAGCACCACCGAAGCGGTATTCGAGACCCTCGGCATCTCGCCCGACTACGTACGCGGTTCGACCACCGACGTGGTCGATTCCATCAAGGACGGTCGCATCATGGGCTACGTCAAGTCGGGGGTCGGCAACAAGCTCGACGGCTCGACAATGGACATCGCTACCTTCACGCCGGTCAACGTGCTGTCGCTCTCCGAGGAGCAGGCCGACACCCTGCGTGCCGAGATGCCCGATTTGGCCGTGGTCGATATTCCCGAAGGCGCCGGCGAAGGCATTCCGGCCTATACCACCTGGGCTTTCGGCGTTGCCGTGCATGCGCACCCGGACCTCGACGAAGAGACCGCCTACCAGATCGTCAAGGCGGTGATGGAGAACCCCGAGCCGCAGGCCAACGCCTTCTCGGCCGTGCGCGACGAGGACCTGGCGCAGATGACCCTGGAGGTCGGTACCGTGCCGTTGCATGCCGGTGCGGCACGCTACTTCGAGGAGCAGGGGCTGGAGATTCCCGACGCCCTGCAGCCCGTCGAGTAACGCCAGGAGGCGATTGCCATGCGCGAGAATCTGACCAAGCTGCTGGCCCTCGCATTGGGCGGGCTGATCCTCTACACCTCGGCGTCCGGCCCCTTCGAGAGCCTGATCCAGCGGGCCATCTTTCTCGCGCTGGTGATCCTGCTGGGGCTGACCCTCTATCCGCTGGGTGCCGACAGGCGCTGGCGGCCGCTGGGGCTGGCCGTCGACCTGTGCCTGGCCGTCGGCACGGTGCTGGCCTGCGGCTACGTGGCGATGAACCATGAACGGATTCTCGTCGAGCTGCCTTGGGCCACGCCGCAGGACATGCTGTTCACCGGCGTGCTGGTGGTTACGGTGCTGGAACTCTCACGGCGCGCCATCGGCGCGATATTCCCGCTGCTGGTGTTGGCGGGGCTAGCCTATGCCTGGCTTGGGGCGGCGATTCCCGGGCCGCTGGGGCATCGCGGCTTCGACCTCTTTTTCATTACCGAGACGCTCTACCTGGGTGACCTGGGCGTGTGGGGCATGCTGGTCGGCGTAGCCGCTACCACCATCGCCGCCTTCGTGCTGTTCGGCTGCCTGCTGCTGCATACCGGCGGCGGCCAGACCTTCATGGATCTGGCGCTGCGCATCAGCGGTCGCTCGCCGGGTGGTGCGGCCAAGGTCGCCACCGTGGCCTCGGGACTGTTCGGCATGGTCAGCGGCAGTGCCGTGGCCAACGTGGCCACCACCGGCAATTTCACCATTCCCATGATGAAGCGGCTCAATTATCCCGCGCCTTTCGCCTCGGGAGTGGAGGCGGTGGCTTCTACCGGCGGCCAGATCGCCCCGCCGATCCTCGGCGCGGCGGCCTTCATCATGGCCGAGATCCTCGGCGAGAGTTACCTGCGCATCGCGCTCGCCGCACTGCTGCCGGCCATCCTGTTCTATCTCGGCGTGTTCATGACCATTCATCTGGTGGCCAAGCGCCGCAACCTGCAGGTGGTGCCCGACGATGAACTGCCCACCTGGCCGGATGTACTGCGCCCGGAGCGGATCATCCCGATCCTGGCGGCGCTGGGCGGGCTCTTCTACGGCGTGCTGTCGGGACGCTCGATCCAGATGGCGGCCTTCTACGGCATCCTGATGACGGTGCTGACCTTCGTGCCCTTTGCCTTGCTGGCGCGCAGGCCGCTGCGCGAGATCGCCGGCAAGCTGCTGGCGGGGCTGATCGATGCCGGCAAGGGCATGGTGATCATCGGCGTGCTGCTGGCCGGCGCGCAGATGCTGGTGGCAATGATCGGCATGACCGGCATCGGCGTGACGCTCGCCAGCCTGATCGTCAACGTGGGTGGCGAGTCGCTGTTCCTGGTCGCCTTCATCGTCGGTGGCGTGTGCCTGATCCTGGGCATGGGCATTCCCACCACGGCGGCTTACGTGCTGGTGGCCTCGGTGCTGGCACCGGCGCTCACCACCATCGGCGTCGAGCCGCTGATCGCCCATCTCTTCGTGTTCTACTTCGCCACCCTCTCGGTCATCACGCCGCCGGTGTGCGTGGCGGTTTTCGTCGCGGCGGGCATTGCCGGTACCAACTGGCTGCCGGCGGCGGGCGAGGCGGTGCGCCTGGCGGCGGCGATCTACGTCATTCCCTTCCTGCTGCTGATTTACCCCGCCCTGGCCGGCTTCGGCAGTGCCGTGGATATCATGCTGGCCTGCTCCCAGGGCGTAGTGTTCGTGGTCGCCTTCGCCGCGCTGATGTCGCGGGTGGCGATGAGCGGCAACCGGCTTCTGGACGTGGCGGGGCTCGTGCTGGTGGTGGGCCTGGCGCTCATTCCCGGCTGGCTGACCACGGCCGGGGCGTTGCTGCTGCTGGTGGCGCTCTTCGCCCGGCGCCGCCAGCGCCTGGTGGCGGCCTCTTCTGGTGAGAGAAGGCTTGGCGAGAAGACACCGAACGCTCAAGGCATACCGGCCAAGGAGACCCACTCATGACCTTTCTGCTGGGAAGCGGGGCGGGATTCTCCGGCGACCGCACCGATGCGGCCATTCCGGTGGTAGCCGAGCTGATCCGTCGCGGCCAGCCCGCCGCCTTGCTCTTCGAGACCCTGGGTGAGCGCACCCTGGCGGCAGCCCATCGCGCCATGCGCGACGACCCGGCGGCCGGCTACGAGCCGCTGCTCGGGGAGCTGCTGGCGCCGGTGCTCGACGACTGCCTGCGCCACGGGATCGCGATTCTCGGCAACTTTGGCGCGGCCAACCCGGACGGCGCCTGTCGCGTGGTGGCCGAACTGGCCGCCACCACCGGGCGGGGGGGCGCCAGCATCGGCCGGGTGCATGGCGACGACATCCGCGCGCGCCTCGGCGAGCTGGAGCTGCAGCGCTGGGAAGCGGAGAACCGCGAGCTGCCCGGCGAGGAGGCGCTGATCTCGGCCAACGTCTACCTGGGGGCGGCGCCCCTTGTCGAGGCGCTCGAACTCGGCGCCGAGGTGGTGGTCAGCGGTCGGGTAGCCGACCCGGCGCTGTTCCTGGCGCCGCTGGTGCACCACTTCGGCTGGGCCTGGAACGACTGGGACCGCCTGGCAGCGGGCATGATGGCCGGCCACCTGGGCGAGTGCGGGGCCCAGGTCACCGGGGGCTACTTCGCCGACCCCGGTTGCAAGGAGGTGCCGGACCTGGCAAGGGTCGGCTACCCGATCATCGAGGTGGAGGAGGATGGTCGCCTGGTGGTGACCAAGCCCGCCGGTACCGGCGGCATGGTCACCGCGCGCACGGTCAAGGAGCAACTGCTCTACGAAGTGCACGACCCGGCCAATTACCTGACCCCCGATGTGGTGGTGGATCTCTCCTCCGTGCGGGTGGAGGAGCTCGGCCCCGACCGGGTAGCGGTGACCGGCATCCGCGGCAAGCCGGCCCCGCAGCGGCTCAAGACCACCGTCTGCTACGAAGGCGGCTGGCAGGGCGAGGCGGAGATCTCCTACGCCGGGCCCAACGCCCTGGCCAGGGCCCGGCTCGCCGCCGAGGTGCTGCGCGAGCGGCTGACGTTCCGAGCTCCAGTGGAGCTGCGCTCGCGGCTGGACATCGTCGGCCATGCCAGCGTGTTCGACAGCGATGTCGGCGACCTGCAGCGCACGCTGCCGGCGAGCGCCGGCGGCGACTATCGTCTGCGCCTGGCCGTCGAGCACTCCGAACGGCGCTGGGTGGAGCGCGCCACCCAGGAACTGCTGGCTCTCTATTGCGCCGGCCCGGCCGGCGGCGGCGGGGTGCGGCGCCAGTTCCAGCGGCGCGTATGCACGGCTTCCTATCTGGTCAAGCGCAGCGACGTGGAAGCCTTCGCCACCCTGTTCGATGCCACTCTTTTCGAGACGAAGATGGCCAACGAGAGGAGAGACGCCGATGTCGCCCACTGAAACGAACATGGCCGCAAGCACGGCCGGTGGGCGTGAGGTGGCGCTGCATCGCCTGGCCCACGCCCGCGCCGGCGACAAGGGCGACCGGCTCAACCTGGCGCTGTTTGCCTACGACCCGCATCATTACGCGACGCTGGTGGAGCAGGTCACCGAGGAGCGGGTGTTGGCGCTGTTTGCCCACCGCGGCGCCAGCCGCGTACGCCGCTACCTGATGCCGGGGCTTGCCGGCATGAACCTGGTGATCGATGACGTGCTGCAGGGCGGCGTCAACGGTGCGCTCAACCTGGATGGCCATGGCAAGACGCTCTCCTTCCTGCTGCTGGGGATGAGCATGGTGGTCGAAGACGTGCTCCGCTGAAAGGAACGGCGCCTGCCCGGATTCGCATGACATCGTCACGGGAACCTGGGCAGGCGCCGTTGTTCTGGCGCTGATCTATCAAGGCGGGCCCGGCAACCTGGCACCAGGTTGCCGGGCGCTTTCGTCTCAGCGCAAGCTCAGCGCACCGGCGCCGGTGTCCTCGCCCACCGCGTCGGTATAGGCCTTGGCTTCCTCGGCTTCGACTTCGGGCGAGAAGCGCACGACCAGGGCACACAGCGAGGCGATTATCACGGCGATGCCGAGATAGAACAGCCCCTGCTGGTAGGAGAGCGACTCCGAGCGGAACAGGAAGCCGGCCGCCACGGCACCGGCATTGCCGCCGGCGCCGACGATCCCGGCCACCGCCCCCAGCGCCTTCCTGTTGATGAAGGGCACCACGCCGAAGGTGGCTCCCTCGGCCATCTGCACGAACAGGCTGAACACCAGCATGATGCCGATGGCCAGCGTCAGCACGTGCATCTGCGAGAAGAACAGCAGCGCTATGCCTTCGCAGAGCATGGCGACGAACAGCCAGCGCACGCGACCCTTGAGGCCGCCGTTGCGCGCGAACAGGTCGGAGAAGACACCGCCCAGGGTGCGGGCGAAGATGTTCATCAGCCCGAACAGGCCGGCGATCATGCCGGCGGTGGCCAGCGTCAGGTCGAAGTTGTCGAAGAAGTAGATGGCGGCAATGTTGTTGATGGTGAGTTCGACGCCGAAGCAGGCGGCGTATACCACGAACAGCGCCCACACGCGGATATCCTTGGCTGCGGCCTTGAAGCTCGCGCCCATGCCGTGCTCGCCGTTGGCTTCGGGGAGTTCGCCGCGGGCGCGCAGCTCGTCGAAGTTGCCGTCAGGAGCGTCCTGGGTGAACCGGTAATAGCCGATACCGGCGAAGAACAGCACCACGCCGGGGACGATCATCGCCAGGCGCCAGCCGAGCGCCTCGTTGACGCCGAGCATCAGGATGCCCGAGAAGATCAGCGGCATCAGGATCTGCGTAGTGCCGCCACCCAGGTTGCCCCAGCCGGCCGAGGTGGCATTGGCGGTGCCGACCACGTTGGGCGCGAACATTACCGACGTGTGGTACTGAGTGATGACGAAGGAGGCGCCGATGGCGCCGATGGCCAGGCGCGCCAGGAAGAAGGTCTCGAAGCTGGAGGCCAGGCCGATGCCCATCACCGGTAGCGAACCCAGGCACAGCAGCCAGGTGTAGGCCTTACGCGGCCCGATTCGGTCGCAGAGCACACCCATGACCAGACGTACCACAATGGTAATGGCCACCGAGGCGATGATGGTGTTGCCGATCTGGGTTTTGGTCAGCCCCAGGTCGTCACGCACGATGGCCATCAGCGGGGCGATACCGAACCAGCCGAAAAAGCAGAGGTGGAAGGCGAACCAGGAGAAGTGGAAGGCGCGCATCTGTGGCGTGCGCAGGCTCAGGAGGCGGATGCGGTTCGCCTTGTTGCGAATTTCCATGGGCTAGGACCTCGTACGGATTGCCGATACGTGAGTTCGCCCTTCTCCGTTGAAGGTCAGGTCTGACGCACTCGTGCTTCCCTCGAGAAGCCTGGTCCACGCCTACCCAGCATTTGATTTATATCAAGCAACCTGTTTGCCACACCGATGGCTTGTTCTTTTAAAACATTCAGTTGTGGTCTGATGGGTGGTGGCGGGAATGGCCGACTGCGAACGCGGCGTGATAAGAATGGTGCAGCGCCGCAGAAGAGTGCCCCCTGCTGGTGCTGCGAAAGCGGCAGGGGGCGAGAGGAAAGTGCGCAAGGTCGCGCACAGGAATGACGAAGGGCTCAGTGCATGGCCAACTGCGTGGGTGCCCGGTCGCAACTGAGGAAGGCGGAGTTTTCCAGCCACTCGGGGTCGGGGTAGTAGGCGAACAGGTAATGATCCTCCTTGATACTGTCGATCAACGGGTAGGTCACTTCCTGGCGTACCGCCGGACAACCATGGCTACGGCCCAGCCGGCCGGTTTTCTGAATGAAGGATTCGCTGACGTAATCGGCGCCATGGATCACGATGGCGCGCTGGTAGGCCAGGTCGTTGACGCCATCTTCCAGCCCTTCCAGGCGCAGCGAGTAGCCGTTGCTGCCGTAGTAGCTGTTCATGGTGCGGAACAGGCCCAGGCTCGACTGGTGGCTCTCGGGGGTGTTGGAGAATAGCGTGGCCTCGGCATCGCCCGAGCCGCGGCCGTGGGAGACGAGTTCCTCGAACATCAGCCGCTCCTTCGCCAGATCGAAGACCCACAGGCGCGGCTCGGTGGAAGGGCGCGAGAAGTCGATCACTGCCAGCCGTTCGGCATCGGGCTCGGCGCAGGCCAGGGCGCTGGCGGCAAGCTCCAGCACCTGCGGGTCGGCGTCCGGCGCGAGGCGGGTCAGGGTCTGGCTCAACGGCGAAGAGGCTGGGTAAGAGAGGCCTGCCTGGGCCAGGAAATCACCGGCGTGGACGGTGCTGGAAAGGGCTGTGGGTAGTGTGACCAGCAGGGAGGCGGCCAGGGTCGGTAGAAAGCGCATCGAACATGCCTATACGTTGACGCCGCGAATGGCAGGTGCCGCTCGCAGAAACAGAAAAGGGTGAATAAGGTAAAAACGGACCCGGCTGACTGGCAGCCATGTACCAGGCCCTATTATGAAGAGAGTGGCCAGGAAGACCAGACTAGCCATCAACGGAGCAGGAGCAATAGATGCGGGTTATTACATGGATGGGAATGTTGATGCTGTTGCTTGGCCTTGCACCCTTGGCCTGGGCGGAGCAGGGAGAGGCAGCAAGAGCGTGGGAAGATGAGCCGGGCGTGGTGGGAGAGCTGGCCCGTCAGGCGGCTTCGGAAGGGGCACGAATACAGGATTTCTATGCCCTGCGTGACTATCGTCCGGCATGGCAGGATGCCGACGCGGTGGCTGCGTTCACTTCGGCGCTGCATACCCTCGAAAGCGACGGGCTCCATCCTCAGGATTATCGCCCGGATGAGTTGAGGAGTCGGCATCGAGCGGTCTATGACGACGGCGCCGATGTCGAGGCGCAGGCGCAATACGATCTTTTCGCCACGCGGCAACTGCTGATGGCACTCGACCATCTGCAGCGCGGCAAGGTCGATCCCGAAGCGCTCGAAACCGGTTGGGAGGTGCCTGTGGCGCCCCCCGATTACTCCTTCGCGGCAGTGTCCGGTGCCGTGGATCAGCAGAGATTCGAGGCACTGATCGGCGAAGTGCGGCCGGATTTCGTCCCCTATCAGCGGCTGCGCTCGGGGCTGGCGCGCTATCGCAACATCGAGAAGCTGGGAGGCTGGCCGCGCCTGCCGGAGCGGGAGCAGGCGCTACGCCCGGGAGACGTCGACGAAGACGTCCCACTGCTGCGCGAGCGTCTAGCGGTCATCGGTGAACTCGAGATAATGATGGCCGATAACGACATCTTCCCCGGTGGGGAGTTCGAGGCGCCTGATCCGCGCCGCTACGATGCCAGCCTCGAGGCCGCGGTAAAGCGCTTCCAGCGTCGGCACCTGCTGGAAGCGGATGGGATCGTCGGGCGCCAGACCCTGGCGGCGCTCAATGTTCCGGTGGAGCGCCGCATCGACCAGATCCGCCTCAACATGGAGCGTGCTCGCTGGCTGCTGCATGGCTTGCCGGAGTCCTTCGTGCTGGTCGACATTGCCGGCTACCGGCTCAACTATTATCGCCCTGACGGCCAGATCTGGCGTTCGCGCATCGTGGTGGGCCGGCCGTATCGGCGCACGCCCTCGCTACGTTCGGAAATCACACACCTGACGGTGAATCCCACCTGGACGATACCGCCCACCATCAAGCGCGAGGATGTATTACCCAAGGTGCGGCAGGATCTCGGCTATCTGTGGCGCGAGCGGATCCAGGTGCTGAGCCCGTCGGGCGCTCCCCTCGACCCCTGGGAGATCGACTGGGACAACCCCGGCAACATCGTCCTGCGCCAGGCTCCGGGCCCGCAGAATGCCCTGGGGCAACTCGTCATCCGCTTTCCCAACGAGCACATGGTCTATCTCCACGACACTCCGGCCCAGGATCTCTTCTCTCGCGAACAGCGTGCCTTCAGCTCCGGCTGCATCCGGGTGGAGAACATTCGCGAGCTGGGGCAGCTATTGTTCGACGATACCAATAGCGGTCACGACGTGGAGCGGCGGATAGAGGGCGGCGAGACACAGAACGTGCGCCTGGCCCATCGCATGCCGATCATCATCCATTACTGGACGGTCAATCCCGGCGATGACGGTGAGCTCTCGTTCCGTCCCGATATCTACGAGCGCGACGATGCCCTGCTGCGCGCGTTGGATCGCCCGCTGACACTTTGAGCCAGCGGGCAGGGAAAGGCCCCGGTCACGTCCTGTGACCGGGGCCTTGGCTAAGCCAGGCGCGCCCCACAGCGGGGACAGACCTCATGCATGCTTTCGGCTGCGCTGAGCTTGCTGCCGGCACTGCCGCCGGCCTGTGGCTCGGCGGAAGCGGGATGCTCCGAATGGATCGGCATCAGCTTGCCGCGTTCCCAGCGCAGGCCAATGTCCTTGAGCATGCGTGGGTCGCAGTCGCGCAGCGAGGCGTCACGACGACGGTTGGCATAGTGTGTGCGCACGGCGCGAAGCAGGCGACGGGTGGTGCGTAATACTGCCATGGTCTCGGTCTCCTTGAGTGGAGGCCGGGAACTTGAGCGCGGTAGGCGAGGAATGAATCATGCTTGGCCGCGACAAGTGCCGCGGCCAGCGTCCTTCAGGTGTCGTCGTTTCGACGGCTGGCACACGGCAGCAGCAAACGGGTACGCATCGCGTTATGAAATACGCGATGTTGCCAATTTGCCTTGTAGCCTTGTGGTAGCCAGCGCATGAGGAACGCGTCTCTTGAAAGGTGATGGGTTGGGGATTGTGCCGCATCGACGATGCGACTCTTTCGTTATAGCCAAACGCTGAACAAGCGTCAACGGATGGAGGGGATTTTGTCCGGGCCTAGCGATAGCCCTCCGCCTGCAGCCGGAACAGCCTGGCATAGAGCCCGTTCTGCGCCATCAGGCTGTCATGGTCGCCGCGCTCGATGACCTCGCCGCCGTCGATGACGACGATCTGGTCGGCGGCGCGCACCGTGGAGAAGCGGTGCGAGATGAGGATGGTCATCTTGTCCCGGCGATGCTCGCGGAAGTCGGCATAGACCGCCGCTTCTGCGGCGGCATCCATCGCCGCGGTGGGCTCGTCTAGCACCACGATGTCGGCACTCTCGCGCATGTAGGCCCGGGCCAGGGCGATCTTCTGCCACTGGCCGCCGGAGAGTTCCTGGCCGCCCTTGAACCAGCGTCCGAGCTGGGTATGGTAGCCGCCGGGCATGTCGCGAATGAATTCGTCGGCCAGCCCGCGCTCGGCGGCCTCCTGCCAGCGCGCTTCGTCGGCGAAGGCCTCGACGTCGCCGGCGCCCAGGTTCTCGCCCACCTTGAGTTGATAGCGCACGAAGTCCTGGAAGATCACGCCGATGCGCCGGCGCAGGGTGGCCACGTCCCACTCGCGCAGGTCGCTGCCGTCAAGCAGGATACGGCCGCTGCTGGGTTCGTAGAGACGGGTGAGCAGCTTGATCAACGTGGTCTTGCCGGAGCCGTTGGCCCCGACCAGGGCCAGGCTCTGCCCTGGCGCAACATGCAGGGAAATGTCGCGTAGGGCTGACCTCTCGGCACCGGGGTAGGTGAAGCCGACATTCTCGAAGCGAATGCCGTCGCCGGGATGGGCGCCTTGGGTGAGGGTACCGCCTTCGGGAGCCACCGGCTGCTCCAGGTACTCGTAGAGATTCGACAGGTAGAGGTTGTCCTCGTACATGCCGCTGATCGAGGTGAGGCTGGCGGAGAGCGCCGCCTGGCCCTGCTTGAAGACCATCAGGTACATGGTCATCTCGCCCAGGGTCAACGCGCCCGAGATCGTCTCCACCACCACCCAGGCATAGGCGCCATAGAAGGCCAGCGTGCCGAGCAGGCCCAGCAGGAAGCCCCAGCTCTCGCGGCGAATGGTCAGGCGCCGGTCTTCGCCGTAGAGGGTGTCGAAGATCTTGCGGTAGCGCTCGAGCAGCAGCGGCTCCAGCCCGAACAGCTTGACTTCCTTGATGCTGTCCTCACGCGCCAGCACGGTTTCCAGGTAGATCTGCATGCGGGTCTGGGGCGAGCGCCAGCGGAACAGGCGGAAGGCGTCGCCGGAAAACTTGGCCTCGGAGACGAATACCGGCAGGGCGCCGATCACCAGGATCAGGATCGCCCAGGGCGAGAACTGCACCAGCAGCACGCCGAAGCTGGCCAGCGAAATGGCATTCTGCAGCAGGGAAAAAGTCTTGTTGACCAGCCCCAGCGGGCGGGTCGATGCTTCGCGCCTGGCCCGGGTGAGCTTGTCGTAGAACTCGCTATCCTCGAACTGGGTAAGCGAGAGCGTGCTCGCCTTTTCCAGGATCATGACGTTGACCTTCTGCCCCAGCAGCGCTCGCAACAGCGACTGCTGTGCCGAGAGCCCACGCTGGGCCAAGGCGATGGCGGCGATCACGCCGGCCTCCGCCAGCACGTAGCGCATCACCGGCCAGGTGTTCTCGAAGGTCAGGGCGGCGCCTGTCTCGCGGTGATGGGCCATGGCCGCGACCACGGCATCGACGATGAGCTGGCCGATCCAGGCGGCGACGGCAGGCAGTACGCCGGCAATCAGCGTGCAGATCGCCAGTCCCAGGGTGAGCGTGCGGGAAGTCTGCCACACTAGTGTCAGCGCGCGGCGGCTGTAGCGGAAGACGCCGAAGAAGGTCATCAGGCGGCTGCCAGCGGGCGGCGGTAGGGCAGGGGAGGCGCGGCGCATGGGCTGAGTGAGCAAGGGCTCCGTTCAAGAAACGACGCCCTGCTGAAGAGCAGGGCGTCATGGGGCGTGCTAGCTAGCGGTTGGCCAACGCTCGATCAGTCGTCGTCGTTCTCGGCGTCGGCCGAGGCCACCACTGGCCCGGTCTGGCCGGAACGCAGTGCGGCGAGCAGTGGCTCCGCCTCGCGCTGGAAGGCCATCAGGCGTTCGCCGTCGAGGCTCTGGCTCTCCGGTAGCTCGACCTTCATGGCATCGACCGCGTTGTTGTTGACGATGACTTCATAGTGCAGGTGAGGGCCGGTGCTGCGGCCGGTATTGCCCGACAGCGCAATGCGTTCACCCATCGAGACACGGTCGCCGCGATTGACCATCGCGCGCGAAAGGTGCAGGTAGCGCGTGCGGTAGCCGTTGTCGTGGCGAACCACGATGTAGCGCCCCGCCATCGGATGGTTGCCGACCTTCTCGACGCGGCCATCGGCAGGTGCCGTAACGGGCGTGCCGATGGGCATCGCCCAGTCGGTGCCACGGTGCGGGCTGACGCGTCCCGTCACCGGATGTGTGCGGCGCGGGTTGAAGCTGGAGCTCATGCGATAGCTGCCTTCGAACGGGTAGCGGCTGAAGGCGGGATCGAGGCTCTGGCCGTCCGGGGTATAGAAGTTGTTGTCATCGCTGTTGCGAACCAGCGTCAGGTCCATGCGGGCGCCCTGGTACTCGATGGCCAGCACGCGGGAATCGAAGCTGGCGCCGTCGATGATGTCGGACTCGATAAGCACCTGGAATTCATCGCCGCGGCGGGTGTCGCGGCGGAAGTCGAGCTTCTTCTCCAGCAGGCGTGACACCTGTGCCACTTCGGTACTGGAGAGGCCGGTGGCCTGGGCGGAGCGGGCAAAGCTGCCGCTGACGCTGCCGGCGAACAGGCGCTGGGTGGCTTCGCCGGCGCGCTCGATGGTCGCCACGTCGAAGCCATCCTCATCACGCTCTAGCATGAAACCTTCGCGAGCGTTCTTCATGATTCGCATGGCCAGCAGGCGTTCCTGCTCGTCGAGCTGATACTCGAAAGTGTTGCCGACCCGCCAGTGTGTCAGCAGACGCTTGTCGGGCATGTCGTCGAGCAGGCGCATCGCCTCGCTGTAGCCGAGGCCGAGCTCGTTCTGGGCCAGCACGGCGAAGGTGTCGCCCTGCTGCACGGTGTAGGTGCGCCATTCCGGCACGAAGGGTTCGGCGGCGACAACTTCTTGGTTGAAGTTGATGGGGCCATCCTCGAACAGCGCCAGCTCTTCGTCCGGATAATCCTCGTAGGAGGTCGCATCGGCGGCAAGCGCCTCGTCGTCGGTATGCATGTCGTCGAGCATGCCGCTAGCCAGGGTGCCGATGACCATGGCCATGTGCAGCGCACCGGAATCCAGCTCCGTTGCCAGTTCGATGCCGCTGGTGTCGCCGGTCGTAGCGGAAAGGCTTGCGGTAGCGGTAGCGGCATCGAGCTCGGCAGCGGCGGGAGTGGGGGACGTCGCTTGCCCTGCCTGGGCCACGGTGACTCCGGAAAGGTCGACGATCTCGCTGGGCTGCAACTGGGAGAGAGGGATGTAGTCTCGGGTGGCGTCGATGGCCTGGGTGGCGATTTCGATGGCATCGGCGACGGAGTAGCGTTCGCTGTTGAGAGCGGGGAGGCCGGGTTGGGCCTCTGGCGACAGGGGATAGAGTACGGTTTCGGGGACTTGCCCTTGTCGCTGGGTATTCTCGACAAAGGTAACGATCTTTTGCGCGCCCAGCACGGTCACCATGGTGGCGACGGGTAATAGCAGCAACTTATGCGTGCGGGGCAGCGAATGGAGGATTCGCAACATGTGTATTAGGCCATAAAAAAAGATGACAAGAATATAAAAAGCCACGGGAACCTTAACCCATGATATATGGCCTGCCTAGACTGTACGTCCATACAGCAAGGCGCGCCCGGAGCCCCTCGCATTAGGCTCCAGGCGGTCTAAATGTTGTCGAACACTGTTCAACAAAGTCATTGAACGTGAATATAAGGTAGGAAACAACCCCTGTTCGGTAAATGAATGGCATGCGTCAGTCGGTGAAGCTGCCATTGCGATAGTCGTGCAGCGCCTGGTCGATCTCGTGCATGTGGTTCATCACGAAAGGGCCATAGTGGACGATCGGTTCACCATGCGGCGTGCCGGCGAGTATCAAGCACTGGGCACCCTCGCGGCTGGAGAGGGCCAGCGTATCGCCTTCGCCGAGACGGGCCAACTGGCCGGCTGCGACATTCTCGCCGGCGATTTGCAGGGCACCGTCGAAGACGTATACGGCCAGCGTTTCACTGCTTGTCACGAGCGCCATTTCGCCGCCAGCCTCGAGCCGCGCATGGGCCACGGCGCCGTCGCCGGCCAGGGAGTCCAGCGGGCCCG
The DNA here is from genome assembly GCF_011742165.1 of Billgrantia bachuensis. Taxonomy (GTDB): domain Bacteria; phylum Pseudomonadota; class Gammaproteobacteria; order Pseudomonadales; family Halomonadaceae; genus Halomonas; species Halomonas bachuensis. The sequence continues at coordinate 21,425 of NZ_JAAQTO010000030.1, read as the reverse complement.
CGACGCTCTCTCCGGCCTGCGTCGTCCAGCTGCCACCGAGCGCAATCAATTCCCCCTTGCCGGATTGCAGGCGCGGCATTTCACCGCTGCGCACATCGCGGTAGCGTGCTTCGCTCAGTTTTTCCCGTGCCGCCAGGTTGAGCCACAGTTGGAAACCATGCAGCCCCTGACTATCGGTCAGCGGCATTTCGGCGTGAACGATGCCGCGGCCGGTATGCATCCACTGGGCGTCGCCGGCCTGGATGGTACTGCTGTGTCCCAGGTGGTCTTCGTGGGTGATGCCGCCATGGATGATGTAGGTCAGCGTCTGAATGCCGCGGTGCGGATGCGGAGGGAAGCCGCCAATGTAGTCGTCGGGTCGATCGGAGCCAAGTTCGTCGAGCATCAGGAAGGGGTCGAGTTCACCGTCGAAGCGATGGATGCGTTGGATGTGAACGCCGTCGCCATCCTGGCTGGGGTGGCTCTGGATCAGGCCTTCGATGCGACGAATACCGGGGCTGGCGACCATGGTGCGGTCTCCCATTGTGGTTCTCAAATGGTGGATATGCCTGGCATTCTAGACCGTTTTTTTCGAAGATTAAGCGCAACGTTTCGCAGCTTTCATTCGAGGAAGTCGAATATGTCCCGCGTCACCCTGGCCCAGTGGCAGATGCTCGCGGCAGTCGTCGACCACGGCGGCTTTGCCCGCGCCGCCGAGGCGATTCACAAGAGCCCATCCACCCTCAATCATGCCGTGCACAAGCTCGAGGAGCAGCTCGGCGTCAGAGTGCTGGAGCCGGTGGGGCGCCAGGTGCGTCTGACTGAGGCCGGCGAAATGCTGCTGCGCCGGGCGCGCCAACTGATCGAGAGCGCCGAGGCGCTGGAGGACGTTGCCGGTCGCCTCTCCGAGGGGCTCGAGGCCGAAGTGGTCCTGTCGGTCGACCAGATCTTTCCCACGGCTGCCTTGGCGGCAGCGTTGAGCCGTTTTTCAACCGAATATCCTTACGTGCGTGTACAGCTCCATGAAACCGTGCTCAACGGTGGCATCGAGATGCTCTACGACGGCCGTGCGGATCTGGCCATCTCGGGACTCGCCGCACAGGGCTTCCTCGGCGAGCCGCTGGTGTCGGTCCGCTTCATTGCCGTGGCCCACCGCGACCATGAGCTGCACGCGCTCGATCGTGAGCTCGACCTGCGCGACCTGCAGCGTCATCGCCAACTGGTGGTACGCGACTCGGCGCTGCGACAGTCGATGGATGCCGGCTGGCTCAAGGCGGAGCAGCGCTGGACGGTCAGCCATCTCGAGACCTCCATCGACATGATCCGGCGCTGCCTGGGGTTCGCCTGGCTACCCGAAACGCGCATACACGACGACCTGAAAAATGGCTTGATGCGCCCGCTGCCGCTCTCGGCCGGCGTTATCCGTGAGGTTCCCATGCAGATGATCTTTCGCGACCGCGATCGCGCGGGCCCTGCGACCCACGCCATGGCCCGCGCGCTACGCGAAGCGGTAGCGAGTACCTGTTCGGGGCATGAGGGATCGTTCGCTTTTTTCGATGGCAGGGGCGGAAAAACTGCGCTTGAGCGATGAGCAGGGCACGTTACTCTCACTAACCAAATGGCAGTGTTTGGAGAACGCAATGGGTCTGTTGATCGACGGCAAGTGGCACGACCAGTGGTACGACACCAAGAAGCATGGCGGTGAATTCGTGCGCGAATCGGCCAAGCTGCACGACTGGGTGACACGTGACGGTGGCCCGGGTCCCGAGGGACAGCGTGCCGTGCCGGCAGAAGCGGGGCGCTTTCATCTCTATGTGTCGCTGGCCTGTCCCTGGGCGCATCGTACCCTGATCATGCGCAAGCTGAAGGGGCTCGAGGCTGTTATCGGTGTTTCCCACGTCAGCCCGCTGATGCTCGATCAGGGCTGGACCTACCACGAGGATGAAGGCGCCAGCGGCGATCCGGTCAATGGCGTCGAGTACCACCGCGAACTCTACACCCTGACCGATCCACACTACACCGGGCGCGTCACGGTGCCGGTATTGTGGGACAAGCAGGAAGGGCGCATCGTCAACAACGAGTCGGCCGAGCTGGTACGCATCTTCAACGACGCCTTCGACGAGGTGACCGGAAACCGGCTCGACTTCTACCCTGCGGACCTCCGCGAGACCATCGACGCGGTCAACGAGGATGTCTACGAGCACATCAACAACGGCGTCTACAAGTCGGGTTTCGCCACCGAGCAGGCGGTCTACGACAAGCACGTCAAGGCATTGTTCGAGGCGCTCGATCGCGTCGAGGCGCGCCTGGCCGAGAACCGCTACCTGGCCGGCGAGTGGCTGACCGAAGCCGATGTGCGGCTGTTTACCACCCTGGTGCGCTTCGATGCCGTCTACTACGGCCACTTCAAGTGCAACTTCAGGCGCATCGAGGACTACCCCAACCTCTCGAACTATCTGCGTGAGCTGTACCAGTGGCCGGGCGTGGCCGAGACGGTGAACCTCGAGCATATCAAGCGTCACTACTACTACAGCCATGACACCATCAACCCCACGCGCATCGTGCCTAGGGGGCCGCTGCTCGACTTCGATCGCGCGCATGACCGCGAACGGTTGCCGGGGCAGGGAATACGCAGGAAAGGCTGACGTGGCCCGCCGCTCCCAGTGGGAGCGGCGTCGTGTGCTGCCGCTCGCTCAGTAGGCGGCATCCGGCTGGTAGAACTCTTCGACGTTATCCGCAGTTATCAGGTCGGCGGCAAGAATCACTCGCGACGGCACGCCGTGGTACATGTTGCCGAGGCGCTCGCCCTTCACCCCGTGTACGGCCAGGGCAATGGCGGAGGCGATCATGTTGGGCGGATAGGTCACTGTGCCGCGCACCACCGGGTGGCCTTCGCGGATCATCTCGATGACCCGCTGCGAGCCGCCCCCGCCGACGATCAGTTGGACGTCGTCGCGCTCGTTCTCTTCCACTGCGCGCAACGCGGAGAGCAGGACGTCGTCGTCGCCGGCCCAGATCGCATCGACATGCGAGTTACTGCCGAGCAGGTCCTCGGTCACGCTCAGGGCCTCCTGCGGGTTCCAGTTGGTGGTCTGGGAATCGAGGATGTTGATGCCGGGATACTCGGCCATCACCGCATTGAAAGCGTCGACCCGCTGTGAATTGATCGGAATCGGGGGGCCTTCGAGCACCAGTACGTCGCCCTCGCCGCCGAGTGCCTCGGCCATGTAGCGGGCCGCCTCTTCGCCGAGCCCGGGGTTGTCCCCGGCCAGGAAGACGTCCTGGCTCGGCTCTTCCAGCTCGCGGTCGACCACTACCGTGTAGATGCCCGATTCGTAGGCCTCGGCGATCACCTGCTGCAGCGTGGCGGGGTTATGGGGCAGGATCACCAGGGCATCGATGTCGCGGATCATCAGATCCTCGACGTTGGAAACCTGGGCGGTGCCCGAACTGGCCGACAGCACCGTGAAGCTGACGTCGTCATACTGCGCGGCCAACTCCTCGGTGGCGCGCTGTGCCCACCACAGCAGGCCAGCGGTCCAGCCGTGGTCGGCGGAGGGTACGGTCACGCCGATATGGTACTCCTCGGCGCTGGCCGCAAGCGATGTGGCGGCCAGGGTGGCCGCCAGGGCGGTTTGCTTGAGAACGCGTGTTATCGTCATTGTTGTCACTCCCGTTGCAGCGTTGTCGGAACGAATGGGCTGGCGTAACCAGCAATGACGGCGCGGCGGCCTCGTCCGCCGGCCATCGATTCCAGTCAGCCGGTGCGTCGATACTGCAGCAGCACCGCCAGCAGGATCACGGCTCCCTTGACCAGGCCCTGCAGGTAGGGCGAGACACCGGTCAGGTTGAGCATGTTGTTGATGATGCCGAGGATCAGCGCGCCGATGACCGTGCCCCACACCGAGCCGCGCCCACCGGACAGTGCCGTACCGCCGATCACCACTGCGGCGATGGCGTCGAGCTCATAGAAATAGCCGGCGTCGCTGGGGCTGACCGAGTTGAGCCGCGAACTCAGCATGATGGCGGAGAGGCCCACGCAGACCCCGGCGATCACGAAGGTGCTGAGCACCACCCGTTCGACGCGAATGCCGGCATAGCGGGCCACCTGCGGGTTGGCGCCCACGGCGCACACATGCCGCCCGAAGGGGGTATGGAAGAGCAGGACATGGGCGACGACGGCGAGACCGAAGAAGGTCCACACCGGAATCGGCAGGCCAAAAAAGTATCCGCCGCCGACCTCGGAGAAGAGCGGGTTGCGGGTCGTCACTTCACCGGCATTGGTGAAGTAGAGCGCCAGTGAGCGGAAGATCGACATGGTGGCGAGCGTGACCACGAATGCGGCCATTCGCCCTCGGGTGACCAGCAGCCCGTTGAACAACCCGAACAGCGAACCCACCGCCACGGCGGCCAGCATGCCGAGCAGCACGCCCTGGATGGGGTCGGCGATGGCGTTGACCACGTAGAGCAGCAGCACGCCGACCAGTGCCACCATCGAGCCCACCGAGAGATCGATACCGCCGGCAATGATCACGAAGGTCATGCCGATGGCGATGATGCCGGTATAGGAGACCTGGCGCAGCACGTTGGAGATATTGCGCGCATTGAGGAAGTACTCGCTGGCCAGTGACGAGAGCACGAAGAGAATGAGCAGCGCCAGCAGTGGCGCCAGAATGGTGGCGTTGATCGGCAGTCGGCGCAGCCGCTGCAGACCCAGTTGCCCCATCGGTTTGGAATTGGAAGCGTCGTTCATCTCAATGTACCTCGGCCGCTGCCTGGCCGCGCTGGCGTGCACCGGCGGCGTAGAGCATGATGTCTTGTTCGTTGATCTGATCGTCGTCGAGCTCGGCGGCGATGCGTCCCTCGCGTATCACCAGCACCCGGTCGCACAGGCCGATGATCTCCTCCAGCTCCGAGGAGATGACCATTACCGCCTTGCCCTGGTCGGTCAGCGAGCGGATCAGCCGATAGATCTGCTGCTTGGTGTTGATGTCGATGCCGCGAGTGGGCTCGTCGAGGATCAGCACCTCGGGATCGATGTCGAGCAACTTGGCGAGATACACCTTCTGCTGGTTGCCACCGCTGAGCAGGTCGACCGGATCGCCGAGCCGCGCCGCCTTGATCGCCAGGCGCTGCTGGTACTCCTCGGCGCGTCGGCGCTCGGCGCGGTGACGTATCAGTCCGCGCACGTAGCGCGGCAGGCTCAGGGCGGTGATGTTCTCCATCACGTTGAACGACAGCACCAGCCCCTTGCCCTGGCGGTCTTCCGAGAGGTAGGCCAGGCCGTTGGCATGCGCCACGCGCGGCGAATCGACGGCCAGCGGCTTGCCGTCCAGTTCGATCTCGCCGGCGCTCTTGCGGCGCAGGCCCATGATCGCCTCGGCGATCTCGGTGCGCCCCGAGCCGACCAGCCCGGATAGCCCCAGCACCTCGCCGCGGTGCAGGGTGAAGTCGATGTCGTGAAGCAGGCCGGCGATGCTCAGGCCGCGTACCTTCAAAGCCACATTGCCCCGAGTCGAATTCTTGTCGGGATAGATCTGCGACAGTTCGCGGCCGACCATCCTGCAGGCCATTTCCTCCTCGCTGAGTTCGCCGGCCTGGCACAGTTCGATCTGTTGGCCGTCGCGCAGGATCAACAGCCGATCACACAGCTGCTTGACCTCCTTGAGCTTGTGCGAGATGAACAGTACCGCCACGCCCTTGGCCACCAGCGCGCGCACCACGTCGAACAGCACCGCGACCTCGCGGTCGGTCAGCACCGTGGTGGGCTCGTCGAGAATCACGATGCGCGCATCGTTGACCAGCACTCGGGCCACCTCGACCATCTGGCGCTCGGCGACGCTGAGCCGCTCGATGGGCTGCTCCGGATCGAGCTCCACCGCCAGCGAGCGCAGCACTTCGCGGGTGCGTTGGCGCATGCGGGCGCGATCGAGCAGGCCGCCACGGCGAATCTCCTGGCCCAGGAAGACGTTCTCGTAGACCCGCAGGGTCGAGACCAGATTGAACTCCTGGGGAATCATCGCCACGCCGTGGCGGCGTGCCGTGATCGGGTCGAGTGCGCTGAAGGTACTGTCGTCGAGGGTCACCCGCCCGGCGCTGGGCGTATACACGCCGCTGATGATCTTGAGCAGTGTCGACTTGCCGGCGCCGTTCTCGCCGAGGATGCCCAGTACCTCGCCGGGGGCAAGCTCGAAGGAGATGTCCTCGAGCACCGTGACCGGGCCGAAGGCCTTGCCGATACCCTCCAGGCGCAGAATGGGGCGGCTCATGGCTCGCCCTCTGTGGCTTGCAGTGGGGTCCAGGCGCCCGCGGCGCGGCTCGAGGCAAGGGTGGCGGCGATGAAGCGCATGCCGTCGACGCCATCCTCCACGCCTGGCAGCCAGGGCATCTCGACGCCTTCGCCGAGTCCGTCGCTGAGCGCCTGGTAAAGGTTGGCAAAAGCTTCCAGGTAGCCCTCCGGGTGACCGCCGGGAATACGAATGCTGCGGGCGACGTCAGTACCGAGCCGATCGTCGCGGCGCGTCAGGCGCTGGGCCGGGCCGTCCAGCGGGGCGAAGTGGAGCTCGTTGGGCGACTCCTGTGCCCAGCGCAGGCTGGCCTTCTCACCGACCACCCGAATGCTCAGGGCGTTCTCGAACCCGGGTGCGGTCTGGCTGGCCCACAGCATGCCCCGGGCGCCGTCGGCAAAGCGCAGCATAGCGTGAACGTTGTCGTCGAGTTCGCGACCCGCCACGGCGTTGAACAACTCGGCGCTGACCTCGCTGACGCGCTGGCCGCAAATGAACTGGGCCAGGTGAAAGGCGTGCACGCCGATATCGCCCAGGCAGCCCGCCGCCCCGGACTTGGCCGGGTCCAGGCGCCAGGCGGCCTGGCGGTTGTCCGGCCCCGGCGCCTCGCTGAGCCACTCCTGAACGTACTCCACCTGCACGCTGCGAATGTGGCCGAGTTCGCCACGCGACACCAGTTCGCGAGCATGCTGGACCAGCGGATAGCCGACGTAGGTATGCGCCAGCACGAAGCGCTTGCCGCTGGCCCTGACCGCCTCGGCCAGCCGCTGTGCCTCGTCGACGCTCAGCGTCATCGGCTTTTCGCAGATCACGTGCATGCCCGCTTCCAGGCAGGCCAGCGCCGCCGGAAAGTGCAGGTGGTTGGGCGTGACGATGGCGACGACCTCGGCGCCGTCTTCGCGCTCGGCCTCACCGGCAAGCAGCGCCTGGTAGTCGGCATAGCAGCGTGCTTCGGCCACGCCCAGCTCGCGGGCCGTGGCCCGGTTGCGCTCGGTCTGCGACGAGAAAGCCCCGGCAACCAGCGCGTAGCGATCGTCCATGCGCGCGGCGATGCGATGCACGCCGCCGATCAGCGCGCCCTGGCCGCCACCGATCATGGCCAGCCGCAGGCGCTGCGGCGTCTCTTGGCGTGATGTAGCGTTCATGTCGGGTCTCCTCAGGGTCAGTCGAGCCCCAGCAGGGCGCGATTGGCTTGGCGGTCGGTGCCGGCGTCGGCGAAGTCGTCGAAGGCGCGGTCGGTCACCCGAATGATGTGCTCGGCTACGAAGCGGGCGCCCTCGGCGGCACCCTGCTCGGGATGCTTGAGGGCGCACTCCCACTCGATCACCGCCCAGCCCGCGAAGTCGTACTGCGCCAGGCGCGAGAAGATGCCCTTGAAATCGACCTGGCCGTCGCCCAGCGAGCGGAAGCGCCCGGCGCGTTCCACCCAGGAGCTGTAGCCGCCGTAGACGCCCTGCTGGGCGGAGGGATGGAACTCGGCATCCTTGACGTGGAACATGCGAATGCGCGGGTGATAGCGGTCGAGGAAGGCCAGGTAGTCGAGCTGTTGCAGCACCATGTGCGACGGGTCGTAGAGGATGCAGCAGCGTGGATGCTCGTCGACGGCGGCGAGGAAGCGCTCGAAGGTAATGCCGTCGTGAAGGTCCTCGCCGGGGTGGATCTCGAAGCAGAGATCGACGCCCTCGCTGTCGCAGACGTCGAGAATCGGTTTCCAGCGCCTGGCCAGTTCGGCGAAACCCTCTTCCACCAGCCCGGCGGGTCGCTGCGGAAAGGGATAGAGGAAGGGCCATAGCAGCGCACCGGAGAAGGTAGCCAGCGCACTCAGCCCCAGGTTGGCGCTGGCCCGTGCGGCGAGCTTGAGCTGTTCCACGGCCCAGGCCTGGCGTGCCTCGGGGTTGCCATGCAGCTCGGCCGGCGCGAAGCCGTCGAACAGGCTGTCATAGACCGGATGCACCGCCACCAGTTGCCCCTGCAGGTGGGCGGAGAGTTCGGTGATGGCCAGGCCGTGCTCGGCCAGCATGGCCTGGATCTCCTGGCAGTACGCCTGGCTCTCGGCGGCGCGCTCGAGGTCGAACAGGCGCTTATCCCAGGAGGGGATCTGCACGCCTTCGAAGCCGAGCTTCGAGGCCCATTGAGCGATGCCTTCCAGGCTATCGAAGGGGGGCTCGTCGCCGGCGTACTGGGCCAGGAACAGGGCCGGCCCCTTGATGGTCTTCATCGAGCACCTCACTTGTCGCTCTTGTCGGCGCGGGCGGGAAGCCCGCCTGATGTCTGCTTGATGTAATGGATTACATTGCAGCAGCAAGGTCAATCAGGGTCAAGGAGGTGACGAGGGGCTTCGAGGCAGTGAATAGAGGGCGGGAGAACACGAGAATCCCGCCGGCTACGGGCCTCATGGCGTGATGCCCCGTGGCATGAGCGAAGCGTGGCTTAGACTAAAGATGGATGGCTCGAGCCGCTCATGCAGGGGAAACGAGAGGCGCTGGATAGCGCGTTGTTCTGCGCTCTGGTGTAAAGCTTTACATTCTGGCGATGGGCAACTCACAATAATGCGAGCGTGGCGGGGCGGTGCCGGCCACGGCGTTACCGCGGCGGGACGACACGTTATGCTCAGAGCCAAGCAAACTCTCCCCAAGAAAACTCTTTCAAAGCGAACACTCTCCATGCCTACCATCAAGGACGTCGCTTTGGCGGCAGGCTGCTCCACAGCCACCGTGTCGCGGGCGCTGGCCAACCCGGAAAAAGTATCCGAGGCCACCCGACAGCGCGTGGCGCATGCCATTGCCGAAGTGGGTTACGTTCCCAACGTGGCGGCACGCAACCTGCGCCGCGCCGAGTCGCGAACGATCGTCACGCTGCTACCCGACATCTCCAATCCTTTCTTCTCCGAGATCATCAACGGTATGGAGGAAGTGGCTCATCAGGCCGGCTACCAGGTACTGATCGGCGACTGCGAGCGCGACCCGGGCAGGGCCGAGGCCTACTTCAACCTGCTGCCGACCAACCAGGCCGACGGCATCATTCTGCTGACGTCCGACATTCCCCGTGCGCTGGTCAGCCACGCCGACGCCCGCGCGGATGCGCCGCTGGTCATGGCCTGTGAATTCTTCTCCGACGTCGACCTGCCAACCGTCGCCATCGACAATTACCAGGCCTCGGCCCATGCCATCGATTACCTGGCCTCGCTGGGTCATGCGCGCATCGCTTCGGTCTCCGGCCCCGTCGGCAACCCCATCTGCCGCGAGCGCACCCGCGGCTACCACGACGCGCTGGCCGCCCGGGGCCTATCGAATTCGGCACGGGTGGTGGAAGGCGATTTCGGCTTTCGATCGGGCTACCAGCAGGGAATGACCCTGCTCGATGGCATGGAACCACGACCCAGTGCGATCTTCTGTCATAGCGACGAGATGGCCATCGGCGTGCTCAAGGCGGCCCGTCAGCTCGGCATTGGCGTGCCCGAGGAACTTTCGGTAGTAGGTTTCGACAACATCGGCTTCAGCGAATACTGCGAGCCGGAGCTGACGACCGTCAGCCAGCCCCGTCACGAGATCGGCCAGCAAGCGATGCGCATGCTGCTGAGCCTGCTGGCGGGGGAGGCCGTGGTGCGACGGCAGACCCTGAGTACACAGCTCATCGTGCGCAAGAGTACCGGTCGTCCGGCGGCTTGAGCTACTTCCTGGGCTGCTTTGCCAGCCACCTGTCCAGCGCATTGGCGAACTCGCGCCGGTCGGTGTCGCTGTAACCCTTGGGGCCGCCGGTGTGCTCGCCGCTGGAGCGCAGGGTCTCCATGAAATCCCGCATCTGTACCCGTGCGCGAATGTTGTTCTTGTCGAGGATCTCGCCGCGGGTGGTCATCACCGCCGCGCCCTTGTCGACGGCCTCGAGAGCCAGCGGCAGGTCGGAGCTGATCAGCAGGTCGCCCACTTCTATTCGTGCCACGATCTCGTTGTCGGCGGCATCGAAGCCATGGCTCACCGACAGCGACTTGACCCACTTCGAGGGCGGCAGGGGGATCGCATGGTTGGCGACGAACCAGGTCGGCATGTTGGTGCGCTCGGCGGCGCGGACGATGATCTCGCGCGCGACCTTGGGGCAGGCGTCGGCATCGACCCATAGCGTGGGCATTCGGGCAGGCTCCTCGCGGAAGAATTCATGATTGTGTGATCGTAGCGTTGAAAGTACTGGTCATGGAACCAGTATCGATGGTAGCATGCGCGCTCCTCGCATGTGTTGACCCCGCCATCATGACGATTCGCTCCGTACGCCACGCGTACGTGAGGCAATCACCGAGACAGACAGCTAACGCTGCAACGTCCGAGATGTGAAGATGGAGCGCCGCAGGATGCCGCCAACCGGGCGACATCGGCGCAAAAAGGTCGCCACAGCGGTTCCGCCCGATGGCGCGAACCGGATGCCAGGTGCGACCGGCATCCCACGATAACGTGATCCGTTCTGTCCAGGCCCATAAGCCCGTGATGACAGAGCCACCGACCTGCCATGTGTTTGCGTCGGGGATGCCTCAATGTGATTTGCCGGCGAGTGCCGGCCTACCAAGGTGTGATTGATGACCTCGACTTCTGTCGCTTCGCCGAGCTTCGGCGATCTTGCTCTGCTGCCTGCCGTTCTCGCCGCTGTCGAAACACTGGGTTACGAAACTCCATCTCCGATTCAGACACAGACCATTCCGGCACTGCTGGAAGGGCGTGACATGCTGGGCCAGGCCCAGACCGGTACCGGCAAGACCGCGGCATTCGCCTTGCCGCTGCTGTCGCGGCTCGAGCTGACTCGCCGCGAGCCCCAGGTGCTGGTGCTGGCGCCTACCCGTGAACTGGCCCAGCAGGTGGCCGTCTCTTTCAGCAAGTACGGCCAGAACCTGCAGGGTCTGGAAGTCGCCACTCTGTGTGGTGGCCAGGAATATCGTGAACAGCTGGGTGCGCTGAAGCGTGGCGCTCAGGTGGTGGTGGGCACGCCGGGGCGGGTGATCGATCACCTGGATCGCGGCAGCCTCAAGCTCGACGGTCTCTCCGCCCTGGTGCTGGACGAAGCCGACGAAATGCTGCGCATGGGCTTCATCGACGACGTCAAGCGTGTCGTCGCCGATACCCCCAAGGAAGCCCAGCGGGTGTTCTTCTCCGCCACCTTGCCGGCCGAGATCGAGCGCATCGTCAATCGCTACCTGGTCGACCCGGTCAAGGTCGCGATCGAGTCGCGCACCACGACCGGCGAGAACATCGAGCAGCGCCTGGTGCGCGTCGACGGCGGTGCCAAGCTGGAGGCGCTGTCGCGCATCCTGGAAGTCGAGCCGGTGGATGCCGCTATCGTCTTCGTGCGCACTCGTGCCGCCTGTACCACGCTGATGGAACAGCTCTCCGCGCGGGGCGTGAACGTGGCGAGCCTCTCGGGCGACCTCGACCAGAGCCTGCGCGAGCGCACCATTCAGCGCCTCAAGCGCGGCAAGGTCGACGTGCTGATCGCCACCGACGTGGCCGCCCGCGGCCTCGACGTGCCGCGTATCACTCACGTCTTCAACTACGACCTGCCCCAGGATGCCGAGGCCTACACCCACCGCATCGGCCGTACCGGCCGGGCCGGGCGTACCGGTATCTCGATCACCTTCGTCGGCTTCCGCGAAGGCCGCAAGGTGGGCTGGATCGAGCAGGCCACCGGCCAGAAGCTCAGCGAGATGGAAGTGCCCGACGAGGCCGCCATCCGCGCCCATCGTGACGAGGTGTTTCATCAGCGCATCATCGGCAGCCTGACCGGCGGTGCCGACGAGCAGCGCGCACTGGTCGAGCGCCTGGTGGCGGAAGGCCACGATCCAGTGGAGCTGGCCTGTGCCTTTGCTGCCCTGGCACGTGCCGACGAGGCACCCATCGGCCGCCTGCAGGCGCCGCGCAAGGAGCGTGTCGAGCGTGGCGGTGAGCGTGCATCGCGTGACGGCAAGCCGCCGCGTCGCGAGCGTGACAACCGCGGCCCGAGCGAAGGCATGACCCGCTACCGCGTTGCCGTCGGCCACAAGGACGGCGTCAAGCCGGGCCAGCTGGTTGGCGCGTTGGCCAACGAGGGTGGCATCGAAGGTTCGCGGATCGGCCGTATCGATATCCGCAACGCCTTCTCGGTGGTGGAGCTGCCGAGTTCGCTGCCGCCGAGCATCCTGGCCAAGATGGCCCGCGCCCGCGTCGCTGGCCGCCCGCTGGAGATCAGCGAGGATGGCGGTGCCCCCGAGCGCGCCCCGCGCCGTCGCCGCGAAGATGGTGATGCGCCGGTGCGTCGCCGCACCAGCGCCTAAGCGCTTCGTTCGTCGCTAGCGGCGAACGCGAAAGATCAAGGCCCAGACCGGGAAACCGGCCTGGGCTTTTTCATGTCGACTTGCCAATTGCCATACTACCATACTAGTCTGTTCAGAGCGGCGACGCTCGATGAACGAGAACAACGGAGAACGGTGCCCATGACAACTCCCCTGCAGGCCATGTGGCAGGAAGCGCGCAATGACGGCTCGGTCCGCGAGCGGCTCTATCGCGTGCTGCGCCAGTCGATCATCCGCATGGTGCTGGCACCCGGGCAGGCGCTGTCGGAGAAGGAGCTGGCCGATGCCTTCTCCGTGAGCCGTCAGCCGGTTCGCGAGGCCTTCATTCGGCTATCGGAGGCGGGATTGGTCGAGGTGCGTCCGCAGCGCGGCACCTACGTGGTGAGAATTTCCCAGCAGGCCGTGCTCGAAGCCCGCTTCGTGCGCGAGGCGATCGAGGTGGCGGTGGCCAAGGAGGCTGCCACGCTGGGAGTGGCCGAGCGCACCCTGGATGAGCTGCGTGAATTGATCGAGCGCCAGCGGCGCTGCAGCGTTTCCAGCGATTACGACCGCTTCTTCCAGCTCGACGAGGCCTTTCATCGCGCGCTGTCGCTGGGGGTGGGGCATACCGCCGCCTGGCGCGTCACCGAAGAGGTCAAGGCGCAGCTCGACCGGGTGCGCTACCTGAGCATTCCCGATTCGACCCCCATCGCCAAGCTGACCGATCAGCACTCGATGATCGTCGTGGCCATTGGCCGTCGCGATCCCGATGCGGCGAGTCAGGCCATGAGCGTGCACCAGCGCGAGATCCTGCACTCGCTACCGGAGCTCATGCGCCGTTTCCCCGAGATGTTCGACGGTGCGCCCAGCGCTGCCGCCGTCGGCAAATAAGCAGTTTTCACGTAGCAACACGCCAAGCACGAGACGCAACAACCACAACACACGTCAGGAGGCTCACATGAAAATCACCGCACTCGCAGCGGCCATCGCACTGGCCGCCACCGCCAATCTGGCCCACGCGGCCTATCAGTTGAATCTCTCCTCGGCACTCAGCGCTCAGGACCCCATCGTGCAGGCCATGGAGGAGGCCAGCGAGACGATCGCGGAGCGCTCCGATGGCGAGCTCACCGTGCGCGTCTTCCCCAATAGCCAGCTCGGCTCCGACGAAGACGTGGTCGAGCAGATCCGCAGCGGGGCGAACGTCGCGGTGCTGATCGATGCCGGCCGCCTGTCCGAGTACCAGCCGGAGCTGGGTATTCTCAGTGCGCCCTACCTGGTCGAGGACCACACCGACTACGACCGCATCACCTCATCGGAACTCTACCAAGGTTGGGTCGACAGCCTGGCCGAGAGCAGCGGCCTGCGCCTGCTCAACTACAACTGGTTCCAGGGTTCGCGCCACATGCTGACGCAAGAGCTGGTGGAGACGCCCGAGGACCTGAACGGCATACGCGTGCGGACCATCAACTCGCCGGTCTGGCTGCGCACCATCGAATCGATGGGGGCCACGCCCACGCCGCTGCCCTGGTCGGAGGTCTACTCCGCTCTACAGCTCGGCGCGATCGACGGCGCCGAGGCACAGCTCACCGCCGCCGAAGGCCAGAACCTGCACGAGGTGATCACTCATATCGCACTGACCGGCCATATTCACCTGATGACCGGCCTGGCCACGTCCGAACAGTGGTACCAGTCGCTGCCTGAAGAGCTGCGCACCATTCTCGACGAGGAGCTGCGCAAAGCCGGTGAGGCGGCCAGCCAGGCTACCGTCGATGCCCAGGATGCCGTGCGCGAACGCATGGAGGCGGAAGGCGTGACCTTTACCGAGGTGGACGTCGATCTGTTTCGCGAACGGGTATCCGGCGTCTACGAAGAGCTTGGCTACGACCAGTATCGCGATCAATTGACCTCGGGAGAGTAAGCCTGATGGCCCCGCCGCGCATGCGGCGGGGGCCCTGGCTGCATCCTGGTTCGAGGATTTTTCTTATGTGGTACTGGTACGACCGACTCGAGGCGTGGGTCGCCGTAGCGCTGCTGGGCGGCACTTCCCTGACCCTGTTGGTGAGCTCGACGGCACGCGCCATCGGCCAGCCCTTCGCCGGCGGCGCCGAGCTGGCCCAACTGCTGTTCATCTGGACCGCCGTGCTGGGCGCCGACATTACCCTGCGCCGGGGCGGGCAAGTACGTATCGATGCCTTGTCAGTGCGCCTGCCGCTGCCGTTGCAACGCCTGGTCACCGGGCTGTGCCTGGTGCTGATGCTGGGTTTCCTGGTCCTGCTCGTGTGGCATGGCTTTCCACTGGCCCTGTCCAACTGGCAGCGCCCGATGGGCGTAGCCGGGCTGAGCTACGGCTATATCACCATGGCGCTTCCGGTGGGTGCCGCCATGATGATCGTCTCGCTCCTGCGGCGCATCGTGACCAAGGGCATCGTGACGAGCCTGATGCCGGATGACGATGTGGTGGAGGAGACGCTATGACGGCCGCACTCCTGCTGGGCCTGGGCCTGGTGCTGATGGCCATCGGCATGCCCGTGGCCTTCGCCATCGGCATCGCCGGCTTCACCTATTTCTTCCTGCCGGAAACGTTCCTGCCGACCAACATCGGCGCGCAGCGCATCGTCTCGGCGACGCAGTCGTTCCCGCTGCTGGCGGTGCCGCTGTTCATCTTCATCGGTCACCTGATGAACGCCAGCGGTATCACGCCGCGGCTGATTCGCCTTTCCACGCTGCTGGCCGGCTGGCTGAGCGGTGGGCTGGCTCAGGCCAGCATCGTGCTCAGTACGCTGATGGGTGGCGTGTCGGGCTCGGCGGTGGCCGATGCCGCCATGCAGTCGCGGGTGCTGGGGCAGGGCATGATCAAGGAGGGCTACAGCCCGGGATTCTCCGGCGCGGTGCTCTCGATCGGTGGGCTGATCACCGCCACCATTCCGCCCAGCATCGGCCTGATCTTGTACGGCTACCTGGGCGAGGTGTCGATCGGGCGGCTGTTCATCGCCGGCGTGGTGCCCGGCTTCCTGCTGATGGTGGCGCTGATGGTGACCACCTACTTCGTGGCCAAGCGGCGCGGCTACACGCCGATACGTGAAGGGTTGCCTGCCGGTCGCGAAGTCCTCGAGGCCCTGCGCGACAGCATCTGGGCATTGCTGTTTCCGGTGTGGCTGCTGGTGGGCATCCGTTATGGCTTGTTCACGCCCACCGAGGCGGGCGCGTTCGCCGTGGCATACGCGCTGCTGGTGGGCTGCGTCATCCACCGCGAGATGGGGATCCGCGAGGTCCTCACGGCGATGCACGCCAGCGTGCGCGACATCGGCATGATCATGTTGATCATCATGTTCTCGGGAATCATCGGCTACGTGGTCTCCTTCGAGCGGGTGCCGCAGACCATCGCCGAGCTGACGCTGGGCGTGTTTTCCAGCCACGCCACGCTGCTGCTGACGCTGGCCGTGCTGCTGGTGCTGCTCGGCATGCTGCTGGAGGCCACCGTGGTGGTGATGCTGCTGACGCCGATCCTGGTGCCGGTGGTCAAGGCCGCCGGCGTCGACCCGGTGCACTTCGGCCTGCTGATGATGACTCTGGTGACCTTCGGCGGCATGACTCCGCCGGTGGGCATCTCGATGTACACCGTGTGCGGCATCCTGCGCTGCTCCTTCTTCGACTACAGCCGCGAGCTGGTGCCCTTCGCCCTGGCGGTGTTCGTGGTGGTGCTGGCCATCATCTTCTTCCCCGATATCGTGCTGTTTCTGCCCAACCTGCTGATGGGCTGAGCATGGTACAAGCCGACAACGACGGAGCGTGTCATGACCTTCAATGATCGCATCGACTTCATGGGGCCTGACTTCCTGCTCGAGAACGAGCCGGCGCGCCGGCTCTACCATGAGCATGCTGCGGCAATGCCGATCTGCGACTACCACTCGCACCTGAGCCCGGAAGAAATCGCCGGCAACGTGCGCTTCGACAACCTCGCCGAGCTGTGGCTCAAGGGCGATCACTACAAGTGGCGGGCGATGCGCATCGCCGGCATCGACGAACGGCGCATCACCGGCGACGTGGGTGACCGCGAGCGCTTCCAGGCCTGGGCCGAAACGGTGCCGGACTGCCTTGGCAACCCGCTCTATCACTGGACCCACCTGGAGCTGCGCCATCCGCTGGGCATCGAGAACACGCTGCTTTCGCCCGCAACGGCCGAGGAGATCTGGACCACGTCCCGCGAGCGGCTGGCCACGCCGCAGCTGAGCGCCCAAGGCATTCTCGAGCGTTTCAATGTGCGTACCGTTTGCACCACCGACGATCCGGTCGATTCGCTGGAGCTTCATCGCCGCCATGGCGAGAGCGGGGCGGCTCCCTCCATGCTGCCGACCTTCCGCGCCGATGCCGTACTCAAGATCGAGCAGCCCGGCTTCGCCGACTACCTCGGCGAGCTGGAGGCGGCCAGCGGCGTGACGATCCGAGGCTATGACGACCTGCTCGCGGCGCTGTACCAGCGCCTCGAGCACTTCGCCGCCCACGGCTGCTGTCTCTCCGACCACAGCCTGGAGAAGCCGGTGTTCGTCGCGCCGCCGAGCGTGGCCGAGCTCGACCGGATGATCGAGCGCCGCCGCCGTGGCAAGACGCTCAGCGGCGAGGAGAGAGGCAGCTTCACCAGCGCTGTACTGTTGTGGCTGGGGCGCGAGTACGCCCGCCGCGGTTGGGTGATGCAGCTTCATCTGGGCGCGCTGCGTAGCCTGAGCCAGCGCGGCCTGGCCGAGATCGGCGCCAACAGTGGCTTCGACGCCATCGGCGATGTGACCTACGCCGAGTCGCTGGCGGCGATTCTCGATGCGCTCGACCGCGACCGTGCGCTGCCGCGTACCGTGGTCTACAACCTCAACCCCCGCGACAACGAGATGCTGGCTAGCCTGGTCGGCTCGTTTGCCAGCGACGGCATCCCCGGCAAGCTGCAGTTCGGCGCCGCCTGGTGGTTCAACGACCAGCGCGACGGCATCGAGCGCCAGCTCGTCACGCAGATGAACTTCGGCCTGCTGCGCCACTTCGTCGGCATGCTCACCGATTCGCGCAGCCTGCTGTCGTTCTCCCGCCACGACTACTTCCGCCGCATCTTCTGCCAGATGCTCGGTGCTCAGATGCTGCGCGGCGAACTGCCGAACGATCTCGATCGCATCGGCGAGCTGGTGCGGACGGTCTGCTACGACAACGTGCAGCGCTATCTCTTCGAGCGATAGGAGCTCTTCTCCCACATCACTGCGACGGAACCTTCATGAAAATCAGCGACGCCTATGTGATCGTCACCTCGCCGGGGCGCAACTTCGTCACCCTCAAGATCGTCACCGAGTCGGGCACCTACGGCATCGGCGACGCCACCCTGAACGGCAGGGAAATGGCCGTGGTGGCCTACCTCGAGGAGCACGTGATCCCCGCCCTGATCGGGCGCGATGCCAGCCGCATCGAGGATATCTGGCACTACCTCTACCGCGGTGCCTACTGGCGCCGGGGGCCGGTGACCATGGCAGCGGTCTCGGCGGTGGACCTGGCGCTGTGGGACATCAAGGCCAAGGCGGCCGGCATGCCACTCTACCAACTGCTGGGCGGCAAGAGCCGCGAGCGGGTAATGACCTACGCCCACTGCACCGGGCGCGACATCGAGGGTTGCCTCGCCGAGGTCGAGAAACACGTCAAGCTCGGCTATCGAGCGGTGCGCGTGCAGGCCGGGGTGCCCGGCATCCCCACCATCTACGGTGTCGCCAAGCATGAGGGCGAGCGCTACGAGCCGGCGGATGCCGAACTGCCCGCCGAGCACGTGTGGAGCACCGAGAAGTACCTCAACCACGTGCCCAAGCTGTTCGCTGCGGTGCGCGAGCGTTTCGGCGATGAGCTTCACGTGCTGCATGACGTGCACCATCGCCTGACGCCCATCGAGGCGGCACGGCTGGGCAAGGCGGTGGAGCCCTACCACCTGTTCTGGCTCGAGGATTGCGTGCCGGCCGAGAACCAGGAGAGCTTCCGCCTGATTCGCCAGCACACCACCACGCCGCTGGCGGTGGGGGAGGTGTTCAACTCGATCCACGACTACCGCGAGCTGATCGAGAACCAGTGGATCGACTACATCCGTACGCCGCTCTCCCACGGCGGCGGCATCACCCATGTGCGGCGCATCGCCGACCTGGCCGGGCTCTACCACGTGCGCACCGGCTTCCACGGGCCCACGGATCTGTCGCCGGTATGCCTGGGCGCGGCGGTGCATTTCGACACCTGGGTGCCCAACTTCGGCATTCAGGAGCACATGCCCCATACACCGGAGACCGACGCCGTCTTCCCCCACGACTACCGCTTCGAGGATGGCCATTTCCTGGTCGGCGAAGCGCCGGGGCACGGCGTCGACATCGACGAGACCTTGGCCAAGCAATACCCCTACAAGCGCGCCAGCCTGCCGGTCAACCGGCTGGAGGACGGCACCCTGTGGCACTGGTAAGGAGAATGCATCGATGAAAGCCTTTCGGGTCAATGCGCCGCTGGACTACGTCATCGCCGACGTCGAGGTGCCCCGCGCCGCTTCCGGCGAAGTGCTGGTGAAGG
The DNA here is from genome assembly GCF_011742165.1 of Billgrantia bachuensis. Taxonomy (GTDB): domain Bacteria; phylum Pseudomonadota; class Gammaproteobacteria; order Pseudomonadales; family Halomonadaceae; genus Halomonas; species Halomonas bachuensis. Next base: position 2,306 of record NZ_JAAQTO010000030.1, on the reverse strand, counting down.
TGGCCTTCGCCGGGATCTGCGGTTCCGACATGCACATCATCCACGGCGACAATGCCTTCGTGCGCTTTCCGCGCATTACCGGGCACGAGTTCGCCGGCACCGTCGAGGCGCTCGGTGAGGGCGTCGAGGGCATCGCGATCGGCGACAGGGTGTGCATCGATCCGGTGGTCAGCTGCGGTAAGTGCTATCCGTGTCGTATCGGTCGCCCCAACGTTTGCAGCGCGATGCAGGTGGTTGGTGTGCACCGCGACGGCGGTTTCGAGGAGTGGGTCAACGTGCCGGCGACCAATGTCCATCGCCTGCCTGAAGGCCTCGGGCTGGAAGCCGGTGCCTTGGTGGAGCCTTACTCCATCGCCGCCAACGTGCTGGAGCGGATGCAGCCGCTGCGCGGCGACCGCCTGCTGGTCTATGGCGCCGGAGTGATCGGTCTGACCATCCTGCAGATGGCCCGCGCCCAGGGCATCGAGGACATTACCGTCGTCGACCTGATCGATGAGCGCCTGGCCACGGCCCGCGAACTCGGCGCCACGCGCACCTGGCACGGCAAGGAGGACGTCGAGGCCGCGGCGAGCGAACTGACGGGCGGCGAGGGCATTCCGCTGATCGCCGATGCTGCCTGCGTGCCGGCCCTGTTGCCGCAGATGCTGCGTATCGCCTCGCCGGCAGGTCGCATCGGCCTGCTCGGCTTCAATCCCACTCCCAGCGACCTGGTGCAACTGGAGGTGATCAAGAAGGAGCTGACCCTGGTGGGGTCTCGGCTCAACAACCGCAAGTTTCCGGATGTGCTCGAGCGCATGGCCTCCGGACGTCTCGATCCGCTGGCGCTGGTGAGTCATCGCCTGCCCTTCGACGAGATGCCGGGGGCCATCGACATGCTCGATCATCATCCCGAAAGGGCTCGCAAGGTACTTATCGACATAAGCGCCGATATCGGAACCTGAGCCAGCATGACTCGACAGCCGCATCGCGACGATGCGATGCCCATAACAGCAACAACAGCCAGTTTGGCAAAAACAGGAGTTACGCCATGATCAAACGACTCGTCACCGGCGCCGTCCTAGGAACGGCCATGATCGCAAGCCAGGCCGCGCTGGCCGCCGACTTCACGCTGAAATTCGGCCACCTGGCCAATGAGCAGAACATCTGGCACCAGGCCGCCGTGAAGTTCAAGGAGGAGGTGGAAGCCAACTCCGATGGTCGCATCGAGGTGCAGCTCTATCCCAATGAGCAGCTCGGCGCCGAGATGGACGTCATCAACAGCATTCAGCTCGGCAGTGCCGACATGACCATCACCGGCGAGAGCCTGCAGAACTGGGCGCCCAAGGCCGCCTTGATGGCTGCCCCCTACGCCTTCCGCGATTCCGAGCACCTGCACGCCGCGGTCAGCGGCGAGATTGGCGAGGAGATCGAGGCGCAGATCACCGAGCGCGCCAACCTGGTGCCGCTGGCCTGGTTCGAGCGCGGGCCGCGTCACCTGACCTCCAACGAGCCGATCGAGCATCCCGACGACCTCGATGGCCTCCGCCTGCGTGTGCCCAACGTGCCGCTGTTCGTCGATACCTGGGAGGCGCTGGGTGCGCGACCCACGCCGATGGCCTTCAGCGAGGTGTTCACCTCCCTGCAGCAGAACACCATCCAGGCCCAGGAGAACCCGCTGAGCCTGATCGAGAGCGCCAGCTTCGACGAGGTGCAGGATTACGTGAACCTGACCGGCCACGTGCGCAGCTGGATCTACGTGGTGATCGGCAAAGACAAGCTCGAGAGCATGCCGGAGGACCTGCAGGAGGTGATCTTCGAGGCGGCCGACACCATGCAGGCCCATGAGGCCGACCTCTTCGCCGAGGACGAGGAACGCCTGCGTCAGGAACTCGAGGAGCGCGGCATGGAGTTCGTCGAGGTGGATACCGACGCCTTCGCCGATAAGGCCCGTCCAGCGGTGCTCGAGGCACTCGACGAGGAGCAGCGCGAACTGTTCGAGGCCATCCAGGACCTGTGATGCCACCTGTGGGCGAGCTCGGCCGGGCTCGCCCGCTTCCGTATCAGTGGCCTGCGGGTATCATGAGGAAAGCGTATGGATTCCCATCTCAGGACGGCCGAGCAGGAAGCGCTCGACCAGTTGGACCCACTCTCTTCGGTCCCTACCTTTCAGGGCGTCGTGGGGCGCCTGATTGGCTGGGTCGACACGTTGTTCACCGCTCTCGCCGTGCTGGCACTGGTGGCCATTGCCGGCACGGTACTGCTGCAGATCGCGGCACGCCTCTTCCTTCCGTTCAGCATCTCCTGGACCGAGGAGTTGTCGCGCTACC
>NZ_JAAQTO010000003.1 GCF_011742165.1 Billgrantia bachuensis | reverse complement strand
AGGGGGTCATGCAATGTTCATCGAGACTGGGTCATCGAGTCGTGATCCGATGCTATCATGCTGGCCCGCATGGCGCAGCGCTGCACCGTTGGGCTCGCAGTGGTAGGATGGCAACATTCGGTCTCGACCCCTGACCGCACTTGCTAGCGATGCGCCATGTTCAACGCCCAGTACTTCCGTACCTTCATTACCCTGGTCGAAACCGGCAGCTTCACGCGGACTGCGCGTCATCTCGACATGACCCAGCCGGGCGTCAGCCAGCACGTGCGCAAGCTCGAGCAGTACCTCGACAAGCCACTGCTGGAGCGTCAGGGGCGGCGCTTCATGCTGACCGAGGCCGGGCGACGGGCCTATGATTATGGCCTGCGCTTGTTCACCGAGCATGAACAGTTCCGCCATTCGCTGGATGACGATGCGCTCGATACCGGCGAGTGTCGCATTGCTTCGCCGGGCAGCGTCGGGCTGATGTTCTACCCCTTCATTCTTGGCCAGCAGCAGATGTCACCGGGACTGACGGTCAATTACAGCTTCGCTTTCAGTCATGAGATCGTCTCGGACGTGCTGGCCGGTCGCCACGATCTGGGAATCGTCACGGAGCCGATTCGCCACCCGGAGCTGGACTGCAGGCTCTGGCATCAGGAGCCGCTGTGCCTGGTGGTGCCGGCCGACTTTACCGGTACCTCGCTGGCCGAGCTGATGGGCATCGGTTTCCTCAATTATTCCGATGGCATCAACCACGCCGGAGCACTGCTGCGCAGCAATTTTGCCGACGAGTTTCGCTCCATGAGCCAATTCCGGCGCCAGGGATTCACCAACGAGGTTGGCATGGTGATGGATGCGGTGGCTCGCGGCCTCGGCTTCACCGTGGTGTCGCGTCTGGTGCTGGAAACCTCCCCCTGGCAGCGCCAGGTCAAGGAACTCGACCTGCCGGTAACGGAGTACGAGACACTGCATCTGGTCACGCGCTCTGGCGTAAAGATGCCGCGCCGTTATACCCGGCTGCTGGAGGGCTTCCGCGAGCAGCGCATGCGCGAGCGCTTCGGTCACGGGGAGGTCGCCTCGCCGCTGTAGTTGCCAGTGCGCTAGGCCCAAAGCAAACGGCCCGCCGATCGCTCGGCGGGCCGTTTACGCTACAGCCATGCATCCGCGACAGCGAATCAGTCGCGGTACTCATCGATGCTGGGGCAGGAGCAGATCAGTTGACGGTCGCCGAAGACATTGTCGACGCGGTTGACCGCCGGCCAGTACTTGGCGGCCTTGACCGCTGCCGAGGGGAAGGCGCCGACTTCGCGGGAGTAGGGGCGCTCCCAGCTCGGGTCCATCAGGTCGGCCATGGTGTGCGGCGCGTTGACCAGTGGGTTGTCGTCGGCCAGCCATGCACCTTGCTCGACCTGGGCAATCTCCTCACGAATGGCGATCATGGCGTCGCAGAAACGGTCGATCTCGTAGCGCGACTCCGACTCGGTGGGTTCCACCATCAGCGTGCCGGGCACCGGGAACGACATGGTCGGGGCGTGAAAGCCGTAGTCCATCAGGCGTTTGGCGATGTCCTCCTCGCTGACGCCCGAGGCCGCCTTGAGCGGGCGGATATCGATGATGCACTCATGCGCCACGGTGCCGTTGACGCCGCGATAGAGCACCGGGTAGTGCTGCTCGAGGCGCCTGGCGATGTAGTTGGCGTTGAGGATGGCGAGTTCCGTCGCCTGGCGCAGCCCGCGCGCGCCCATCATCTTGATGTAGGCCCAGGAGATCGGCAGGATCGAGGCGCTGCCGAAGGCCGCTGCGGAGACGGCGCCGCAGTGCTCCTTCACGCCGGCAATCGGCGTCACCACATGGTTGGAGACGTAGGGCGCCAGGTGCGCCTTGACCCCGATGGGCCCCATGCCCGGGCCGCCGCCGCCATGCGGGATGCAGAAGGTCTTGTGCAGGTTGAGGTGCGAAACATCGCCGCCGAAGTCGCCGGGGCGGGACAGGCCCACCTGGGCGTTCATGTTGGCGCCGTCGATGTAGACCTGGCCACCGTGGCGATGGACGATGGCGCACGCCTCACGCACGCCTTCCTCGAACACGCCGTGAGTGGAAGGATAGGTCAGCATGATGGCAGAGAGCGCGTCGCTGTGCTGTTCGGCCTTGGCGCGCAGGTCGTCGAGGTCGATGTTGCCCATCTCGTCGCACTCGACCACCACCACCTTCATCTGCGCCATGGCGGCGGAGGCGGGATTGGTGCCGTGGGCGGAGCTGGGGATCAGGCAGACGTCGCGGTGCCCCTGGCCCTGTGCCGCCTGGTAGCGGCGGATCGCTACCAGGCCGGCGTACTCGCCCTGAGCGCCGGAGTTGGGCTGCATCGAGATGTGGTCGTAACCGGTAATTTCGACCAGGAACGCCGCCAGCTCGTCGATCATCTGCTTGTAGCCGACCGCTTGGTCCTGGGGCACGAAGGGGTGCAACTGACCGAACTCGGGCCAGGTGATCGGGATCATCTCGCTGGTGGCATTGAGCTTCATGGTGCACGAGCCCAGCGGGATCATCGCGTGGGTGAGCGAGAGGTCCTTGTTCTCCAGGCGCTTGAGGTAGCGCAGCATCTCGGTCTCGCTGCGGAAGCGCTCGAAGGTGGGGTGGGTCAGGAACCTTGATTCGCGTCGGCAGGCGGCGGGAATGCCGCTGATGCCATCGGTTGCGACCCGCTCATCCAGGGTGGTGACCGAGAGGCCATGTTCCTCGCCGAGCAGCACGTCGAACAGGGTGTCGAGGTCGTGGGCTGTGGTGGTTTCGTCGAGGCTGACGCCGATATCACCATTGTCGAAGTAGCGCAGGTTGATTTCATGCGTCAGCGCCCGGCCGTGGATCTTGCCGGCGTCCACACCGGTCAGGCGCAGGGTATCGAACCAGCTATCGTGTACCAGCGACACACCCTTGGCCTTGAGCCCTTCGGCCAGGATGGTGGTCAGGCGATGGATGCGGCTGGCGATGGTGGTAAGACCTTCGGCACCGTGATAGACGGCATAGAAGCCGGCGATGTTGGCCAGCAGCGCCTGGGCGGTGCAGATGTTGGAGGTGGCTTTCTCGCGGCGGATGTGCTGCTCGCGGGTCTGCATGGCCATGCGCAGGGCAGTGTTGCCGCGGGCATCCTTGGACACGCCGATGATACGGCCGGGGATGGAGCGCTTGAGCTTGTCGGTGGTGGCGAAGTAGGCGGCATGGGGGCCGCCGTAGCCCATGGGGACACCGAAGCGTTGGGTATTGCCGACCACGATGTCGGCACCGAGCGCGCCCGGTTCCTTGAGCAGTACCAGGCTCATGATGTCGGCGGCCACGCAGGTCATCACGTTTTTCTCGCGGGCGGTAGCGAGCAGCGGCGCCAGGTCGCGCACGCGGCCGCTTTCGCCGGGGTACTGCAGCAGGGCACCGAAGACATCGTGCTCGGCCAGGCTCTCGGCCGGGCCGACAATGAGTTCGAAGCCGAAGTAGTGGGCGCGGGTGCGCACCACATCCAGCGTCTGCGGCAATACATCGTCGGCGACGAAGAAAGCATTGCTCTTCGACTTCTTGTTGGCCCTCTGGCACAGCGCCATGGCCTCGGCGGCGGCGGTAGCTTCGTCGAGCAGCGAGGCGTTGGCCAACTCCATGCCGGTGAGGTCCATGACCATCTGCTGGAAGTTGAGCAGGCCTTCGAGGCGGCCTTGGGCGATCTCCGGCTGATAGGGCGTATAGGCGGTATACCAGCCTGGATTTTCCAGCACGTTGCGCTGGATCACGGCCGGCACGTGGGTGTTGTAGTAGCCCTGACCGATGTAGGTCTTGAATACCTTGTTCTGGCGCGCCAGGCGTCTGAGGTAGTCGAGCGCTTCGGCTTCGCTGCGCGGTGGGTCGAGGTCGAGTTCGCGACCCAGGCGAATGTCCGCCGGCACCGTACGTTCGATCAGTGTCTCTAGGCTATCCATGTCCAGCGCCGCCAGCATGGCGGCTACATCTTCGGCTCCGGGGCCGTTGTGGCGACGGATGAAGGCGTCATGATCGGCCAGTTCGGCCAGGCGGCGGTTGTCGTAAACCATGGAGAACCCTGTAGTTGAGGTGAAATGCCCGGCGATTCCGAAGCCCGGTCGCCGGGCCGGGAGCATCGCTGCGTCGTTGTCAGGAGTCGCTGTCGACCACGGCCTGGTATGCCTCGGCATTCAGCAGGGCTTCCACGGCGGCCGCATCCTCGACGCGAACCTTCATGATCCAGCCACCCTCATAAGGGGCTTCGTTGACGGTCTCGGGCGCATCCTCGAGGGCCTCGTTGACCTCGACGATCTCGCCGGCCAGCGGGGCGTAGAGATCGGAGGCGGCCTTGACCGATTCGATCACGCCGAACTCCTCGCCCTTCTCCAGGGTGCGTCCCACCTCTGGAAGCTCGACGAACACGACGTCTCCAAGCGCTTCCTGGGCATGGTCGGTGATACCGATGGTGACGGTGCCATCGCCATTGTCCAGCACCCACTCGTGGCTGTCGTTGTAGCGCAGGTTGGCAGGGATCGAGCTCATGATGATTTTCCTATACGAAAAAGGTTTTCTGACTGGGCAAATGCTAACGCCATTGGTGGCGTTTGGCGAGCCCGGGGATCGTCGTCGATTCATGCGATCAGGCTTGCCGCATCGATAGCGTGGCGCGCGCGGCGGCAGGCGTCCAGTGCAACTTGCATGTGCTGCGGGTAAGCCCGGCTGGCAGCACCACCATTCGACACCGCTGGCTCGGCTCACTAACCTGTGAGGCATGCCGCTCGGCAGCGACGCTATGGCCTGGGCATGTCGCCAAAGTGAAAGTCGACGGTGTCGTGACGTTTGTTTCCGATACGAAACACGCGCTAAGCTTGCGCGGGTGAAGCAGGACGAACGAATCGCAGCAGTCTGTACGACACAGTAGTGAATTTCTGGCATTTTCCGCTATGGTACGCCGTCTGGTCGTACAGATTTATCGAGAAGGTCCTTAAAAACAGTCCATACAACAGAGGGAAACGTTCGTGGAAACATTGACAGCAATATTCAGCGCTATCAACGGCGTGGTCTGGGGGCCGTTGATGCTCATCCTGCTGTTGGGGGTGGGGCTCTACCTGCAGCTCGGATTGAAGCTGATGCCCATCCGCAAGCTGGGCACCGGCTTCAAGCTGATGTGGCAAGGGCGAGACGCCAAGCCGGTACCCGGCGAGGCGAAAAAGCCCGAAGACGAAGGTGAGATCTCGCCCTTCAACGCCCTGATGACGGCGCTTTCGGCCACCATCGGGACCGGGAACATCGCCGGCGTGGCAACGGCCATCGCTCTGGGCGGCCCAGGTGCGGTGTTCTGGATGTGGATCACGGCGCTGGTCGGCATGGCGACGAAATTCTCCGAGGCGGTGCTAGCGGTGCGTTTCCGGGAAACCGACAGTACCGGTTACCACGTCGGCGGGCCCATGTTCTACATCAAGAACGGCCTGGGTCGTAAGTGGCTGTGGCTGGGTGGCGCCTTCGCCTTCTTCGGTGCCGTGGCGGCCTTCGGCATCGGCAACACCGTGCAGTCGAACTCCGTGGCCGACGCCCTCGATTCGACTTTCGGCATCCCTCACTGGTTGACGGGTGTCGTCATCATGGTGCTGGCGGGCGCCGTGATCCTGGGCGGCATCAAGCGCATCGCCAAGGTGGCGGGCAAGCTGGTGCCGGTCATGGGCATTGCCTACGTGGTGGCGGGTCTGGTGGTGTTGATCGTCAACGCCGGGCAGATCGGCGATGCGTTCGGCCTGATCTTCTACTACGCCTTCAACCCGCATGCCGCGATGGGTGGCTTCGCCGGCGCGGCGGTGATGGCGGCGATACGCTTCGGTGTGGCACGCGGGATCTTCTCCAATGAGGCGGGCCTGGGCAGTGCGCCCATCGCCCATGCCGCCGCCAAGACACGCAACCCGGTGCGCCAGGGCCTGATCGCCATGCTCGGTACCTTCATCGATACCATCATCGTCTGCAGCATCACCGCCTTGGTGATCCTGACCTCCACGGTATGGGTCGAGGGCGAGGAGGGCGCCTCGCTGACTGCGCTCTCCTTCGATGCGGCGCTGCCAGGCTGGGGCAACCAGATCGTATCGCTGGCGCTGGCGGTGTTTGCCTTCACCACCATCCTGGGCTGGTCGTTCTACGGCGAGAAGTGCTTCCAGTTCCTGTTCGGTACGCGCTCGATCATGCTCTACCGGGTGCTGTTCGTGCTGGCGATTCCGCTTGGCGCCATGGCCAACCTGGGCTTCATCTGGCTGATGGCCGATACCTTCAACGCCATGATGGCGATTCCTAACCTGATCGCGTTGGCGCTGCTTTCGCCGGTGGTGTTCAAGGTGACGCGCGACTACTTCGACGGCAAGGAAGTGCTGCCTGGCGAGGATCTGGATCACGACAAGTCCTGATCGATTCGCTGGCGAACCGAGAGGCGCCCGAGGGCGCCTTTCATCCCGTCGAGCCCCTTTGCCTTCCATCACGTCACGAGGAAACCTCATGAGCCAACTCAAGCACACCCCGCTGCATGGCCTCCATCTGGAGCTGGGCGGGAAGATGGTCCCCTTTGCCGGCTATGAGATGCCGGTGCAGTTTCCGCTCGGCGTCAAGAAGGAGCACGAGCACACCCGCGCCGCCTGCGGCCTGTTCGATGTCTCCCATATGGGGCAGATCCTGCTGCATGGGCCCCGCCCCGCCGAGGCGCTGGAGACCCTGGTGTGCGCCGATATCGTGGGCCTGCCCGAGGGCATGCAGCGCTATGCGCTGTTTACCGGCCAGGAGGGCGGCATCCTCGACGACTTGATGGTGGCCAATCCTGGTGACGGGACGCTCTATCTGGTGGTCAACGCTGCATGCAAGGAGCAGGACGTGGCGCTGCTCGAGACAGGGCTCGTCGACCATGATCATCGGGTCGAGGTGCTGGATCGTGGCTTGCTGGCCCTGCAGGGGTCCAAGGCGGCGGAGGTCATGCGCCGGCATTGTCCCGAGGCGTGCGAGATGGTGTTCATGCAGCATGGACGCTTCGAGATTGGCGGCATGCCCGTATGGATCAGCCGCAGCGGTTATACCGGCGAGGATGGTTTCGAGATCTCGGTGGCGGCCGACGACGCGGAGGCGCTGGCCCGCCGACTGCTGGCCGAGGCCGAGGTCGAGCCCATCGGCCTGGGGGCGCGGGATTCCCTGCGCCTCGAGGCTGGGCTGTGTCTCTACGGCCATGATATCGATACCGAGACCACGCCGGTGGAAGCGGGGCTGATCTGGGCCATCGGCAAGCCGCGCCGTCACGGTGGAGAGCGTTCGGCCGGATTCCCGGGAGCTGACCTGATCCTGCACCAGGTCGATGCCAAGGATCATCGTCGCAAGCGGGTCGGCCTGCTGGGTGAGGGGCGTGCCCCGGTGCGCGAGGGAGCCGAGCTCTACAGCGAGGAAGGTCAGCATATCGGCAAGGTAACGTCCGGGGGCTTCGGGCCCAGCGTGGGCCAGCCGGTCGCGATGGGCTATGTCGATATCGAGCACGCCGCGGTCGGTACGACCGTCCATGCCGAGGTGCGCGGCAAGCGTTTGCCCATGGTCGTGAGCAAGATGCCCTTCGTGGCGCCGGGTTATTATCGCGGTTCATAGGATTTATACCGTTATCTTCGATTGGAGCCACCGCATGCAGATGCGGTGGCATTTTTACTGCCGTAACCAAGCCACGCTCAGGGCATCAGCTTGGCTTGTTCTTCCCAGTAGCGGCCCATGCTGCGTTCCACGGTGAGGTCGTAGAGCCTTTCACGTCGCGCGAGGCGAGCACCGCCGTCGCGCGTGAGCGGGCTCCAGGCGAGCTGGGCGCGCTGCCGGGTGGAGTGCACGAAGAAGGCGTCAAGCGGCAGCGAGAGATAGATGCCCTTGTCGAAGCTACCTTCGCCGAAGGCATCGCCGGCAGTGGTGAAGGTGGCCCAGCCACCCAGGCGTATGCCCGAGTCGAACTCGCGTGACACATCGAAGGTGACGCCGAGGTCGCCGGCCAGGTAGCGGCCCACGCTGGCCTTGGCCAGTACATCCTCGTAGTCGGTCTGCCAATAACCCGTCAGGTGGCCCGTCCAGGTACTGTAGTCACGCATCTCGAAACGCTGGTCGAAGTCACGCTGCTTGACCCAGTTGACGTCGAGTCCGAGCGCCACGTCGCTGTTGAAGGGGCGATAAAGCAGCTCTGCACCCGCACCGGCAAACATGGTCTCGAGCAGGCCGCCATAGCCCATTGCGTACCAGTCGTTGCCGAGCTGGGCGGTGCGTGTGTACTGCAGGTTGCTGATGCCGATGTCGGTCTCGGCCAGATAATCGCCGATATGGGTACGTACGCGGGGCAGCTCCGAAGGGCCGAGGTAGCGGTACTTGGAGAGGTTGTCATCCAGCGTATAGGTAAGCGCGCCCGAGACCCAATGGTTGGCTCCCAGCCGGTACTCGCTGTCGAGGTTGGCGGAGAGCCGATAGAGGTAACCGTCGGGGCCACCGAAGTTCTGCTCGAGCTGCGGTTCGAGGCTGTAGAAGAACCCGCGCGGGGGGGATTCGTGCAGTACTTCGCCCCGCTCGGCGGCCAGCGTGGCATGGGAGTAGAGCCCGTGACGGTACGTGACGGCTTCATCGCTGGACGAGGCGGCCTCAACCATGGCCTCCCGATCGTGCACGCTCTCGCGCAGAGCCATGCCGCGCTCGTGCCAACGGAAGCGGAAGGTTTCCACCTCACTGTCGAGGCTGTTGTGCAGCAGCCGCGCGGCACGCTGTTCGCTTTCGGCGAGTGAGCGATAGCGTGTCGGCTCACCCTCGACGATGACGCTCGAGCCGTTCTGGCGGATGCGGTAGACGCCGATGCCGGCGTTGTTACCCAGCTCGCGACTGAGCCCGGCCCAGTCACTGGTGTGCTCGGCGGGGGGCGGCGCCAGGTCGACGGGGAGCGGGTCGCGCTTGGCCTGGGAGACGCTGGCGAGGTTGGTCGCTAACGTGATCCCGAGCATGGCGGTGTCTCCACGCTGCCAACCGGCCTTGAGCTCGACGCTATCGGACACACGCAGCCGAGCACCGAGGTTGAAGCGTGAATCCTGCTCCTGGTCGTTGCGCTGCGGTTCATGCTGATAGTCGTTGCCTTCCAGCTCCAGTTGCAGCACCAGAGGGTTCCAGGGTGTCTGGTATTCGATTCCGCCGAACAGGGCGCTGCGACCGCTGAACAGGCTGCCCAGGTTGAAGTCACCCCCGGCTCCGCCCGAACTGAATCCCGAACGTCGCTCGAAGCGTTCGTCGAGCTGGGCCAGTGGGTTGGCGAAGTCTTCCTGATTGCCCAGGTAGCCCCAGCCGATCCCCAGGGAGAAGTCGAGGCTATGCCAGCGTTTGCTGGCGACCAGGTACTCGCTGGAGAAAAGACCGGTGCCGCCGATGTCGCGGGCGCCGACGGCGATCTGGGGCCAGTAGCGATCCTCTTCACGCAGTCGCACCTTGAAATCGATGCCCTTGTCCAGGTTGTTGCGGTCGTCCGTGGCGGCCAGATAGCGACGGTTTTCCACTTCGACATAACGGAAGCCGGCTTCCAGCCATTCGGTGGGCTGGAAGAAAACCCCATAACGTCGGTAGGGTGCGGTACGCGACAGCGAGAAGGCGAAGCCGCCGAGAGGTGCCATGCGTGCGGTGGGAGTCTGCATCAACCCCACGCCGCCGAAATCGCCCTGGCCGCTGCCGAGGCGTGGCTGAATTGGTTCGGCCAGCGCCGGTGCGGCGATGGCCGCGGCGATGGCGAAGGTCAATGGGGCGAGGCGCGGCGACCATGATTCGGATCGCTTCATACGGCAGGTCCCCCCGAATCGGCCTGACCCGTAGCTTCCGGCAGGGCGATGGCATGACAGGTATCGCCAGGGCGCGATTGACCCAGTCGGCCTCCTGAACCGGTTCGGGAAGGACGATGGCGACGCGGCTACCGGCAACCAGGGGGGCATCGCCTGCATTCCAGGCGGCAATGCCGATTCGACGTGGAGGGCCTTGGGGTGTGATCACCCAAGCCTCGTCGGCACTGGACCAACGGGAGCTAGGTTGCTTGCGCAGCAGGTCGCGCAGGCTCAGACCTGGAGCCCAGCGATGCCGTGTCACGCCACCGAAGTGCCAAAGCTCTACCCATTCGGGCACGTCACAATGGCCGGCTCCGGCCAATGAGGCCAGCAGAGGGTCGTGCCGTGGTGAGGCGAGCAGGGCGGCAAGGTCGGCCCTGGCAGCAGTGCGCCCCTTTGTCGCTTGCTGCTCGGCGATGGTGGCCTGCCACTCTTTCAGGCCTTGGGCCATGTCGCTGTGTCCGGCCAGGGCATACCAGTCGATCAGTGTCGCCAGCTCTTCCTGCAGGCGCCTGGCCTGGCGCTGCTGGGGCTCTTGCTGACGCTCGAGCAGGTAGTAGCTGTAAGCGGGCGGCTCGGGTATCGCCTGCTGTTCGAGCCATAGGTCCGAGAGTCGGCGGGCGTCGGCCTGGCCGTCGAGAGGCAGGGCCAGCAGTGCGCCCAGGCAGATGGTGTGCCAGCGCCCGGCAAGGGGGTGGTGACGTCGGGTCATTCTCGCTCTCTTTGTCACGACGATGGCGCGCCGCCAGGCAGGTTTGTCTGCCCGGCGTCACGCCCGGTGTCCTCGGCATCGCTCCACCAGGGTCTCGCCACCTGCCAGCGCAGGCGTGGACCATCCGGCCAGAGCGCCATGTCACCCCCCCAGATCCGCAGGCTGCCCGGCTCGCGCCAGTACTCCCCACGGCTATGCGTATTACTGCCTTTCCAGTCGAGTCGTTCGGTACAGCGCTCCAGCGTCAATCGGGCCAATGGGTGATCGACGGGCCGAGCCGGCTCGCAGGTGAGTCTCGCCGTGGCCACGTCCTGCCATTCCTGCCCGTCGGCGTCGCGCCAGTGAGCATGCACTCGGTAGTGCCCCGAGTTTGCCTCGGCCGAGTGCCAGCGGCCCAGCAGGAGCTCTTCGAAGCCGGACGTGCTCGCAGGGACTCCATCTCGTAGATGCAATGTGGCTCGGTCACCTGCCTGCCAGTAGGTATCGCGGCCCTGCTCCCCCGTGCGATGCGCCATGACCAGTAGTGCCTGGTTGCCCCGGGTGTCTGCTATCAGCGTGGCGTAAGACAATGCTTCCGCCTGCGCCGCCAGATCCTCACCGTGACGCCCACCCATTAGAGTGGCGCCCATGGGGGTCAGCTGACCCTGAGTGCAGGCCGCCAGGCTTGACGTCAGGCCGCCCATCAGTAGCAAACGAAGCAGGACCGCCTTGCGGCGGCCCTGGGTCGGCACACGCTTCATGCCGTGCCGTCTGTCGCGGCCCATCAGCGCGTTCCGGTACCGGTGCCAGTCCCGGTGCCGGTACCCGTGCCAGTGGCACCGATCGCCACGCCGATTCCGGCCGCTCCCCGGCTGACAGCGCCCGCCAGGGCTTGGCCGGAATTGCCCGGGGCCTCGCCGGCGGCACCGCCGCCAGTCGCGAGCCCGCCGCTGGCCACCGCGCCCGGCGCAGGCGTATTGGCGGAGTTGCCCGGGGCGCCCGGCGTGCCCTGGGGCGGCGTGACCTGCTGTGCCAGCGCCAATGGCGCCAGGCCCAGCAGGGTCACGCTCGCCAGAGCGATGACGCCTCGTCGCAATTTCAATGGTTCAAGCATATCGATATGACTCCTTTATTGCGCCGGACACTTCCGGCGTTACGAGTGGCCGGATAGCGCATCCTCAAAAAGTTCTGGATTGCTACCTGGCCGACCTGCCGTCGGCAGGCAATTCAGACAGGCTTACATAGGATTGCCCCCGTGACGCTTAATTGTCATGGGGTTTCGGTTCGAATGGTGAATTGATAACCTAAATCTCAATAACAGGAAAGAAACTTATCTTGTTGCAGGGTGTCTGTGTGTATATAAGAGTAAAAAAATGTATAGAAACTAATAAGGGGTAGTGGCAGGCAAAAAAAAAGATTATTCTAACTGTGTTCACTAGGTGCCTTGCATGGAGGCAAAGGCCCTGTCTCGTCACTTTCCTTGAGTTTGCGTCGTGCCGCGGTTCTGCCGTGGGGCTTTTTTTTGCCTTAGATTCAAGGCGGTGCGCATGGCTTCGGGGATTGTCGTCTAACCTCGTGGCGGTAGCGTGTCTAGAGCTGGCGGAAGATTTATAACGAGTTTCGGGTAGCGCTAAGTGTTCTTCGGGTGAGGTTTAAGAGCCGGTGTCGAATTTGGGCGACAGTTTAAGTTTGGCGGTGTCGCCAAATGCCAACGAAGGTGTCTAATAATAGTGTCATTAAGGGAAACTCGAGTAGTATCGATGTTGTTTGTTCGTTTCTTGTCGTGTCACTTGGTGGAGACGTTAATGAATAATAAAAGCGACATGTAATGATGGCTTAATGCGACAGGGTTCAGGTTAATAATGACACGCGAGTGAAGAATAGATGAATCAATACTTATTGCGGCTGCGGATGGGTCGCCTGCTTTTCTTCTTCGGGGTATTCGTCCTGGGGGGGTGCGCTTTCGCCCCGGGAGGGCACATCGATTACCAGGCGGACTCCGCTCCGATCGACGATCTGGTCGATATCGAGCCCATCACATTCGGCCTGGTGCGCGCCCAGCGCCAGGAGTTTCTGGAGGCGGATGACATCGACGAGGCCAGTGAGGCCGTGCGCGAGGATGTCAGTGACTACGACTACTACATCGGCAAGGGCGATGTGCTGACCGTCATCGTCTATGGCCATCCGGAGCTGACCATCCCTGCGGGCGGTGAACGTAGCGCTGCGGAGTCGGGCAATACCGTGCATAGCGATGGCACCATCTTCTACCCCTTCATCGGCCGCATACCCGTGGAGGGGAAAACGGTGCGCGAGGTGCGCGAAATCGTCGCCCGCGGCCTGGAGCCTTACGTGGCCATGCCACAGGTCGAAGTTCAGGTCGCCCAATACAACTCGCAGAAGGTGAATGTCACCGGTGCAGTACAGGAGCCCGGCCCGCTGCCGATTCGCAATGTGCCGATGAACGTGCTCGATGCCATCAACCTGTCCGGCGGCCTGGCGGAGCACGCCAACTGGCATGACGTCCTGCTGACGCGGGGGGGTGAGGAAACCCGCTTGTCCTTGCATGACATGCTCAACAACGGCCGCCTCGACCAGAACATGCTGCTGCAGGCTGGCGACGTATTGCACGTGCCCGACAACAGCGACCAGAAGGTCTACGTCATGGGAGAAGTGGGCGAGCCCATGAGCCTGCCGATGGGGGCGAGCCGGCTGACACTGACCGATGCGCTTGCCGAGGCCGGCGGCATCAACGAAGGCAATGCCAATGCGTCGGGGATTTTCGTCATTCGCCGGGCGCCATCGGACAGCGACAAGCTCGCCACGGTCTACCAGCTCGATGCTCGCAACGCCACTGCGCTGATGTTGGGGGCCGAGTTCACTCTGCAGCCGACCGATGTGGTGTACGTGACGACCACGCCGTTGGGGCGCTGGAATCGTGTGGTGCGCCAGCTGTTACCCACGGTCAGCAGCCTTTACCAGACCACGCGCACCGGACGTGAGTTCGAGCGTGTCGGCCAGTAGAGGGAAAAGCATGTTCCAGGAAGTACTCGTGGTGTGCATCGGCAATATCTGTCGCAGCCCGGTCGGAGAGGCGCTGCTCAGGCAGGCCTTGCCCGGCCATCGCATCTCTTCGGCCGGCCTGGGAGCGCTGGTCGGACACGCCGCCGACCCTACCGCCGTTCGCCTGGCGGAGGCCGAAGGGCTCGATCTCTCGGCGCACCAAGCACGCCAGGTGAATGCCGAGATGGTCCGGGAGGCCGACCTGGTGCTGGTCATGAGCGAAGGCCAGCGCTTGGCGATTGCCGAGCAATTCCCCTTCGTCACCGGCAAGACCATGCGCTTCGGGCGCTGGCTGCCGGGAGAAGTGGGTAATGGGGTGGACATTCCCGATCCCTATCGCAGGAACGAAGAGGTCTTTGTGCGCGTACATCGTCAGCTTGCCGAAGCGGCGCGGCTGTGGCAGGCGCGCCTCGGTAGCTCACGAGGCTGAAGCGAACGACCACCTTTTCACGCCAGGACCCTAGCAATGGTGAAAGAGATCAAGACGGGCTCGCGCCCAGGCTATGACGATATCGATCTGGGCAGACTGTTCGGCGTTCTGCTGGACAACAAGTGGCTGATCATGCTGGTGACGGCAACCTTTGCCGTGGCGGCCGTGATTCACGTCCAACTGGCCACACCGATCTATCGGGCCGATGCTCTCGTGCAGGTCGAAGGCAAGACCGGGCTCAGCAACCCGCTTGCCGAAGTGCGTTCGATCTTGGGGGAGGAGCCTAAGGCCGAAGCCGAGCTCGAGATTCTGCGTTCCCGCATGGTGCTCGGCCAGGCCGTCGATCAGGAGCGTCTCGACATCGAGGTGATTCCGGCTCGTCTGCCGATCGTGGGGGACTATCTGGTCAGGCTCGGCATCGAGCGTCCCGGTTTTGCCGAGCGCAGCGTATGGGCCGGAGAGTACCTCAACGTGGGTGAGCTGCGTGTCGACCATGAGTGGCTGGGGCGTGCACTGCGGCTGGTGGTCGGTGACTCCGGCAGCTACCGGCTTTACCACGACGAAGAATTGCTTGGCGAGGGCCGGGTCGGTGCGACGGAGAGCTTCGATGAAGGTCGCATCGAGCTGCGTGTGGCAGAGCTGGAAGCCGGAGAGGGGGCGGAGTTCACCGTGGTGCGTCGCACCCGCCTGGCCGCCATCAACAGCCTGCGCTCACGCTTCAGCGTCGGCCAGCGCGGCCGCGACAGCGGCGTGTTCAACATGACGCTGCTCGACGAGAACCCACGGCGCGCCGAGCGCACCTTGAGCGTCATCTCCCAGATCTACCTGACCCAGAACGTTGAGCGGCAGAGCGCCGAGGCAGAGCAGAGCCTCGAGTTCCTCGAGGAGCAGGTGCCGCAGGTGCGCACCGACCTGGCAACGGCCGAGGACGCCCTCAACGCCTTCCGTATGGAGCACGAGAGCCTCGATCTCAGCCTCGAGACTCGCTCGGTGCTGGATCGTGTCGTCGAACTCGACACCCAGCTCGGCGAGCTGGAAATGGAGCAGGCCGAATTGAGCCAGCGCTACAACTCCTCGCATCCGCTCTATGCCGCGATGATGGAGAAGCGCAACAACCTGGAGCGCGATCGCGAGCGGCTCAACGAGCGCATCCAAGGGTTGCCCGAGACCCAGCAGCAGATCCTGCGCATGTCGCGTGACGTCGAGGTGACCCAGCAGGTCTATGTGCAACTGCTCAACAAGATCCAGGAGATGAGCATTACCAAGGCCAGTACCGTGGGTAACGTGCGCATTCTCGACGATGCCGTTGCCCAACCGGGGCCGGTGGAGCCGCGTAAGCCGGTCACCGTGGTCATGCTGACCCTGGTCGGTGCCTTCCTGGCGGTGGCCTTCGTCATCGTGCGCAGCATCTTTCATCGCGGGGTGGAGAGTGCAGAGCAGATCGAGGACCTGGGACTGCCGGTATATGCCACCGTACCGCTCTCGGACGATCAACAGAAACTGGTAAGGCGGGTCAAGCGACACAACCGGCGGCGTGGCCGAGCAGTAGCCAATGGGGTGCTGGCACAGAACGCCCCCGACGATACTGCCATCGAGGCTCTGCGTGGCCTGCGCACGTCACTGCACTTCGCCATGCTCGAGGCGGGCAACAACCGCCTGATGATCACCGGGCCGAGCCCGAACATCGGCAAGAGCTTCATCTGTATCAATCTGGGGGCGGTCATCGCCCAGAGCGGCCAGCGTGTGCTGATCGTGGATGCCGACATGCGCAAGGGGCACGTTCATACCGCGTTCAATGCCGATAGCAAGGGTGGGCTGTCCGAAGTGCTCTCCGACAAGGCCGAGCTCGACGACGTCATCCGGCAGTCGCCGATCAATGGGTTGAGCTACGTGGCGCGCGGCAAGGCGCCGCCCAATCCCGCCGAGCTGCTGATGAGCGAGCGCTTCACGCGGCTGCTCAATGCGCTGAGCGAGCGCTTCGACCTGGTAGTCGTCGATACTCCGCCGATCCTGGCCGTGACCGATGCCGCGGTAATCGGCCACCACTGCGGCACCACTCTGCTTGTGGCCCGCTTCGGACTCAATCCGCCGCGCGAGGTCGACGTGGCCATCCGCCGCCTCGAGACCAGTGGCGTCAAGGTCAAGGGCGGCATCCTCAACGCCATCGAGCGCAAGGCCGCCACCAGCTATGGCTACGGCTATTACCACTATGCCTACAAGACCACCCAGACCTGAGCGCTGCATGCGCATACGAATTCTGTCCGTGCCTGCCGATGCAGGCCGTTCCCTGGCGTGAGGCCGACTGGCCGAGCGTCGATCACTAACACTCGAAAACCATGGAAGCGTCATGACCACTATCAAAGATCGTCTGATTGGCCGGCTCGAGCGCAAGGAAGCCGTGATCGGGATCGTCGGGCTTGGCTATGTGGGACTGCCCCTGATGCTGCGCTACAGCCAGATCGGCTACCGCGTGCTGGGTATCGACATCGATGCGAGCAAAGTAGAGAAGCTCAATGCCGGGCGCAGTTACATCGAACACATCGCCTCGGAGCAGGTCGCCCGTGCCAGGGATGCCTGCTTCGAAGCGACCACCGACTTCGCCCGCGCGGCCGAAGCCGATGCGCTGATCCTGTGCGTGCCGACTCCGCTCAACAAGTACCGCG
The DNA here is from genome assembly GCF_011742165.1 of Billgrantia bachuensis. Taxonomy (GTDB): domain Bacteria; phylum Pseudomonadota; class Gammaproteobacteria; order Pseudomonadales; family Halomonadaceae; genus Halomonas; species Halomonas bachuensis. The sequence continues at coordinate 79,488 of NZ_JAAQTO010000003.1, read as the reverse complement.
AGCCGGACATCAGCTTCGTCATCGGTACCGTCGACGCTCTCAAGGGGCATCTGCGCGAAGGCCAGGTGATCTCGCTGGAGAGCACCACCTACCCCGGCACCACCGAGGAGGAGCTGCTGCCGCGCGTCGAGGAGAGCGGCCTCACGGTCGGCGAGACGCTGTTCCTGGTCTACTCGCCCGAGCGTGAGGATCCGGGCAACCCCGACTTCGAGACCCGTACCATTCCCAAGGTGGTCGGTGGGCATACGCCGGCATGCCGTGAAGCCGGCGTGGCGCTCTACCGCCCGGCCATCGACCAGGTGGTACCGCTGAGCTCGACCCGTGCTGCCGAGATGACCAAGCTGCTCGAGAACATTCATCGGGCGGTGAACATCGGCCTGGTCAACGAGATGAAGATCGTGGCCGACCGCATGGGCATCGACATCTTCGAGGTGGTCGACGCCGCCGCCACCAAGCCGTTCGGCTTCACGCCCTACTATCCCGGGCCGGGACTTGGGGGGCACTGCATTCCCATCGATCCCTTCTATCTGACCTGGAAGGCCCGCGAGTACGGCTTGCACACCCGATTCATCGAGCTGTCAGGCGAGATCAACCAGGGCATGCCGGACTATGTGGTCAGCAAGCTGATCGAGGGGCTCAACCAGCAGGGGCGGGCGCTGAATGGCAGCCGCGTGCTGATACTCGGCATCGCCTACAAGAAGAACGTCGATGACATGCGCGAATCGCCGTCGGTACACATCATGGAGCGCGTGCGCGACCGCGGCGCCGAGGTGGCCTACAGTGATCCGCATGTGCCGTCCTTCCCGCCCATGCGCGAGCACCACTTCGACCTGGAGAGCGTGCCTCTCTCGCCGTCCACCCTGGCCGAATACGACGCCGTCATCGTCGCCACCGATCACGACCGTTTCGACTACGACATGATTCGTGCCCACGCTCGTCTGATCGTCGATACCCGGGGGATCTACCGCGGCATCAACGAAGAACGCGTGATAAAGGCCTGATCACCATGTCCAATGCACAGGTACCCGCCATGAAATACTTCGCTCTGATCGGCGCCGCCGGCTATATCGCTCCGCGCCACATGAAGGCCATCAAGGAGACCGGCAATCACCTGGCCATGGCCTACGACATCAACGACTCGGTGGGCATCATCGATTCGATCTCGCCGGAAAGCGAGTTCTACACCGAGTTCGAGCGCTTCCTCGAGAGCGCCTGGCAGCGCAAGCGCGACCCCTACACGGCGCTCGACTACGTCTCGGTGTGTTCGCCCAATCACTTGCATCATGCCCATATCGCCGCCGGACTGCGGCTGGGCTGCAACGTGATCTGCGAAAAGCCGCTGGTACCCACGCCTGCCGTGCTCGACGAGCTTGGCAAGGTCGAGCAGGAGACCGGTCGGCGGGTGTTCAACATCCTGCAACTGCGTCACCACCCGGCCATCGTCGAGCTCAAGGAGCGCGTCGCCAATACGCCCCGCGACGATAAATATGACGTCGAGCTCACCTACATTACGTCACGCGGCAAGTGGTACCACGAGAGTTGGAAGGGCGACCCGCGTAAATCCTTCGGCGTGGCGACCAACATCGGCGTGCACTTCTTCGACATGCTGCACTATGTGTTCGGCGATCTCGAGCGCAATGCCGTCCATTACCTGGACGAGCATCGCGCCGCGGGCTATCTCGAATATCAGAAGGCACGGGTGCGCTGGTTCCTGTCGATCGACAGCAACGACCTGCCGAGCAGCGTGCAGGGGCAGCAGACCACCTACCGTTCGATCCTCTGCGAAGGGCGCGAGATCGAGTTCTCGGGTGGCTTCACCGACCTGCACACCGTGTCCTACCAGGAGATTCTGGCCGGCCGTGGCTTCGGTCTCGACAGCGCTCGTCACTGCATCGAGACCGTCGACACGATTCGCAACGCCGGCTTGGAAATTCCCGCCCGCAACGAGGCGCATCCCTGCCTCAAGCGGCACCTGATGTGAGGCTTGCCATGGACAGCCAAACGATCGACAACCGTTATCCCGGCGTGCAGATCCATCCCAGTGCCATCGTCGACGACGGCGCCGAGATCGGCGAATCGTCCCGTGTCTGGCATTTCGTTCACGTCTGTGGCGGTGCGCGTATCGGTCGCGGCGTTTCACTGGGACAGAACGTATTCGTCGGCAACCGGGCCGTCATCGGCGACCGCTGCAAGGTGCAGAACAACGTCTCGGTCTACGACAACGTCACCCTCGAGGCGGGTGTCTTCTGCGGCCCCAGCATGGTCTTCACCAACGTCTATAACCCGCGCTCGCTGGTCGAGCGCAAGGACGAGTTTCGCGACACCCTGGTGCGCGAAGGGGCGACGCTCGGGGCCAACTGCACCATCGTCTGCGGCGTGACGATCGGTCGCCATGCCTTCGTCGGCGCGGGCGCGGTGGTCAACCGCGACGTGCCCGACTTCGCGCTGATGCTGGGCGTTCCCGCTCGTCAGCAGGGTTGGATGAGCCGTCATGGCGAGCGTCTCGAATTGCCTCTGGAAGGCGAGGGTGAAGTGATCTGCCCGCACACCGGCGATCGCTATCGGCTCGCTGAGGGCACCCTGAGCTGCATCCCGGCACAGCAAGGATCCATCACCACCAGCAAGGATGCCCGTCGCATGGACTTCATCGACCTCAAGGCCCAGCAGGTGCGCATCCGGGAGCGTATCAACGCCGGAATTCGCAACGTGCTGGAGCATGGCAAGTATATCCTCGGCCCCGAGGTTGAAGAGCTGGAGATGCGCTTGGCCGACTACGTCGGCGTGCGCCACTGCATTACCTGTGCCAATGGCACCGACGCGTTGCAGATCGCTCAGATGGCACTGTGTATCGCACCCGGCGACGAGGTGATCACCCCGGGCTTCACCTATATCGCCACCGCCGAGACGGTGGCGCTGCTGGGCGCGCGGCCGGTCTACGTCGACGTCGACCCGCGTACCTACCTGCTCGACCCGGGGAAGCTGGAGGCCGCCATCACGCCGCGCACACGCGCGATCGTTCCTGTATCGCTGTATGGCCAGTGCGCCGACATGGATGCCATCAACGAGATTGCCGAGCGCCACGGCATTCCGGTGATCGAGGACGCGGCCCAGAGCTTCGGGGCCACCTATCGTGGTCGGCGCTCGTGCAGCCTGTCGCAGATCGCCACGACCTCCTTCTTCCCCAGCAAGCCGCTGGGTTGCTACGGCGACGGCGGGGCACTGTTCACCGACGACGACGAACTGGCCAAGGTGCTGCGACAGATCGCCCGTCACGGCCAGGGACGGCGTTACTACCACGTCAGGATCGGCGTCAACAGCCGCCTGGATACGCTGCAAGCCGCGATCCTGCTGCCCAAGCTCGACATCCTCGACGAGGAGCTCAGGCTGCGTGAGCAGGTCGCCGAGCGCTATGGCCGCTTGCTGCGTGCGCGCGGTTTCGCGTCGCCCCATGTGGAAGCTCACAACACCAGCGCTTACGCCCAGTACACGGTGGAGGTCGACGATCGCGAGGTGGTCATCGCGCGCCTGGCCGAGGCCGGCATTCCTACCGCCGTGCATTACCCGATCCCGCTCAACAAGCAGCCGGCGGTGGCCGACCCGGGGGTCGACCTGCCGATCGGCAATGCGGCCTCGCGCCGTGTGGTCAGCCTGCCGATGCATCCGTACCTCACGGCAGAAGATCAGGAGCGCATCGTCACGGCGCTCGGGGAAGCGGTGGCCTGAGCCAGCTGTCAGGGAGAGACATTACGTGCTGAATCGGCTCGTCATACCGGCAAGACGCCTGCTACCGACCCATGCCTTCGCCCGCGGGGTCAGCGTGCTGGTGGGCGGAACGGCGGGGGCGCAACTGCTGGCCATCGCCGCGGCACCGTTGTTGACCCGGCTGTATACCCCGGAAGATTTCGGGCTATTGGCGGTATATGGCGGCCTGCTGGCACTGTTCACCGTGGTCGCCAGCGGCCGCTACCAGCTGGCGATACCGTTACCCGAAACGGAGCGCGAGGCAGCCGAGGTATTGGCGTTGAGCCTGGCGGTCGTGGCCTTCACCACCCTGGTTGCGCTGTTGCTGGTGCTGCTGGGGGGAAGGGCGCTGGCCGAGGCGCTGGGCGTGCCGTCGCTGAGCCCTTGGCTATGGCTGCTGCCGCTGGGCGTAGCGTTTGCCGGGAGTTACCAGGCGGTCAGCCACTGGGCGGTGCGCACGCGTGCGTTCGCAGCGCTGGCCTCGACGAGGATCAAGCAGTCGCTGGCCCTGCTGGCGATCCAGCTCGCTGCCAGTCCGCTGGGCGGGGGTGGCCTGCTGCTCGGTCATGCCGCGGGCCAGGGGAGCGGTACGCTGACGCTGGCACGCCCGGCGCTGCGCGCCGTCGGCGAGCATCGTGTCACCGCGGCCGGCGCCTGGGCGGCGGCGCGCCGCTACCGCAAGTTCCCGCTGTTCTCTTCCTGGTCGGGGTTGTTCAACACACTCGGCAAGCAGCTCCCACCGCTGCTCTTCGCCGCGCTGTTCAGCCCTGTGGCCGCAGGGCTTTATGCCCTGGCGCACCGGGTGCTGGCGATGCCCATGACGCTGATCGGCGAAGCCGTGGGCAAGGTGTTCTTCTCCAGCGCCGCCGAGGCACACCGTCGAGGAGAACTGGGTCCTCTGGTGGCCAAGGTGCACGCCACGCTGGCGCAGGTCGCCATGCCGCCAGCCATCGTACTGATGGCGATCGGGCCGGACCTGTTCGCCCTGGTCTTCGGCGAGCGCTGGCGCGAGGCCGGTGAGTTCGCCCGCTGGATGGCACCTTGGCTCTACCTGGTGTTCATTACCTCGCCATTGAGCCATCTGTTCTCGGTAATGGAGCGCCAGGGTCAGGGGCTGGCATTTCAGGCGTTGCTGCTGGGCGTTCGCGTTGCAGCCATTGCCATCGGCGCCGCCCTGGACGACCTGCTGCTGACCGTGGCCCTGTTCTCGCTGGGCAGCGCCGCCTGCTGGGTCGGCTTTCTGGTCTGGATCGCCCACTTGACCGCTAACCCACCGCAGATACTGGCGACCGCCACTCTCACGGCACTGGGTTGGGGACTGGCACTGTTGTCGCCGCTGCTCGCCGTGGAGTGGCTTGCCCCCGTGTGGCTGCCATGGAACGCCGCGCTGCTGCTCGGTGCCGTGCTGGTGGGATTGCGCTACTTCTTCCTGTTCCGAAGGGCCTACCAATGAGTTCGATACATTGCCACTTTTCTTCCTTTTGCTGGCAGCAGTGTGAGCTGTCGGATGGGCGTGGCCATGTCTGCGGCAGTGTCTGGCTCGACGGTCAGCGCCTGTCGCCCGGTGGCGCCCTGAATCAGCTGAGCCTGGCCGAAGACGTGGATGCCTGGCGTGATCGCCTGGGGGCGCTCAACGGCTTTTACGCCCTCGTGCGGCGGACGACGAGCGGCATCGTGGCGGCTGTGGACCGTGTGCGCTCGATACCGCTGTTCTATGGCGTTCAAGGCAACGATTGTTATCTTAGCGACGATGCCGACTGGGTGCGCCAGCGGATCGGTGAAACGCAGGTCGATGACGAGGCCAGGGCCGATTTCGAGCTGGCCGGTTATGTCACCGGTCGCGACACGTTGTATCGCCGCGTCAAGCAGCTGCGCGCCGGAGAAGCGCTGATCGTGGAGGACGCCGGCCAGGGCCTGAGCCTGTCGGTTGAACGCTATTTCCGCTTCGACTACCAGGCCATGTCGGAGCGTGACGATGGCCGCTGCCTCGCCCGGCTCGAGGAAGTGCTCGAAGCCGCTTGCGACCAATTGGTCAAGACGGCCGATGGGCGCCAGATCGTGGTGCCGCTCAGCGGTGGCTATGACTCACGCTTGATCGCCACCTTGTTGGCGCGCTGCAAGTACCCGCGCGTGCTGACCTATGCCTATGGCTACCGTGACAATCAGGAGGCCAAGGTGAGCCGGGAGGTGGCTCGTGCCCTGGGGTTGCCCTGGACCTTCATCGAGTATAGCCAGCAGGCGTGGAGCGGCATTGCCGATAGCGAGGAGTACTGGCGCTACCAGCGGTGGGCCTCGGGCTGGAACGGTATCGCCAACATGCAGGACTGGCTAGCCGTCAAGCTGCTGACGGAACAGGGCAAGGTGGAGCCGGGCTCACTGTTCGTCCCTGGCCACTGCTGTGTGACCGGCTTCGTGCCGCCGGGCGTGTTCGAGGCCAAGCGGGCAGGGAAAGTGATGCCCGCGGGCGAACTGGCCGAGGCCTTGCGTCAGCGTCACTTCACACTCAATACCAGCGATGAGGGCGATGCGCTGTTTCGCGAGCGCGTGCTGCCTCACCTGGCGCTCGACTACCCGCTGGACGAGGCCCTGGATCCCGATGAATTCATTCGTCAGTTCGTGATGTTCGGCTGGCAGGAGCGCCAGGCCAAGTTCATCGTCAACTCGGTGCGCAGCTTCGAGTTCTTCGGTCACGACTGGTGGATGCCGCTCTACGACCGCGACTTCATGGCGCTATGGCAGACGGTGCCGTACCACTGGCTGGAGGGCCGTTCCGGCTATGTCAGCTTCGTCGAGGCCCTGTTTGCCGAGGTCAGCGGCCACCAGGCCCCGCTGGGCAACGCCGCGCATCGATCCCGCCAGAGCCTGCGCGCACGGCTGAGCCGTCTGGCGGCCTTTCGCCGCGGTCCCGGTGCGCGGGTCAAGCACTTGGCCAAGCGGCTGCTGCCGGGCATGGCCCGTGGCAACACCCTGGCTTCCACCGGGCGCTTCCCTCCCGAGACCCTCGAGCGCCTACGTGCGCAGGGCTATTCACATAACGGAGTGGCGGCACAGCTATTCCTCGAGAGGTTCTGCTGACCATGAACGTCAACGCACCGAGTCGATACCTGCGGGTCGCCTTCGAAGCGGCCGCGTTGATCGCTCGCAACCTTCGCCGGGCACGGGATTTTGCCACCGTGCCGCTGCGCCATCACGACGGCTACCGGCTGTGCGCGATGCGGCGCGCGCATCTGGCCGGGGCGCTGGCCTTGTATGCCGAGTTGCATGAGGGCAGAGCGATGGACTTGCCCCGGCGTTGTCTGTATCGCCTGGCGGGAAATCGTCTCGGCGTGGTTGCCCTCGACAACAAGGGACGCGTAGTGGGAGCGGCCTTCTATGGTTTCAGCAGCCGCGACTTGCGCGAAGGACGGGTGCACTCGAGCTTCAGCGGCGTCCACCCGGCCCACCGCGGACGAGGGCTGGCTACTGAACTACGGCGCACGGCCATCCTGCATTTCCGTGCCAACGGTGTGCGTGGCTACTCCTCACGTATCTCGGCGGACAACATCGCCTCGCTCAAGCCCAGCCTGCGTCTCGGCTTTCGCATCGCCGAGCGCTACCACGATCCGGTCAGCGGCGAGCTGCGCTATTACCTGGTCTGCGACTTCGACGACGACTATCTGGATGACTCGACGCAGGGGCTGACCCCGGAACCCGAACCGCAGCCTCCGACCACGGAGACGGAAAGGAAAGCCGTACCATGACGAACGATCCCCTGTTCCATCCCGGATGGATCCAGTTCAACGAGCAGCGTTGGGGGCTGACGGCCGAGCCGTTGTCATTCACGCCCGACAAGGGAGACGGCTGGCGGCTCGATACCGTGCTCTACCGTAACCACCAGGGCCGCTTGGTGACCCCGCCGCGCAACCCCCATCTGCCCATCGACTTCCAATGCGCCAGCGAGCGGCCCGCCTCGCGTAATCGGCGCAAGCGCCTGGCCCTGACCCGGCTGGCCGAGTATCTGCAGCAGTGCGAGTTCGGCGGTAGCTTGAGTCTCTCCTCGGTGGCCGACGACGTGCGCCCCTTCGAGTGGGCCAACATGGCGGCGCGCCCGCGCTTCACCTACCACCTGGACATCGCCACACGCGAAGACGCCATCGACCCCAACGCGCGCAAGAAGGCACGCAAGTGTCGCCGGCTCGGCTACCACTGCGAGGTCACCGAGGACTACCGCGCGGTGGCCGACTGCCTGGCGGGCCCGGAAGCTCGCAAGGGCTTCGACTATCGCCTCGATGCTGCGGAACTCTCGCGCCTGGCCGAGCTGATGGGGCCGGAGCATTTCGTCTGCTTCCTGGCGCGCAGTGCCGAGGGCGAGGCGATGGGAACACGGGTCTGTCTGTTCACGCCGGGAGGCCATGCCTTGGCATGGTCGGCGGGCATGAAGACCGAAGCCATGAAGGACGGCGTCAACAACCTGGTCGCAGAGGAGGCGCTGAATTTCTTCGAATGCCAAGGCTGCACCGTCTTCGATTTCATTGGCGCCAACATCGCGCCGGTGGCGGAGATGAAAGAGGCATGGGGCGGGCGACTGGTGTGCCACTACACGATTAGCCAGCGAGGCATTCGCCAACTGGCCCGAGAGGCATACGTCACGGCCCGCACACTGATGAAGAGGGAATCCAAGTGAATGACATGACTGCACTTTACGATAGGAATTCCCAGGCGCGGCCGAACGCCTCGCTGAATCCGTCCTGCGTGACGGGTAACCTGACCGTGGTTGCTTCGGGCGTCACCTCGAGTGAGCCGGTCCTTGCCTGGCTGGAGCAGATACTGCTGGAGCGCTTCGGACTGCCATTGAAGCTGGAGCGCGACGGGCCGGAACGGCTTTATCTTCGCCACGCCGAGGCGCCGGGACATATCCTGTTCGACCGCCTGCAGCCGGGATTCTACCTGGCTGGAGGAGATCTTCCGCACTGCCAGTGGAGTGCGACGGCCGAAGGTTTCCGCGCGCCGCTCGACCTGCCGCTGCCGGCCCCGGGCGCCGCGAGCCTGCCACAGCCGCTGGTGGAGCCGAGGGCGGGAGGGCTGACGATTCACTATGACATCCTCGGCATGACCTACTGGATGCTGTCGCGGCAGGAGGAGGTAGACGCTCAGGTCCTCGATCGCCACGGCCGCTTCCCCGCCAGCGTCTCCCACGCCGGCCGCCACGGCTACCTGGACAGGCCCGTGGTCGATGAATGGCTGGCGGTGCTCGGTCAGGTGATTCTCCGCCAGTGGCCGGAGGCACAGCTGCGCCGGCACGTTTTCGCACAGCGCCCGACCCACGATGTCGATCGCCCCAGCCGTTACGGCTTCGCCCGCGACATAAAGCTGGCGCGGGCCATGCTGGGCGATGTCCTGCTGCATCGCCGCCCACAGGCGCTGGTGGTCGGTCCCTGGGTCCGACTGAGTACCCGCCGCCGGCTGCATTCGCTGGATCCGCTCAATACCTTTGACTGGCTGATGGATGTCTCCGAGCGTCATGGCCTGACCAGCGCCTTCTACTTCATTTGCGGCCGAACCGACCCGCGCAAGGATGCCGACTACGAGCCGGAACATCCGGCCATGCGTGATCTGATGCGGCGCATGCATGCGCGCGGCCACGAGATCGGCCTGCACCCCAGCTATCACACCTTCCGCAATCCCAAGGAGCTGGCCAACGAGGCCGTGCGCCTGCGCCGGGTGTGCGCCGAGGAGGGCATCGAGCAGGCGCAGTGGGGCGGGCGCATGCACTACTTGCGCTGGCAAATGCCGCTGACGCTGCAGGGATACGTGCAGGCCGGCCTGGATTACGACACCACGCTGGGTTACGCCGAATCGCCCGGATTCCGCTGTGGCACTTGCTTCGACTACCCGGCCTTCGACCCGGTCAAGGGCGAACCTCTGGCGCTGCGCATCCGGCCGCTGATCGCCATGGAGGCATCGGTAATCTCGCCGCTCTATCTCGGCCTCGGCACCGGAGAAGAGGCATTCAGGTGCTTTAGCAAGCTCAAGGCGCGCTGCCGCGTCATGGGCGGTGTCTTCACCTTGCTGTGGCACAACTCGGAACTGACCACGTCGGACCAGCGCGAGCTCTACGAGCGCGTGCTGGCTGATTGAGCGACGCAGGGGTATCGGCATGGTCCTGTCCGGTGATGCGCTGACGACACGCGTCTCGGCCATCGGTTTCTATGTGCTATTTCCGGGCTTCATCCTCTACCACACCCTGGTAGCGATGGGGATGATTCCGCCGGTGTTGGGTGGCCTGTTCGGGGTGGTGTCGGTATTGATGTTCATCGTCTACTGCGCGCTGTTGCCGTCCCAACTGTACGTCCTGCTGGCCACGACCCGCGGCTATGCGCTGGTCACGCTGTTCTTCTTTACATATGTGCTGCTGTGGTCGGTCGGCAACTACGGCTTGATAGGGGGCAGCGTGATGCGGGCGGCGCTGACCCAGACCGTGGAGACGCTTGTGCTGTGGCTGGTGCTGTTCGTGCTGGGCTATCGCGTACCGCTCGCTTCGCCGCGATTGACGCGCGCCTTCTGGATCGCCTTCGTGCTCATTGCCGGCTACCTGATGTTCCATGTCGCCACCACCGGCCAGTGGATGTTCTTCGCCCGACGCATGATCGAGGCCGAGGTCGAGGCGGGGGACAGCGTCTCCACCTACCAGGGCTATGCGCGCAGCGCCCTGGTTCTGCTGCTGTTTCTGATCGCTGTCAGCGAACGTGCCGTGGTGCGTGCCGTGCTGATCGTAGTCGGGGCCTTCGTCATGTTCGTGCTGGGGGCGCGCTCGGAGCTCTACGCCTTCCTCGCGCTCTCGGCGCTGCTGCTGATGCTGTGGGCGGGCATGAGCGTCAAGTACATGCTCACGCTACTGGCGGTAGTCGCTGCCCTGATTGCGCTGGTGGTGAGCCAGTTCGAGGCGCTGGCAGGCAGTCGTCAGCTGCAGATATTCGACCTGTCCGGGACCAGTTCGTGGTTGGCGCGCCAGAACCTGGGGCAGCGAGCCGTTGAGCAGATCCTCTCGAGCCCGCTGCTGGGCCGCTTCGGTGGACACATCGCCTCGGCGGATATGACCGGCGGCTATGCCCACAGCATGCTGTCGGCCTGGGTCAACTACGGTCTGCTGGGCTTCGCCCTCTATGTCGGCCTGACATTCTCCGCCTTCGTCGGTGCCGCCTACCGCTTGATTCTCATGGGCGATCACGCCGCCGCCTGGGTGTTCGCCTTCTCCATCAACTTCGTCTGTCTGCTGCTGATGGTCCTGGCCAAGCCGGTGTTCTGGCCGCTACCGGCACTCGGCTGGGGGGCCTTCGCCAATGCCCTTGTCGCCTCACGACAAGGTCGCAGCAGCGCTAACACGCAGCAGGCCGTCACCAATAGTCTCCACCACGACGAACCGGGGCATGACGCTGCCAGGGATTTACAAGGACGCAACGATAATGAGAGTGGTACACCTGACTTCCGCCCATCCGCGCTATGACACTCGCATCTTTCATAAGCAGTGCCGCTCGCTGGCCGCCGACGGCTACCCGGTGACGCTGGTCGTCGCTGACGGCGAGGGAGACGAGGAGCGCGATGGGGTTTCCATCGTCGACGTGGGGCACCTGCCCGGACGTCTCAATCGTGTCGTGAAGACCACGCGTCGCGTCTTTGATCAGGCCAGACGGCTGGATGCCGATCTCTATCACCTGCACGACCCCGAACTGATGCCGGTGGGGCGGCGCCTGAAGCGGCTTGGCAAGCAAGTGATTTACGACGCCCATGAGGACCTGCCGCGCCAGATGCTGGCCAAGCACTATCTGGGCAAGGCCACCCGGCAGGTGCTTTCGCGCGGTGTCGAGGCATACCAGCGGCGAGTTTGCCGTCACTTCGATGTCATCGTGGCGGCAACGCCCTATATCCGCGATCGTTTCAGCGAGTTCCATTCCCAAGTCGTGGACGTCAACAATTTTCCCATGTTGGGCGAACTCGACGGCGCGCCCGATGCGCGCCTGACCGCCAGTGCGGGTCAGCCTCCGGCGGTGTGCTATGTGGGCGGCATCGCCGAGGTCCGCGGCATTCGCGAGATCGTACGGGCGATGGAAATGATCGAGCAGGAGTGCCGGCTGCAGCTCGCCGGCGATTTCAAGACACTCGCTCTTGAGCAGGAGGTGATGACCTATGCCGGCTGGGCGCGAGTCGAGCCGCACGGCTACCTCGATCGTGCCGGTGTGCGCCGGGTCATGGCCAGTTCGATCGCCGGCCTGGTGACGCTCCATCCCATTATCAACTATCTCGATGCCTTGCCGGTGAAGATGTTCGAGTACATGAGCGCCGGGCTGCCGGTGATCGCCTCTAATTTCCCGCTCTGGCGCGAGATCGTCGAAGGCAGCGATTGCGGGCTGTGCGTGGACCCGCTCGATCCCGCGGCGATCGCCGATGCCATCGATTTCATCGTGGCCCATCCCGAGCGTGCCCGCGAGATGGGCAAGAACGGCCAGCGGGCCGTGAACGAGCGATACAACTGGCAGCAGGAGGAACGCAAGCTGCTGGATACCTATTGCGCCCTTTCCCGCTGACCGAGGACTTCATGAAACACGTCTGGATCCTGAACCACTATGCCAAGCACCCCGATGCGGCTGGTGGGGCCCGTCACTACCAGCTCGCCCGGCACCTGCCGGCACATGGCTGGAGCGCCACGTTGATCGCCTCCAGCGTCGACCACCCCAGCGGTGAGCAGCGCCTCGCACCGGGCGAGCCCTGGCGGCTGGAGACCTGTGGCGACGTTCGCTTCCTGTGGCTGCGCACCTCCAGCTACCGGGGCAACGGCGGTGGGCGCATGAAGAACATGCTGGAGTACGCATGGCAGGCGATAAGGCCGACGCGCCTGGCGGGGCTCGAACGCCCCGACCTGATCGTCGGCTCGAGCGTGCATCCCTTCGCTGCTCTGGCCGGTTGGTGGCTGGCGCGCCGCCACCGGGTGCCGTTCGTCTTCGAGGTGCGCGATCTTTGGCCCCAGACCCTGATCGACATGGGCCGGCTGCGGGAGGGGGCGGCGATGACTCGGGGGCTGCGCAGGCTGGAAACCTTCCTTTATCGCCGTGCACACCGAGTGCTCACCCTGCTGCCACGGGCAGTGGACTATATCGCCCCGCTGGGCGTACCCGAGGAGCGTGTGGTGTGGCTCTCCAACGGGGTCGATCTCGCCGAGTTTCCCGCGCCCACTCCACCCGCGCCGCGGCCACCCGAGATGCCGCTGTCATTGATGTACTTCGGCAGCCACGGCGAAGCCAACGGGCTCTCCGACCTGCTGGAGGCCATGGCGATCGTCAGGGAGGACTGCCGCGACAGCGAGGTACCGGTACAGCTTCGCTTGATCGGCGACGGCCCGGCCAAGAATGAGCTGATCCGTCAGGCCGGCAGGCTCGGGCTGGATGAACGCTGGGTGCGCTTCGAACCGCCGGTGCCCAAGCGTGAGATCCCGGCGCTGGCCCGCGAGGCCGACGCCTTCGTGATCACGGTACGCGATCTGCCGCAGCTCTACCGCTTCGGTATCAGCATGAACAAATTGTTCGATTACATGGCCGCCGCACGGCCCGTGATCATCGCCTCGGCGGCAGTCAATGATCCGGTTGCCGAGGCGGGGGCCGGTATCACCGTTCCGCCCGAGGACCCTCTGGCCCTGGCCGAGGCGATCAAGCGGCTGGTGGCGCTGACGCCCGAGGAGCGCGCGCGTATGGGACAAGCGGGGCGGACCCATATGGAAGCCGTCTACGACTACCGGATCCTGGCCGAGCGTCTGGCCGGCATCATGAACGACGTCATGGATGAGAAGCAATGAAGCGACTGTTCGATATCGTGGTCTCCCTGGTGACTTTGGCGCTGCTCTTGCCGCTGATGCTCACGGTGGCACTGCTGGTGCGGCTGAGGCTCGGCTCGCCAGTGCTGTTCCGCCAGACCCGGCCTGGGCGTCACGGCCGCGCCTTCGAGATGATCAAGTTCCGCACCATGCGCGACGCCGTCGACCGCGACGGCAAGCCGCTGCCCGATGCGGCGCGCCTGACACCCCTGGGGCAACGGCTGCGCGCCGCCAGCCTCGATGAGCTGCCGGAACTCTGGAACGTGCTCAAGGGCGACATGAGCCTGGTCGGACCGCGTCCGCTGTTGATGGAGTATCTGCCGCTCTATACGCCACGCCAGGCCCGACGCCACGAAGTGCGCCCGGGAGTGACCGGTTGGGCCCAGGTCAATGGCCGCAATGCGCTCTCCTGGGAGCAAAAGTTCGAGCTCGACGTGTGGTACGTCGACCACCGCTCGCTGTGGCTGGATCTGCGCATCCTGCTGCTCACGGTGAAGAAAGTATTGGTTCGAGAAGGCATCGCCCACGACGGGGATGTCGCCATGCCGAGGTTCCGCGGAGGTCACCATCATGAGTAATCGTCGTCGTCTCGCCATCCTCGGAGCCAGCGGTCATGGCAAGGTGGTAGCTGACATCGCCATCCACGCCGGCTGGCAGGACCTGGTCTTCTATGACGATGCCTGGCCGGAGAAGACCCGTCATGAGCACTGGGAAGTGCAAGGCACCTTGCCGATGCTGCTGCGCGACCTGTCCAGTTTCGAAGGTGTGGTAGTGGCCATCGGGCACAACGCCATCCGTGAAGCCAAGCTCGATGCCTTGCTGGCGCATGGCGCCAGGGTCGTCTCACTAGTGCATCCGCGTGCTACGGTCAGCCCGATGGCGTGCCTCGGACCGGGCAGCGTGGTCATGGCCGGGGCGGTCATCAATGCCTTTGCCGAACTCGGCATGGGCAGCATCGTCAATTCTGCCGCTACCGTGGATCACGATTGCCGCCTGGGTGCCTGCGTGCACGTTGCTCCGGGCGCCAACGTGGCCGGCGACGTGGAGATCGGCCGCACCAGTTGGATCGGCGCCGGTGCGGTGGTGCGCCAGGGTGTGGCCATCGGTGAAGGCGTGATGGTCGGGGCCGGAGCAGCGGTAGTCTCCGATGTCGCAGGCCATCTCGTGGTGGCTGGTGTGCCGGCTCGCCCACTATCGCCAGCGAATGGCGGAGACGATGACATTCCTCCCGATGCCTCGAACGTGCTGCGTTTCGACCTGCTCTCTCCACAAGGAAGATCGTGATGCTCAACGGACCCTTTTCCCCCTGGCCTTGCTACACCCGCGAAGAGGCCGATGCGGCGAGTCGCGTGCTGCTTTCCAACCGGGTCAACTACTGGACCGGTGAAGAGTGCCGCCAGTTCGAGCGTGAGTTCGCCCGCTTCGCCGACAGCGAACATGCCATTGCCGTGGCCAACGGCACCGTTGCGCTCGACCTCGCCCTGCGCGGGCTCGGCATCGGCGAGGACCCGGCCGACGAAGTGATCGTCACGTCACGCACCTTCCTGGCCTCGGCCTCGAGCATCGTCACCTCTGGCGCCAGGCCGGTATTCGCCGATGTGGACCGGGCCTCGCAGAACATCACTGCCGCGAGCGTGGCCGAGAAGATCACGCCACGCACCCGGGCAATCGTTGCCGTGCACCTGGCCGGCTGGCCCTGCGAGATGGATGCGCTCATGGCCCTGGCCGAGCGTCATGGGCTCTACGTGATCGAAGACTGTGCCCAGGCCCACGGGGCGCGTTACCGCGGGCGCAGCGTAGGCAGCATTGGACATGTCGGCTGCTGGTCGTTCTGTCAGGACAAGATCATGACGACCGGCGGCGAGGGCGGCATGGTCACCACCAGCGATAGCGGCCTGTGGCAGCGCATGTGGGCCTTCAAGGACCACGGCAAGAGCTGGGAGGCGGTGTATCGGCGCAAGCACCCGCCCGGCTTCCGCTGGCTGCACGAGAGTTTCGGCACCAACTGGCGGCTCACCGAGATGCAGGCCGCCATCGGTCGTATCCAACTGGACCGCATGCCGCAATGGAAACCCGCCCGGCAGGCCAATGCGCGGCGCATCTGGCAGACAGCGGCCAGGAGCCCCGGCCTGCGTGTGCCCGAGGTGCCGTCCCACTGCGACCACGCAGCATACAAGTGTTACGTCTTCGTCGAACCCGACCGGCTGGGGCCGGGCTGGGATCGCGATCGCGTCATGGCCGAGATCAATGCCGCCGGGGTGCCGTGCTTTTCGGGTTCCTGTTCGGAGGTATATCGCGAAAAAGCCTTCGAGGGCACCGGCTGGCGGCCAGATCGACCGCTACCCGTTGCCCATGAACTGGGCGAGACAAGCCTGATGTTCCTCTGTCATCCGACGCTGACCGAGGACGAGCTCGCGCGGACCTGCGCGGTGCTCGAAGAGATCATGGCGCAGGCCTGCACCTGATGCCGGAGTGAGGCGAGCGTCCTGGCGCTCGGTCATGGAGAGACGATATGCGAAATCTACTGCAATCCCTGTTCCGCCTGCCCAGACGGCAGAAGCGCACCATTCAACTAGTGGTCGATTGCGTGCTGATCGCGGCGAGCTTTCTGCTGGCCATGCTGCTGCGCCTGGAGGACTGGGCGCCATTGGTGGAGGTACGCACCTGGATGGCGCTGCTGATCATGATCCCACTGAGCCTGGCGATCTACGTGAGGCTTGGCTTCTATCGTGCGGTGATCCGCTATCTGGGCCCCAAGGCGATCCGCGCCGTGGTGATCGGGGTAGTGGTGTCGGCGCTGTCGCTGCCGCTGGCAAGCTATCTCTTCGCTCTCGGCATCCCCCGCAGTGTGCCCTTCATCTATGCCATGCTGGCGCTGCTGACCATCGGTGGGGTGCGCTTCGGGCTGCGTGCCATCTACCTGCGCAGCCAGATCCGCCACAAGCCGCGCGTGGTGATCTACGGTGCCGGTTCCGCAGGGCGTCAACTGGCCGTATCGCTCAGCCATGGCCAGGAGTATCTGCCGATCGCCTTCGTCGACGACGCCGTGAGCCTGCAGAATACTTACATCGAGGGTCTCAAGGTCTACCCGCCGCGCCAGCTGGGGTACCTGTCCGATACCTACGGTGCCGAACGGGTGCTGCTGGCGATGCCCAGCGTGAGCCGCGAACGCCGCCGTGAGATCCTCGCCGAGCTCGAGCCTCAGGGCTTTCCGGTACAGACGATTCCCGGCGTGGCCGATATGGTGACCGGGCGCGCCAGAATCAGCGAGGTCCGTGACGTGGCGGTCGAGGACCTGCTCGGGCGCGATCCGGTGCCGCCCAATCCCACCCTGATGGACGCCAACATTCGCGACAAGGAAGTGCTGGTGACCGGGGCGGGGGGATCCATCGGTTCCGAACTCTGCCGTCAGCTCCTGCGCCACGGCCCCAAGCGGCTGCTGCTGCTCGATCTCTCCGAATATTCGCTCTACCGCATCGAACAGGAGCTGCGCCGCATCGCCAAGGCTGAAGGGCTCGAGGTAAGCATCGAAGCGCTACTCGGCTCGGTGCAGCACCGCAAGCGCTTGACTGCGGTGATGAAGGCCTACGAAGTGCAGACCGTCTACCATGCGGCCGCTTACAAGCATGTGCCGATGGTCGAGCACAACGTGGTCGAGGGGGTGCAGAACAACGTCTTCGGCACGCTCTCTGCCGCCCGGGCGGCGATGGAGGCCGGGGTCGAGACCTTCGTGCTGGTGTCCACCGACAAGGCGGTACGACCGACCAACGTGATGGGTACCACCAAACGCCTGGCCGAACTCATCTGTCAGGCGTTTGCCAAGCATCAGGATGCCACTCGCTTCTGCATGGTGCGCTTCGGCAACGTGCTGGGTTCCAGCGGCTCGGTGGTACCGCTGTTTCGCGAACAGATCCAGGCGGGTGGTCCGATTACCGTGACCCACCCGGACATTACCCGTTTCTTCATGACCATTCCCGAGGCGGCTCAACTGGTGATCCAGGCCGGCGCCATGGCACGGGGTGGCGACGTCTTCGTGCTCGACATGGGCGAACCGGTACGTATCGCCGACCTGGCGCGCCAGATGGTGCGGCTATCGGGGCTGAAGGTGCGCGACGAGCATAGTCCCGATGGCGATATCGCCATCGCTTACAGCGGCCTGCGTCCGGGAGAGAAGCTCTACGAGGAGCTGTTGGTGGGCAATGACGTCGCAGCCACCTCGCACCCGCGCATCATGACGGCCCAGGAGGTGTTCTGGGAGTGGCCGCGCCTCGAGGGCTATCTCGACCGGCTGTTCGAGGCATGCCGCAACTTTCATCACGACGGTATTCGCAGCCTGCTGCTGGAGGCTCCGACGGCCTACCGGCCCGAGGGGGAGATCGTCGATCTGGTATGGCTGGAAAAGCGTCGTCGCGAAGCCCAGGCGGTGAGCGCGAAGATGACCGTGACGCCGTTGCGGCCGGTTCTGGAGCGGCACAGGTAGGGCGCACCTTCTGAAAAAACTGTCGGCCTGGGATGGCTGCCAGCCGGTCTCATCGCAGCCGGCGCATCGCACCGCGAATTCATTGCCTAGTGCTCACGGCACGAGGTCGTGGCACCGATCATGGAGAAGAGAACATGTGTGGCATCGTAGCTGCAGTGGGTGCGGACAATGTCCTGCCCATCTTGATGGAAGGTCTAAGGCGCCTGGAATACCGGGGCTATGATTCAGCCGGCGTCGCCCTGGTGGAGGCTCCCGGCAAGCTGGGTCGTGCCCGGGAAGTAGGTAAGGTGGCGGCGCTGGAGCAGCTGTTGTCGTCGTCATCGCTGACGGGCATGACCGGGGTGGCCCACACTCGCTGGGCAACCCATGGCGAGCCCAGCCAGGACAACGCCCATCCTCACGTGTCGGGCCGCATCGCCGTCGTGCACAACGGCATCATCGAGAATCACCACGAACTCAAGGCCGAGCTAACCGCACAGGGCTATGTTTTTACTTCCCAGACCGACACCGAGGTCGTGGTGCATCTGATCGAACATGAATTGCAAGGTCATGGAGAATTGCTGAAGGCGGTCGAGGCGGCGGTAGCGCGGCTCGAAGGCGCCTACGCCCTGGGTGTGATCGATGCCGACAGGCCCGATCGCGTAGTGGGCGCGCGCCATGGCAGCCCGCTCGTGGTGGGAATCGGCGAAAAGGGCTGCTACCTGGGCTCCGACCCACTGGCGCTGCTGACGGTGACCGATCGTTTCGTCTATCTCGAGGATGGCGATCTGGTGGAAGCCACGCGCGGAGGCTGCGCCGTATATGGGCTAGACATCGAGAGGCAGCGCGTCCCCGTGGTACGCGAAGTACTGCGCTACGAACATGACGACCAGGCGGTCGGCAAGGGTGAGTTCGAACACTACATGCTCAAGGAGATTCATGAGCAGCCGGTGGCCGTGGCCAACGCCCTGGAGGGGCGGTTGGGCAGCGATCAGGTGCTGATCGAGGCTTTCGGTCCCCAAGCCCGCCAGCTCCTCGGCAGGACCCGTCAAATCCATCTCGTTGCCTGCGGCACCAGCTATCATGCCGCCATGGTGGCGCGCTACTGGATCGAAGCGCTGGCCGGCGTACCGTGCCAGGTGGAGATCGCTTCGGAGTACCGGTACCGTGAGGTGGTGGCTCCTCCAGGCACGCTGCTGCTGACCCTGTCGCAGTCGGGCGAAACGGCCGATACCCTGGCCGCCCTGCGTCATGCGCGCAAGCGCCAGGGCGAGAACTACGCAGGGGCGCTGGCGATCTGCAATGTGCCGGGCAGCTCGCTGGTGCGTGAATCCGACCTCAGCCTGATGACTCATGCCGGCCCCGAGATCGGCGTGGCCTCGACCAAGGCTTTCACTACCCAGTTGACCGCGCTGATGCTGGTGACCCTGGCTCTGCGTCAGCTACGTGGCGGCGAGCAGGACCTGACGGCAAGGCTGGTGCATCGTCTGCGCTACCTGCCGACCCTGCTTGGCGATACGCTGCAGCTCGATGCCGAGATCGCCGAGCTGGCCCAGCGCTTCGTCGACTACCGGCATACCCTGTTCCTGGGGCGCGGTTCGCAGATGCCGATTGCCTTGGAAGGGGCGCTCAAGCTCAAGGAGATCTCCTACATTCATGCCGAAGCTTATCCCGCCGGGGAACTGAAGCATGGCCCACTGGCGCTGATCGATGGCAACATGCCGGTAGTGGCGCTGGCGCCGATGGACGAGTTGATCGGCAAGCTCAAGTCCAACCTGCAGGAGGTGCGGGCGCGTGGCGGTCAACTGGTGGTATTTGCCGACCCCGAAAGCGGCCTGGAACAGGAGGAGGGCATGACGGTCGTCAGGGTGCCCGGCTGCTGCCGCTTCCTGGCGCCCATCGTTTACACCTTGCCATTGCAACTGCTGGCCTACCATGTGGCGGTGGCGCGCGATACCGATGTCGACCAACCGCGCAACCTGGCCAAGTCCGTCACCGTCGAGTGAACAAGTCAGGGAACCGTTCGGATGCGGGCGACTCCACTATTCTTTGAGAGGTAATTTTCCAGTACGGCGCCAGGGGAGCCAGGAGGGCAGTTCCTCCGGGCGTCGTTGACGGCAGCGTATCAACGGATGAGCCATTGCCATGATCGAAGAAAATTCCTGTCGGCCGCTCCCCAGAGCCATGTCGCGTAGTGTGAAAGAGCAGTGCGGGGCCAGCTTGTCGGCTTTGGCCATGCTCACCTTGGGGGCGGCGACGTTGGCGCTGCCGTGGGGAGTACTCATCCTCGTGCCACTGCTGTTGCTGGCGGCAGCCTGGCTTGGCGAAGAGGGGCAGATCGATGCGTTTCCGCGACGCGAGGACCTGCTGCTCGTGGCCGCAATGGTGCTGCAAGGCCTGACCTGGGTCGGCATGCTCCTGGTGCATGGCGAAGGCACCGCTGGCCTGACCGAAGCCTGGCCCTTCGCGCTCGTCGCGGTTGCCCTGTTGGCCTTCGCCAGAGCCAGGGTTCCCGCCACCTGGCTGTGGGCGGGCCTGGCCTTGGGCAGTTTGGCGGCAAGTGCCTGGGCCCTCTGGCAGCGCGTGATCGAGGGGACGGCGCGTGCCAACGGTCACGAGCCGCTGCACGCCATCCTGTTCGGCAACCTGGGGCTGTTGATGGGGCTGTTGTGCTTCGCAGGCTTGAGTTGGTCGTTTGCCCGTCGCGATCGCTGGGCGTGGTCGCTGCTATTGATAGCCGGTGGCCTGGCGGGCCTGCTCACTTCGGCGTTGTCCGGTTCACGTGGGGGCTGGATCGGCTTGCCATTGGCCATCTGGGTGCTCTATCGGGGTCATGGTCGCCGCCTGTCGTTGGGCTGGCGGGTGACGCTGGTGGCGGCATTGATGGCGCTGCTGGGCAGCCTGTATGCGATGCCGCAGACCGGCGTGGCGACGCGAGTCGACAACGCGGTCAACAGTGTTCGCCAGTATGTGGCCGGCGATGACGAGATGACCTCGGTCAGTGCCAGGCTGGAAATGTGGCGAGGCTCTTCACAGCTGATACTGGAGCGCCCACTGCTGGGCTGGGGTAGCAGCGGTTACCAGGCCGCCATGCGCGAGCGCGGCGCGGAAGGGGAGCAGGACCCTGCACTGGGGCGTTTCTGGCACGCTCACAACGACATTCTCGATGCCTGGGTCAAGCGCGGGCTGCCGGGGCTGCTGGCCTTACTGGCGCTCTATTTCGCTCCGCTGTGGCTGTTCGCCCGCGGTGTCGGTGCAGGCTCGGGCGAACAGCGGGCACTGGCGGTGGCGGGTACCTTGGTGCCGGTCGCCTTCATCGACTTCGGCCTGACCTACAGCTTTCTTGCGTACCCTGATCACGACCCTGTGGGGTCTCTATCGCCAGGCGCGCTGACCCTGCGCCTCAGTGACGCTCGGCATGCGACAGGACACGGCGAAATGTGAGGCTGATGCGTAGCCCGGGGATGCGTCGTGGCAGCAGGGCGTGCTGCAGGCTCGACTGGCAGCCGGATCCCATCAGGAGCAGGCTGTCATGCGGCAGCCAGACGTTGAAAGCCTCGCCACTCCCATGTTTCCAGCGGAACCGCAACGGCCGTTCGCTGCCCAGCGTAACGGCGGCGATGACGGGGTCCTCGCCGAGCTCCGGCTCGTCGTCGCTGTGCCAGCCCATGCGTTCATGCCCGTCGGCATAACGGTTGAGCAGGACGCTGTTGAAGCCGGTTTCGATACCTCGAGACGTCAGCAGGTGGTTGATTCGCTCACGTATGGCGGCGACAGCCGGATGCCAGGCCAGCGGATGAAAGTCACGTCCCGAGTAGCGGTAACGCGCCTCGGGCTCGCCCATCCACACTTGATGGCGGGGAATCGGATGCTCACGACCATACAGGCGCAGACTGGGACGTTGCCAATCCAGCTCCGCTTCCAGCCTGGCCAGGGCCTCGCTGGCCTCGGGCTCGCCCAGCACGCCGCGGTAGCGATACAGCGCCGGCGTCACCAGCAGACGTTCCCAAGCCGCCGTCGCCATGGCGCTAACGCAGCACTCGGCGGGGATCGATCGGCTTGCCGCCGAGCCGCATGTCGAACAGCAGGTCGAAACGCTCCGCGGCATTGCTGAAGCCGACTTCACAGAGCGGCGTGCCGCGGGTGACACGCGCGCCGTCGTCTACCAGCAGGCTGTCGCATAGGGCGTAGACGCTCTGCAGGTTGTCGGCATGGTGCACGATCACTACGCGACCGAGCTGGCGCATGCTGCCGGCGAAGCGCACGTCGCCGTCGGCGACTGCCTTGGCTCGGGCGCCGCGGCTGGTGGCGAGCAGCATCGGCTGCAGTGTGCCATGACTGTCGGTGCCATAGGGGCGAACGATGCGGTAGTCCTCCAGCGGCCAGGGCCAGTTGCGTGCCGAGCTCGGCACCGAGCTCGGCGCGGCGGACGGCGTGGCGGAGCGCGCCGGGGCGCTGGTCGAACCGCCGCTCGAACGGTTGCTCGAGGGCCTTGCCGCCACCGCACCGGTCGAGCCGCGCAGGGGCACCTGAATAATCTGGCCCACGCGCAGTCGTGTCGGTGCGACACCGGGATTGGCCGATTGGATCCGCGTCGGCGTGGTATTGAAGCGCCGTGCGACCGCCGAGAAAGTATCGCCGGGGCGAATCTGGTAGCGGTAGGGGCCGCCAGAGGGGGCGCGTTCCTGCTGGGTCGGTATCAGCAAGCGCTGGCCGACCGCCAGCCGGTTGGGATTGGCATCCGGGTTGAAACGCTGCAGCCGAGCCAGCGGCACGTTGGCGCGGGCAGCGATGTTGCCGAGGGTGTCGCCGCGCTGTACCACGACCCAATTGCCGGCAATGCCGGAATCGCCGCCGCGTTGCATTTGTTCGCTGCGCTGGACGCTACCGCCCGGCGAGGCGCAGCCGGCGAGCGACAGCAGTGAAAGTACGCAAAGCAGTATCAGCGCGATTCGAGTGCCTGGTCTTTTTCCTGCCACAGGGCGTTGAGCCATGAGTGGAAGCGTTCCTTGTAGTGCGGATCGTCATGGTAGCGACTGTCGAGCATCCAGCCCGGTACCTCGAGACGGCGAGCCTGGAGCGTTATCGGCCCCTCGAGTCCGCACAAGAAGCCCCAGAAGGTCGGGTCCGGGTTTGCATAGTGCAGGGTGACGTCGAGGATGCCGTCGAGTTGCTCGCCTAGCAGGCTCAGTACCTGGGCGACACCGCCGGCCTTGGGCCGAAGCAGGTGGCGGAAGGGGCTATTCTGCGCGTCGCGCTTGGCTGGGGTAAATCGTGTGCCTTCAACGAAGTTGAAGATAGCCAGCGGCATTTCGCGGGCACGTTCGCACATGCGCTCGGTCGCCTTGCGGTCGACGTGCGCCAACTGCGGGTTGCGTTCGATCTGCTCGCGGCTGTAGCGGCGCATGAAGGGGTATTCGAGTGCCCACCAGGCAAGTCCCACGATGGGTATCCAGATGAGTTGTTGCTTGAGGAAGAAACGCGGCATCGGTATGCGCCGATGCAGGACCATGAGCAGCATGAAAATGTCGGTCCAACTGCGGTGATTGGAGACCACCAGCCAGCGCTGCTCGGGCGTCAGCCCGTCGGGCAGGCTTGCGTTGAGCTGGGGTTTCAACCAGTGGCGCATCCACCACAGGTTGCACCCTATCCAGTTCAGTGCCACGCCGTTCAGACCACGGAGCACGATCAGGCGCAGCCGACGCGTCGGGGTGACCAGCTTGAGCGCCGTCAACAGGATCAGGGGAACCGTCCAGAACAGGGTATTGACCACCAATAGCAGAACGCTGACGAGCCCTTTCAGGGTCGACATGCCTGACTCCTTAATCGTTGCGCCTTTGCTCTTTTGGGCGATAGCCGCACATGCTAATGGATCGGGCTCAGGCTGCCCAGCACCTCGTTTCACGCAGGCGGTTCGCACAGGGTCGTCTGCAGCACCTCGCGAAGCGCTCGCGCTGCGGTTGACAGCTCCTGGCCCGCACCGAGCACCACACCCACGGTACGGCGGATCTGTGGAGCGTAGAGCGGTACGCAGCGTGCGCCGAGTTCATGCATCTGTTCGCGACACAGCGAAGGTACGGCGCTGGCGCCCAGGCCGCTAGCCACCATACGCCCGACGGTGGCGAGCTGATGGCTCTCGAAAGCCACCGGAAGCTCCGTTTGTTGGCGCGCCAGCGCCTGTTCCAGCAGGATGCGCACCATGGATGGGCGCTGCAGGGTGATGAAGTCGTGTCTGAGCAGAGCCTTCCAGTCGATCGATTCGGCCTCGACGAGGGGCGAATCGGGGGGCAGCACGGCAACGAAGGTATCGTCGAACAGCGGCAGAAAATCGATGCCTTCACGGGTTTCCGGCTCGAAGGCGATGCCTAGCTCGACCTGCTGATGGCGCACCATGTCGATCACTTGCTCGTTGATCACGTCGTGCACCGTTACGTTGACCCGGGGAAAACGCTCGCGAAAACGTCTCAGCGCACGAGGCAACCGGTTGCAGGCGATGGAGGGCATGGCGGCCAGAGCCACGCGGCCGAGCTGGAGAGTGAAGCGTTGCCGCAGCAGCTCCTCGGTATTGTCCCAGTCGGCCAACAAGCGCTTGGCCAGTGGTACCAGTACTTCGCCTTCCGGTGTGAGACGGACGCTGCGTGTGCTGCGAATCAGCAGTGCGCCGCCCAAAGTTTCCTCGAGCCCCTTGATGGCAAGGCTCAGCGCCGGTTGCGACAGGTGCAACCGCTCGCAGGCTTGAGTGAAGCTGAGGGTCTGGGCGACGGCGAGAAAGGCGCGAAGCTGCTTGACGGTCATGACGGATGGCCCATTTTATAAATAATTCATATCAATTGATAAAAAAAACAAACTTAACAAATATATTGGGCGGATCAACACTGATCATGTACCGTCATTTCTGTATTCCATTTCACAACAAGACGAGGCTTTGCGATGTCCGGATTCGATAAGCGAGTGTACTCCTACGAAGAGGCAATGGCAGGCATCGAAAGTGGCATGACACTGGTTGCCGGGGGCTTCGGCCTGTGCGGGATCCCCGAAAACCTGATCGCCGAGGTCAAGCGCCGCGGGGTCAAGGACCTGACCGTCATCTCCAACAATTGTGGCGTCGATGGCTTCGGCTTGGGCGTGTTGCTGGAAGATAAACAGATCAAGCGTTTCTATGCTTCCTATGTGGGCGAAAATGCCCTGTTCGAACAGCAGATGCTCAACGAAGAGATCGAGGTGATCCTGACTCCGCAGGGTACCCTGGCCGAGAAGATGCGTGCCGGCGGTGCGGGCATTCCTGCCTTCTATACCGCCACGGGCTACGGCACACCGATCGGCGAGGGCAAGGAAGTGCGCGAATTCAATGGGCGGCATTACATCCTCGAAGAGGCATTCCACGCCGATTTTGCCATCGTCAAGGGCTGGAAGGCCGACCGTTACGGCAACGTGGTGTACCGCGACACCGCCCAGAACTTCAACCCGCTGGCCGCCACCTGCGGCAAGGTCACCGTGGTGGAGGTTGAGGAGATCGTCGAGCCGGGTGAGCTGCGCCCCGACCAGATCCATACGCCGGGTATCTACGTCGACCGTATCATTCAGGGCACCTTCGAGAAGCGCATCGAGAAGCGCACCGTGCGCGAGGGCTGAGCCCGCCACCGCTTCCAGGCCGGCTGCGGCCGGTATCGCTTCTCCACCGAACACAAGAGGCAAACAAGATGGCACTGACTCGTGAACAGATGGCACAGCGCGTGGCGCAAGAATTGAAGGACGGCTTCTACGTCAACCTGGGAATCGGCATCCCGACTCTGGTGGCCAACTATGTCCCGGAGGGTATCGACGTAATGCTGCAGTCGGAGAATGGCCTGCTCGGTATGGGACGCTTCCCCACCGAGGACGAAGTCGACCCCGACATGATCAATGCCGGCAAGCAGACCGTGACGGCCCGGCCCGGGGCGGCAATCTTCGATTCGGCGGAATCCTTCGCCATGATCCGCGGCGGCCATGTCGACCTGACCGTGCTTGGCGCCTTCGAGGTCGACCAGGAAGGCAACATCGCCTCCTGGATGGTTCCCGGCAAGCTGATCAAGGGCATGGGCGGCGCCATGGACCTGGTGGCTGGCGCCGAGAACATCATCTGCACCATGACCCATGCTTCCAAGCATGGCGAATCCAAGCTGCTCGAGAAGTGCACACTGCCGCTGACCGGCGCCGGCTGCATCAACCGGGTACTCACCGACCTCGCCTATCTGGAGATCGAGAACGGCAGCTTCATCCTCAAGGAGCGCGCTCCCGGCGTCAGCGTCGAGGAGATTGTCGAGAAGACCGCCGGCAAGCTGATCGTGCCCGATCACGTGCCGGAAATGACCTTCGATTGAGGCATGAGCGGTAGCGCAAAGGCCTGGGCAATTTGCCTGGGCCTTTTCGTTTCAATACGTGATGATTTTATGATCAGTGTGAGCGACACGCGTCATTCTTGGGCCGCGGGTGCTTGTCACAGCGTCTTGCACAGCGTTATCCACAGATTCTGTGGATAACGCGACGGTCACTGGCTCAGGTAAGCTCGCAACGCGTGTGGTGGGGTAGCAGCAATTCCACGCTGCGCTCATGGTCGCTGCTCAGACGTTTCTGGATCAGGGCCAAGCCACCCAGGCAGATGCGATGCTCGTCACCCTCGGCGAAGGCAAGGCGCCGCGAGCAGGTGGGGTAGAAGCGATACTGGAGCAGCGGTGATACGGGGAAGACACCATGGTGGCGATCTTCACTTCCCGAGAGGCCAGCCTCGAACAAGGCGGCGTCGAGGGCTTCAAAACTGCTGCCGAGACGTTCGCAATCGAAGCCGGCGTGATGCACGCTCGGCCCCATGGCGGCAATCCAGGCTGCCAGGGGGTGTGCGTCGTGCAGCGTTCGATACATATCCCAACTGGGCATGGCCCAGGGGCGGCCCCGGCTCAGCAGATTCTTGCCGCGGGTATCCTGAGGATGCGCGTGGCTGACCAATCCGGCAAGCTCGTCACGCGGCACACGCGATAGGCTGCTGAGCTGGAATTCTGCCAGCACCAGCCAGGTGCCGTTGTCCGGCGGTGCCAGCAGGGACACCAGCAGGCCACGATCCGCCATGGCGTAGCGATGCACGGGACGATAGCCGAGATGACCCAGCGTCGGCAGCAAGTCATCGGCAGCGAAGGGAGGTTGGTTGAGGGTGAGAAGCGTCAAGTACTCGACCGGCGCATCCGTTGGCCACAGACGCAGCATCCCCACATCCGGATGATGATGAATGTAGTCGAGCCAGAGCTGCTGGAGGAATTCTTCCCTTTGCATCGTGCCGTTCCTATTGTCCAGATGCGCTTGCGCATTAGACCTCAGTATAGGGGCTGGTCAGGAACGGCTTTCAACGCGGGAAGAACGTTAAACGTGAATTGAACGCAGAAGGCAGGCCGGGACACTGTCCCGGCGCTGGCCGTCATGCCATCAGGGCATTTTCGCGCACGTATCGGTCGAACTCGGTGAAGCCGCCGACGTGGGTCTGGTCGATGAACACCTGTGGTACGGTCGAGACCGGCTTGCCGATGGTCTTCTCCAGATCGGCCTTGCTGATGCCTTCGGCCCAAATATCCACGTAGCGATGCCCTTCTATCACATTGGCACTTTCCAGGCTCTGGGCGAGCTGCTGAGCACGAACGCAGAAGGGGCAACCGGGACGACCGAAGATGACCACGAACATAAAAAGCTCTCCTGAAGATAATTTCCTGGGTGGCATTGTGACGGATGGAAGGACAGGGGGCCAATAGCAGGCTGCTAGGGGCCCGATTGGAGGATGCTATCGCACTGTTGCGGGTGAAATCCTCAGTACGTCCTGAGTTCGTTGGCATCGGCTGCGCGCAGCAGGTCGCCGAGCTCGGCATGAATCTCGGGGGTACTGACCAGCAGGTTTTCGCCGTAGAGATCTTCGGGAATGCCCTCTGGACAGGGATAAAGGTGTCCGGTGCGGGCACCGGCCTCACGAGCGATCAGCACTCCGGCGGCGAAGTCCCAAGGCGATACGCTCTCGTAGTAGGCATCCAGGCGACCGCAGGCCACGTCGCATAGATCGAGAGCGGCAGAGCCGTTGCGGCGCACGTCCTGGCAGTGCTCCAGGATGGCCAGCAGGCGGCGCATGAGCGGAGGGCGGCTGTCGCGCCGGTAGGGAAATCCGGTGCCCACCAGGCAGCGCTGCAGGTTGGTAGTGCGACTGGCGTGAATCGGCTTGCCGTTGCACCAGGCGCCCTGGCCGCAAAGCGCGGTAAAAGTCTCGCCGAGGAAGGGGGCATGGACGACACCCAGGCGGGTCTTGCCCTCGCTGACCCAGGCGATGGAAACCGCGACATGATACAGGCCGTGGGCGAAATTGACGGTGCCGTCGATGGGGTCGATGACCCATAGGGCATCGGCCGTACGCATTACCTCGCGGTCCGGTGCGAGCTCTTCGCTGAGCCGCTGCTCGCCCGGCAGGCCGGCATCCAGGCGTTCGCTGATCAGGGTATCGACGGCCACGTCCACATCGGTGACCAGTTCCTGACCGTGCTTGAGCTGCTGATTGAAAGTCTGGCTGTGCCTGGCCGCCACGATCCGTTCGCCTGCCTCCCGGGCGATGGAGACGGCCAGCTCTAGGCGTTGCTGGGGAAGCATGGGCATTCCTCGTCGCGCATGGAACTGCCAGAATAGCAGCCGCGAGGCATCCTGCCGAACGGGACCCCGATCATTTTCGTAAAAGGAGAGTGTGCCATGCTGGCCCCGACGCCCGAGCAGTACCGGCGCCTGAACGAGATGGCCCAGGCCTGGAAACGCCGCCAGGCCGGCGCACTCGAGGCAGCACCCGAACGTAACCCTCATCTCGATGTCGACGCCTTGTGTTTTCAAGCCTGTCCCGACGCTGGCGTGGCATCGACGGGGCGTGACTACCTGGTCGGTGCGCTGATCAGCCCAGTCTCGCTGTCGCTGGTGCTGTTCCCGATTTTTGGCAGTATGACGGCACCAGCCGAGGGTGAGCGTCGAGCTTTCGAGCTACCCTCGGGCCGTTATCCCTTCGTGGCCGAAATCCTGGAAGAGGACATTTGGCTGTGGCGCTGCGAGTTGCTCGACGACCTTTCCGATCTTGAAAACCGAGAGGAGGGAAGTCGCCTGGCCCAGCGCCTGATGGACAGGGTAATGGCGCCGGCGTGATGCCTTGTCCCGGCTGGCTCTGATTGCCACCTCGGGCTTATGCTGGAAGCACTCTTTTCCCAACGTCGTGTAGAAGGATTTACCCATGCCCAACGCAACGACCCCCGTGCCACGTGTCGCCCTGGTGACGGGAACCGCCAGCGGTATCGGTGAGGCGGTGGTACGCCAGTTTCGCGAACTCGGTCATCAGGTGCTGGCCGTCGATTTCAACGCCCAGGCCAAGGAGAAGGCCGATGACGTCGGCGCGGCGTTCTTCCAGGCCGATCTCACCGACGGAGAGGCATGCAAGGCCGCCGTGGCGGAGGCCATCAAACGCTTTGGCCGGGTCGATATCCTGGTCAACAATGCCGGCATCCAGCACGTGTCGCCGATCGAGGATTTTCCCGAGGCCAAATGGCGCCAGATCATCGAGCTGATGCTGACGGCGCCTTTCCTTCTGACCCAGGCGGCGTGGCCCTCGATGCGCCAGAATGGCTGGGGGCGGATCGTCAACATCGCCTCGGTGCACGCCCAGGTCGCCTCGCCGGGTAAGTCGGCCTACATCAGCGCCAAGCACGGCATGATCGGGCTGACCAAGACGGCGGCGCTGGAGGGCGGCCCCCAGGGAATCACCGCCAATGCCATCTGTCCGGCCTACGTCAAGACACCGCTGGTGGAGAACCAGATCGCCGACCAGGCCCGGCTGCACGGCATGAACGAACAGGACGTGGTGGAGCAGATCATGCTCAAGAACGCCGCGGTCAAGCGACTGATCGACCCTGAGGAGGTGTCGGGGCTGGTGGCCTACCTGGCGTCCGATGCGGCGGGAGCGGTCACCGGCTCGAGCTGGAATATAGACTTGGGCTGGACGGCACAATAAGACGCGGCTACGCCGCTCGAAGAGGGCAGAGCGGCGCTACGCACCTGGAAGAGGGAAGAAAGAACTCCATCCCTTCTTCTCTCTTCAATCTTCCTTCTTGCGTCTCTGATCAGCGCCGCACCGGTCGCTTCTGCAGCTTGCGCTGAAGGGTGCGGCGATGCATGCCCAGGGCACGGGCGGTGGCGGAGATGTTGCCGTCGTGCTCCTGTAGCACCTTCTGGATATGCTCCCAGGCGATGCGGTTGATCGACGGTGGGTTGTCGGCCACCTCGGCTTCCGGATTGCCCTCTTCGCGGCCCAGCGCCACCAGGATCTCCTCCGCGTCGGCGGGCTTGCACAGGTAATTGACGGCACCGAGCTTGATCGCTTCGACGGCGGTGGCAATGCTCGAGTAGCCGGTCAGCACCACGATGCGACAGTTCGGTACCACCTCGAGCAGCTCCGGCAGCAGCTTCAGCCCCGAGCTGTGCTCCAGCTTGAGATCGAGAGTGGCCAGTTCCGGTCGGTGACGTCGAGCCAGCGACAGAGCCTGCTCCGCGTCATTCGCCACCAGCACTTCGTAGCCGCGTCTGGCCATGGCGCGAGAAAGCACATGGCAGAACATTTCGTCGTCATCGATGATCAACAGGCGGGTATCGGCGTCTTGCATGGCAACCTCGTCGCGTCGCTCAGGGCTCACTGTGCGGCAGGATCACTTCGGTCAGCGTCCCCCCGTCCGGATGATTATACAGGCTCACGCCGCCGCCGAAGCGGTTGATCGTGGCATGGGTCAGGAACAGCCCGATGCCGAGCCCCTTGCTTTTGGTCGAGACGAAGGTTTCGCCCAGTTGGTCGGCGATGTCCAGGGTGACCCCGGGGCCGTGATCGCGGATGTCGATCACCACATCCTGAGCGTTCCAGTCCAGGCCGATATTGATGTCGTCGGGGTTGGCATCGGCTGCGTTGTTGAGCAGGTTGGTAATTGCCTGATCGAGGGTCGTGTCGACCTTGAGCCAGGGGGTGCCGCGCTGATTGGCGATCTCGAGGCGATGGCTGACGTCGGGGCGCAGCACCAGCCAGCGCTGCACCACGCCCTGCAGCCAGTCGCGGGCATCGCGGACTTCCGGCTCGGCCATGCGCCGCCGGTCGGCACTCTCGACCAGGTTACGCAGCCGCGACTTGCATATGTCGACCTGGCGCCGCAGCAGTTCGATGTCCTCGAGCAGCTCGGGATTGTTGCGAGCGTCCTGGCGCATTTCGCTGAGCAGGACCGCCATGGTCGACAGGGGCGTGCCCAGTTCATGTGCAGTACCGGCGGCCTGGGTGGCCACGGCGACGATCTGCTCGTTACGCAGCGCCGACTCGCGGGTCTGGGAAAGGGCTCGCTCCCGGCTGCGCAGGGCATGGGCCATCTTGTAGATGAAGAAGGTCACCAGCCCGGCCGAGAGGCCGAAGTTGATCCACATGCCCAGCACATGCAGGTTGAGCACCTCGTTGCCTTGATCGTGGGTCAACTGCGGGACCGGATGGTAGTCCCCCATCAACAAGGTGTAGGACGCCATGGCGGAGACGGCAACGATCCAGGCGTAGCGCCAGGGCAGGGTGGCGGCGGCAATGGTGACCGGTACCAGGTAGTAGTTGATGAACGGGTTGGTGGCGCCGCCGGTGAGGTAGAAGAGTAGCGTCAGGCCGAACACGTCGACGAGCAGGTGAATCACGTATTCGATATGGTTGACCGCCCATTGGCGGCCGAGCCGCCACCAGGTGAAGAGATTGACCAGCCCCATGCCGACGATGACGCCGATTACCGCGGTAACCTCGAGTTCGAAGTGAAGCAGTTCGATCCCGACGATGACCGCCGCCAGGAAACCGGTCCAGGTGATGCCACGCACGATGGTCAGGCGAACCAGGTTGCGGCTGGGGGTCGATAGCGGCAGAGGAAGGGCGGTAGGCATGACATCTCCAGGAGCGAGCGTGTCGCCATGATACCGTCTCGTGCCCTTTCTCGCCGCTGCCCTACAACTGTGCGGGGCAAAGCCGTAGAATGCGTGCCATTCCACACTCACGCACCCGCATGGGTGCCATACGACGAATTCGAGACTGATGTCTGATGCCGATCTGGCCCGGGAAGTCGGGCTGCGCAGAACCTTTGCCATTATCTCGCACCCCGATGCGGGCAAGACCACCATCACCGAGAAGATGCTGCTGTTCGGAAACGCCATCCAGCTCGCCGGCTCGGTGAAGAGCAAGCGTAACGACCGCCACGCCACCTCCGACTGGATGAAGATGGAGCAGGAACGGGGCATCTCGGTGACCACCTCGGTGATGCAGTTCCCCTACGGCGGGCGTATCGTCAACCTGCTCGACACTCCGGGGCACGAGGACTTCTCCGAGGATACCTACCGCACGCTGACGGCGGTGGACTCGGCATTGATGGTGATCGACGGTGCCAAGGGCGTCGAGGCGCGCACGATCAAGCTGATGGAAGTGTGCCGCCTGCGCACCACGCCGATCCTCACCTTCATCAACAAGATGGACCGCGACATTCGCGATCCCATCGAGGTGATGGACGAGGTCGAGACGGTGCTGAACATCGAGTGTGCGCCGATGACCTGGCCGATCGGCATGGGGCGCCACTTCAAGGGGGTGTATCACCTCTACAACGACGTGATCCACCTCTATACCCAGGGCCAGGGCAGCCGCATCCCCGACGACAAGCGCATCGAGGGGCTCGACAATCCCGAGGTCGACAAGGTGCTCGGTGCGGAGCAGGCCGAGGAGTTGCGCATGGAGGTGGAACTGGTGCGTGGCGCCTCGCATGAGTTCGACCTCGACGCCTATCTTCGCGGCGAACTGACTCCAGTCTACTTCGGTACCGCCATGGGTAACTTCGGCGTGCGCGAGATGCTCGACGGATTCGTCGAGTATGCGCCGCCGCCCCAGCCGCGGGAGACCGATGCGCGCAGCGTCGAGGCCGAGGATTCGCGCTTCACCGGTTTCGTGTTCAAGATCCAGGCCAACATGGACCCCAAGCATCGCGATCGTATTGCCTTCCTGCGGGTCTGCTCGGGCAAGTACGAGAAGAACATGAAGATGCGCCACGTGCGCCTCGGCAAGGACGTCAAGATTGCCGATGCCCTGACCTTCATGGCCTCCGACCGGGCTCACGTCGAGGAGGCCTGGCCCGGCGATATCATCGGCCTGCACAACCACGGCACCATCCAGATCGGCGATACCTTCACCATGGGTGAGGACATGCGCTTCACCGGTATCCCGCACTTCGCCCCGGAGCTGTTCAAGCGCGTGCAACTGAAGGACCCGCTCAAGCTCAAGGCGCTGCAGAAGGGCTTGCAGCAGCTCTCCGAGGAGGGCGCCACGCAGCTGTTCCAGCCGCTGGACAACAACGACCTGATCCTTGGTGCCGTGGGCACGCTGCAGTTCGATCTGGTCGCCCATCGCCTCAAGGAAGAGTACAAGGTCGACTGCGTCTATGAGCCGGTCAACGTGCAGACCGCGCGCTGGATCTATTGCGACGATGCCAAGAAGCTCGATGAGTTCAAGCGCAAGGCGAGCGCCAACCTGGCGCTGGATGGCGGCGGCTACCTGACCTACATTGCTCCCACGAGGGTCAACCTGCAGATGACCCAGGAGCGCTGGCCGGAGATTCGCTTCGCCGCCACTCGCGAGCACTGACGCGGGCACGCCGGGCATGTTGCGGAGTTGAAGGAGGAGGGGGGAGATGGCATCGAAGATGCTGAAGGAGTTCCGCGAATTCGCGGTCAAGGGCAATGTCGTCGATATGGCGGTGGGCATTATCATCGGTGCCGCTTTCACCTCCATCGTCAACAGCCTGGTGAAGGATGTCTTTACTCCGTTGATCGGTCTGGCGACGGGCGGAATGAACTTCACCAACCAGTTTCTTGTACTGCGCGACGGCCCTGGCGACGAGATCTACCACACCCTGGAACAGGCCCAGGCGGCCGGGGCGGTGACTCTCAATTACGGTCTGTTCCTCAATGCGCTGCTGTCGTTCGTGATCGTGGCCTTCGCCACTTTCCTGCTGATTCGCAATATCAACCGGCTCAAGAACCTTGCCTATCGCCCCGAGCCGGCAGCGGCGCCCACGGTCAAGGATTGCCCGTACTGTCTTAGCAAGATTCCCATCCCGGCCACCCGCTGTCCGGCCTGTACCTCGCAGTTGCCTGCACCCCAGCCCGAAGCCGAGTGATTCGACGGCGTGGCCGCTGCCACGCAAGGGAGCACGACACGGATGTTGATAGACGCTCACTGCCACCTGGATTTCGAAGCCTTCGACGACGACCGCGGGGCGATGTTCGAGCGCGCCCGGGCAGCCGGCGTAGACCTGTTCATGGTGCCTGGCACCACCCGCGAGCGCTGGCCGGCGGTGCTGGCGCTGGGCGAGCGTAGCGACGTTCACGTCAGCCTCGGCCTGCACCCCTATTTCATGCATGAGCACGGCCGCGGCGATGTCGAGGCCTTGGCCCGCATGCTCGACGAGCACGACGAGGTGAAGGCGCTGGGCGAGTGCGGCATCGACGCTCGCTTCGAGGAGACCTTGGACGACCAGTGGGAGCTTTTCAACGCTCAACTGCGTCTGGCCAAGTCGCGCCGGCTGCCGGTGGTGATCCATTGCGTGCACGCCAACGACAAGGTCTCCCAGCGACTGCGTCAGCTCGACCTGCCGGCGGGAGGGCTGATTCACGCCTTCGCCGGTTCGCCGGACCAGGCGTGGAAGTTCCTCGACCTCGGTTTCGTAGTGGGGCTGGGCGGCGCGGTCACCTACGAGCGCGCCCAGCGTCTATGGCGCGCGGTGAAAAGCCTGCCCGAGGACGGCTTCGTGCTGGAGACCGATAGCCCCGATATGCCACTGTGTGGCCACCAGGGGCAGCGCAACGAGCCGGCACGTATCGCCCAGGTATGCGAGACGGTGGCGAAACTGCGGGGGGAGAGCTCCGAGGCGATCGCCGCACAGAGCACGGCGACCGCGAAACGCGTGTTCGGCATCGACTAAGGGCTTCGAGCCGCTTCAGCCGGCCGCCTGCGCCAGGCTCTCCGGATCGAGGCGTTCGATGGGGTAGGGCAGCTTCAATAGCTTGACGGCCTGGCCGTCTACGCTCAGCGGTCCGATTTCCTCCTTGGTGGAGAGTACGGCCAGCACCTCGACCTGGCCATAGGCGTCGAGTTCCGCAGCCACGACCTCGCCTTGGCTCTTGCCGTTCTCGTCGACCACCGCCGTACCCAGCTCGGGCAGGCGGTCGCCTTCGAGCTGGGCCCGCGCCAGGCGCTTCTTCACCTGGCCGCGAAAGTGCGCACGTGCCACGACTTCCTGGCCGGTGTAGCAGCCCTTCTTGAAACTGACACCGCCCAGCGCCTCCCAATTGATCATCTGCGGCAGCAGGGCATCCTGATGGGCGGGGGTGAGCCAGGCGAGCCCGGCTTGAATGTCCTGCAGGCACCACACGGCATTGCCGACCAGGAGTGCCTGCTCGGCGAGCCGGCTGGCAATCGCTTCGGCCCGGGTCAGCGGCAGGCAGGCCAGCAGCCGTTGCTGCGGGCCGGGATGGGCCAGTAGCTGAAACTCTTCGTCGCCGACCTGATGCCACAGCGCGGGCGGCGTAACGTCGAAGTGTACCTCTGCCAGAGCGTGGGCTTCCTTGCCGGTCAGCCCCAGCAGCGCCAGGTCGTCCCGAATGGAAAGCTCGCTCTTGTAGAATGGAGCAAACTTCTTGAGGTGGTCACGCAGCGGCTCCAGCAGGCCGCGATGCAGGATCAAGCGGTAACGCTCAGTGTCGATTCGCAATAGCTGGGCGTTGGCCAGCATGCGCCCCTTGGCGCTGCAGAAGCAGGTCAACGGGGCGTAGTCGCCATCGGCGAGATCGACCTGGGCACTGGTCTGGCCTTGCAGCAGCTTGCTGGCACCGGGCCCGGTCACGTCGAGTACGCCAAAGTGAACGAGAGGAGTGACTACGGTGCGCTCCTTGGCCTGACGGGCGGGCTCGGGCGTATCGAATGCCACCCGTTCATCGCTCACGCGTCGCCCTCCCAGGGCGGTTGTCCAATCGCTCATGCCTGTCTGGCTCCGGGTCGTCGTGGGGAAATACTGTAGTCAGGTATGCGGGCGCAAGCGACCGATTGCAAGCGGTGTCGCCCCCACAGGGCCATGCTAGACTTGGTTTTTCCTTGTTCCATGCCCAGGGAGTCATGCATGCCACAGCAGTCGCTCAGTTTCAGCGGCGTGGAAAGCGCCGATCAGGTCAACCGCATCACCACGGCCCTGATGATGGTGGATGGCGTGGAGAGCGCCGAAGTGGGTCGCCATGGGGCGGACGTGGAGGGGCGAGTCAGCCGCGAGGCGCTGATTCGTGCCGTCCAGGCCCTCAAGCTCCCCATCGACGTCAAGTAAACCAGCGGAATCCTCATGAACAAGACCATCGAGATCGTCAGCGAGCGCAGCAGTGTCTTTCGTCAGCGGGTCCGGATAGCGGGCTTCGAGGATCTTCACGTCGACGTGCCCAAGACCTTCGGCGGTGAGGGCAGTGCACCGGACCCGCACGACTACTTCGATCTTTCCCTCGGCGCCTGCAAGGCCATCACCGCGCAGATGTACGCCCAGCGCAAGCAGTGGCCGCTCGAGGGAATCAGCGTCAGGGTCAATCGCGACGACAGCGAGGAACGCAAGGGCACTTACCGACTCGAAGTGGTGATGACTTTCCACGGCATCGAGGACGAGGCGCAGCGGGCCCGGCTCGAGGAGATCAGCCACAAGTGTCCCATTCACCGCCTGATGACCAGCGCCACCGTGGAGGTCACCACGCGTACCGCCACTGTTGCCGAAGCGTAGGCCGGGAATCGGTCTTATACTATTTTTCCGCTATCGGTACGTTCCGCCCAGGCGCCGTATGGCGCCTGTAGCTCGTCTGGAGTCGCCATGAGCAAGCCGTTTCGCCTCAATGCCAATTTCGAGCCCGCCGGTGACCAGCCTGCCGCGATAGAGAGCCTGATCAGCGGGCTCGAGTCCGGGCTGGCCCACCAGACGCTGCTCGGCGTGACCGGGTCGGGCAAGACCTTCACCATGGCCAACGTGGTCGAGCGGCTGCAGCGGCCGACCATCGTCATGGCGCCCAACAAGACGCTGGCAGCGCAGCTCTACGGCGAGTTCAAGTCGTTCTTTCCCGATAACGCCATCGAATATTTTGTCTCCTACTACGACTACTACCAGCCGGAAGCCTACGTACCTTCGTCGGACACCTTCATCGAGAAGGATGCTTCGATCAATGACCACATCGAGCAGATGCGGCTGTCGGCGACCAAGGCGCTACTCGAGAGGCGCGATGCGCTGATCGTGGTCTCGGTCTCGGCGATCTACGGTCTCGGCGATCCCGACCAGTACCTGAAGATGCGCCTGCACTTCACCCGCGGCGAGCTGATCGACCAGCGCTCGTTCCTGCGCCGCCTGGCGGAATTGCAGTACACGCGCAACGACATGGACTTCAAGCGTGGTACCTACCGCGTGCGCGGCGACGTGATCGACATCTACCCGGCGGATTCCGACGAGGAGGCGGTGCGGGTCGAGTTGTTCGGCGACGAGATCGACTCGATCCGCTTGTTCGATCCGCTCACCGGCGAGGTGCGCGGCCACGTGCCGCGCATGACCATCTACCCCAAGAGTCACTACGTGACGCCGCGGGAGACGATCATCTCGGCTGCCGAGCGGATCAAGGCCGAGCTGGTCGAGCGCCTGGAGTGGCTACGCAGGAACGATCGGCTGGTGGAGGCCCAGCGGCTCGAGCAGCGCACTCTCTACGATCTCGAAATGATGAACGAACTGGGCTACTGCAACGGTATCGAGAACTACTCGCGCTACCTCTCCGGGCGCAACCCCGGTGAACCGCCGCCCACATTCTTCGATTACCTGCCCGACGATGCCCTGCTGTTCATCGACGAGTCCCACGTCAGCGTTCCCCAGGTGGGCGGTATGTACAAGGGCGACCGTTCGCGCAAGGAGACGCTGGTCGAGTACGGCTTCCGCCTGCCATCGGCATTGGACAACCGCCCGATGACCTTCGAGGAGTGGGAAAGTATCTGTCCTCAGACGATATTCGTCTCGGCGACGCCCGGCCCCTACGAGGCCGCGCACGCCGGGCAGGTGGTAGAGCAGGTGGTACGGCCCACGGGGCTGGTCGATCCCGAGATCGAGGTGCGTCCGGCCTCGACCCAGGTCGACGACCTGCTCTCCGAGATTCGCCTGCGTGCCGGGGTGGGGGAGCGAGTGCTCGTCACCACCCTGACCAAGCGCATGGCGGAGGACCTTACCGAATACTTCGACGAGCACGACGTGCGGGTGCGCTACCTGCACTCCGATATCGACACCGTGGAGCGGGTGGAGATCATTCGCGACCTGCGCCTGGGCAAGTTCGACGTGCTGGTGGGCATCAACCTGCTGCGCGAGGGCCTCGACATTCCCGAGGTTTCGCTGGTGGCGATTCTCGATGCCGACAAGGAGGGCTTCCTGCGCAACGAGCGCTCGCTGATCCAGACCATCGGCCGGGCGGCGCGCAACGCCCACGGCAAGGCGATTCTCTACGCCGACCGGGTCACCGACTCCATGCGCCGCGCCATCGACGAGACCGAGCGGCGCCGGGCCAAGCAGGTCGCTCACAACGAGAAGCACGGCATCACGCCGACCACCGTCACCCGCTCGGTGGCCGACATCATGGAGGCGGCCCAGGCGCCGGGGCGCAAGGGCAAGGGTCGGCGCGGCGAGCGCAAGGTGGCCGAAGGGGCAGCGATCTACGACCTCTCCGAGTTGTCGCCGATGGACCTGGTCAAGGAGGTCTCGCGGGTCGAGGACGCCATGTTCGAGGCGGCCCAGAACCTGGAGTTCGAGGAAGCGGCGCGACTGCGCGACCGGTTGCATGAACTCAAGGAGCGTCAGTTGGCGCTGGGGTAGAAGGAACCCTGCATGCCTGAAGGCCCCGAGATTCGCCGTGCCGCCGACCGCCTGCACGAGCAACTCGCCGGCAGGCGGCTGGAAGCCGTGTGGTTCGCCTTCCCCGAGCTGGCCGCCGAGGCCGTTTCGCTGGTGGGGCGTGAGGTCACGGCGGTCGACAGCTGGGGCAAGGCAATGCTGACCCGCTTCGACGACGGTCGCGTGCTCTACTCTCATAATCAGCTCTACGGCATCTGGAAGCTACATGACGCCGAGCGTGAGCCGGACACCCAACGTTCGCTGCGGGTGCGACTCACCGCGGAAGGGCGCTCGGCCAGTCTCTACAGCGCCTCGGATGTCTCGCTGTGGCCGGCCGACAGGCTCGATGAGCATCCATTCCTTTCCCGGCTCGGCCCCGATCTGTTGACCCATGGGGTCACGCCGGAGCAGGTCATGGCGCGCCTGGCCGAGCCGCGTTTCGCGCGTCGCCGCCTAGGCGGGCTATTGCTCGATCAGGCACTCTTCGCCGGCATCGGTAATTACCTGCGATCCGAGATCCTGTTCTTCGCCGGTGCCTCACCCAGCGTTAAGCCCGCAGAGCTGGGGGAGGAGCGCCTGGCGCTGCTGGCGCGTGCAATTCTCGACGTGACCCGGCGGGCGTGACCAATCGCGACGAGTGGGCTGCAGCCGCGCGCCGGCGAGGCGAAAGCCGTCGATTGTGTCGCTTCGCCGTTTACGAGCGCGATGGCTTGCCGTGCCATGATTGCGGCAGTTTGATAACGCGGGAGAACGTCGCCTCGCGCCGGCTGTATCGTTGTCCGTGCTGCCAGGCAGGTTGATGTTGGGTGAGTTTATACCGTTATCTTTCGTGCCCGCACTACCACTCATTCGACCTTGGCGGCACAACCCTGTCGGGCAGGACCCGATACGGTATAATTCGCCACCGTTCGAGCCCGCCGCTTCGCTCTGCGAATCCAGAAGCGGGCATGCCGACACTGCCGAGGAGTTCCTTGCACATGACCGTGATCCGCCAGGACGATCTGATCCAGAGCGTCGCCGACGCCCTGCAGTACATCTCTTATTACCACCCCAAGGATTTCATCGACGCCATGGCGGCGGCGTACGAGCGGGAGGAGAACCCGGCGGCAAAGGATGCCATCGCCCAGATCCTGATCAATTCGCGCATGTGTGCCATGGGGCATCGTCCCATCTGCCAGGATACCGGCATCGTCACCGTCTTCGTGCATGTGGGCATGAACGTACGCTTCGAAGCCGACATGAGCCTCGATGACATGATCAACGAGGGCGTGCGCCGTGCCTACCAATTGCCGGACAACATACTGCGGGCCTCGGTGCTGGCCGACCCGGACGGCAAGCGCAAGAATACCGGTGACAACACGCCGGCGGTGATCCACCACAAGTTGGTACCGGGCGATACCGTCGAGGTGCATGTGGCGGCCAAGGGCGGCGGCAGCGAGGCCAAGAGCAAGTTCGCCATGCTCAACCCCTCCGATAGCGTTGCCGACTGGGTGATGGAGCAACTGCCCAAGATGGGGGCCGGTTGGTGCCCGCCCGGAATGCTCGGCATCGGCATCGGCGGTACTGCCGAAAAGGCCATGGAGATCGCCAAGGAGGCACTGCTCGATCCCATCGACATTCAGGAGTTGCAAGCCCGTGGGGCCTCGAATCGTGCCGAGGAGCTGCGCCTGGAGCTGTTCGACAGGGTCAACAAGAGCGGGATCGGTGCCCAGGGCCTGGGTGGCTTGACCACCGTGCTCGACATCAAGGTCAAGGATTACCCGACCCACGCCGCCAACAAGCCGGTGGCGATCATCCCCAACTGCGCCGCCACGCGGCATGCCCACTTCACCCTGGACGGCTCCGGCCCTGCGGCGTTGCCGGCACCCAAGCTCGAGGATTGGCCGGAAATCACTCGCGAGATGGGTGACAACGTCAAGCGCGTCGATCTCGATAGCGTAACACCGGCGGAAGTGCAGACATGGCAGCCGGGCGACACCCTGCTGCTCAACGGCAAGCTGCTCACCGGCCGTGATGCCGCCCACAAGCGCATGGTCGACATGATCGCCAAGGGCGAGCAGCTGCCGGTCGATCTGAAGGGCCGCTTCATTTACTACGTGGGGCCGGTGGATCCCGTGCGCGACGAGGTGGTTGGCCCGGCTGGCCCGACCACCGCTACGCGCATGGACAAGTTCACGCGCACCATGCTGGAAGAGACCGGTCTGCTGGGCATGGTGGGCAAGGCCGAGCGGGGCCCGGCGGCCATCGAGGCAATCCGCGACAACAAGGCGGTCTACCTGATGGCGGTGGGCGGCTCGGCCTACCTGGTGGCGCAGGCAATCAAGAAGTCACGCGTGGTGGGCTTCGCCGACCTGGGCATGGAAGCGATCTACGAGTTCGAAGTGGAGGACATGCCGGTCACCGTAGCGGTCGACAGCCAAGGCACCTCGGTGCACCAGACCGGCCCGGCCAAGTGGAAGGAGATCATCGCCGAGCGCGCCTGATCTCTCCTCGCCTGATCTCGATACCCGCGGCCTCGCCTTCTGGCGGGGTCGCTCTCGTCTGGGGTATGCTGCAGCTTGCTGTTTTTTCAGGGAGAGATCATGGCATCCTGGCTGTTCGGCTTGGCCATCTTCGTGGTTCATCTGTTGGGCTTTCTCTCGGCGATCCTGGCGCTGCTCTCCAGCCGGACCTCACAGGGGGCCGTGGCCTGGATCATCTCTTTGGTTGCCATTCCCTACCTGGCGGTCCCTGCGTACTGGATTTTCGGACGGCCGCGCTTTTACGGTTATGTCTCGGCTCGTGGCGAACGCGACTCCGTGCTGCGGCGTATTCTCTCCGACTACCGTGTCCGTCTCGAGCCCTACCTGGCCGATGCCCACAATCCCGACGTGAAGGCGGTGGAGCGGCTGGCCATGATGCCGCTGACCAGCGGCAATCATGCGGAGTTGCTGATCGATGGCAAAGCCACGTTCGACAGTATCTTCGCCGGCATCGATGCTGCGCGCGAGTACGTGCTGGTGCAGTTCTTCATCGTGCGCCACGATGCTCTGGGTCAGCAATTGAAGGAGCATCTGCTGCGTGCCGTGCGGCGTGGCGTACGGGTCTACTTCCTGTTCGACGAGGTCGGCAGTCGCAAGCTTGCCGAGGGCTATCTGCGCGAGCTCGCCGACGCCGGGGTAGAGGTGAACCCGTTTCGTTCGTCCCGAGGGTTCAAGCACCGCTTCCAGCTCAACTTTCGCAACCACCGCAAGATCCTGGTGGTCGACGGTTGTGAAGGTTGGCTCGGCGGCTTCAACGTCGGGGTCGAGTACCTTGGGCAGCACCCCCGCCATGGCCCGTGGCGCGATACCCATCTGAAACTCACCGGTCCCAGTGTGTTGGGGTTGCAGGAGGCCTTCTGGGAGGATTGGCATTGGGCTACCGGCGAAGTCATCAATCTGTGCTGGGAGCCGCAGGTGACCTGCGAAGAGTGCCAGAATGTGGTCATCGTGCCGTCGGGGCCCGCGGATCGACAGGAGACTGCCAGCCTGATGGTGCAACAGGCCATCCACAGCGCCCGCGAACGGTTGTGGGTCACCAGCCCGTATTTCGTTCCCGATCAGGGTGTGCAGGACGCCCTGCGCCTGGCCGCCATGCGCGGGGTCGACGTACGGATCATGATGCCCGAACATCCCGATCATCTGCTGATCTATATCTCGGCCTTTTCGTTCCTGCCCGACATGGTGCGGGCAGGTATCAAGGTCTATCGTTACCAGCCGGGTTTCCTGCACCAGAAGGTGATCCTGATCGACGATAGCGCAGCGGCCGTCGGCACGGTCAACCTCGACAACCGCTCGTTCCGCCTCAACTTCGAGATCACCGCCTTCATTCCCGATCGGCACTTTGCGGCAGAGGTATGCCAGATGCTCGAGCGCGACTTCGCCGTCTGTCGCCAGATCAGCTATGACGAGCTGCAGCGTCGTCCGCTATGGCGAAAGCTCGTGTCGCGTGCCGCCTATCTCACTGCACCGATCCAGTAGGCGGCGAAGTCACTTGGGTTCGACGGGCAGCTGGGGTAAATTAGGCAACGCCAAAGAACGCTTTTTTATTCGCTCTATTGCTGTCAGCGGGAGTCCCGGTGAACCTCGAGACAAAGTGGCTGGAAGATTTCGTGGCCCTGGCCAATACCCGCAGCTTCTCTGCCTCCGCCCGGCAGCGTCATGTCACCCAGCCCGCCTTCAGTCGTCGTATTCGGGCGCTCGAACAAGCGGTGGGAGTGACCCTCGTCGATCGTTCCACGACACCGATCAATCTCACGCCCGAAGGGCAGCTCTTTCTGATCACGGCGCGTAATCTGGTGGAGCAGCTCAACGAGTGTCTGGGCCACCTGCGCGGCGTGTCCATGGCACGTGAGGCGCTGGACATCGTTGCCGCCCATTCTCTGGCGCTGAGCTTCTACCCCGAGTGGATCTCGCGGCTTCAGGAAGGGTTGGGCGAGCTGCCGACGCGCCTGGTGGCCATGAACGTG
This sequence comes from Billgrantia bachuensis, assembly GCF_011742165.1. Taxonomy (GTDB): domain Bacteria; phylum Pseudomonadota; class Gammaproteobacteria; order Pseudomonadales; family Halomonadaceae; genus Halomonas; species Halomonas bachuensis. The sequence goes on along the minus strand of NZ_JAAQTO010000003.1, from coordinate 35,947 downwards.
GGTGAGGCGATCCACGTGCTGCGCGAGGGCAACTGTGACTTGATGCTGGCCTACCACGACCCGTACGCCACCATGCAGTTGGACGCCGAAGTGTTTCCCTCGTTCTCCATCGGCCAGGTCAAGATGCTGCCGGTCAGCCTTCCCGACCCCAAGGGCAAGCCGCGCTTCAGCCTCGAGAGCAAGGACACCATACCCTACCTGTCCTATACCCAGGGCGCCTTTCTCGGGCGCAGCGTACGCATGCTGCTCAAGAACGACCCGCTGCGGTTGCGCTTGCGCACCGTCTATGAAACCGCCATGGCCGAAGGGCTCAAGGGCATGGTGCTGCAAGGAGTCGGACTGGCCTGGATTCCCGATTTCTGCGTGCGTGAAGAGCTCAAGAGCGGCAGGCTGGTGCGAGCCGGCGGCGAGAAGTGGGATGTGCCGCTGGAGATCCGTCTCTATCGCTGCTCGCTGGTGCACAAGCCGGGCGTCGAGAAGCTGTGGCGGCAGATGATGAAGTTACCGCGCGACTTCCTCCAAGCCTGAAAAAGTATGGCTTTCCTGCTGCGCTCGACAGGCCGGCCCCCGGCGGTTCGTCGCTATCCTCATGTAGGCCACTACACTCCGGTAGCTCCGCTCCGGCGGTGACCGGCCTGCCTTCGCTCGCGACGGAAATCCCGTTCTTTTCCAAACAAAAGTTTTATCGATCCCTGGCTTGGATATCAGATCCCGCCGAAATCGGCCGGCAGGCCGAGAAAATTCTGGATGATGAAGAAGTGGTCCTCGAACAGGCTGTCCGGTTCGAGTTCGGCCAGCGGTACCCAGCGTGCATGATCGCCGCCCTTGACGGGCTTGAGCTGGGGGAGTTGCTGGTCGGGTCGCAGGGCGAAGTAGAAGGCTTCCGCGAGGGTGCGGCCGCGCCAGCTGCGGTGGGGCTCGTCGAATAGTCGCTGGCCACGCAGCGAGCCCTTCAGCACCGGTTCCGGTACCTTGAGCCGCACCCGTTCACGCAATTCGCGCAAGCAGGCGTCGAGCAGACGCTCGTGGGGGTTGATGAAGCCGCCGGGCAGTGCCAGCAGGCCCTTGCCGGGAGCTGCGGTGCGGCGTACCAACAGCACGTGGCCGGATTGCACCACCACGGCGTTGACGGTGACGAAGATAGGCGGGTAGGGCGCGTTGACCCAGGCCTGGCGATACTGCTCGAGCAGCTTCTGCTCCTCCATCAGTTGCTGGTGGGCATCGCTGCCGGCGAAGCGACGCAGCGCCTCGCACACGCCGGGGGGCAAGTCGTGGGTTGCCCCGGTACTGAGGTAATCCTCGGTGGAGGAGGGGGAGCGAAACAGCCGCTCGCGGATCTGGCTAGCCGAAATGCCGTCGACCAGCGGCACGCTGACGGACTCCCATTGAGGAAACAGCGACAGGTAGTAGCTCGACTGGCCGCGGCTGGCTCCGATCAGGCCGATGCGTGGTAGCCGGGCGTGGTGATGCCCGGCGATCTGCCGCACCTTGCGCTGCACGTCACGTACCCAGACGTCGTCGTTGTAGAGCGCATCCAGTAGCGGCACGATCTCCAGCCGCGCGTTCTCCTCCTCATCGAAGCAACTGCGCAGCAGTTCCTGGCGCTCATCGAAACGCCACGGATTACGCAGCGAGCGCGCCTGCCAGGCCGAGCCCACCAGCACGATTACCTGACGCGCATGGCGCAGGGCCTCGTTGATTACAGCCAAGTGCCCCAGGTGCGGGGGCTGGAAACGACCGATGAATACGAGACAGTCGAAATCATGATCGGTATCGCTCATCGGCACATCCTTCGCTGGTGGCTCGGGGGGCCTATTATGGGCGTGGTCGGTTCAGGGCTGCAATGCAAGCCGCTGGCCGACAGAAGCACTGCGATTGGGTATGCTGAAAATGGAGGCAACTTGCCATGGAGGAGGTGTCGTGCGCAGTCTCTCGCTGAAATTCTGGTGGAATACGGTTCAGCAGGCGTTCAGCCTGTGGTTGGAGAGGAATGCCTTCAGTTATGCCGGCTCGTTGGCTTTTTATACCCTCTTCTCTCTTGCGCCGACGGTCATCATTGCCGTCGCCGTGATCGGCGTGGTATTCGGCGCGGATGCCGCCCAGGGCCAGATCGTCGAGCAGCTCGAGGGCACCCTGGGCACGGATGCCGCGCAGGCAGTCGAGCAGGCCGTGTCGCAGTCGCGCATCGAGGAATCGGGCCTCGTGCCGACCCTGCTCGGGTTTGGAGGTCTGCTGGTGGGGGCCACCACGGTGTTCGCCCAGATGCAGTACTCGCTCAACATGATCTGGGGTGTAACGGCCAAGCCCAGCCGCAACAGTATCCTGGTCTTTCTCAAGCAGCGGCTGTTGTCGCTCGCGGTGGTGCTCGCCATCGGCTTCATTCTGCTCGTGTCGTTACTGGTCGGCGTGATGGTGCGTGCCATGCTGCAGGCCATCGGCGATGCCACGCCGCTGGTCGGTCCATTGACGGCCGGGGCAGAATTCCTGATTTCCTTGGCGGTGATCGCAGCCTTGTTCGCCACCATCTTCAAAGTACTGCCCGACGTGGTGCTGAGCTGGCGGGACGTGTTGCTGGGAGCGCTGGTCACGGCACTGCTGTTTGCCATCGGTCGCAGTGCCATCGCCTCCTATCTGGCCTATACCGCCACCGCGTCGACCTATGGCGCCGCCGGCTCGGTGGTGATGATCCTGTTGTGGGTCTACTACAGCTCCCTGATCCTGCTGTTCGGTGCCGCCTTCACCCGCAGCTACCTGGTCGGGATGGGCCGGGAGATCGTGCCACGCAACAGCGCCGTCATCGTCAAACGCGAACTGGTCACCGAGTGATCGCATCGTACCGGGCGCTAGCGCCCGGTACGGCACACTTCAAATGGCAAGGCGCTCGCGGGCCAATTGGTCGGCAATTTCCGCGGGGTTCCTGTCTTCGATTCTGGCACGGGTGAGGATCTCGTCCATGGTAGCCGTGATTCGCTCCACGTGGCGCATCACGGCATCGCGGTCGTAGCGGTCGTGGCGTTGAGCTTCCACTTCGATGACGCCCCCGGCGTTGGCCACATAGTCGGGTGCATAGAGGATGCCGCGGTCATGCAGCAGGGCCGCAACGTCGGGCGTGGCCAATTGGTTGTTGGCCGCCCCGCAGATCACCTTGGCCCTGAGCCGGTCGGCCACCTGCGCGGTCAGCACTGCGCCCATGGCGCAGGGCGAGAAGACGTCTACCTCGGCCTCGAAAATTGCCTCGGGCGCCACGCTCTGCGCCCCCAGTTCCTCGACCAGCATGCCCAGGCTGTCGCGGTCGACGTCGGTCAGCACCAGATTGGCGCCCGCCTCGTGTAGCTCGCGGGCCAGGTGTGCGCCGACATGCCCAACGCCCTGGATGGCCACGCGCAGCCCCTCGAGCCCGTCGCGACCGAAGCGATGGCGTACGGCGCTCTTCAGTGCACAGAACACACCATGGGCGGTGAAAGGCGAGGGATCGCCGGAGTCATCCCCGCGGCTCAGGCCGCTGACGTGACGAGTCTCCTGGCGAATGAGGCGCATGTCCTCTTCGCCGCTGCCGGAGTCCTCGGCGGTGATGTAGCGCCCACCCAGCGACTCCACCAGCCGGCCCATTGCGCGCAGCATGGCGGGTGTCTTGTCACGCCGGGGATCGGCGATGATCACCGCCTTGCCACCGCCGAGGGGCAGGTCGGCCAGGGCCGACTTGTAGGTCATGCCGCGCGAAAGACGCAACACGTCGGTCAGGGCATCGTCTTCGCTGGCATAGGGATAGATGCGCAAGCCGCCCAGGGCGGGGCCCCGGCGTGTGTCGTGGATGGCAATGATGGCGTGCAGCCCGCTGGCTTCATCGCTGCCGAAGACGATCTGCTGGTGATGCTCGAACTCGGGGTGGTCGTAGACCCGCATGGCGTTATCTCCCTCGTGAGGATCCATTGTTGTGGTCTGGAACGCAGTGGTTGGCACCGCGTCCGCCGGGGCGATCTTTGCTTGTGGCAAGTCCGCATCCCTATTATCAAGATTAGAGCATATGGGCAGCCGGCTGGAATCCCGCTTATGGTCTTGTGCGTTGATACGGCGCACTATCCAGGTTTGACGTAAGAAGCCAGACTTGAAAGGACAAGCACGAACTGACGGAGCGAGGAGGGAAGAATGAGCAAGCGCTGCGTGAAGGCCCTGGTGGCCGGCAAGGTGCAGGGCGTGTGGTATCGCCGGGCGGTTCAGGAGCAGGCACTCCAGCATGGCTTGACCGGCCACGCCAAGAACCGGCCCGACGGTCAGGTCGAGGTGCTGTTGTGTGGCAATGGCGAGGCGGTCAACCAGGTGGCGTCGTGGCTGTGGCAGGGCCCGCCCAATGCCCGGGTCACCCACGTCGAATTGGAATCGATCGAGTGCCGCGACCCGGATTGTTTCGTCTGCCTGTAGTGCCGGGGAAGCCCCTTAGCTCAGGGTGTCGGCGATCCACTCCACCACGGCCTCTCCGTCCACTTCGAGGCACACCTCCGCCAGAGGTGTTTGCGACCAGCGCTCCTGGATGAAGCCGCGTCCCTCGGGAGCGAACAGGGTCTGGCCTTCGGCGATGCCGTCGGTGACGACCGATAGATGCCCCGGGGCGGTGGTGAACAGCTCCGGGCGTAGCAGCCAGGCCAGCGCGCAGCTGTCGTGGGGGCAGCAGCCGTCGATGCCGAGGAATTCACGGTAGAAGTCGCGGTAGAAGGCGTAACTGCCGGCCAGGATCTTGCCCAGCTCGCCCTGGCCCGCTTCGATGCGCTGCATGTGCTCTTGTGTCAGTACGCAGCGATGCGTCACGTCGAGGCCTACCAGGACCAGCGGCCAGCCGGCGGTGAGTACGCGCTGGGCGGCATGGGGGTCGTTGAACATGTTGGCCTCGGCCACCGGCGTCACGTTGCCGCCCTCACGTATCGAGCCACCCATGATCACCACACGCTTGACCTTCTCGGTGAGCCCAGGGTCGAGTTGCAGAGCAGCCGCCAGGTTGCCTACCGGCCCCACCGCCACCAGGGTGATCTCGCCGGGGCGTTCATTGACCGTATCGACGATGAATTGCGCGGCGCTGCGCAGGTCTTTCTTGCCTCTCACATCGGGCAGCTCGATGTTGCCCAGTCCGTTGGCGCCATGGATATGGGCGGGTGCAGGATGACGCGGCTTGACCATGGGGCCGGCGGCGCCCTGAGCGACCGGTATGTCACGGCTGGCCAGCTCGCTCAGCAGCAGGGCGTTGTGAGTAGCGGTCTCGATGTCGACGTTGCCGTAGGTGGTGGTCAGCCCCAGCAGTTCGATCTCGGGGTGGCGCAGGGCGATGGCGATGGCCTGGGCGTCGTCGACGCCAGGGTCGGTATCGAAGATGATCGGATGCGACACGTTGCCTCCTCGTGTGTCAGGTGCTGGATTGTCGGGTGAGATACCGCTCGACCTCGTCGCGCGATGGAATGCTATCGGCGGCACCGGGGCGTTGTACGCCCAGTGCCGCGGCATGGGCGGCAAGCGCCAGGCAGTCGTGAATGGTGCGCTGCTCCTGCACCGCTGCCATGAAGTAGCCGATGAAGGTGTCACCGGCCCCTGTGGTGTCCGCCGGCTCGACGGGCAGGGCAGGCTGGAAGTGCCGCTCGTCGCCCGACTGGTACCAGGCTCCTTCACTACCCAGGGTGAGTACTGTCGCCGTTTGCGGCCGTCGTTCGCGCAGACCCTCGAGCAGCACCTGGGCATCGCTCTCCTCGGGCAGGCCGGTGAGCCAGGCGGCCTCGCCGCGGTTGACGAACAGCAGCTCGCAGGCATCGAGCGGCAGCTCGAGGACCGTGTCGCTCATCGGGGCGGGGTTGAAGGCGACGGCGAGGCCCTGGCTGCGCGCACATTCGAGCAGTTCGGGCAGGCCGTTGCACTCGTTCTGTACCAGCAGCCAGTCGCCGGGCCGGGCGGCATCGCACAGGGCTTCGCGGTGCCGTCGGATGAAACCGTGGTTGGCGCCGGGATGCAGGATGATGGCGTTCTCGCCGCGATCATCCACCTGGATGATGGCATGTCCACTGGCTTCGTCGACAAGCTCGACATGGGTGACGTCGACACCGGCGCGCGCCAGTCGATCACGGGCCCAGCCGTCCTGTCGGCCCAGTCGGCCCCAGTGGCACACCTGACCGCCCGCCATGGCCATGGCCAATGATTGATTGGCGCCCTTGCCGCCAAGGCCGACATGGTAGCTGCGGCTGGCCAGCGTCTCGCCGGGGTGCACCAGATGCGGCACGCGATAGAAGTGGTCGAGATTGATCGAGCCCAGGTTATGCAGCATGGTCAGGTTCCGGTCCGTTGGGCTTTCCAGTCGCTCAGGTTGTCGGCAGTGAGCGCGACGATGCGCTGACGCGCTTCGGGAGTGATCCAGGCACTGTGCGGCGTGACGATCAGGTTCAGCGGCTCGGACAAGGCATCGAGCAGCGGATGGCCGTCGCGCGGCGGTTCCACCGGCAGCACGTCGACGCCCAGGCCGCCGAGCCTTCCTTCATGCAGGGCCAGAAGCGCCGCTTGCTCGTCGATGATGCCGCCGCGGGCGCAGTTCACCAGCAGGGCGCCGGGCTTCAGCGTGGCGAGCAGGTCGGCGTCGACCAGGTGGCGGGTAGCCTCGGTGAGCGGGCAGTGCAGGCTGATCACGTCGGCCTCGGGGGCGAGCTCGGCGATGCCGGGGCGGCGGTCGTTGCCCTTGTTGCCGGGGCGAGCAGCGAAAGTCACGCGCATGCCGAAGGCCTCGGCCAGGGCCGCCACGCGGCTGCCCAGCTCGCCCTGGCCGACGATGACGAGGTGCTTGTCCTCGAGCTGCAGGGTGGCGTGGTCCATCAGGCAGAAGAAGGGGCTTTCGTTCCAGCGCCCGGCGGCCACGTCACGCTGGTAGAGTGGCAAGCGGTTGGCCAGGGCCAGGATCAGCATCAGCGTGTGCTGGGCCACGCTGGCGGTGCCGTAGGCCGTGACGTTGCGTACCGGAATGTTCAGGCGCTCGGCCGTTGCCATGTCGATGTTGTTGGTGCCCGTGGCCAGCACGCAGATCAGCTCGAGCTCGGGCAGGGATTCGAGGGTGGCGGCGTCCAGCACCACCTTGTTGACGATGGCGACCTCGGCGCCCGCCAGGCGTTCTCGACTCTGCTCGGTGGTGCTGGCCTGATGGACCTCGAGGGTGTCGACCTGGCTGCGGATGGGAGCAAGATCGACGTCAGGGCCCAGGCTGGCGGCATCGAGTATCACGGCTTTCATGCTGGATTCCTTGTGTTGGTTCGCCGCGGCAAGGCTGGGACAGGCCTTGTCAGGCACGTTATACTATCGGGCTTTCACGGCAGGCTTGGAAAGTACGCCGCTCGACCCTATATCGCCGTTGGTTGCGCGCTGTCGAATCAGGAGTGAATTGAACCATGCCCATCTATGAATATCAGTGCAAGGCCTGCGGCCATCACCTGGAGAAACTCCAGAAGCTCAGCGCCGCCCCCCTGACCGACTGTCCCGCCTGCGAAGCACCGGCGCTCGGGCGCCTGGTTTCCGCCGCGGGCTTCCGTCTGGCCGGTGGCGGCTGGTACGAAACAGACTTCAAGTCCGGCAGCAAGAAGAACCTGGCCGGCGACTCGGGAAGCGGCGGCGGAGATAGCAAGGCGCCGGCGAAGGATGGCGCCGCGGCCTGACCGTGACCGATACCGACACTTTTACTGACAACGCTTAACGAAACAGGATACGACATGCGCAGCCATTATTGCGGCCAGCTCAACGAGACCCTGGTGGACCAGACGGTCACCCTGTGCGGCTGGGTTCACCGTCGCCGTGACCACGGGGGCGTGATCTTCCTCGACATGCGCGATCGCGACGGCATCGCCCAGGTCGTGGTCGACCCCGATACCGCCGAGGCCTTTGCCACTGCCGACCGCGCTCGCAGCGAATTCGTGCTGCGCGTCTCCGGCCGTGTGCGGCTGCGCCCCGAGGGCACACAGAACCCCAAGATGCCCACCGGGATGATCGAAGTGCTGGCCAAGGACGTCGAAGTGCTGAACACGGCGGCCACGCCGCCGTTCCAGCTCGACGAGCATGGCAAGGTCGGCGAGGAGGTGCGCCTCAAGCACCGCTACATCGATTTGCGCCGCCCCGAGATGATCGAGAAGCTGCGCCTGCGCTCGCGCATCTCGCACCATGTGCGTGCCTTCCTGGAGGGGCAGGGGTTTCTCGACATCGAGACGCCGATCCTGACCCGCGCCACGCCCGAGGGTGCTCGCGATTACCTGGTGCCGAGCCGCACCCATCCGGGTAGCTTCTTCGCCCTGCCGCAGTCGCCGCAGCTGTTCAAGCAGCTATTGATGGTGGCGGGCTTCGATCGCTACTACCAGATCGCCAAGTGCTTCCGCGACGAGGACCTGCGCGCCGACCGTCAGCCGGAGTTCACCCAGATCGACATCGAGGCCTCCTTCGTCGAGGAAGGCGACATCATGGGCGTCACCGAGACCATGATTCGCGAGCTGTTCCAGGACGTGCTCGACGTCGAACTGCCCGAGTTCCCGCGCATGACCTGGGCCGACGCCATGGATCGCTACGGCTCCGACAAGCCCGACCTGCGCATTCCGCTGATGCTGGCCGACGTCGACGACCTGATGAAGCAGGTAGATTTCCAGGTCTTCTCCGGCCCAGCCAACGCCGCCGACGGCCGCGTGGCGGCACTCAAGGTGCCGGGCGGGGCCAGCATGTCGCGCAAGGTGATCGACGACTACACCAAGTTCGTCGGTATCTACGGTGCCAAGGGTCTGGCCTGGATCAAGGTCAACGAGCGCGCCAAAGGTCTCGAGGGACTGCAGTCGCCGATCGTCAAATTCATGGAAAACGTGATCGAGGAGCTGCTCGACCGCATCGGCGCCGAGGATGGCGATATCGTCTTCTTCGGTGCCGACAAGACCAACGTCGTCAACGAGGCCCTCGGTGCATTGCGGGTCAAGCTGGGCGAGGACCTCAACCTCTATACCCGTGACTGGGCGCCGCTGTGGGTGGTCGACTTTCCCATGTTCGAGAGCGACGACAATGGCCGCCTGAGCCCGCTGCACCATCCGTTCACTTCGCCTTCGTGCAGCCCCGAGGAGCTCAAGGCCAACCCGGCCGCAGCGCTCTCGCGGGCCTACGACATGGTGCTCAACGGCACCGAGCTCGGCGGTGGCTCGATCCGTATTCACGACCAGCAGATGCAGAGCACCGTGTTCGAGATTCTCGGCATCGGTGAAGAGGAGGCTCGCGAGAAGTTCGGCTTCCTGCTCGACGCCCTGCACTACGGTGCGCCGCCCCATGGTGGCCTGGCCTTCGGCCTCGACCGCCTGGTCATGCTGATGGCGGGTTCACGCACCATCCGCGAGGTGATCGCCTTCCCCAAGACCCAGAGCGCGGCCTGCCTGATGACCGACGCACCGGGCGAGGTGAGCGGCGAGCAGTTGCGCGAACTCAATATCCGCCTGCGCCAGAAGGCCAAAGTGGAAGGGCAGGAGTGAGCACGACAGCCTGCAGAACGATGTACGAAACCGGCGCCCGTGTGGCGCCGGTGTTACGACGCAGCCAAGGACACCATGCCATGTCTCTGCTAGTTTCCTCTGCGCCGAAACGCGTGTCATGCTGATCCTCGGCATCGACCCCGGTTCGCGCATTACCGGCTACGGTGTGCTCGACGTCGCCACCCCCAATCCGCGCTACGTGGCCAGCGGTTGTATCCGCCTTCAGGAAGTCGATCTGCCGCAACGACTGGCCCGCATCTACGCCGGAATCGCCGAGCTGATTGCGCAGTATCGCCCGGGGGAGATGGCCATCGAGCAAGTGTTCATGTCCAAGAACCCCGATTCCGCACTCAAGCTGGGCCAGGCGCGCGGCACGGCGATCGTTTGTGCCGCCAATCACGGCCTGGCGGTGAACGAGTACGGGCCGCGCCAGATCAAGCAGGCGGTGACCGGTAGCGGCGGGGCGACGAAGATCCAGGTGCAGCACATGGTAGTCGCCATCCTGGGGCTCGACGGAACTCCCCAGGCCGACGCCGCTGATGCGCTCGCCATTGCCCTGACCCACGCTCACGCCAGGCTCGGTTTGCTCAACCAGGGCAGTTTCGGTGGGCATCGCTCCCGCCGTCGTGGAGGCTCGTGGCGCGATTTCCAACCCTGAATGCGCATCGTAGCTTCGGCGGATTAATTCTCGAACACCGTTTACCATAGACTGGTCAGCCGCTTGAGCGACCAGTATAGTGGCGCCAGGAAGGCCTTGAGCCTGGATGTTTTCGGATCGGGATATTGAACTCCATGATCGGACGCCTGCGTGGCACCCTGCTCGATAAGCAACCGCCCTGGTTGGTCGTGGACGTGGCCGGGGTCGGCTATGAACTCGAAGCCTCGATGACGACTCTGGTGGCCTTGCCCGGGGTGGGGGAATCCGTTTCACTTTATACGCATCTCACCGTGCGCGAGGACGCCCACCTGCTGTTCGGCTTTGCTCGCGAACAGGAGCGGGCGCTGTTCCGCGCGCTGATTCGCGTCAACGGTATCGGCCCCAAGCTGGCCCTGGTCATTCTCTCGGGCATGGACGAGACGGCGTTCATCCGCTGCGTGATGGAGGACGACGCCAAGTCGTTGACGCGCCTGCCCGGGGTCGGCAAGAAGACTGCCGAGCGTCTGATCATCGAGATGCGCGACCGTTTTCCTCACTGGGAGCACCCGGGGGCGACCGACCTGGCCGGTGCCGCGACGGCTCCCAGCGCGGGCCAGGAGCGTCAGGATCCGCTGGCCGATGCCGAAGCTGCGCTGGTCAGTCTGGGCTACAAGCCCACCGAGGCGGCCAAGATGCTCTCGGGGCTGGACGAGAACCTCTCGACCGAGGCCATGATCAAGGCGGCCCTGACCAAGCGTATGGCCGGCTAGGGTACGACATGGCGCACGATCTTCCGCCTGCTTTTATGAGTCGTCTGAACGGTGATAGAGGGATGGCCATCCAAAATTTCCATGAGCGTCACGGGTGTTCGACATGATGCACGATGATCGCTTGATCGCCGCCGACGAGCGCGAGGGCGAGAGTCGCGTCGACTATGCGATTCGCCCCAAGCGTCTAGCCGAGTACATCGGTCAGCCGCGCGTGCGCGAGCAACTGGATATCTTCATCTCTGCTGCGAGAGGGCGCGACGAGAGCCTCGATCATACCCTGGTGTTCGGCCCGCCGGGGCTGGGCAAGACCACCTTGGCCAATATCATCGCCGCCGAGATGGGAGTTGGACTCAAGTCCACTTCGGGTCCGGTGCTCGAGCGCGCCGGCGACCTAGCCGCCATGCTCACCAACCTGCAGCCGGGCGACGTGCTGTTCATCGACGAGATCCATCGCCTCTCGCCGGTGGTGGAAGAGATTCTCTATCCCGCCATGGAGGACTTCCAGCTCGACATCGTCATCGGCGAAGGCCCGGCGGCGCGTTCCATCAAGCTCGACCTGCCTCCCTTTACCCTGGTGGGAGCTACCACCCGTGCGGGCCTGCTCACTTCGCCGCTACGTGACCGTTTCGGTATCGTCCAGCGCCTCGAGTTCTACGATATCGAGGAACTCACCGAGATCGTGACGCGCTCGGCCAGGCTACTCGGCGTCGAGGCGGACCGCGACGGAGCCCGTGAGGTGGCGCGACGTTCTCGGGGTACGCCGCGTATCGCCAACCGCCTGTTGCGGCGGGTGCGCGACTACGCTCAGGTACGCGCCAGCGGCAAGGTGGATGCCGCCATAGCCGATCAGGCGCTGAACATGCTGCACGTCGATCATCATGGCCTCGACCACATGGATCGCCGCCTGCTGTTGGCGATGATCGAGAAGTTCGACGGCGGACCGGTCGGCATCGATTCGCTGGCGGCGGCAATCGGCGAGGAGCGCGACACCATCGAGGACGTGATCGAACCCTACCTGATCCAGCAGGGCCTGATGATGCGTACCGCTCGCGGCCGGGTGGTTACCCGCCAGGCCTGGCAGCATTTCGGCCTGGTGCCGCACGAGCAGGCCCTGGATGCGTCCGGCGAGGTGCGTCAGTGAGTGAGTTCCGCCTGCCGTTGAGGGTCTACATCGAGGATACCGATGCCGGTGGCATCGTCTATTACGTCAACTACCTCAAGTTCATGGAGCGGGCGCGCAGTGAATGGCTGCGCCATCATGGCCTGACCCAGCGCGAACTGCTCGACGCCGGCATCCAGTTGGTGGTGCATCGATTGGATTGTCGCTATGCCAAGCCCGCCCGTCTCGACGACGATCTCTCGGTCACGGCGGCCGTCGAATCGAGCGGTCGCTGCCGGCTGAGATTCGCTCAGTCGGTGATGCGTAGCGGGGAACCCTTATGCGAGGCGCGGGTCGACATCGCCTGTGTGGATGCCCAGCGTCTCAAACCCATACCTTGGCCGCCGGCACTGGCCGCGGTTCTCAACGGTTAACTGCAAGATCAGCGAGGAAGCCCGTGAACGACTCCATGTCAATACCGCACCTGATCATGAGCGCCAGCACCGTGGTGCAGCTGGTCATGCTGATCCTGGTGATAGGCTCTATTCTCTCCTGGGTAGTGATTTTTCAACGTACCTTCGTGCTGCGTCGGGCACGCCGGGCACACCAATCCTTCGAAGAGCGCTTCTGGTCGGGGGTCGATCTCAATGAACTCTACCGCGAAACGCCGTCGGAGCAGGAGACCCTGGGTGCCGAACACGTCTTTCGTGCCGGCTTTCGTGAATTCAATCGCCTGATGGCCAAGACCAAGAGCGCCGATGCCATTCTCGATGGCGTTCAGCGCAGCATGCGGGTGGCCTGGTCGCGGGAAGAAGAGCGCCTGACCCTGCACCTGGTATTCCTGGCTACGGTGGCCTCGGCGAGTCCCTACATCGGGCTGTTCGGTACCGTGTGGGGCATCATGGGTTCGTTCCAGTCGCTCTCTATGGCCCAGCAGGCCACTCTGGCTACCGTGGCGCCATGGATTGCCGAGGCGCTCATCGCTACCGCCATGGGGCTGTTCGCCGCCATTCCCGCTGTCATCTTCTACAACCGCCTGTCGTCCGAGTCCGATCGCATGCTGGGCAAGTACGAGGACTTCGCCGAGGAGTTCCACTCCATCCTGCACCGCAATCTGCAGGGCCGCAGCGAAGCCGGCGCCGCCTGAGGGAGTCGCGACATGCATGGACCGTTCAATCGCGGCGGGCGCCGCAAGCCGATGGGGGAGATCAATGTCGTCCCTTTCATCGACGTCATGCTTGTGCTGTTGGTCATTTTCATGATCACGGCGCCGATGCTGACCCAGGGCGTGCAGGTCGAGCTGCCCCAGGTCACGTCAGAGCCGATCGAAACCGAGGAAGACCGTGAGCCGATCATCGTGTCGGTGGATCGTGAAGGGGGATATTTCCTGTCGATCGGCGGAGAAGAGATGAACGTGGAACTCGATGAGCTTGGCGAACGGGTGATCATCCTGCTCGAGCGTCAGCCCGGCACGCCGGTCATGGTGCGCGGCGACCGTTTCGTGCCCTATGGCGAAATCGTGACCCTGATGAGCACCCTGCAAGTGGCCGGTGTGGCCAATGTCGGACTGATTTCCGAGCCGCCGCCGCGTGATTAGGAGCCCCTTGATCAGGAAGGTAGGAGACGTGATGGCCCGACGTCAGCGGGGCTCCTCCGCCCCCCGGAAGAACGGACGTGTTGGCTATGGCGTGCCTGTGCTGCTGGCCGTTGGCCTGCATGTGCTGGTCGTGGTGATCAGCGTGGTCAGCCTGCCCCAGCGTCAGCCTGAGCCCGAGACGAGCTCGATCGTTCAGGCTACGCTGGTTAGCACCGAGACCACCACCGACCAGGCCCAGCGCGCCGAGGAGGCCCGGGCGCGTGCTGCGGCTCGTCAGGCCGAGGAGGAGGCGCGTCAGGCAGAAGAGGCACGCCAGGCCGAGGAAGAAGCGCGTCAGGAAGAAGAGGCCCGGCAGGCCGAGGCCGAGGAACAGGCGCGCCAGGCCGAGCAGGAGCAGGCCGAGCGTGAGGAGGAGGCGCGGCGCCTGCAGGAAGCCAGGCAGGAGGCCGAGGCGGAAGCGCAGCGGCGTGCCGAAGAAGCCGAGCGCCAGGCCCAACTGCGTGAAGAACAAGAAGCCGAGCGCCAGCGTCAGCAAGAAGCTGCCGAGGAAGCCGAGCGTCAGCGCCAGCTCGAGGCGCAGCAGCGTGCCGAAGAAGAAGCACGCCGCCAACGCGAGGCCGAAGCCGAGGCTCAACGTCAGCGCGAGGCCGAAGCCGAGGCCCAACGCCAGCGCGAGGCCGAAGCCGAGGCCCAACGCCAACGCGAGGCTGAAGCGGAGGCTCAACGCCAACGCGAGGCTGAAGCGGAGGCTCAACGTCAGCGCGAGGCCGAAGCCGAGGCTCAACGTCAGCGCGAGGCCGAAGCCGAGGCCCAACGTCAGCGCGAGGCCGAAGCCGAGGCCCAACGTCAGCGCGAGGCCGAAGCCGAGGCCCAACGCCAGCGTGAGGCTGAAGCCGAGGCCCAACGCCAGCGTGAGGCCGAAGAACAGCGCCGCCGCGAGGAGGAGGCCCAGCGTCAGCGCGAAGAAGAAGCGCGGCGTGCGGCTGAGGCCGCGTCCCAGGGGCTCGACCGGGCCATCGAGGGCGAGTCGGATAGCGTCGCCAATGCCCAGCAGGGCCAGGAGGCGGCCAACAGTTTCATAAACCTGGTCCGCCGCGCGGTGGAACAGGCCTGGGTAATCCCGCCCGGGGCCAGCAATGGCTTGAGTGCTACGGTTCAGGTGCGGCTGGGCCCCTCGGGCGAGTTGTTTGGCGCTACCATTACCCAGAGCAGCGGAGACAGCAGCTTCGATCGCTCCGCCATTCAGGCTGTGGAGGCTGCTGCACCGTTCAACGAGCTGCGTCAATTGCCGCCAATGGCGCAACGTGATTTCCGCCAGTTCAATCTGCGATTCACACCGGGAGATGTACGCTGATGAAAGCCCTGATGACTACCTGGCTGAGTGCCGTGCTGCTGATGTTCGGTGCGCTCGCTCACGCCCAGGACGACCTGACCATCGAGATCACCCGCGGCAGCGATCGTGCGACCCCCATCGCCATCGTGCCGTTCGCGGCTGACGGCGGGGAACTACCCGAGGACGTGGCCCAGATCATCAGTGACGATCTGCAGCGCAGCGGATACTTCGAGCCGCTGCCGCGCGACGCCATGTACGACCGCCCCAGTTCCGGCGACGAGGTGCGCTACGGCCAGTGGAGTGCGCTAGACGTGCGCTATCTGGTGGTGGGCCAGGTCAGCCGTGGGAACGACGGTTACCGCATCCGCTATGAGCTGATGGACGTCAGTGGCCAGCGCCGCATGATCGGCGAGAACGTTACTGGTGGCGCCAACGAGCTTCGCGCCGTCGCTCACTTCGTCAGCGACCAGATCTTCGAGGCCATCACCGGCATCCGCGGGGCCTTCTCGACCCGCATTGCCTATGTCACTGCGCAGGGTACCGGTGACGACGCCCAGTTCGCTCTCTACGTTGCCGATGCCGATGGCCACAACAGCCAGCAAGTGCTTAATTCGCGCGAGCCGATCCTGTCTCCGGCCTGGTCGCCGGATGGCCGTCGGCTGGCCTACGTCTCCTTCGAGACCGAGCGGCCGGCAATCTACGTGCAGGACGTGAACACCGGGCAGCGGACCAGGCTGACTTCGTTCGACGGAATCAATGGGGCTCCGGCCTGGTCACCCGATGGGCGTCGCCTGGCCATGACCCTGTCGAAGGATGGGCAGCCGGACATCTATATCATGGACGTGGGGTCACGCAATCTCGAGCGTATCACCAACAGCTCGAGCATCGACACCGAGCCCTCCTGGGCGCCTGATGGGCGCAGCCTTGTCTTTACCTCGGATCGCAGCGGTGGGCCGCAAATCTATCGCTACAGCTTCGGTGGCGGCGAGGCCGAGCGTTTGACATTCACGGGCAATTACAATGCGCGTGGGCGCATTTCCCCGGATGGTGAGACGCTGTTCCTGATCCACCGCAGCAACAATGGCTACCAGGTGGCGCGACAGGATCTGGATTCCGGTCGCCTGGTCGTGCTCAGCGACTCTCGTGGCGACGAATCCCCTAGTGTTGCGCCCAACGGGACCATGGTAATCTTCGCCACCCAGCAAGGTAACAGCGGGGTGTTGGGGGCCGTTTCGGCCGATGGACGAGCGTCCTATCGGTTGCCTTCGGCGCGGGGTGACGTGCGCGAACCTGCATGGTCACCATTCTTGAACTAACGGTACGTGTCACTCGAATCCTGTGAGGAGTTTGACGATGCAATTCAAGTCGCATGCCAGAACCCTGGCAATTGCCCTGTCCCTGGCTCTGGTTGCCGGCTGTTCGAGCACTGGGGGAAGCCGTGACGGATCCATGGATGGCACAGGCGCCAATGGCGGTGCCGGTACCGGTACCGCTGGCTCGGGCCAGGTCAGTGGCTCCGGTGTCAGCGGTGATCGCGCCGGCCAGCAAACCGATGGACGCATCCCCGATGTTCGCACCATCTATTTCGATTTCGACCGCGACAGTATCCGCCCGGAATTCGAGTCGGTACTGGTAGCCCATGCCCGCTTCCTGCGCTCCAACGGCAATGCTCGCGTTGTCCTGCAGGGACATACCGACGAGCGCGGCACGCGCGAGTACAACATGGCCTTGGGTGAGCGTCGTGCCAACTCGGTGAAGCGCTTCCTCGAGGTGCAGGGCGTTTCTCCGTCACAGCTCGAGGTGGTCAGCTATGGCGAAGAGCGTCCGGCGGTGCGTGGCAGCAGCGATGATGCCGGTGCCCAGAATCGCCGCGTTGTGTTTGCCTACTGAGCGAACTGGCGCAATCGCGCGCCAATGGAGTGAAGCATGAGACACAGTCTGAAAAGGCTGTGCGGCGCGGGAGCCCTGGTGCTCCCGCTGTCCGTGATGAGCCTTGTAGAAGCACAGCAACGTCCGATCGTCGAAGACCGTACCGCACAGCCGCGGGGTTTCCTCGATCAGGCCGAAGTGCGTGAAGAAGCCGGTGGCAGCTTGGTGATGTACAACCAGTTGCAGGAGCATCAGCGCGAGATTCAGCAGCTGCGTGGTCAGATCGAGGAGTTGCGTCATCAGTTGGAGCAGCTGCGCAATCAGACCCGCCAGCAGTATCTCGACCTCGACGAACGGCTGATGGCCGGTAATGCCGGGATCGAGGCCAATCCGTCGGTCGATGAGGAGTCGGCCCGGCAGGTAGCGCAGACTCCTTCGCCGAGCGGCAATAGCCCCGATGCCCAAAGTGCCTACCAGGCTGCCTTCGCCAAGGTGCAGGCGCGCCAGTTCGATGAGGCAATCGCGGCTTTCAACGCCTTCGTGCAGGACTACCCCGATACCAGCCTGACCGCCAACGGCTATTATTGGCTGGGCGAGCTGCACTCGGCGGAAGCCAGCCTGGACCAGGCGGAAACTGCCTTTCGTCAGGTCATCGACAATTTCCCCCAGAGCAGCAAGGTGCCCGATGCCCTGTACAAGCTCGGCTTGATCAAGGCGCGGCAGGGCGAAATTGAAGAGAGTCGCGGGCTACTCGAGCGCGTGCGTGATGATTACCCCGACAGTAGTGCTGCCGGGCTTGCCAACGATTTCCTGCGCCAGTCCCTGTAGGGGGCTGGTATCGTCAAAGGAGTCAAGATGACCTGCAAGATCGACTACGTGGCGCCCGCCGATCTGCTTTCCGATCGCATCGTCCTCGTGACGGGGGCCGGTGATGGCATCGGCCGTGCGGCCGCCCTGGCCTTTGCTCGCCATGGCGCCACGGTGATTCTGCTGGGCCGCACGATCACCAAGCTGGAAAAGGTCTATGACGAGATCGAGGCTGCCGGTGGACCGCAACCGGCCATTTTTCCGCTCAATTTCGAAGGCGCTACGCACAAGGATTACCACGACATGGCCGAGACCCTGGACAGGGAGTTCGGTCGTCTCGATGGAGTTCTGCATAACGCCGGGTTGTTGGGGCGCATCACGCCTTTCGAGCAGTACAACCCGGAGTTGTGGGATCAGGTGATGCAGGTCAACATCAACGGGCCGATCTGGATGACGCAGGCTCTGCTGCCGCTTTTGCAGGCTTCGCCCGATGCGTCGATCGTTTTCACCTCATCCAGCGTCGGGCGCAAGGGGCGCGCGTTCTGGGGCGCCTATGCCGTGTCCAAGTTCGCCACCGAGGGCTTCATGGAAGTCCTGGCCGACGAGGTCGAGCACCTGGGCACGCTGCGCGTCAACTCGCTCAACCCCGGGGCGACACGTACGGCGATGCGCGTCAACGCCTATCCGGGGGAAGATCCGAACACCCTGCGCACGTCGGAAGAGATCATGCCCACCTACCTGTGGCTGATGGGACCTGATAGCAGGGGGCGGAACGGCGAGCGATTCGACGCCCAGCCTAAATAACAAATGGCTGCGCGAACTAGGCGTCCCCGACGAATCGCTGTGCTATAGCCGCCATCCCTGCGGCTACCCTTCGGGCCAGCCTTCGGCTGTTCCAATTCGCTCCCGGCGAATTGGTGCCCGAATGCTCGCATTCCTCACGTATAACCCCATACGCTCGGATTGCTGTGCTCCGGGCGCCTGGCGCTTCATCCCGCTCGCCAATTTGCGCTAGCTTGGCTGTTGGTCTGGTTTGCTTCAGCCTGCCTGAGTCGGCTTAGGCGGGCTGCAGCAGTGCTTCCACCAGCGCTTCGCAGGTCTCGAACCAGAGGTCGGCCGGCCACTCCCGGTAGTCTTCGCCTTCCTCGATATAGCCGTAGCCGACGGCCACGGCGATCATGCCGGCGGCACGGGCCGCCTGCATGTCGCGCAGATGATCGCCGATGTACCAGCACTGCGCGGGCAGTACAGCCAATTGCTCGGCGGCGGCCCATAGCGGCTCCGGCGCCGGTTTGCGCTGCGGCAGGTCGTCGGCGCACAACAACGCTCCCGGGGTCAGCCCGAGCGCTTCGACAAGAGGTGCCGCATAGGCGCGTGGCTTGTTGGTGACGATTCCCCAAGGACGGTCCCTGGCTTCCCAACTGCCCAGCAGACGATCGAGATGAGGGAACAGGCAGCTCTCCACGGCCAGCGCCTTACCATAGGCATCGAGCAGATACTGGCGCGCCTCGTCATGGTCCTGGTGCGCTTGATCGATCCCCAGCGCCAGGGCGACCAGGGCGCTGCCGCCGTTCGAGACTTGCGCGCGGATCATCGAGTAGGGGAGCGGTTCGAGCCCATGGTAGGCGCGCAAGGCATTGGTCGCCCGCGCCAGGTCCGGCGCGGTGTCGACCAGCGTGCCGTCGAGATCGAACAGTAGTGCTTGGGGTTGAGTCATCACTCCGTCTCTCGGCGGCAATGCATCAGATAGTTGACCGAGACGTCTCGCGTCGAGAGTCGATAGCGGCGCGTCAGCGGGTTGTAGACCAAGCCGCTCTGCTCGCGCACGGAGAGCCCATGTTCGCGACACCAGCCGGCCAGTTCGGCGGGGCGGATGAACTTGCGGAACTCGTGGGTGCCGCGGGGCAGCATCCGCAGCAGGTATTCGGCACCGACGATGGCCAGGGCATAGGCCTTGGGGTTGCGGTTGATGGTCGAGAAGAACAGGTGCCCCCCCGGCTTGACCAGCGTGGCGCAGGCCTGGATGACCGAGCCGGGATCGGGTACGTGCTCGAGCATCTCGAGGCAGGTCACCACATCGTACTCGCCGGGCTGCTCGACGGCCAAGGCCTCGGCGCTGGCCTGGCGATACTCCACTTCCACCCCGCTCTCCAGGGCATGCAGGCGCGCAACACCGAGCGGTGCCTCGCCCATGTCGATGCCGGTGACCCGGGCGCCGCGATGCGCCATGGCCTCGGCCAGGATGCCACCGCCACACCCGACGTCGAGCACCCTGCGGCCGGCCAGTCCACAGCGGGCATCGATGAAGTCGAGGCGCAGCGGGTTGATGTCATGCAGCGGCTTGAATTCGCTGTGCGGGTCCCACCAGCGGCTGGCCAGGGCCTCGAACTTGGCGATCTCACCCTGGTCGACGTTGTGGTGGAGGGTTGCGCTCATGTGGTCTCTCCGTGGCAATTGGTCTGGCACCCTGGCAACATTCTTTACCTTCGGTATCATGCATATTGTACCCGTAGCTGCCCGGGCTTTCCCATGACGGAATCTAAGGACAGGCCCGGGGAGTATCATTCACCGACCGATCGTTCACCAACCGACAAGGAAGGCACCATGATTCGCAAGGCCGTACTGCCCGTGGCCGGATTCGGCACCCGTTGTCTGCCGGCTTCGAAGGCTATTCCCAAGGAAATGATCACCATCGTCGACCGTCCCGTGATCCAGTACGTGGTCAATGAGGCAGTAAAGGCGGGTATCCGTGACATCGTGCTGGTAACCCATGCCAGCAAGAGCGCCATCGAGAATCACTTCGACACCCACTACGAGCTCGAATCAACCCTCGAGGCCAAGAACAAGCAGGAACTGCTCGATGAACTGCGTGCCATCGTGCCTGCCGATGTCAACATTATCAGCGTGCGCCAGCACGAGCCGCTGGGGTTAGGTCATGCGGTGCTCTGTGCCCGCCCCGTCATTGGCGATAACGAGCCCTTTGCCGTGCTGCTGCCCGACGTGCTGGTGGACGACGAGGACCTTCCGCGCAATGACCTGGCCGGCATGCTCGAGGCCTACGAGACGACCGGGCGTTCGCAGTTGATGGTCGAGGAGGTGCCCTGGGAGCAGGTGCACAAGTACGGCATCGTGAGTCCCGAAGGCGAGAGTCCGACCGCAGGCAATTCCTGTGCTCTGGCTGGGGTGGTGGAGAAACCCGCTCGCGAGGAGGCACCTTCCAATCT
Organism: Billgrantia bachuensis; assembly: GCF_011742165.1. GTDB lineage: Bacteria > Pseudomonadota > Gammaproteobacteria > Pseudomonadales > Halomonadaceae > Halomonas > Halomonas bachuensis. Next base: position 15,111 of record NZ_JAAQTO010000003.1, on the reverse strand, counting down.
GGCCGTGATCGGTCGTTACGTGCTGCCGGGCAGTATATTCCCGCTACTGGCTGAAACGCGCCCGGGCGCAGGTGATGAGATTCAGCTCACCGATGCCATCGAGACCCTGCGCCAGCGTGACGGTGTCGATGCCTGGCGCATGCGCGGCAAGACCTACGATTGCGGCCACCAACTGGGCTATCTCGAGGCTACCCTGGTCTATGGCCGTCGCCATCCTCGTTTCGGCGAGGGTTTCCGCGAGTTGCTCGCCCGTTATAGCCAGGCGGAGTAAATACCATGCGGATACAGATACATGGCAGCGAGCTGGCGGCGGCTACGGCCGCCGCCGCACTCTCCTGGGTCGGACATCAGGTCCGCTGGGTCCCCCATGCCAGCATGCGTTGGCCGGCGCTGCAGGCTGCCGACTGGTTGCGGCGGGAGCCGGATCTGCTCGAGCGTCTCGAGGAGGGGTTCGAGCAGGGCACTCTGAGCCTGGCCAACGGCGAAGGGTCCAATCCTGGTGAGCGAATCGACATCCTCTGGCTTGCGCTATCGCCGGAGCAGCGCGATGAGGCCGACGACCTGGTCGCCGAGATCGCCACCCGGCAACAAGGTCCGTTGATCCTGGTCAACAATTCCACCTTTCCCGTCGGTGAAACCGAGCGGCTGGAAGCGCGGCTCGGCGGAAACGGGCGGCGTGCGGTCGCCTTGGTCGACATGATCGAGGAGGGGCGGGCCTGGGCCAGCTTCACCCGTCCGGGCCGCTGGCTGCTGGGTTGCGATGACGAACGGGCTGAGGCCCAGGTGCGCGAGCTGCTACGGGCGTTCAACCGACGCCGCGACGTGATCCAGCTGATGCCGCGTCGGGCCGCCGAATTGACCAAGCTGGCAACGATCGGCATGCTCGCTACGCGGATCAGCTACATGAACGAGATTGCCGGGCTTGCCGACAGCCTGGGCGTCGACGTAGAGTTCGTGCGCCAGGGGATGGGGGCGGATTCGCGAATCGGCTACGAATACCTCTATCCCGGCTGTGGCTTCGGCGGGCCTCACTTCTCCCGCGACCTGATGCGCCTAGCCGATGTGCAAGAGGCCAGCGGGCGCCATTCCGCACTGCTCGAACAAGTGCTGGATATCAACGAACAGAAGAAGGAGACGCTCTTCCGCAAGCTCTGGACCCATTTTCATGGGCAGCTTGAGGGGCGCACCCTGGCGATCTGGGGGGCTGCCTTCAAACCGGGCTCGGCGCGCATCGATCACGCGCCGGTGCTTACCCTGCTCGAGGCGCTGTGGGCCCAGGGCGTGCAGGTGAGACTGCACGATCCGGCAGCGACACCGGCACTGCGCGCCGCGGTGGGCGACCATCCGCTTCTGGCGCTGTTCGACGGCGATCCCTATGCCGCCTGCGATGGGGCCGATGCCCTGATGCTGGTCACCGAGTGGAAGCACTACTGGAACCCGGACTGGCCACGCCTGGCCGAACTGCTGCGTGAACGCCTGTTGCTGGATGGTCGCAATATCTACGACCCCGGCCACGTGGCCAGTTGGGGATTGACCTATCGTGGTATCGGTCGCCGCGCTGACGCGCAAGCGTGACTGGCGACGCGTTGAGGCAGCAGTGTGCGCGCAGGTGCTTGACCTGCTTACAATGGACCGGCGCCTGCCGCATCTGCCTAGAAGGAGTTTGACATGCCCGAAGCGCGTCCCTCCGAGCGACGTCCCATCGTGCCCGATCCGGATTCCAGCCTGACAAGGCCGCGCCGCCCACCACCTCAGCCCCGCCTGTGGCCCCTCAAGTTTGCCGTGCTGCTGCTTCTGGCCATGCTGCTAGCGGTATCGTGGCTGGGCTGGCAGGAGCGTGCCCGCTTGATGACCCAGGTGCAACAGATCTCTGCCGAGATGTCCAACGTGCATGCCCGCTTCGATGCGGAAGAGGGGCGTGGCGATCGCCTCGAGAACATCGAGTCGCGCCTCACCTCCACGGAGGAGCATACCGAATCGATCGTGGCGCGTATGGCGGGCCTGGAGGTCGAGGTGCAGCAGGTCGGGGAAGGGGATGCCTCCCGGTTCGAGGCGCTCGATGAGCGTGTCGACGACGTGTCGGCAAGACTCGAGCGGCTCATGCAGGAGGCCGAGAATCGGGACGCTCTGCTCGCAGCGATACGCACTTCCCTCGACTCGTTGGAACGCGCCGGCGACGAGGGTCGCGAAGCCCTGGCCGCAAGAATCGAGACGCTGGCCGAGGCCAACGAGCGCCAGGGACAGCGGCTTGCCGAATGGCAATCGCAACAAGATGAAGTGGCACAACGGCAGCAGAGCGTGAGAGCATCGTTCGACGAGCGACTCGAGGCCATGGACCAGCGCCTCCAGCAGCTCATGGAGCAGGAGCTCGCAGCCTTGGAGGAGAGCATGGAAGCACGTGAAGCGGCACTGGAGGAGCGCCTTGAGGCTCTGTCCGCCGAGGTCGAGGCAACCGCCGAACGCGACGATGCCTCACAGGCCGTGGACAGCCTTAGGGGGCGCTTGTCGTCGATGGAAGCCGAGTTGCGCGAGCTGCGTCAGGAGCAGCTTTCGCTCAGCGCAGGACTGGAAGCCCTGCGGTAATGTTGCCTGGCCCTGCCGAGGGCCGAGCAAGAGTCAAGTCGGGAAGCCGTGAATATGGGAAGAGGCGTGATCTCACGCATGGGGGCGGCGGCCCTGTGTCTCGGCATGGCGCATGGAGCGCTGGCACTGGAGGCACGTATCGACGGACTGGAAGGCGATGTTGCTGACAACGTCCGCTACTACCTGGGCGACCTGGACGCTGCCCAGTACGACCGCCGTCGCCTGGAAGGCGAGGCGGTACGTCGCACGCGCGAAGCCGTGCGGGTGTATGGCTATTATGAACCGCGCATACGTTCACGCCTCGATGAGCAGGATCCGCCGCGCTACGTCAGCCTCGACATCGATCCCGGCCCGCAGGTGATCATCGAGACCCTCGATGTCCGGCTCGAAGGCGAGGCTGCCAGTGATGAGCCCTTTCGCGATACCGTCGACGCCTTTCCCTTGGCGGAGGGCGACCCCCTGGTGCATGCACCCTGGGATCGCATGCGCAGCCGGCTGGCCAATCTCGCCCTCGAGCGCGGCTATTTCGATTGGTCCTTCACCGACCGGCGCATGGAGGTGCGGCCCTTCGACGAGAGTGCCAGGCTCTACCTCACCCTCGATAGTGGCCAACGCTACGATTTCGGCGATATCGCGATTCGCGGTAGCCATATCGTCAAGGACCGGTTGCGCAACATGGCCCCGTTCGAGCCAGGAGAGCCTTACCGGGCCGGTCAGGTGGCGCTCTATGCGCAGCGCCTGGGCCAGACCAACTGGTTCAGTTCGGTCAGCGTGCGCCCCCGTCTCGATGCCCGCCGTGAACTGGCCCTGGCGCCCCCCACGCTGGGCTGGTGGAACCAGATTGAAACCCAAGGCGAAGCCACGCTTCCACAGGCGCCGTCTTCACGAACTGCAAGGCTCACCGGGCCCCGGCTGTCGGCGACGGCGCTGTCTGCCGTCGCCAGCCTGAATGTGCCCGAGCGGCCCGACATGCCGATCGACGTGGTGCTGGCCCCGGCCGACCGCCACCAGTTCGAGACAGGTATCGGCTACGCCACCGATGTGGGGCCGCGCCTGCACTTCGGCTGGAACCAGCCGTGGATCAATCGCTACGGACACAGTCTCGAGCACGACTTCTTCATTTCCCAGCCGGAGCAACACCTGACCGGCACCTACCTGATGCCACTGGATAACCCGTTGCGCGACCAGTATCGCTTTCAGTATGGCCTGCGTCATCGCGACAACGAGGATACGCAATCCGACGAGGCGACCGTCGAGCTGGCACGACGCTGGGAGTTCGACAACCGCTGGGTGCAGACCCTGTTCCTGCGCGCCACCTACGAAGACTTCACCCAGGGCGGGGAGGACGAGAGCGTTTTCCTCTACTACCCGGGGGTGAGCTGGTCACGAACGCGCACCCGCGATCCCCGTTTTCCCACCTGGGGTGACCGCCAGCGCATCACCCTGGAGTACTCCGATACGGTATGGGGCTCTGACGCCGACTTCCTGCGCATGACGGGCAACACTGAATGGATACGCATGTTGGGTGACGACCTGCGTTTCGTCACCCGGCTGGGCCTGGGCATCATCGAGACCAACGATTTCTCCCAGGTGCCGCCTTCGCTGCGCTTCTTCGCCGGTGGCGATCGTTCGGTCCGAGGATACGGCTACGAAACCTTGGCGCCGCGTAACGAGGAGGGATTGCTGCGTGGTGGACAGCAGATGCTGGCCGGCAGCATCGAGATCCAGCGGCGCGTGACCGGCGACTGGTGGGGAGCGGCATTCGTCGACAGCGGAGACGCCTTCGACAACTGGTGGCCGGAAGCTCTCAATACCGGTGCCGGACTTGGCGTACGTTGGATTTCTCCCGTCGGGCCGGTGCGTTTCGACATCGCCCACCCCTTCGATGACGAGGAGAACTCGTGGCGCCTGCATTTCGCCATCGGCCCGGAATTCTGAGTATGCGGCGTCTGACCCTTGCCATCCTGAAGCTGCTGATCGTGCTACCCGTGCTGACGTTCGGCGTCGTGATCCTAGGGCTCGGCCTCGCATTGTCCCCCTGGGGCGCCAGCCTGTTGCTCGAGGAGGGAGCCAAGCGCGGCTTCTATCAGCTGGAACGCGTTGAAGGGGCGCCCCTGGATCGCCTGGTGCTGCATGGCTTCCAAATCGAGGCAGGCCCCGCCGAGATTGCTGCCGAACGACTCGAGCTGACCTGGTCGGACGATTGTCTGCTGCGTGGCCGACTATGTGTCGAGCGCCTGGCCATGCAGGGTGGGCGAGTCCTGTTGCAAGAGGCAGAGGGACCGGCCGAGCCGGCAGCCGAACCGGCGCAAGCCAGTGATCCCTTTAGCCTGCCGTTTCCCATGGAAGTTCGTGAACTAGTGCTGGAAGATACCCGGCTACGCCTGGCTGACGGTACTCGTATCGAGCTTGCCCAACTGGCTACGGCGGCCCAGGCGGAGAGCTCCCGGCTGCAGTTGGAAGCTTCACGCGCCGAGGGCTTGCGCGTGGTTCTGCCGGCCGGCGCCACGGCAGCGCCTGAGGTGACGGAAAAGACGCGAGAAACGGAAGAGCCGCTTTCTCGCCCCGTGCTGGAAGCACTCGACGAAGCACCGCAGGAATTGGCCCCGTCGTTCCGCTTTCCACTCGACATTTCAGCGCCGGAGCTCGACGTTGAGGATGTCGAGCTGCGGCTCGCCGACGGCACGCGTATTGCCTGGGACATCCTGCATACCGGCATCGAGGCGGAGGGGGAGAAACTGTCCCTGCTGCCTACTCGGCTCACTCAACTGCAAGTCGCCATTCCGCCACCCGGAGCGGCTCGGCTGGCCTTGGAGGCACCGTCAGGCGCCGCCGTTCTGAGCGAGCAGGCTCTCGCTGCCGCTGAAGCCGTGCAGGCTCCGGCAACCGAGCCTGCGCTGCCCTTCGAGGAGCGCGAACGCATCGCGCTGCCCGAGGTCGTGCTGCCGCTGACCGTGTCGGCGCCACGCGTTCACCTCGACGGTATCGAAGTGCGTGGCCCGGTGGATTACGACCTGCGCCATCTTACTCTCGCCTTCGAGGCGAGCGGCCAGCAGCTCGAGATCACCGCGCTGGATGTCGCCAGCCTGGATGCCGATGCCAGGTTGACCGCTCGGATCGAACTGCGCGATGACTATCCGCTCGAGGCGCGGCTCGAAGCCGCCCTGTGGCTGCCCGAGCTGATGCCCGGGCTTGCCGGACAGCGCCTCGATCTGAGGCTGGACGGCAGCCTGGGCGAGCTGAGTGCGCAACTCGACGCTCACGGGCCTGTGGATGCGAGCCTGTCGGCCCAGGCCGATGTACTGGACCCCAGTGTGCCATTCAATGCCTCACTGCAGAGCGAGTTCCTGCGCTGGCCGCTGCCGATGGCCGCGGAACCGGTGCAGGAGGAGGCGCTCGCCGAGCCTTACGTGATCGAGGATCTGGACCTGCGCTTGTCGGGTAGCCTGGTCGACTACAGCGCGGCGCTGTCGATGCGTCTGGAAGGCCCCGACATTCCCTTGACCCGGGTCGCCTTATCGGGGAGCGGCGACTTCGAGCATTTCGCCTGGACGCCGCTGTCGCTGAGTCTCGGCAATGCCTCGGTAGTCAGCCGCGGTCGGGTCGAGTGGCGGGATGGGCTCGACGTCGAGGCCACGGCGCGGCTCGACAATGTCGATCCGGGGCTATTTACCGATGCCATGGAAGGTCGCCTCGACGGCAACCTGGACATCGCCTTCAGCCAGACCCCCCAGGGTTGGCAGTTGCGCGTGCCGCGGCTGGCCGTCGACGGTGAACTGCAGGAGCTGCCGCTATCGTTGCGCGCGCGCCTGACAGGGAACAGCGACATGCAGTGGCAGGTCGAGGAATTCGATTTTCGCCAGGGCAACAACCGCATCACGGCGAGCGGTGCAATTTCCGACAGCCAAATGGACCTTGGCGGAGACATCTCGCTCACCGAACTTGGCAGCCTGCACGAGGAACTGACCGGCAGTCTGACAGGGCGTTTCCGTACCGAAGGCTCTCCCGAGAGGCCGCGATTGGAACTCGATCTCGAAGGCCGCGAACTGGCTTTTGCCGACAACCGTCTCGAGACGCTTCAGCTCAGCGGCAGCGTGCAGGGCCTGGACGATCCCGAGCTCGACGTGAATCTCGAGATTGAACGCCTGGTCGCGGGAGGGCAGCGCTTCAGCGATGTGTCGCTGGATCTGACGGGGCGCTTGTCGTCGCATCGGGCCGAACTCACCGTCATTGCCGGGCGAGGCATGCCGCTGTCGAGAGCGTCGCTGGTGCTCGAGGGGGAGCTTGCCACCGAGCAGCAGCGCTACACGGGGCGTATCGATCCACTGGAGGTCGATAGCGATTACGGTGAGCTGCGACTTGACGAGCCGATCGCCTTCAATGCCGACCTGGCGAGCGGTCAGGCTCAGGTACAGCCGTTCTGCCTGCGCCGCGAGCAGGGCGGCCGTGTGTGCCTGGAGGAGCCGCTGCAGGCCAGCGCCGAACAAGGACAGGTGGCCCTGACGGTGCGCGAGCTGCCCATGGAGCTGCTCGCTGAATGGCTCCCCGAGGATTGGCGGGCCAGCGGAGCGACCGAGCTGGATCTTCAGGCACGCTGGCGGCAGGGTGGAAGCCAATGGAATCTCGAGGCGGACCTGGGCAGCGAGCTGAACCTGGAGGGTGTCGACATCTACGGCCAGCCATGGTCGATGCCCGACACGCGCCTGAACGCCCGGGTGGACGCCAGCCAGGCGCGTACGGCGCTCGAACTCGAGCTGGAGCTCGGCGACGCCGGCCGCCTCGACCTCGATATCGGCCTGGACGACCCGCTGGGAGCCGGTGAACTGAGTGGCGTGCTGGTCCTCGATGGCCTGGACCTGTCGCGCTATCGCACTCTCACCGAGGGACTCGACATGCTCGAAGGGGTCGTCGCCGGCCGGGTCGGAATTTCGGGTACGCGGGACAACCCGAGCCTGGACGGTGCGCTTGAGCTCACCGGCCTACGGGCTTCGGGCCTCGATGTTCCGTTGATCGTCGAGGATGGCCGCATACGCGTCGAGTTCAATGGCGATAGCGCGCGGCTCATGGGTTATGTTGCCAGTGATGAGGGACGCCTGGTCATCGATGGCAATGCCAGCTGGCCATCTCTCGACGAGTGGCGCATCGCCGTGGATCTGGACGGCACCCGGCGCCCGTTGCTGGTAAGCCTGCCTCAGTTCGGCCGCCTGCGCGTCGCTCCCGAGATCGCCGTGCGGATCAATCCGCAGGAGCTTCGGGTTCGTGGCGACGTCCAGGTTCCCTGGGCCCGACTGGAAATCGGCGAAGCCCCGCCGGCGGCCGTCAGCCCCAGCCCCGACGAGATCATCATCACCCGCCGTGACGAGGAGCGTGCCCAACAGCGCGATGAGCTCGAGGCGACTGCCGGTACCGACGAAGCGGCTGCTGTGGCCCTGCGCGAGGCGGGGATGCGCCTCGACGTGCGAATCGACCTCTCGCTGGGGCCCGACATGAAATTGGAAGCGATGGGGCTCGAGACCGATCTGCTTGGCACCCTGCAGGTACGCCAGCAGGATGGACCGGTGCAGCTGTTCGGTGACGTCAGCCTGGCCGACGGACGCTTCAGAGCCTTCGGCCAGGATCTGCTGATCCGCCAGGGGGAGCTGTTGTTCAGCGGCCCTCCCGACCAGCCGCTGCTTGACTTCGAGGCGATTCGCAACCCCGATGCCACCGAAGATGGCGTGGTGGCGGGGCTGCGCGTGACCGGCTTTGCGGCCGAGCCGACCCTGACGATCTTCTCCGAACCAGCCATGGACGAGGCGCGGGCGCTCTCCTACCTGCTGCGGGGCCGCGCCCCTCGGGACGGCGATGCCGATGGTGCGCTGACCTCCGCGCTGGTCGGCCTCACCCTGGGACGCACGGGTGGCGCCGTGGGGGCGATCGGGCAAGCGTTCGGCATCGACGATCTGGCGCTGGAGACCGCGGGGGCCGGTGACGACAGCCAAGTGGTGGTCAGCGGCTACCTGACAGAGGATCTGCGCATCAGCTATGGTGTCGGTATCTTCTCGCCGATCGCCGAACTGACGCTGCGCTATACGCTGTGGCGCAACCTGTACGTGCAGGCTGTCTCAGGCGCTGCCCAGGCCGTCGACCTGGTGTATATCTTCACCCGGCCGGGCAATCCGCCGCAGCTCGACGAGGCGCCATGATCGACCGCCCGACGACCGATATCGCGGGGGCCCAACCGTACCCGTTCACAGGAGAATCGTCATGACCATCGAGCCTTCTCATGCCTTGCCGGGTCGCGATACGCCAGTGCGTGTCTCGGGCGTGCATGCCGTCAACGGCCGCTCGATGCTGCCGCCTTTTCCCGAGGGGTGCGAGACGATCGTCTTCGGGCTCGGCTGTTTCTGGGGCGCCGAGCGCCTGTTCTGGCAACTGCCTGGTGTATACGTTACGGCGGTGGGCTACGCCGGCGGCGTGACGCCCAACCCCACCTACGAGGAGACCTGCACCGGGCGCACCGGCCATGCCGAAGTGGTTCGGGTGATCTTCGATCCGGGGGAGGTGGATGTCGAGACGTTGCTCAGGGTGTTCTGGGAGGCGCATGACCCGACCCAGGGCATGCGTCAGGGCAACGATGTCGGCAGCCAGTATCGTTCGGCGATCTATACCACCAGCGATGCACAGCTCGCCGCAGCGCAGCGCAGCCGCGATGCCTACCAATACTCGCTGGCCCAGGCCGGGCGGGGGCGTATCACCACGGAAATCGCGCCGCTCGAGAATTTCTACCTGGCGGAGGAGTACCACCAGCAGTACCTGCACAAGAATCCGGGTGGCTACTGCGGCCTGCGGGGAACCGGGGTCAGTTGTCCGTTCGGCTGAGGTGGCGCTCCATGGCCGATTGCCAGGAAGCACCGGTATCGGCCCAGCAGGCGAGCTCGTGAGCCAGGCGTCGCGTCAGCCACGGTTGCAGGCGCCGGTTGCGCCACTCCATGAAGCCGACATGGCCGCCGTGGTGGGTGATCTCCACCCGCACCGCATCGGCTGGCTCGGGTAACCTTTCGAACAGGCCGGCGGGCATGAAAGGGTCATCGTCGGCGTGCACGATCAGGGTGGGTAACTCGACCTCGCCAAGTAGGCGCCCGGCAGAGGCACGACGGTAATAATCGGCGGCATCGCAGAAACCATGCAGCGGCGCAGTTACCGCATCGTCGTAGCCGCGCAGGCTGTCGATTCGCGCCAACCCGTGATTATCCAGCGCCAGAGGCAGCTCGCCACGTGCGAGCCGAGGCGCGACCTTGCGTTTCAATGCATTCAGCAGGTGGCGTTCATAGATCCGTGAGAAGCCTCGATGCAGCCTCTCGGCACTGGTGGCGAGATCGAGCGGTGCGCTGATCACGATCGCGCCAGCCAGGTCGAGGCCGCCGCCGCCCTGTTCGGCGACGAGCTTGAGCAACATGTTGCCGCCCAGCGAGACACCGGCAGCCACTTTCAGCGCCTTGGGGTAGCGCCGCGATAGTTCGCTTATCAGCCAGTAGGCATCGGCAGTGTCGCCGCTGTGGTAGGCGCGGGGCAGGCGGTTCGGTCGCTTGCCGCAGCCGCGGAAGTGCATCAGCAGCGTCCTCCAACCCATGCCGCTGGCCGTTGCCAGCAGCCAGCGGGCATAGGGTGACTGAAACGAGCCTTCGAGACCATGGAACAGGACGAAGATGGGCGCTTCCGGCTTCGCAGGGGCCGGTCGGATCCAGTTGAGCTCCACGAAATCGCCGTCGGGTAGCTCGAGAATCTCGCCAACGCGCGCAATTCGGGGCCGAGGCAGCAGGCGAGGCAACAGCGTCTGTACGTGCGGGCTGGTCAGCCCGCGCGGGGGAATGAAGCCGGTCTGCTGCCGCCGTTCGCGCATGGGGTCACTCGATGTCTGCGGTCAGATTCCGGGCTGCGTTGGCCGTGACGCTCACGTTATCCTCGATGCGAATGCCACCATGGGGAGCCAGGCGTTCGATCAAGGCCCAGTCCAGGTATCGCCCTGCGGGAGCTGTCTCTAGCGGCTCGAGCAGCATGGGAATGACGTACAGCCCAGGTTCTATGGTGACCGCCATTCCCGCTTCCAGTTCCCGTGTCAGCCGCAGTGCCGGATGCTCGACAGGCGGTGGCAGGGGAGTGCCATCGCGTGCGTTGCGGCCGGCCACGTCGTGAACCTGAACGCCGAGCAGGTGACCGAGACCATGGGGGCAGAAGGCGCGCGTGATGCCGCTTTCGACGGCGGCCTCCGCGGAGCCGCTGACCAGTTCGCTCTCCACCAGCAGCTCGCCGAGCAGGCGATGCATACGCTCATGCAGCTCGACGAAGGAAACGCCGGGAGCGACCGCCGCGATCAGGCGCTGCTTGATGTCGTGCATACGGGCGACCAGGTCGGCGAAGAGCGGGTCGGCTTCGGCTCCCGGCCAGGTACGGGTGATGTCGGCGCAGTAGCCGCGATAACGATGGCCCGCATCCACCAGCACGCTGTATCGCTCGCGGGGCGCTTGCGTGTCGTAATGCTGATAATGCAGAACCGCGGCATGCGAACCGATGCCGACGATGTTGCCGTAAGGCAGTTCGCTTTCACGCTGACGCGAGGCCTGGAGATAGGCCAGGTGAATGTCGAGTTCGCTTCCTCCGGCCAGAAAGGCTTCCCGAGCGGCCCGATGGCCGAGAATGGCCATGCGATTGGCCTCGCTCAGACAGGCGATCTCATACTCTGACTTGCGTACGCGGCCTTCGTCCAGCGCGGTGAGCAGGGCGGGCGGGTTGAGTTCCGCACCGAGCGCGGCAGACGTCGCGGCGGAGACATCGCCGATCACGGCAAGGCGACCGCCTGCGACACTGGGTGGCGCCTCGTCGTAGCGTCCCGGAATCACCTCGAGCCTTTCGGTCCAGGCCTCGTCGGGAAGCTGCGCCGGCAAATGCCAGAAGTCGTCGGGAGTATGCAGGTAACAGACGGGCCGCCGGCCGGGGTGTACCAGCAGCCAGCAGTGCGTCAGTTCGGCCTGTCCCGTCCAGTGCTGGAAGTGGCCGTAGCTCTGGAAGCTGGCGTCCTGGTCGTCACCGAAGTGACGGGCGGGTCGACCGCTGTAGATCAATAGCCGGTCGTAGCCCTGGGCAGCGAGCACTTCGGCGTAGCGATTCTCGAGCGCGTCGAAGTGACGCGTCTGCAGGGCATCGAGGTCGAGGGTCATGATTTAACTCCGGTTCGGAAGATCAGGCGGACACGCCCGGCGAGAGGCTCTCCCAGAAGGTGGCCACCGCTGAGTGCCTGCTTTCGGCGCGGCGGTAGAGGCGGATTTCCAACGGGACCTGCCAGCGTTCGCCACCGGCCGCGACCAGGGTGCCTGCGGCGAGCGCCTCGCGCACGCTGCGCCCGGGTAGCCAGCCCAGGCCATAACCCAGGCTGACCAGTTCGCGAATGTTATTGCTCTGGATGCTTTCGTTGAGGATGCTGAAATCTGGCGTTTCGCCGAGATGGGCCAGGTGGCTGCGAATCATGGCGTCGAACAAGCCGCGCGGGTGATAGGCGATCAGCGGCAGCCGGGCGCCATCGTCCAGTGAAAAGCGCGGCCGCCCATCCGCTTCCGGCAGCGAGACGGGAATCAGGCGCTCCTCCCCGAGCCGACAGGAGACGAACCCTTCCGTGTCGGGCTCGATGCCACAAGGCGTGCGCGGCCAGTAGCACAGCACCAGGTCGCACTCCTCGCGCGATAACGCCCGAAAGTAGTCGTCGACCAGCCAACTGGTGGCGCGCAGGTAGGGCGTCACCGATGGCGGTACCGGCCACTGGCCGAGCCACTCTGGCACGAAGTGGGCGAGCAGGCTCTGTGGTGCCGCCAGGCGAATACGCCCGGCCTGCTGTTCAGCGAGCTGGATCAGGCGCCGACGGCTCTCGGCGATCCGCTGCGTGATATCGTGGCAAAGCCCCAGGAACTCCTCACCGGCGGGTGTCAGTGACAGCGGCAGCGTCTGACGGTTGATCAGCGTCGTGCCCATCTCCTCCTCAAGCAGTTTGATGCGTCGCGAGAAGGTCGGCTGGGTGACGTTCTGTTGCTCGGCGGCACGTGAAAAATGACGTGTGCGGGCCAGGGCGATGAAGTCTTCCAGCCAGCGTAGTTCCATGTTGTCTCCCGAGACAGGACGAGTACCACACTCACATTGTAGCCAGAGGCATCATCGCATCGTCTCAGACGAGACGTCCCTCTTCGATGGCGTGGCAGGCCACGCGGCCGCCGCCATCGCGGGCGATCAGCGCCGGCACCTCTTCGCGGCAGCGCGCGTTGGCATGCGGGCAGCGGGCGTGAAAGACGCACCCCGAGGGCAGGTTGACCGGCGTGGGCACTTCCCCCTTGAGACGGATGTGCTGGGGGCGGTCATCCTCGAGCCGTGGAATCGCCGAGAGCAGCGCACGGGTGTAGGGATGGCGCGGCGTGGCGAACAGCGTCGCCGTGGGCGCCACCTCGCACACCCGACCCAGGTACATCACGGCTACGCGGGTACCGAAGTGCTCCACCACGGCGAGGTCGTGAGTGATGAACAGATAGGTCAGGTTGCGTTGCTGCTGCGCATCCATCAGCAGGTTGAGCACCTGGGCCTGGATGGATACATCGAGCGCCGAGATCGGCTCGTCGGCGACGATGAATTCCGGGTCCACGGCCAGCGCCCGGGCGATGGCGATGCGCTGCCGCTGGCCGCCGGAGAACTCGTGGCCGTAGCGTTTGCCCCAGTCGGGCGCGATGCCTACCGAATGCATCACCTCGGCGACCTTGTCAGCCACCTGCTGACGATTCCAGTCGGGATGGTGCAGGCGGATCGGCTCCTCCAGCGTCTGTTGAATGGTCATGCGCGGATTGAGCGATGCATAGGGGTTCTGAAAGATCATCTGCATACGTCGGCGGTAAGGCATCAACGACTTGGTCGACAGGTCGTCGATGCGCGTGCCGTCGTAGTGGATCTCGCCACCGGAAGGGTGAATCAGGCCCATCACGATGCGTGCCACGGTGGACTTGCCACACCCGGATTCGCCAACCACGCAAAGTGCCTCGCCGCGGCGGATGTCCAGGTCGATGCCGTTGATGGCGTGCACGAATTTCTGCTCGCGCACCAGCCTGCCGCCCTTGAACTTGAGCTGCTCGAGGAAGTCGCCGGAGAGCGAGAAGCGCTTCTCCAGGCCGCGTATCTCCAGCAAAGAGCGATCGGCGTCGGTGGCCGGCGCCTCGTGAGAGGGTGCGATTGCTGTCGCTGTCATCGGGTTGTCTCCTCGGCCGGTATGCGTTCGCGTTCGATCATCTCGGCGACCATGTGGCAGGCCACTTGGCAGTTGCCGGAGGCGACGAACTCGGGCACTTGGGAGCGGCAACTGGGACGCTCGCTGCCGTCGGGGCGCCGAGTGAAGGCGCAACGTGGATGAAAGGCGCAGCCGCTCGGCAAGTTGTCGAGCGAGGGCATGCTGCCGGGAATCTGGTTGAGCCGCTCGCCCGGCGTGGCCATCTGCGGCAGCGCGTTCATCAGCCCCTGCGTGTAGGGATGCTGAGGGTCGTTGATGATCTCACGGGTCGGGCCCTGCTCGATCACCCGGCCGGCGTACATCACCAGCATACGCTGGGTCACCTGGCTGACGACTCCCAAGTCGTGTGTGATCAGGATCAGGCCGACGTTGTGCTTCTCGCATAGCTCCAGCAGAAGCGCCATGATCTCGGCCTGGATGGTGACGTCGAGCGCCGTGGTGGGCTCGTCGGCGACGATGATGTCCGGATCGAGGAGCAAGGCGATGGCAATGATCACCCGCTGCCGCATGCCGCCGGAGAGTTCGTGGGGGTACTGGTCGAGGCGTGCCTCGGGCGAGGGGATCTGCACCTGCTCGAGCTTGCGCAGGGCGATGGCCCGCGCCTCGCGCCGAGCGATGCGGCGATGCGCCTTGAGGCATTCGATCATCTGCTCGCCGATGGTAAGTACCGGATTGAGCGTCATCATCGGATCTTGAAAGATCATCGAGATGCGGTGCCCACGGATCCGGCGTAGCGCACGATCGCTGAGTCCGGTGAGTTCCTGACCGTCGAAGCGAATGCTGCCGCCGGCGATGTAGCCGGGCTTGGAAATCAGGTTGAGCAGACTGAACGCCGCCACCGACTTGCCGGCGCCGGATTCGCCAACGATACCCAGCCGCTCGCCGCGATCCAGGCTGAAGCAGACGTCGCGCAGCGCCTGGACGTCGCCGCGGCGCAGGGCGAAGCGCACGTCGAGGTTGTTGACTTCGAGAAGTGACATGGGAGTCTCCAGAATCCTTCGTCAGCCCTTGTACAGGCGCGGGTTGAGCACGTCGCGCAGCCAGTCGCCGAGCAGATTGATCACCAATACCAGCAGCACCAGCACCGCCCCGGGCATCAGAGTGATCCACCAGGAGCCCGACTGTAGGTAGTCGAAGCCCGACTTGATCAGCGAGCCCAGCGATGGGTGGGTCTCCGGCATGCCCAGCCCCAGGAAGGAGAGTGCCGCCTCGGAGATGATGGCGTTGGCCACCTG
>NZ_JAAQTO010000029.1 GCF_011742165.1 Billgrantia bachuensis | reverse complement strand
CTGGGCGGCAACCTGTGCCGCTGCACCGGCTATCGGCCGATTCGCGACGCCGCCATGAGCATGGGCACCCATCCTGAAAACCGTCCGCTGTGGCTCGATGCCGCTGCGCCCCGCGCGGACGAGACAGGCACCGACCGCCTCGACCCCGACGCTGCCTTCCTCCAGCCAACCAGCCTTGCTGAGCTACGCGACTGCCTCGCGCAGCATCCCCAGGCGCGCCTGGTGGCCGGTGCTACCGACCTGTGGCTCGAAACCACCCAGCGCCTGGCGCGCTTCGAGCGCGTCATCGACGTGACCCGAGTGGCCGAACTCAATGTCGTTGAGGAAGCCACGCTGGACGACGGTCGCCAAGGCTGGTGGATCGGCGCCGCCGTCAGCTATTCGCGCCTGGAGCCGCTGCTCGAAGAGCACTACGACGCCTTCGCCCACCTGCTGCATCGCCTGGGCTCCCAGCAGGTGCGCAACCGCGGCACCCTGGGCGGCAACATCGCCAACGCCTCGCCCATCGGCGATACCCCGCCGGTGCTGCTGTCGCTGGGCTCGCGCCTGCGTCTGGTCGGCCCCAATGATGGTCATGGAGTGCGCGAGCGCGAGCTGGCGCTGGACGACTTCTTCCTCGACTACAAGCGCACCGCCCTGCGCGAGGGCGAGGCCATTCGCGCGATCTTCCTGCCCCGCCCCACCGAGGGCCAAACTCTCAAGGTGTGGAAACTGTCGAAACGTCGTGAGGATGACATTTCCGCGGTGCTGGGCGCCTTCGCCTGGCGGATGGAGAACGGCATGATGCGCGACGTGCGACTCGCCTTCGGCGGCATGGCGGCGATTCCCAAACGCGCCGCCCATGCCGAGGCGGCGCTGGAGGGCCAGGCCCCCGATGCAGCAGCCTTCCTTGCCGCTCGCGAAGCCTTGGCCGAGGACTTCCAGCCTATGTCCGACGTGCGCGGCAGCGCCGAATACCGCCGGCTCTCCGCCGCCAACCTGCTCGAGCGCCTGCGCCTTGTGATCGCTCAGGCCGAGTCCGACAGCCCCCGGGAGGTGATGCTCCATGCGTACGCTCACTAAGCTTTCCAAGGCGCCCGAATCCAAGGCGCCCGAAACCGCACCAGAACAGAATAAAGCAGCTACCGCCGACGTGAGCCCCGAGTCGGAAACTGCCCGCCACGAGCTCGACGGGCGCATCAAGGGCTCGAGCCCCTTGGCGCGGGATACCGTCCATGTGCCCCCGCATCCACACGCCCGGGCCCACGAGAGCGCGATCAAGCACGTGACCGGCCGTGCCGCCTACATCGACGACCTCAAGGCGCCAGCCGATACCCTGCACGTGGCGCTGGGTCTCTCCCCCGTCGCCCACGGCCGCCTGACGCGGCTCGACTTGGACAAGGTACGCACGATGCCGGGCGTCGTTGACGTCATTGGCTTCCATGACGTGCCGGGCCATACCGATATCGGCCCCGTCTTTCCCGGCGACCCCATCTTCGTCGAGGAAGAGATCAGCTACGTCGGCCAGGTGATGTTTGCCGTGGCCGCCGAGAGCCATCGCGCCGCGCGCGAAGCGGTGCAGGCTACCGTAGTGGAGATCGACGAGCAGCCGGCCTGCCTCGACCCGGTCGCCGCCGCCGAGCGCGGCGAGTTCGTGCGCCCCACCCACGTTCAGCAGAGTGGCGATTGGGAACAGGCGTTGGCCAATGCCGCCCACGTGGTCGAAGCCGAGCAGTTCGTCGGCGGCCAGGAGCACTTCTACCTGGAAGGCCAGGCCTGCCTGGTGCAGCCCACCGAGGACGAGGGTGTGATCGTCCACACCTCCAACCAGCACCCCAGCGAGACCCAGAAGCTGGTGGCCGAGGTGCTGGGCATCCCGTTCCACGCCGTGACCGTGGAGGTGCGGCGCATGGGCGGCGGCTTCGGCGGCAAGGAGACACAGGCATCGCCTTGGGCCTGCATCGCCGCGCTGATCGCCCGGCGTACCGGCCGCACCACTCGCGTCCGCCTGCCCCGGGCCGACGACATGCGCGTGACCGGCAAGCGCCACCCGTTCCACAACCGCTACCGGCTGGGCGTCGACGACCAGGGCGTGGTCCAGGGCGGCGAGATTACCGTGATCGGCGACTGCGGCTACTCGCCCGACCTCTCCGACGCCATCGTCGACCGCGCCATGTTCCACAGCGACAACGCCTATTCGCTGGGCGAGGCCCGGGTGACGGGCCACCGCGCGCGCACCCATACCGCGTCGAACACCGCCTTCCGCGGCTTCGGCGGCCCCCAGGGCATGATGGTGATCGAGGCGGCGATGGACGACATTGCCCGGCGCATCGGCGAAGACCCGCTGACGGTGCGCAAGCGTAACTTCTACCGCCCCGGCCGCCAGATGACCCACTACGGCCAGCAGGTGGATCAGATTGCGCTGCTCAAGGAACTGGTCGAGCAGCTCGAGACCAGCAGCGACTACTGGGAACGGCGCCGCGCTATTACCGAATTCAATGCCGAGAGCCCGATCGTCAAGCGCGGCCTGGCGCTGACGCCAGTGAAGTTCGGTATCTCCTTCACCGCCAAGCATCTCAACCAGGCCGGCGCGCTGCTGCACGTCTATACCGACGGCAGCGTGATGATCAACCATGGCGGCACCGAGATGGGCCAGGGCCTGCACACCAAGATCTGCCAGGTGGTGGCCCGCGAGCTGGGGCTCGATACCGACGAGGTGCGCATCACCGCTACGCGTACCGACAAGGTGCCCAACACCTCGCCCACCGCGGCATCGAGCGGTGCCGACCTCAACGGCCAGGCCGCGCGTGACGCCTGCCTGAAGCTCAAGGAGCGCCTGTTCGACTTTGCCCATGAGCATCTCTACAAGGATCAGGGGCTCGACCGCGAGGACATGCGCCTGGAGGCCGGCCATCTCGTCGCCGGTTACGGCGAGAGCGAGCGTCGCATCCCCTGGGGCGAGCTGGTCCAGTCCGCTTACCTGAATCGTATCTCGCTCTCCGAGAAGGGCTTCTACGCCACGCCGCTGATCCACTACGACCGCAACGTCGGACAGGGCCGCCCGTTTTACTACTACGCCTTCGGCGCCGCCGTGGCGGAGGTCAGCGTCGATACCCTGACCGGCGAGTACCAGGTCGACCGGGTCGACATCCTGCACGACGTGGGCGACTCGCTGAACCCGGCCATCGACCTCGGCCAGGTGGAAGGCGGCTTCATTCAGGGCATGGGCTGGATGACCAGCGAAGAGCTGAAGTGGAACGACGCCGGCCGGCTGATCTCCGACGGCCCGGCGACCTACAAGATCCCCACCTACGGCGACCTGCCGCCGGTGTTCAACGTCAAGCTGATGGAGGGCCACCCCAACTCCATGGCCAGCATCTACCGCTCCAAGGCCGTCGGCGAGCCGCCCTTCATGCTCGGCATGGCGGTGTGGTCGGCGCTGCGCGACGCCCTGGCGAGCCTGACCGACTACGCCGAAGCGCCGCGGCTAGACACCCCGGCCACGCCGGAGCGGGTGCTGATGGCCGCCGAGGCCCTGCGCAGCCGCTATGACACCGCGCAGGGAGCGGTGTGATGAACGCGCCGCGCCCGCAGGCCTGGCACGAGGCGCTGCATCGGCTGCAGAGCGAGGGGCTGCCCCATGCGCTGGCCACCGTGGTGACCAGCGCGGGCTCCACTCCACGCGAGCCCGGCGCGCGCATGGTGATCACCGAAGATGCCGTGTGCGACACCCTCGGCGGCGGCACCTTCGAGTTCCAGGTGATCGATGCGGCCCGGGAAAAGCTGGCCCGCGGCGAGAGCGGCATGAGTCTCGAGGCCTTTGCCCTGGGCGGGCGCAGCGGCCAGTGCTGCGGCGGCTTCGTCAACGTGCTGCTGGAAGTATTCTCCGGCAGCGCGGCGACGCTGGCCATCTTCGGTGCCGGCCATGTCGGCAACGAACTGGTGCGCCTGGCCGCCCCGCTGCCCTGGCGCGTGCTGTGGCACGACAGCCGAGATGGCGCCTTCCCGGCCTGGGCCGCGGATCAGTCACGGCTGGACTGCCGCCACGCGCCGGATCCGCAGGCCGCAGTGGCGGCCCTGCCTGCCGGCAGCCACGCGCTGGTACTGACCCACGATCACGCCGAGGATCGCGCCCTGGTCGACGCCCTGCTCCAGCGCGGCGACATGGCCTCGATCGGCCTGATCGGCTCGAAAAGCAAGTGGGCCAGCTTCCGCTCGCGGCTCAAGGATGCCGGACACGACGACACAGCCCTGGCCCGGGTGCGCTGCCCCATCGGCATGGCGAATGGCGGCACCGGCGGCGACAAGACGCCCTACGCCATCGCCATTGCCGCCATGGCTGAGCTGCTGCCGCTGGTTGGCACTGCCGAACGGCCCGACCAGCGCGGCCTGGAGCCGGCAGAGCTACGTGCTCTTTTTAACTGATCAATACCCAAGGCGGTTCCAACCGAACGCACTGAGGAGCGCCGGGGGCAGGCCGAAGAGGAGGTCATTTGCCATGGATGGCAAATGTAGCGTCCAGGGAAGGATTCACAGCGCCTCCTCGCAGGCCTGCCGCCGGATCAGCTCCGACTACCGCAGACACAGATGAGTCCCTGCTACCATGACGAACAACGACTCCCGCGTGATACGCGCCGAACTGCTGAGCTTCGATGCCGACCCCGGCGAGGGCGACAAGCCCGCCGAAGGCAGCATGCGTCACTACGCCGACGGCGCGCTGTGGCTGGAGAACGGCCGCATCAAGGCCATCGACGACTACGCGACGCTGGCACCCAGGCTGCCCGAAGGCATCGAGACGGTGGATCATCGCGGCAAGCTGGTGATGCCCGGTTTCATCGACAGCCACGTGCACTACGTGCAGCTCGAGATCATGGCCTCCTACGGGCGTCAGCTGCTGGACTGGCTGAACGAGTACACCTTCCCCGAAGAGTGCAGCTTCGCCCAGCGCGAGCGCGCCGATGTCATTTCCAACGCCTTCCTCGACGAGATGCTGCGGGTCGGGACCACCACCGCCCAGGTGTTCTGCTCGAGCCACCCTACCTCGGTGGAAGCGTTCTTCTCGGCCTGCCGCGAGCGCGACCTGCGCATGCTGGCCGGCAAGGTGCTGATGGACCGCAACGCCCCCAAGGCGCTGTGCGACGACACCTACGGCGGCATTCGCGACACCGAGCTGCTCATCGGCGATTGGCATGGCACTGCGCGCCTCGGCTACAGCCTGACCCCGCGTTTCGCGCCGACCTCCACCCGCGAGCAGCTCGACGCCACCGGCGGTCTGCTGCGTAATGACGAGAGCCTGTGGCTGCAGACCCACCTCTCCGAGAACCCCGGCGAACTCGATTGGGTCGCCGAGCTGTTCCCCGAGAGCCGCGACTACCTCGAGGTCTACGAACAGTCCGGCCTGGTCGGGCCGCGCAGCACCTTTGCCCACGGCATTCACCTTGACCAGGAGATGCGCACACGGCTCGCCGAGCGCGGCGCCAACCTGGCCTTCTGCCCCAGCTCCAACATGTTCCTCGGCAGCGGCCTGTTCGACCGCCTGGCGGCACGCGAGGTCGGCCTCAACATCACCTACGCCAGCGACATCGGCGGCGGCACCGACCTCTCCGGCCTCGCCACGCTCAAGGCCGGCTACCAGGTAGGCCAACTGCGCGGCCAACCGCTCACCGCCTGGCAGGGCCTCTATGGCCTCACCCTGGGCAACGCCAAGGCGCTCTCGCTGGACGACAAGATCGGCCGCCTCGCCCCCGGCATGGAAGCCGACTTCGTCGTGATCGACCCCGACGGCTCACCGCTGCTGGCACGCCGCCATGCACGCTGCAAAACCCTCGGCGAGCGGCTGTTCGCCTTGATGATGCTCGGCGACGACCGCAGCATTCTGGAGACCTGGGCCAACGGACGCTGCCAGCACCAGCGCGACCAAGCCTGAAACAAAAATGGCGAGTGGCTCTCAGTATTCATGAGGACCACTCGCCATTATGTAAAAGTTAGTTGTGAAACCCGCTGCTTCGAAGGCTCACCCCTCCCGCAGTACCTCCCCGCTATCCGGATCGAAGATCCAGCGCTCGCCACCCACCCGGAAAAGCAGCTCTCCGTTGCTCCACGCCAGCGCCTCGTAGACGCGCTCCTCGGGTGCCAGCTCGTCATGCTCGGGGCTGCGCACCGGCATAGCACTCGCCTCTACCGTTTCTCCCAGCCGCTCTGCATCGACCACCGTCAGCGTGCGACCGCCCGCAGGGCCTTCCTGAACGAATACCACTCGTTGCGAATCATCGCTCCACGGCCCGATGGTGATGTTGCCGCCGTACTGGAATGCAGCCGGCCTTGGCTTCCGCGCTTCCATTCGGACAAGCCAACCGGCACTGTGTGCCGCCCCCGAAGTGACCACGGCTAGCCAGGCACCGTCCGGCGAAACCGAGGCTTCCTGGAAGCGCTCCGCAGCACCAAACTCAGCCTGTTGATCCACGCGAATCGTGCCCGGCACAGCGTCAATGCCGAGCAGCACGGATCCATCCGCCGCGCGAATCTGCTCGTTGGCTACATCAAGCGGAGCAAGAGTCGCTTCAGGTTGAGAGGTATCGGATGTTTCGGTCTCCGGTGGTGGCCCACCATTCCCCGGCAACGGACAGCCGCTGAGCACGAGAGCAGCGGTTGCGATTGAGAGAGCGAGCAGGAGCCTGCGTGGTGCCATGAAGCCTCCTGATACTGAATTGCATGCTTCATGCACGGCAGTGTAAGTGCCAGCGAACACCTGTAAATCTTTGGAGTAACGCTCCGGTTAAGCCACCGGCCCGCCGGAGTGAAGCGTAGGTAAGTCGGTCGGCTTTAACCGCTTTTTACCCGCGCCCTTGCTTACGTGCTTCGTTAGGTAGTGTTCGATTTGCAATAGCCGCATTACTGGACATTGAAGCTCTGCCGTTTGTGAGCCTGCGAATACGCGCATTTCTTGCAAGCAAGTTAGGAACGCCTCATTCACAATGCATTCAAGATCGACACCGTACTTGGTTTGAATAGCGGCTTTGATGTCGGCAAGATGCCCAAGCTGGTTGTACGCTGCTTGGCCTTGGCTATCTTTAACGATTGGGCTCCAAAGCATGTAGTGGCAGTTGTACTCTGACAAATACTTGTTTGCGTACTCGATGTCACGTGAGAACTTATCTGTAAGCTTCTGTACGTTGTTAGGCCGCTTTTCTTTGACGTATTGGAGCCCGGTGGTCAAATGAATGGCAACCTCACAAACATATACCTGCTTTTCTTTAAGATTGACGCCCACCACGTCAATCTCGCCGTGAGACTCGACAGTGTAGAGGTTGGTTTGGATGAAGTCGCACTTGCGAATATACCGTAGATACGACGATACCAATTGTTCTCCGACATTCAGCACTGCAACCTCCTGGGCGGCTATTGATGCCATCATTCCCGCGAGGTACTAACGTCGACTGGATGGCCTTGTTGAGCTTGCACTTCCGCGGATTCAATCGCATTGCAATCCATCGCCGCCGCTCGATTCGGTGTAGGGCTCGATCAACCTCACCGACCAAGGCCGGCTTTTGCTGTTCCCGCTCGAGCTATTCATTCCGAAGATACCGCAGCATCCTATACGTCACCGGATCGTATTTCCGCAAGTTAGTCAGTTCGTGGATTTACGCGATTTGGCTAACCAGCTTGAGCAGGCCTGTTCGCCAGATCCGGTAATCACTATTCGGAGCAGGCGGTGATAAGTGGTGAAATGCACCTTCTCTTGGCTCTGGTGCACGCCGGCCACATATCGAAACGCAGAAAAAGCGAGGGCCGCAAACGAAACCACGAAGGCGAAAATCGTTACGCCTGCAGCTAACTTACCAGGCACCCAACTATCCAATCACTCATACTCGCCGCCATTCCAAGGGAACTTTCTAGCAACTAGCACTGATACCGATATCGAATGTGGTCGTTGTAATAACGCCCCTTGGAGCCAGCATGTAACAGCCCTTTAAAGATACCCTCAGGTACACCACAGAAGTCGTACGTTTTTCCCTCAGCAAAAGTGATTTTCATACGACGTGTCACGGCATCGTAACCGACCGCAAGAATTGCCGAAGATGAAACCTGTATCATTTCCAAAGTCGACATCTCCTAACGCCGCCATCACGCGCTTGTGGTCTGCATGGCCTTGTTAACAGTTTTATTTTTTGGTCATGACTTCCACAACGGTTCCTCTAATCCCTTGATTCTGCAGTCTCTTTGAGCTTTAGCCAGGACTCTATTGGCGGCTTGCTTGCCGGCTGCGTAGCCCGTTGGCCTGAGCCAGGAATTTCAGAGACGCTACCGCCCTGCTGGCAGAATGGATGACGATTTCCATCATCCCTAATGCGGCATCCCTGAGTACGTCTTGGTCACGTAAGCCGTCTTATGCAGCTTTTTACCTACCGTAACCAAGGGAAACGTTGAGGGCAACGCCTGCACAAGCAACAGGGGTCTCCTGCC